>CAMDDJ010000004.1 GCA_945891385.1 Candidatus Kuenenia stuttgartensis | reverse complement strand
TTCGTATCGATCTCCCGGCTCGCCTTCAACCACTGAATGGCGGGCCGTCCTGCGGCCCCGAAACGCGGAGACCACTTCCCACGATGCTGCATTTCTCCAAGAAAATCCTGTTTGTCGGCTTCGGATTCGTCGCCCGCTGCACGCTCCCGGTACTCCTCAAGCATGTGCGGGTCCGGCCCGAGGACATCACGCTCATCGAATTCGAACCCGACGAAGACGCCATCCGGCCCTGGGTGGAGCAGGGTGTGAAACTCGTGCGGGCCAAACTGGGGCCCTACAACCTTGGAGAACTCCTCGGACAGCATGTTTCGGCGGGTGACATTCTGATCGACCTGGCCTGGAACATCGACTGCTGCGAGATCGTGCAGTGGTGCCACGACCATGGCGTGCGATACCTCAACACATCGGTCGAACTCTGGGATCCCTATGCCAACTCAAAGGGTGCCCATCCCACTCAGATGACGCTCTATTGGCGTCACATGCAGATTCGGCGGATGGTCGAGGGCTGGTCGTCGCCGGGTCCAACCGCGGTTCTGGAACACGGAGCCAATCCCGGGCTGATCAGCCACTTCACGAAGAATGCCCTCCTCGACATTGCCCAGGCGTGCCTGGCCGAACGGAAACTCGAGGGCGAACAGGCCGACCGCGTCGCCCAGCACGCTCGCGATCAGGCCTTCAACCACCTTGCGCACGCCCTGGGCGTGAAGGTGATCCACTGCAGCGAGCGGGACACGCAGATTTCCGACCAGCCGAAAGACGTTGATGAATTCGTCAACACCTGGAGCGTGGAAGGTTTTCGAGAAGAGGGCACCACCACGGCCGAAATGGGCTGGGGCACCCACGAGAAGGAACTCCCTGCCTTCGCCTATGAGCATACCGACGGACCGAAGAGCCAAATCTGCCTCGCCCGGATGGGGATCAACACCCAGGTCGTCTCCTGGGTTCCGAGTTACACGATCATTGGAATGGTGGTCCGCCACGGCGAGGCTTTTTCGATCACCGAGAAGCTCTCCGTGCGAGACGAGTCGGGCGCCACGATTTACCGTCCGACCGTCCACTACGCCTATTGCCCGAGCGACGCCGCCATCGCGAGCCTCTGGGAACTCCGCGGCAAAAACTACCGCCTCCAGCCCAAACTCCGGATCATGACCGACGAAATCACCAGGGGCGGTGACATTCTCGGCGCACTCGTGATGGGACATCCGCTCACGTCGTGGTGGTGCGGCACCGACCTCTCGATCGAAAAGTCGCGGCAGCTCGTGCCGCACCAAAACGCCACCACCGTCCAGGTGGCGATCTCCGTGGTCGCCGCCACGATGTGGATGATCGAGAACCCCGAGCGGGGAGTCTGCTTGCCCGACGACCTGCCCCACGAATACGTCTTGGGAATCGCCAAGCCGTACCTCGGCAAGTTCATCTCCACCCCCAGCGATTGGACACCGCTGAAGTATTATTCCAACGCCTTTCGCGGTTTCAATCGGCCGGCGATCGACGCCTCCGACACCTGGCAGTTCAAGAACTTCCTCCTCACCGACGGAGACTGATGGTGAACCAGAAGACCCTGCTCGACCTGGCGAAGAAGCATGGCACCCCGCTATTCGTCGTGGACCACGACGAACTCCGCAGGAACTACGCCACCTTCAAGAAGCACTTTCCCCGCGTCCAGGCCTACTACGCCGTCAAGGTCAACAGCGACCCCGCGATCGTCGAGACCTTTTACAAGCTCGGCGGCAGCTTCGACGTGGCCAGCATGCAGGAATTCCACACCGTCTACCAGTTCATCAAGAAGTTGTCCGCCAAGGCCAGGCAGGACTTCATCTGGGACAAGATCATCTACGCGAATCCCATCAAGCCGATCGAGACCCTCCACGAGCTCGACCGCTACCGGCCTCTCGTCACCTACGACAACGTCGAGGAGGTGAAAAAGATCGCCAAGCACGCCCCCCACGCCGGCCTCTGCCTCAGGCTCCAGGTGCCCAATACCGGCTCAATGGTCGAACTCTCGAGTAAGTTCGGCTCCCCGCCGGGGGAGGCGGTCGATCTCATCCAAGCGGCTCACGACCACGGCTTGGTGGTCGAAGGAGTCTCCTTCCACGTCGGCAGCCAGTGCACGAATCCGGAGAACTACGTCCAGGCACTCCACCTCTCTGCCAACATCTTCAACGAGGCGAAGCTGCGGGGCTTCACCCTCAAGCTGCTCGACATCGGCGGGGGCTTTCCGGCCGCCTACGATGCATCCGTGCCGAAATTCGCGTCGCTTGCCAAGAAGATCAACCACGAGATCGACCGGTTGTTTCCCGCTGACATCGAGATCCTGGCGGAGCCGGGCAGATTCCTCGTGGCCTCGGCGGGCACCTCGGTCTGCAAGATCATCGGCAAGGCGGTTCGCAACGGCAAACTCGGCTACTACGTCGACGATGGCGTCTATCACACCTACTCGGGCGTGATCTTCGATCACTGCACGTACCACCTCCAGAGTTTCAAGCGGGGAGCGAAGCAACTCTGCGCCGTCTTCGGCCCCACCTGCGACGCCCTCGATACGATCAGCCTCGCCGAGCACCTTCCTGATCTCGACATCGGAGACTACCTCTTCAGCGAGAACATCGGCGCCTACTCCGCCGCCAGCAGCACCCACTTCAACGGGTTTCCTCCGGCGAAGGTCGTGCACGTCAACCGCTAGGCCGGATCTCCGATGGCGGGAGCGACGAGTCGCCCAGCGGGGACGGTAGACGTGGGGGTCGGCGAACGCTCGCGGAACATAGCGGCGTTTCCCCCGCGACGATCCGGAGGAGTCGGTCCTCCGACCGACTTTTGCCGCCCCCGAGCCGGTGAACCGTCGAACTCGGGCAGGGTCACCAAACGGAGAGGGCGGGATTCGAACCCGCGGACCAGCTTTTGACCGGTCACGTCTTTAGCAAAGACGCGCATTCGACCACTCTGCCACCTCTCCTCGCACACGGTGTCGAAATTCCCGTGGACGGGTCGAACCCGCCGGAGGCTATTCTGAGCACGGAATCCTCGTCCCGCAAGGAGGAGGCCCCCGCCATGCTCAGGAACCACATTCGTCGCCCCCGCCTTGCGCAGCCTCGCCGCCCGTTCCTGGGCGGCAGGGTGTTTGCGGCTTGCTGGCTGCTCGCGGCATTCCGGGTGTCGTTCGCGGCGGAACGGCTCCTGCCGGCACCGGCCTCGATCACCGAGCAGGAGGCCGCTCGGCATGTGCATGCGCTCGCCGATGATGCCTTCGAAGGCCGCGAGGGAGGCAGTCGGGGGGGACGCGCGGCGGCGACGTACATCGTGGAGCAGATCGAATCTCTCGGCTACCAGCCTGCCGGCGACGAGGGCTCCTACTACCAGTCGTTTGGGGCCGGCCTGCGGAATGTGCTGGCCTGGCTGCCCGGGAGCGACCCGGAGGTCGCGTCCGAGGTGGTCGTGGTCGGCGCTCACTACGACCACGTGGGCTACGGGACCGCCCAGAACAGCTTCGGCCCGTTCGGCTTCGTCCACAACGGCGCCGATGACAACGCCTCGGGGGTGGCCGGCCTGATCGAGTTGATGGAGGCGGTACAGCAGCTTCCGGAGCGTCCCCGGCGGTCGATCCTGTTCGCGTTCTGGGACGGTGAGGAGAAGGGGCTGCTCGGCTCCCGCCATTTCCTGCGAATCCGACCCCCGGTGCTCGCCGACAAGCGGCTCGCCTTCTGCCTCAACCTCGACATGATCGGCCGGCTCCGAGAACGCCGGCTGACGGTCTTCGGGAGTCGGACAGGCGTCGGACTTCGATCGCTTCTTCTGGCCGCGAACAATCGGAGCGGGGGGGGCAGCGGCCTGGAACTTGTCTTTGATTGGGATCTGAACGAAGACTCCGACCACTATGCGTTCGTCGAGGCCGGCGTTCCCGTCGCCATGCTCCATACCGGGCTGCACGACCAATACCACCGCCCGAGCGACGACGTGGCACTGGTGAACCAGCCGGGCATTCCGCTGGTCGTGAGGCTCGGCCTCCAGATCGTGATGGAACTCACCGAAGCCGAGGATGTCCCGGCTTTCCGGGAGGCCTGCCGCAGCGAATCGAATGTCACTCGCCGACGATTCGAAGGCGAGCGGCCGGCCGTACGACCGCCGCGTGGCCGCTGGGGCATCCTCTCCCGGGCCGATCCGGCTGATCCGGGCCTGCCACTCGTGATCGAGGTCGCCACCGACTCACCAGCCGCACGCGGCGGCCTGCACGCGGGCGATCGTCTCGTGACGATCGACGGAGAGCGGATCATTGACCAGGGAGCAATGATCCGCCGATTGGGCAATGCGGGAAGGGATTGCCAGATCGGACTGGAAAGAAAGGGGCTCCTTGTGATCGCGCGGCTGATCGACGACTCAGACTAACTCAGTCATCGTCGTCGTCGTCTTCTTCCTCATCCTCGTCGTCCCAATCGTCGTCCTCGTCGTCTTCCCAGTCTTCGTCCTCTTCTGACTCCTCGTCCTCCTCTTCCTCTTCCTCTTCCTCGTCTTCTTCGTCGTCCTCGTCCTCAACCTCTTCCCACTCCTCGTCTTCTTCTTCTTCGTCTTCCTCGTCCTCGTCTTCGTCCTCTTCGTCGTCCTCGAAATCATCTTCCTCTTCGAGGTCGTCGTCCTCGTCCTCGAAGTCTTCGTCCTCGTCCTCGTCTTCTTCCTCACCACGAGCGACGATGTCGCCCATGGGGCGATCCCGCTGCGGCTCTCCTGATTCAAAGAGGTCTTCCGCAGCGAGGAGTTCGGGCAACTCGCTCCACGAGAACATCTCAGCGGTCGACAAGCCCGTGTCGCCTCGGCCACGCTCAGCAATCGTCACGGCAAAACCTCCAGGGAATCTTCGGATCGACGACCATGCCATCCGGCCGGAATCTCTACCCGATCTGTCAGGCAGAGTCCAATCAACCACGACGGCAAAGACCGAGCGGTTTATCGGACACAAGGCAGACCGACCTTCAGGGAGGAAAAGTGTGTCCCCTCGTAGCGAGCCTTGCAAGCCACCACCGCGACGGAATCTGGTCTGCTCAGCGGAACGGCCTCTGGCCGGCTTCCTGCCCGCCTTCTTGATCGGCCTCGGATGGCTCTGCGGCGTCAGGATCGCAGACTTTCGGGACCGGTGAGGGGGCCAGGAATCCCTCGATCGGCGGCAGGTCCTCCAGCCGCGGCAGCCCGAAAAAAGTTAGAAACCGGCGAGTCGTCACGTAGACGTTCGGGCGACCCAAATCATCGGCCCGGCCGCCGACAGCCACAAGATCACGCTCGAGCAGGTGCCGGAGCATTTCCTCACTGCCCACCCCGCGAATCGCCTCGATTTCCGCCCGCGTGACGGGCTGGCGATAGGCGACGATGGCCAGCGTCTCCAGACCGGCCTGGGAGAGCCGGCCGTCGGCAGAATGGCCATGGATCCGGCGAATCCAGGGGCCGAATGCCGCCCGCGAGAGAAGCTGGAATCCGCCGGCGAGTTGCTCGACCCGAATCGCCGACCCGGCGGCATCCTGGAGTCCGCGGAGTTCCCGGAGAAGCGTCCTGGCCCGCGTACCGTCGGTCAGCCGGGCCAACTTCGCGAGCCGCCGCGTCGAGAGGGGCTCGCGCGCCACAAACAACGCTGCTTCCAGTCGGGCGAGGTCGTCCGAACGAGCGTGCTCACCCCGGCAGCTGGCCGCGGCACGACGGGGCAAGGGAGCCAACGGCCGCCACGGTCGTCGCTCCTGAGGAAAATTCGGTGGAACACCCCGCCGGAGGCTCGTCAGGAGGTCCCGGAGCGTCGGTCGGATGCCGGCGCGTTCCCTGGTATGGTTCATGAAAAACCTGGGCGACGAAGCGGCGAAAGACGGCGATCAGAATCCCGCCGGGCCACGGGGATTGTCTGAGCCAGAGGCCCGAGCGGCCAGCCGGTCGCGCCACCCCTCGACCTGATCCGCCAGAGACGAAACGGCCTCCTGTGGCGACCCACCAGCCGCCTGGAAAACCCGGTGGAGTTGCCCAGATGCGTCGATCGGCACCCGGCATGAGGCGACGTGGCTGCCAGTCTCGGCTTCGAACGGGCGGCAGTCGACACCCGAGGCGCCGAGGGCGGCAAGGCGAGCCGCCGGTTCTTCGGCAGATTCGCCTCCTTGCCCACTCAGTCGGCCCAGGCCCCCGAGTCCGACGGGTCGAGTCACCCCACCGCCCGCCGGCCCGCCGGCATCGTCAGCGGCCGCCTCGACGGCTGCCCCGCCGCCGTCTGACTCCGCCAGGAACGTCGCGGAATCCGGCTTCGACCAGCCTTCCGCCCAGGTCTGAATTGGATCCCAGAGTGCGCAGCGCGTGGCAGACCGCACCCCCGCCGGCACTCGGTGCGAAAACATCGCCAACCCAGGCACAACGATCATGCAGGCGAAGAGGAGAAACGTGCGAACCTTCATCGGCAGCCCGGAAGAAAAGCGCTGGGACCCCGGGGAGGCTACCGGCCACCGCTGGCCGAAACAATCCGGAATCTCCGCACTGACATGGCCAGTTCCGCGGCGCAGATTCCGCCCGGACTTCCCAGACGCCTCAACACGCCTCAATCCGTTGCCGGCGCCCCGGCAACGACCCGCCGCTGGGCCGCTGGCTGGCCCAGCGTGAGCGGGTCGAGGTACGGCGTGCCCGCTGCGAAGCTGACAGGCGTCCGCCGCCGCCCCGCCAGCACGAGTTCCCGGATGAGTTCCGAGACCACGAGTTGCTGGAGCCGCGGCCGCACGGCGTCGATGCCGATTCGCCCCTCCTGCAGGTCGTTCACCTTGACGATGTGCACGCCGAAAGGCGTGGTGAAAGGCGGGGACACCGCGCCCTTCGCCAACGCGTAGGCCTGGCTCGAGAAGGCGTCGAGCATCGGACTGTCGCGGCTGATCCAGCCGAGATCACCCCCCTGACGCCGGCTTGGGCCGGCCGAATACAGTGCGGCTGCCTCGGCGAACGAGATCCGTCCCTGGACGATGTCCTTGCGGAGATTGGCCGCCCTTTCGAGCAATTCGGCCGCCACCTCGCCGTCACCTCCCGTTTCGGGACGCAGGAGAATATGACTCACCCGGAGCCGCGTGCCGTCGTAGTCTCGCTTGTGTTTGGCGAACGCCTGGGCGATGGCCGAGGCCGTGATCCGCGGACGCACATAGCGGTCGAGGGCCACCTCCAGGGCCACTTGCCGTCGAACGGCCTCGGGGGAGCGGCCTGATGCGGCCAGAAACGCCTCGAAATTCTCGCCCCGAGCCTCCACCTGCTGGCGAAGTTGGCTGAGCATGGCATCGATTTCCGCATCGGCGACTTCGACCCCGGCCCTCACCAACTCCGCCTCGAGGACCTGCTCGTCGATCAACTGCTCGAGGACGGCCGCCTCGGCCCGCTGCCGTTGCGGCCCCGGGGACAGGCTCGACGATCCCAGCCGCCGCATCACACTCTCGACCTGATCGCGGGTGATCGTCGCGTCTCCGCACCGGGCGATCACGTCGTCGGGGCCGGCGGCACCTACAACGCCGGTGGAGCAGAGCGCCACGGCCCAGCCGAGCAAGCCCAGGACGAATGGTCGTGACAGCCGACGCGGCATGAAACTCTCCCGAGGCAATTCCAGGCATCGACCGCAGCGTACCCTGACGGGCAGCGTCACAGAAGACCGCCGTGAGCCGCCGCCGGTTGGCGACCGGCCCTTCCGGCCGACACAATGCTGCTTCCCGTCATACCCGACTCCTCCCCCCTGGCCCCACGCCGATGCCGAAAATCGCCATCAGCCTCTGCGGAGAAGGTCGAGGCCATGCCACCCGGATGAGCACGCTCGTGGAGCGGCTCGACGCCGATCACGACATCCTGGTCTACACCTCGGCCGACGCCCTTGCCTTCCTCCGCCGCCACTTGGGAAATCGGCATCCGCGGGTACGGCTGGAGGAAATTCCCGGAGTGGTTTTTCAATACACCAGCGGACGGCTCGATGTGATGCGGTCGATCGCCGCCGGACTGGACTATCAGGCGCGGCAGCTCGGACCGCTCGTCGATCGGATGATCCGTGATCTCGACGAATTCGCCGCCGACCTGGCAATCACCGACTTCGAACCCGCGCTGCCCCGGGCCGCCGGGCGGCTGGGCATTCCGCTGGTGAGCGTCGACCACCAACACTTTCTTCTGGCCTACGACCTCGACGCCCTCCCGTGGTCGCTGCAGTGGAACGCATGGGTCATGAGCCACGCGGTCTGGATGTATGTCAGCGAGGCCGCCGACACGATCGTGTCAGCCTTCTTTCGGCCGCCGCTGCGACGGGGCTGGGAGCATGTGGTTCAGGTCGGTCCACTGCTTCGCCGGGAGGTGCTCGAAGCCCAGCCGACCGACGGTGGATTCATCCTCAGCTACCTCCGCCGGCACACGCCGTTTTCGGCGATCGAAGCCATCGCCGACTGCGGCATACCGGTGCGAGTGTACGGCCTCGGAGAACGAGACCCCGTCGGCACCTGCTCGTTCCATGCCATCGACGAGCGACGATTCGTCGAGGATCTGGCCGCCTGCCGCTGCCTGGTATCGGCCGCCGGCAACCAACTGATCGGCGAGGCCCTTCATCTCGGCAAGCCGATGCTCGTCCTGCCGGAGCAGGCCCACTCGGAACAGCTGATGAACAGCCATTTCCTGACGGCGATGGGCTGTGGCGAATTCGCCTTACTCGAGGAGGTCACGGCCGATCGGGTGGCGAGGTTCCTCGCAGGTCTCGATTCGCTGGAGGCGGCGCTGATGTCCGTCCGCGGCAGGATGGACGGCACTCCCGACGTGCTGCGGGTTATCGAACACCGGCTTGCCCAGAAGGCGCGAGCGGCTGCCACGACGGCGTCGTGAATCAGCCGGCGAGCGCTCGCACGACCGCTGGAATCATCTCCCGCATCGCCCGGGCCCGGTGGCTGATCACCGCCTTCACCGCCGGCGGAAGTTCGCCGAACGTCCGGTGATACTCCGGCACGATGAACAGCGGGTCGTAGCCGAAGCCGCCCGTGCCGGCGGGTTCCGTGGCGATCAAGCCGCCGCATGTTCCAGCCGCCACGGCCACGACTCGGCCGGTGGGATCGGCCAGCGCCGCATGGCAGGCGTAGTGCGCCGCCCGCTCCACGCCGGTCGCGTGCCCAAGCCGCTCGAGCAACAGCCGATTGTTGGCAACGTCGACGGCCTCGCGGCCGTCGGCCGCGGTCAACCCCGAGAACCGAGCCGAGTGAATGCCCGGTGATCCGTTCAGCGCCGGCACGACCAGGCCGCTGTCTTCGGCCAACACCCAGCGACCAAGCGCCACCGCCTGCTGCGTGGCCTTCAGGGCCGCGTTCTCGGCGAACGTGCTGCCTATCTCGTCGACCTCGACGGCGGCCGGCAGGCCGGCGAGCGACTCACACCCCACACCGAAGGGCTCGAGCAGATCGAGGAGTTCCCGAACCTTGCCCGAGTTGGTTGTGCCGAGCACGAGCGAGCGGCGCATGGCAGATCATTCCGAGGACAGCGGAAGCTTCCCGGCTCGGGCATCGAACCGCGAGCCGACTCCGCTGGATCCTAGAGCGCATTCGAGTTGCGTGTAGCACCGGCTCGGGGGCGGCAAAAGTCTCGTCGCGGGCGAGGATACGCCCCTATGCTCCTCGAGCGTTTGCCGACCCCCTCGCCTCTCCTGCTCAGTTTGCCCAATCGTCGCCACAGCTATCTCGGATGCGCCCTAGCGGCCGGCGGGGCGGCGGGGCACGTCGATGGGCTTTGGCTGGAGGTCGAGCATGATGCCGCCAAAACTGCGGGGCATGACCTGGCCGCGGGCGAGGGCCGCCTGATCCGGGCCGAGCGCGGTGACGATCCGAACGATCTCGGGATGAGGTGTTGGCCCACCGTCGGCGGATGGCACCGCCAACTGATCGACCGCGCCCACGCAAACGATGCTCGAATCCCGGTCGTGGAACTCCCAGGCCTGCCAGCCGGCCCGGCGGAGCGCCTCGGTAAGCCGATGGGCGTTGTCGGCGGCTTCGACGAGTCGGCTCTCCGAGTCCAGCCCCGTGAGCTGTGGATCCTTCCAGCCGCTCCCCTTGAGCGCCGCCACGAATCGATTGACGTCCACCAACCCCGTTCCGACGGAGCCGTCACCGGCACCGGTATCGAAACTGCCTGCCCCGGTGAACGTGGCCACCCGCACGGTGTACCGCGCCGGGCAGTCGAGCAGGTTGTGAGCCACGTCGTCGTTCATGGCCAACACGAAATCGTCCACCTCCTGGCGGCTGAAGTAGTCGGCGGGAAGGAGGGGATTCGGGATCAGGATGGCGGCGTGCATCGGCGGCTTGGAGGCGGCGGCCTTGGCGTGCTGCTGGTTTGCCTGAAGGAAGTCGGCGACCAGCCTGCTCTTGGCCCCGGTGCCTCCCAGGGCTTCTGGCCGCAGTTGCTTCACGGTCTGGAGGGCCTTCTGCCCGCGAGGATCCTCGAAGGAGGCGAAGTCGCCTACGAGCACAGCGACCTCGAGCACCTCGGCGGCCTGGGCGTATCGCATGCGTTTGGGACTGCCGTCGGGATTGAGGCCGTTGCCCCGCTGTTCACCCCGGTAGTCGAAGGCCTTCTCGTGGGTGTAGGCCCGAATCCTGTGCCGCGAACGAAACTCGTGCACGAGCGCGCGGGCGTCTTCCCGCGCGGTTTCACCGCGAAACGTGGTGGCCAACACGAGCCACGGTCCGTCCTTCTCCGCAAGCGGATACATGGCCTGAGGGTCAACGGCCGCAGGGGAGAACCAGGCTGTGGGCAGCCACCCGTCGGCTCGGACCGATCCGGCCGGCAGAAGCAGCCACGCCCCGAGCAGAACCAGTACCGAGCTGTGGCGGGCAGGTGACGACGCGATCACGGCGGCGACTCCGAGGGCGAGCGTTGCGTTGGGCCGGGACGGTAGCAGCGACCGCGCCGGGATGCCAGACTGATTCACCGCCCGGGAAAGTCGCACAATCGGCGGCAGCGGCAGGCTCGCCACAGACGAGGAAGACCAGGGAGACGAGGAAGCATGGACCGCCCGAAACCGACTCGCTCCCTGGTGGGCATCGCGCTGGTCGCCTCGTGGGCGTTGGCAGTCGTCGGACCTCCGCTCGCCCTGGCACGGTGGCGCGAGGGACGTCTGACCGCACTCACGGCGCCGGGCGTCCAGGCCGGCTGGGACGACTTCCGCGAGGCGATGCGGCGGGAATCTGGCCGCGAGGGTCCGGTCCAGCGGAAAGTACCGAAGAGTCTCGAACCTCCGGAACTCGTCTGGCTGCGAGACTACTTCAGCCTCGCTGTGGTCGCCTGGATCGTTCTGGCCGGAGTGCTCGGCGGGTTTCTGGTTTTCGTCGCCTTCGGTGCCACCGTTGGTCGCCGCCTACTTGCCGAGGATCAACCGGCCGGTGACCGCGACTACCAGAAACAAGATCAGGGCAATACCGAGAACGCCGACGAACGAAAACACGGCCAGAGTCCTTCGTAAAACGGTGGGCGAACGGACGGTTCGCCATCCTGCGAACCACGTGCGCCGTCGATGGTAGACGCGGCCCCGGGACCGAACAAGGTCGGCTCACCGGGGCCGCGACCGCCCTGCCCCGAGTTTCGAACCGGCCTTGCCGGTCATGAGTCGTAAACGCCGCGGAAAGCGTCTTCTGGCACCACCATGCGGGCGGTTCGGCCGAGGTCGTCGCGGGTCCGTCGCTGTCCCACGGTGTGCCACGGCGTGACGTCGGCCAGTTCTGGCATGATCTCGAGGATCTGCTCGACGAGCATCGCGACCATCCGCGAAATCGATGGATCCTGAGACCGTTCCCGAATCGCTGCCGCCGTCTTCATCAACTTCACCATTCTGGAGCGGGCCAGCACGGGTCCGGAGAGTTGACCGTCGCCCTCGACGAGGAGTTCGGCGATCGGTACCTCCAGCACCTCCTGCCAACGGAGCAATTCAGAGAGCCGCATGTCGCAGTCGGCCTGCTCCTGCCGCCGGACAACCGGCAAGGGGATTCCGAGTCGCCGGGCGACGTTCCGCAACGTCACTCCCTGTTGCTGGCGGACGGCGGCGATCCGATGGTATGCCACGCTCTTGTCGTTTCCTGCGCGGTCGTCGCGGTCGCCTGCCTCGAATTCCGCCCGCGCGGCATCGGAGTGCTCGCTGTCAGCGACGGCAAGCGGGTCGTAGAGATCGCTGCCGTCGTCGAAGTCGTCGCGGCAGTCACGGTCATAGTGCACGGTCGCCATGGTGGATGCCTCCTGTATGTGGTCGGCCCATCCGCCCTCGTCATCCCCTCGATGTCGGCGCGCACCGGGAGCGCGAACGACTTCTTGGGGAAAACGCGAACCGGAGGAAGGAAGATCGAATCGCGTGATGGCCCGCCGCCACGGGAGGCGCCTTGCCGAACCGCCCGTCTGAACAAGCCTACGTGCCGCGGCCAGCCCGTCGGAAAAACCCTGGTTTTGCCCGGCCTTTCCCAACGCGACTCTTGGTCGCAACACCCAGCAATACGATGCTCACGGTAGGATCGTTCGCGCGGTGTCAAGGATTTGGCCGATTTTTTTGCAAGCTCGGTCTTGCCGCTGATGCGGCACGCCGAGCCTGAGGCTCGGGGGTCGGCGAACGCTGGCGGAGCATCGGGGCGTATCCTCGCCCGCGACGCGCCTTGCCGCCCCCCGAGCCGGTGCTACACCTATGGCTGAATGCGTTCTCGCCTGCCGCCGAGGAGATTCCGTCGATGCCCAGCCCCAGTCCCGCCGGGGAAACGCCGCTTCGAACGTCCGCCGCCTGGGCGCCGTGCGATCTGGCGGTCGTCACCGCCACCGGCCCCGACGCCGTGCGGTTCGTCGACAACTTCGTCACCGCGGCGGTCTCGGCCCTCGCCATCGGCCAGGGAACGGAGGCTTTCTTCGCCGACGCCCGTGGGCAGGTGCTGGCCCTCGCCACCGTGCTGCGGACAACGACCGGCCTCGCGATCGTGGCGGCCTCCGGCATCGGGCCGCTGCTGCGGGATCACCTCGAGCGGTACCACATCCGGGAATCGCTGACGCTGGTCGACGCTACGGCCGACCTGGCGACGTTTCTGCTCACGGGAGCCGGCGCAGCCGACCAGCTCGCGACACTCGGATGCGGCGACCTGCCGCAGGCCGACGCGGCGCATGCCGAATACCTGCTCGCGGGCATCCCCGTCCGAATCATCCGAGTCACCGGCAGGGGCAACGATGGTTTCTGGCTCCAGTCGGCTGCCGGCCGCGGGGAGGCACTCGCGGCGGCGCTCACCGCCGCCCGCCTTCCCCGAGCTGAGGCGGCTGAACTGGAGGCGGCCAGAATCGAAGCCGGCTATCCACGGCCCGTGGACATCGTGGAGAAGACGCTGCCCCAGGAACTCGGCCGCGACGCTCGCGCGATCTCGTTGAAGAAGGGCTGCTATCTCGGGCAGGAGACCGTGGCGCGGCTTGACGCGATGGGCCACGTGAACCGCAGGCTCGCCGTCGTGGCCATCGCCGGCGATCACCGGACCGACCTGCCCGCCCGGGTGCTGCTCGACGACCAGCCGGTTGGGCTCCTCACCTCAGCAACGCATTCCCTTCGGCTCGGCTGCACGGTCGGCCTCGCTATCATCCAGTCTCGCGGGCTCGTGGGCGGTCCGCTGCGGGTGGCCGCGGCTCCCGCGCGGATCGTGTCGGTGGTAGGTCACCCCGAATTCGAGAGCCAATCATGAGCGACGAACCGAATCGGCCCGGAGATGCTGCATCGCCTCCGCTCTTCACGGCCAAGCGATTTCGCGTGGAGCGAGTCGCCCAGCCCTGCAACGACGGCAGCGTGCGGGATCGCGAGATCGTCGTGCATCCCGGAGCCGTGGTGGTGATCCCACTGGTCACGCCCGACACGGTCTGTCTCGTCGATGTGCTGCGGGTGGCCGTAGGGGAGCGGCTCCTCGAACTTCCGGCCGGCACGCTCGACCACGACGAACCGCCACTCGCGACCGCCGCCCGGGAGCTCGCCGAGGAAACCGGCTACCGGGCCGAGAGCATCGAACCAGCGGGGGAACTCTGGATGTCGCCGGGCATCCTCCGGGAACGGATGCACCTGTTCGTGGCCCGGGGACTCTCGGCCGGCCTCCAGGCGCTCGAGCCGGGCGAACTGATCACGACCCGAGTCGTTCCCTGGAGCGAGGCGGTGGCGATGTGCCTCGACGGCCGCATCCACGACGCCAAGAGCGTGGCGGGGATCCTGCTCCACGAGACCCGTCGCAGGATGAATGAAGTCTAGGAGCCGTCGCTTCAGCCGCTCGGCACTGGGCCGCTCGGCACTGGGCTGGTCGGCACTGGGCTGGTCGGCGCGACGGCTTCAAGCGGCCGACGCTCCAGGAGAAACAGCACGCCGCCGAGCAACCCGGCGAACACGGTGCACAAGCCCCACAGCAGTGCGATCGCGACGCCGGTCTCGGATGGCACTCCATACGACCGCAGCAGGTATTCGAGAGCATTTTCCCGGACCCCGAAGCCGCCGATGCTGATCGGCAGCACCATCGCCAGTGCCACGAGGGGCACCACCGAAAACCAGACGACGAGCGGTTGGTCCACCCCCAGGGCCCGCCCCACGAGTGCCACCGACACCGCGCCCCCCATCTGGACCACGAAACTCCAGGCGACGGCCGCCAGCACGAGTTCGGGCTGTTGACGGTAGGGAAGCAGCCGGGCAACGAACTCCCGGCCGCCCGAACCCTCCGGGAGCCAATCATGGAGCCGGTCGAGGAGCAGGAGGCCGACCCGAAACGCGATCAGGGCGGCCACGAGCAAGGCGGCGAACACGCCCGCCGCGGCCGCCAGACCCAGGCGATATTCGCGGGCGACCAAGGCGGTGCCGACGAGCACCCCGAGCGCCGAGAGGCCCGTCAGCCGATCGACCACCACCGAGCAGGCGGCCAAGAGTCGCAGCGGGGCTGTGTTTCCGATCCGCACAGCCTTGATGACATCGCCGCCGATGCTCGACGGAAGGCAGAGGCTGAAAAACATTCCCTCGAAAAAGCGGCGCACAAAGAACGAGCGGGGGTACTTGAACCCCAGCGGCCGGGCCAAGGCCGCCCACCGTACGCCGGCCACCGACTGGACGAGAATGGTCGCGCCGACGGCGGCGACGAACCACCACCATTGGGCCCGTGAGATGATGCCGCCAAACCGGGCCCAGTCGACGTCTTTGAGGGCCCAGGCCATCAGGCCGACCGTGGCGGCGACGCGGGCAACGACACCGACCCACCCGGGCAGACCGCGGCGGGGGGCGGATCCAGGAAGGGCGTCGGTCATGGAAAACCTGCGGGGGGGCGAGCGAGGGAAATCGGCGGTACCCTAGCGGAAAACCGCTCCTCCTCCCAGCCGACATGCCCGAGCTTCACCTGCCATTCGCGGCCGACCTGCCTGCCGTGCCCGAGTGGCTTGCCACCTGGCCGTGGGCCGAGGCGGCCGTGATCTTCTTCGGCTTCGCCTGGGGCAGCCTGCTCGGCAGTTTCATCAATGTGGTGGTGCATCGACTGCCGCTCGGAGAATCGGTCGCCGGGGAAGGGTCGCGCTGCCCGCACTGCCGCTGCCCGATCCGAGCCCGCGACAATATTCCGGTGATCGGCTGGCTGTTGCTCCGCGGGCGTTGTCGGTCGTGCGGAGCAGGGATTTCCCCCGAGTATCCGCTCGTGGAGGCTCTCTGCGGACTGTTGGCCGCCACCCTGGCGGCAACGGAATTAGCCGCCGGAGGCCGCTGGCTACCTGGGCCATCGACAGGTTTTCCCCAGGGGGTCGATCGACTCCTCCGCGGTGACTGGCAGTTGCTTGTGACCTGTTGCCTGCATGCCGGGGTGATTCTGACGATCGTCACCTGGGCGCTCCTGGATCGCATCGGCTGGAAGTGTCCACGTGGCTGGTTCCTCGTGGCCTCGGGAATCGTCCTGGCCGTCATTGCCATCGCCCCCGCCGCCGCGCCGCCTTGTCTGTTGTCGAGTCGATGTGGCTGGCCCACGGATTCCGCCGCGGTGCAGGGCGTCGCGGCGAGCCTGGTCGGTCTCGCGGTCGGGTGGGGAATGTCCTGGGCAGCCCACACCCGCTCGGTGCGGCTCGCACTGCCGCTGCTCGGGAGCGTGCTCGGCTGGCAGACGTTGACGGTCGTGGCGGTTGCAACGGCCCTGGCAGGGGCCGTTGTGCAGGTTTCCACACGGAAAAAGAACGTTCCTGGGGATGCCGGACTTGGGCTGGCAGTTGCTGGAACTGCGGCGCTCGCCTGGCATTCGGCCGTGGTCGCCTGCTGGCAGCCACTCGAATTGGCGATTCATTCCGCCCTTACATCTGGCTGAAACGATTCGGTCTACGCAGCCAGACCAATCTCCGGCCCGGAAGTTTTTTTCTTCTGGCGGAAAGCATGAAATCGGTTTCCAAGCGGGGTATGATGCATGGGTTCGCCGCGGGAATTTTCCATGACCATTCCTTCTCCGATCCTGCCGGTCGGCCCCAACCGCCCCACCCCTGCGGCTCCCGAGTCGCAGCAGGGGGTGTTCCAGTCAGGCGCTGCGGCCGAGGTATTCATTCCGGCAGCGGCGGCAGCGGGCAGGGCAACCCCGTCGTCCCAACCCGTCCCTGAGGACGAAGGCCTGATTGCCGGGTTTCTTCGGCGACTCTCGGCCTTCGGCAACGACCTCCGGTCTCCGGAAGAGGCTTTGCCCTGGTTCGCGATTGCCTCCCTGTCGGCGATGCTGATCTACAGCTATTGGCCGGGCCTCATGAATGCCCGCTCGAGCTGGGACAATCCCCAGTATCAGCATGGCTGGATCGTGCCACTGTTCAGCGTGCTGCTGCTCGTCTGGCGGCGTCAGCCGATCGCGCCGGTGACGGCTTCAGCCCGGATGACCGGCTTTGTGATCCTCGCCGCGACGTTCCTGCTCCGGCTCTTCTGCGCGAAATACCGGATCGTCACTTTCGACATGTACACCTTCGTTCCGGCGATCCTGGGGGTATTCCTCGTCGCAGGCGGCTGGAGTGTGTTCCGTTGGGCAGCGGCGCCGCTCGCGCTGTTGATCTTCATGTACCCGCTGCCCGATGAGGCGCAGCGGTACATCACCGGACCTCTCCAGACCTTCAATACGATGGTTGCCACGTTCGTTCTCCAGACGCTCGGATTCGACGCCTTTCGGGACGGCAACCTGATTCGGCTCGGTCAGGAGCACGTCATGAACGTCGTAGATGCCTGTGCGGGCCTGAAGATGCTCACGATCTTCGTCTGGCTGGCGGCAGTGGTGATCGTCGTCGGCGGTCTCCACTGGTGGGAGAACCTTGTGATCGGCCTGAGCGCGATCCCGATTGCGATCATCGCCAACGCGATGCGGATTACGACGGCCGGCATGCTCTACGGGGTGTCGGCCGAAGTGGCCGAGAACTTCCACGACAGCACCCCGGCGGCGCTCTTGATGATGGGCCTGGCGGTCGGGTTCATCATGCTGGAGATCAAACTGCTCTCCCATGTAATCGTGAGCGACGAGTTCCAGCCGGCCTTCGTGCCGGCTGCCTCGGTCGCGGCGGGGGCTGGAGGAGCCCGGCGGCCGGCCCAACCTGGATTTCCCGTGCTCTCAGGATTTGGCCCATCCGCGGGGCGGGCAGAATCTGGCGAAAAAGAAGGTTAGACTACGTCACGGGCGGCAAGGCACTCCTGAGCCCGACTGATCCCCCTTTTGGGCTACTCGGTTCGGCACGATACGGTAACCATGAGCGAACAGCAGGCATTCACGGACGGCTCCGGGCCCACAACCACGGCCACGGCGGAATCACACGGCGGCATGCTGGCGCCGATCCGTGATACCGCACTCACGACATTTCCAGGCTCGCAGGGTCCCGGAACCTTTTCTCAGCCGGGTGTCGACCCCCTGGCCGGCGGCATCGACTATCGCCGAGCTTGGCATGCCTTGCGGCGGCGGTGGATCCCAGCAGCCGTGCTCGCGTTGACGCTCGGCACGCTCGCCGGAGTTCTGACCTGGGTGTTCCTGCCCAAGGGATTTGAGGCGGTGGCCTGGCTTCGGGTGCGTGACAAGTCGGGCATGTTCGGGGCCGGCATGGGCCGCGATAACGCCGAATATGAGGCGTTCCGCAAGACGCAGGTGCAGCTGATCAAGAGTCCGCTCGTACTGATGGCCGCGCTACGCCGCCCGGGCGTCGACAACCTGTCGGTCTTCGAAGGCGAATCCGACAAGGTCGGCTGGCTGATGAAGAACGTCCAGGTGTCGGCCCCGATGGAGTCGGAAGTGATTCAGATTCGCCTCCGCGGGGAAGACCCCCAGGAGGTGACCGACATCGTCAACGCCGTGACGAACTCCTATCTCAACGACGTGATCAACAAGGAGAAGGCCGAGCGGCTCCAGAAGCGAGATACCCTGGAAAAGAAGTACAAGGAGAATATGGCGGAAGTCCGTAGCCGCCTCGACACCTACAACAACCTCGCCAGGTCGCTCGGCACGACCGACAGCGAGGAGGTCGCCACCCAGCGGGCGCTCCTTCTCGACCACCTCGGCACGCTGCGGGCTCAGCAGACCTCCCTTCAGCAGCAGCTTTCGATGGTCGACGCCGAACTGGCCGTCATGGATGCCAAGGCCCGCGGGGAGATCACGCTCGAGCAGTCAGTGCCCGAGGAGATGGTCGACGCAATGGTGCTCAGGGATCCGCAATTTGTGGAGCTTCGCGACCGACTCGCCGGGATCGAAGAGGCGATCGTCTTCCAGGCCCAGCGGAGCGCCCGCGGCGGGAACGACCCAGCCGTGAAGAAACTCCAGGACATGCGAAACAGCCTGCTCGTTCGCATGGAGCAGCGGCGCGAGGAATTGAAGCCGCAAATCATCACCCAGTTGGCGATGGACGTCGCTGCCAGGCGGAGCGGAGCGGCAGCCGAGAGCCCTGTGATCCTCCGGATGCGGCGGGAGATCATGGCTCGGCAGCTCGAGGAAATTACCAAGGACTTCGACAAGGTATCGGAGGAAGTCAAGCTGCTCGGTCAGGCCAACGCCGACCTGATGGCACGAAAGCAGGAAATCGAGCAACTGATGAAGGTCACGGACGACATGGGCATCCAGCTCAATGCCACCGAGATCGACATCTCCATGCCCAACCGCGTTGAATTGATCGAAGAGGCGAGCAAGCCGGAGGGTAGCGACGAACTGTTCCGCACGATGCTCACGGCGCTGGCAGGCATTGCCGGCTTGGTGCTCGGCGGAGGCTCGGTGGTGGCCCTTGAGTACATCCAGGATCGGCTCAGCACCGCCGAGGAACCGACGCAGCGGCTCGGCCTGCGAGTGCTGGGGACGGTGCCGAAGATCACGCGGCGGGTCAATCCAGCCCATGTGGCCGAATGTGTCGATTCGGTGCGAGCCGTGATCATGCAGTCGGGCCTGGCTCCGAAAATGATTCTCGTGACGAGTGCGGTCGAGCACGAAGGGAAGACCACCCTCGCTTCACAACTGGCGGCCAGCATCGCTCGATCCGGCAAGCGAACGCTCTTGCTTGACGGAGACCTGCGGCATCCCAACGTTCATCTTGCCCTCGGACTCGACCTGCGAAATGGCCTGCCGGAGCTCCTGCGGGGCGAAGTCACACTCGACGAAGCCGTGCAGCCGACCGGCGTCGAGGGTTTGTTTGCGATCACCGGTGGCAATTGCGACTACGCCGCGATCACGGCCCTCGGCCGGCCTGAAACCGTGCCCCTGATCAAGAGTTTCCGCGACTCGTTCGACGAAGTGGTGGTCGATGCCGGGCCGGTGCTGGCTTTCGCAGACGTTTTGCTCCTGGGCCAGCAGAGCGACGTGGCGATCCTCACGACGATGCGCGACGTGAGCCGGGTGCCGCAGGTGGCCGCCGCGTTGGACAAACTCCGAGGCGTGGGTGTGCGGGTACTCGGCGCGGTGGTCAACGGCGTGGACGACACAGCGGCTCGGCGGAAGTACAACTCCCCGCTCCCCGGCTGAGTGCGGGCTGATCTACGGAGCTGAACAGGGAGAACGACCGTGCGGAACTCCGGGATGCATCTGGCGACGTTCGGCGTGGCTGCGGCGTTATTGATCGGCGTCACGCTCGTGCAGGGAGGCTTCACTGAGCGGTGGGCTCCTGCGTCCCGCGATCGGATCGAACAGGCCGCCAAACTGCTGGAGGCCTGGTTTCCCAAAAAGTTCAACGATTGGGCCGAAGAGCAGGTCCTGGAAAGCGACCCGAAGGAGCTCGATCGGGCCGGGGCTGTCGGGCACATTTCGCGTCTTTATCTCAATGGCCGGTCCAAGGCCAGGGTGTCGGCATTCGTCGTCTGTGCGCTCCCCCACGATGCTTCTGGCCACACTCCCGACCGGTGTTATCCGGGGGCTGGCTTTACGGTGGGCGAGAGCGAGCATCGTGTGACCATCCCGATGGAGGACGGCCGAAAGGTAGAAGCCTTCACCGGAACGTTCGTGAAGGCCGGCCAAACGCTCCGAATCTTTTGGACCTACGGGGTTCCGGGCAAGGCGGCTGGCGAGCCGCTCGAATGGATCGCGCCGACGATCGCCCGGATCGCGCTCAATGGAGAACCGTTCGTCTACAAACTCTACGCCATCGTCGATCAGACGCGGGTGGGTACGTCTCAGTCGATGCTCGAATGCGAGACCTTCATCTCGCAACTCGTGCCGGCCCTCGACGAGTCGCTTGCCGCAGGATTGGCAGCGGGCGACCTCCCGCCCGCTCCGGCCTCGCAGCCCGCAGTCACCGATGCGGCTCGGGCCGACTGAGATTCCTTCCTGGGCTTATGCACATCGCTCCCCGGGTTTTTCCCGCCGTCACCTCCGTCTCGTTCCCGCTCCCCCAGTCGTTTTTCTCCAGGTTGCTTTTCCTCCAGGTTGTTTATGGCAGCTCGCTCCAAACGCGCCCTTGTCACCGGGATCACTGGTCAAGACGGCTCTTATCTGGCGGAACTCCTCCTCGACAAAGGCTATGAGGTCCACGGCCTCGTCCGGCGATCGAGCACCTTCGGGACCCAGCGGATCGAGCACCTGTACCGCGACATTCACGAGATGGAGCGACCGCTCGTCTTGCATCACGGTGATCTGGCTGACGGGAACGGCCTGGCCAGACTGATCCGTGAGATCCGCCCCACCGAGGTCTACAACCTGGCGGCCCAGAGCCACGTGCGGGTTAGTTTTGACCAGCCGACCTACACCGCCGACGTGACGGCTGTCGGGGTGCTCCGCCTCCTGGAGGCGATCCGCGACTTCCAGGATGCGGTCGGGTATCAGATCCGCTTCTACCAGGCGTCGTCGTCCGAAATGTACGGCAAGGTGGTGGAAACGCCCCAGCGGGAAACGACGCCTTTCTATCCCCGCAGCCCCTACGGCGTCGCCAAGTTGTATGGACACTGGATCACGGTCAACTACCGAGAGAGCTACGGGCTGCACGCCTCCTGCGGCATTCTCTTCAACCACGAAAGCCCGCGGCGAGGCGAGACCTTCGTGACTCGCAAGATCACGCGGGCGGTGGGCCGGATCAAGCTTGGACTCCAGAAAAAACTCTATCTCGGCAACCTCGACGCCCGCCGCGACTGGGGCTTCGCGGGCGACTACGTTGAGGCGATGTGGCTGATGCTCCAGCAGGAGGAACCCGACGACTACGTGGTGTCCACCGACGAGACGTTCTCCGTCCGGGAGTTCTGTGAAAAGTCCTTCGGGCGGCTCGACCTCGACTACCGTGACTTCGTGGAAGTCGACCCCCGCTATTTCCGGCCGGCCGAGGTCGACCTGTTGCTCGGCTCGTCCGAGAAGGCCCGCGCCAAGCTCGGCTGGCAGCCCCGCGTATCCTTCGATGATCTGGTCGAAATGATGGTGGATGCCGACCTCGAACTCGCCCGCCGTGAGCAGGTGCTGCTCGATGCTGGCCACGCATCCGGACTGCCCCAGGCCTGACCCATTCGGCAGTTCCGATGACCGACCTGACAACGAAGCGGATCGTGGTGACCGGCGGCGCCGGGTTCCTGGGACGCGCTGTATGCCGTGTGTTACAGGAACGAGGCGTGGCCGACGAACGGGTCTTCGTCCCTCGCCGCCGCGACTACGACCTCACGATCGAGGCCGACGTGGTGCGACTCTACGAGACGGCCCGACCCGACGTCGTGATTCATCTGGCGGCCGAGGTAGGCGGGATCGGGGCAAACATGGCCCACCCCGGTCGATTCTTCTTTGCAAACATGGCGATGGGACTGCATCTGGTCGAGCACGCCCGCCGGACTGGACTCGAGAAGTTCGTGCACACGGGCACGGTCTGTGCCTATCCGAAGTTCGCCCCGATCCCGTTCCGCGAGGACGACGTCTGGAACGGCTACCCGGAGGAGACCAACGCCCCCTACGGTGTCGCTAAAAAGGCCTTGTTCGTGATGCTCGATGGGTACCGCCGCGAGTACGGCCTCGAATCGGCGGTGGTCGTTCCGGTGAACCTGTACGGCCCGGGCGACAACTTCAACCCCGCCTCGAGCCACGTGATCCCGGCGCTGATCCGGAAATGCGAGGAGGCCAGGCTGGCCGAGGATGAGGAGGTGGTCTGCTGGGGTACGGGGGCAGCGACCCGCGAGTTTCTCTACGTCGACGATGCCGCGGAAGGAATCGTGCGAGCCGCCGAGGTGATGACAGAACCAGTGCCGATCAACCTGGGTGGCGGGCAGGAGATCGCGATTCGTGACCTCGTGTCCAAGATCGCTGCCGCCTGCAGCTACTCCGGCAGGATCGCTTGGGACTCAACCAAGCCCGACGGCCAACCCCGCCGGGCCCTCGACATCTCCCGTGCTCGAGACTTGCTGAACTGGACGCCGCGGCAGCAGTTTGACATCGGCCTCGCCAACACCGTGGCCTGGTGGCGAGCCCAGGCCTGACCAGGCCTGGTTATCTGGCATCTCAACTGAGTGTGGGCTCCGCGTCTGAGCCGCCGGTGTCGGCGAACGCTCGCAGAACAATCGGGACGCATCCTTGCCACCGACCCGACGTGTGCCGCCCCCGAGCCGTTGAGCCCCAGAGGGCTTCAGGCCGGCTCGAGCGATCCGTGGCCGAGGACGAACTTGCGGGTGCCGGCTGGGCCGTCGAAGCAGACGGTGCCCAGCGACCTCGGACCCACGCCCGTGATCTTCGTCAGGACGCCCTCGCCATACTCTGCATGCCGAACCCTTTGGCCTTGGGTGAACCGGCAGCGAGCCGGCATGGCACCGGACAATCGCGCCGCCAGGTCGCTGGCCCGCTCCAATCGTGGGGCATGCTTCGCGGGCCGAGAGCCCGTCGGCTGCCGCTCCTTGAACTCGTCCGACTGCTCCCCCTCGAAGGCCAGCCCATCGGGACGGAACACCTTGAGCCGGGGCTGTTCAGACACGTCTTGGGCGTATTCGTCGAAGCCCCCTCCGGCAGCCGCCCTGGCGGCGTCACCGAAGGGATCGAATGAGGGTCGGGAACCAGCGGTCGGCGCCTCCTCGCCACAGACCACCGTCTCGCTTCCGGTCATCTCGGCAAGAAACACGCTCGGCGCCGAAATCCGGCGGGTTCCCCGATAATCCCGCATCCGGGCGGAACTCGCATGAGCCTCTTCACGAGCACGTGTGATCCCCACGAACACCAGTCGCCGCTCCTCCTCGAGTTGGTCGGGCCGATCGATGCTCCGCTCGTGGGGCAGGATCCCGTCCTCCATCGCCACGAGATAGACCACCGGAAATTCGAGCCCCTTGGCGGCATGGAAGGTCATCAGGGCGACTCGGTCGGCTCCAGCATCCCAGGCGTCGGCGTCGGCCACGAGCGCGGTGGTCTCGAGGAAACTGCCCAGCGAGTCGGCCTCGGCACCGCCGTCTGCAAAGGAGCCGGAATCGGCAGCAAACGCCTCGTCGTGCTGGCGGGCAGCAGTCACGAGTTCCTCGACGTTGGCCAGCCGCTCCTGCCCCTCCTCGTCGTCGAGTTCATCCTCGAGCATTCGCCGGTAGCCAGTCTTCTCGAGCACACTTTCGAGAAGGGTCGCCACGCTCGACTCCCGCCCGGCCGTCTCGCTGATCGCTGCATGCAGGCCGGCAAATCCCGCCAGCGACAAGGCGGCCCGCTTCGGCAAGCCCGGAATGCTGGCGGCGGCAGCCGCGGCCTCCAGCCGGCATACCCGCTGGTCATCCGCCCAGGCAGCCAGTCGGTCGAGTGATTGCCGGCCAATACCGCGGGTCGGCACGTTGACCACTCGGAGAAAGGCCTCGTCGTCGCGTGGATTGCGGAGTAGCCGCAGCCAGGCCACCACATCACGAATCTCACGTCGCTTAAAGAACTCAAGCCCACGGACGAGTTGATACGGCACACCGGCCGTTCGCAGGGCGATCTCCAGCGACCGCGACAGGGCGGCCGTGCGAAACAGGATGGCGAAGTCCCGCAGCTGCCGCCGGCCGGCGGTCACATCAGCTGTGATCTCGGTCGCGATCCGCGCGGCTTCATCCTGGCCCGAAGCATCGAGCACGATCCGCACGGGCTTGCCCGGCTGCGCATCGGTCACCAGCCGCTTCGGCTTGCGACGGGAGTTGTGCGCGATCAACCGATCGGCCGTGCCGAGGATATTGGCCGTGCTCCGGTAGTTCTGCTCGAGCGTAACCACGGTGGCCGCCGGATAGTCCCGCTCAAATTCCAGAATGTTGCGGATGCTCGCACCCCGCCAGCCATAAATCGCCTGGTCAGGGTCGCCGGTCACCGCAAGATTCGGGTGATCGAGCGAGAGCCCACGGAGGATGCCGTATTGAACCGCGTTGGTGTCTTGGTATTCATCCACCAGGATGAATCGATACCGGTCATCGAGCGTTGCGCGGAGCACGGGATCGTCGGCCAGAAGCCGCGCGACATGCACAAGCAGATCGTCGAAATCAACCGCGTTCGCCCGGAGGAGCATTTCCTGGTAGACCGGCCAGATCCGCCGAGCCACGTCATCCACCGGTTTGCCCCACCGGGCTTCGAACGACTCTGGGGTGAGCAGATCGTTTTTCGCGCGTGAGATCACGCCCGCCACCCGATCGACAGGCGTGTGCGTGAGTGACAGCCCAAGGCTCTTCGCCGCCCGCTTGAGCACACCGGCTGAATCATCAGGATCGAAGATCGAATAATCACCCGTGAGCCCGACCTGTCGGGCGTGTCGCCGCAGGAGGCGGGCGGCGAATCGATGAAACGTTCCCATCTCGACGGGCTGCGGCCCCACGAGTTCCCCGACCCGGCGGCGCATCTCATCGGCCGCCTTGTTGGTGAACGTGAGCGCCACGATCGACGCCGGCCGCACACCAGAGGCGATCAGATGGGCAATCCGATGCGTCACCACCCTCGTCTTGCCGCTGCCTGGGCCTGCTAGCACCAAGAGCGGTCCCTCGACGTGGGTCGCCGCAGCCCGCTGCGAATCGTTGAGGGTGTCGAGGGAGGGGAAAAGCACGAGGTTTCCGCACACCAACGGTCTGAGGAGCGAAGGCCGGGCCGGCGGCGTGAGTACTGACTGGCCCGGTCAACGTAGTCGATTTGGCTTGGTTTCGAGTATATTCGCCCAGAGTCGTCCTCGGTGGCCGGATGCAACGTTTGGCTAGAGGGAGTCGGCTCGCTCACACACCGCACGGGAGGGAACCCATGCCGAGAATTCCATACAAAGACCTGACCCAATCAGACGAAATGGCCGAGAAACTCGAAATGAGCACGGCTGAGATCGGACTTTCCGTCCGAACTACGAACTGCCTGGAGGAGCGGGGCATCTTTACGGTCCACGATCTGTTGAACTGCACCCGGGCTGACCTGCTCTCGATCTCGAACTTCGGCGAGAAGACGCTCGAGGAGGTGTTCAAGGCCCTGGAAAAGATCGGGTTTTTCCGATCTCCCGGGGTGGAGGAAGAGCCGCCGCGACAGCCGGTATCGCAGGCGTCGTAGCGCCGCTCCGGTCGGTCTCGGAGTGCCGCCAGGAGCTGGCTTGTGAGGTTGCCGCGATTCTTCGCGAAGAAACGGGGTGATCGCCGGACCGGAGCGGAGGTCTGGGGCTCGATCGGAGATGCCCTGTTCCACTCGATCCTGCTCGCTGCCGGACTCGTGTTCGCGGCGATGCTCCTGACCGGATCGGCCGTGCCTGAGTGGCGGATCAACCATCACTTTCTCGAAGCGCGGGCGACCGTGGTCGGCAAGGGGCTCGCGCGACGGGCCGTTTCCGGCTCGACGGAGTCGACTTGGCAGCCATGCATTCGGTTGCAGTATCCGACGACGACCGGACCGGAGGAAGCCTGGGCGGTTCGGGGCGACCCCGCGGCGAACCGGTCCGCGGCAGCCAAGCCATTGGCTGCCATCTCACTCGGAAGTGAATTGGTTTGCTGGTACGATCCGCAAGCACCGGGCGTGGTCGTGTTGGAGCGGGGCTACAACTGGTGGATGTGGGCTCTCACCCTGCTGCTGCCCGGGGCTTTGATCGCCTTCGGAGGATCTGGCGTCGCTCGGGCGTTCGCCGCGTGGGGGAAGTCGGAGGAGCGGCAGGCCGCCCTCGGCAACCGACCGCTTCCAACCGGCAGAAAGCCGGGCCTGGAGGACTGCCCCGGAGTGCCCTCGTGCGAAGACCTGGTGAATTCGCCGGGAACGATCCTCGCTTTTCGGCTCCCGATCGAGAGCGGTGAGAGTTGGACCTTATTGGGATTCGGGCTGTTCGCGCTGCTCTGGAACGCGGTGCTGGTCGTGCTTGCCGTCAACGCCGGCTTCGATCTCCTGGGGGGACGGATTGACTGGCTGCTCCTCGCGATTCTGGTGCCGTTCCTCGCTGTCGGTGTCGCCGGGATCGTGGTCTTCATCCGGGCGCTGATACTCGCCACCGCTGTCGGCACCACGCAGGTCGAGATCTCGGATCACCCGCTCCTTCCGGGCGGCCGATACGAGGTGCTCCTTGGCCAGGGAGGTGCTGGGGTGTTCACGAGCCTCGAGATGGCCGTCGAACTCGAAGAGCAGGCGACGTTTCGCCAGGGTACCGATACCCGCACCGAGCGAGTCGTGGTCTGGCGGACATCACTCAATTCGTGGCAGGATGTTCAGTTGGCTCCGGGGACGCGTTTCGAAGGACGCGGGGAATTCCAGGTTCCAGCCACTGCCATGCACTCCTTCAACTCCGAGCACAATAGCCTGACATGGCGAGTGGTGATCCGCGGTCGCCCCGCCCACTGGCCAACCTTCATCCGCTCATTTCCGGTGCTGATCTACCCCGCGGCCCCGCGGCTCGGACCGTCCGACCAGGAGGCCACCCCATGACCGCTGGCGAGCCAAGCCGGGGGCTCCCCGTCGTGACGGTATTTTTCTGTAAGGCCGACCGCATCTACGAGACGCTCGAACCGATCGACATCCGCTACCAGATCTCGCTTCCTCCGGGCAGTAGCCTACGGGCCATCGAACGTTCGGTTCTCTGGTACACGGAGGGTAAGGGAGAAGAGGATCTGGAAATCCATTTTTTCGAGCGATTGACCGATCGCGCTGCGGTCTCTGGTGCGGCCCCGGAGGGCCGCTTCGCCGTGGGCTTGCCCCGCAGTCCCCTGTCGTACGAAGGACTCATCGTAAAGATCCGTTGGTGCGTCCGTATTCGGCTGTTTTTCGCAAGCGGACGGGATTTCGTCTCGGAGCATGTCTTCGATCTGGGCAGGATTCCTGCTGCGATCTCGGGGAAGGTTTCATGAACACCGTCGCTCCGCCCACCGCGGCCCCGCTTCCACACCACATCGCCAATCCCTTCGCCACCCGTCATGTCCAGCCGGGCAGAATTCGACCCCTGACGGCTGCTGCCGAGCGGCGTGATCTGCCAGCCCTGGTCGCCTCGATCGGGGCTGCTGGAGGCAGCGCGACGATCGTCGGTCCGCACGGAACAGGGAAGTCGACACTTCTGGTGGCTATTGCTGCGGAACTGGCAGCCGACCGCCGGCTCGCTGGACTCATTCAGGTCCGGAGTGGCCGAGACCTCTGGGCGTGTCTCTGGCGAGTCGGAAAGGCCCGGCGAGGCTCGACTGTGTGCCTCGATGGCTGGGACGGCCTCGGCTGGGCGGGCCGGGCCGGCGTGCGACTCCTGGCTCGGCTGATCGGCTGTCGCCTGGTGGTGACGAGCCATCGGTCGGCCGGCGTTGGCATGACGGTGATGACGATGGCCTCACTGCCGCTCCTCGAAGCGATCGTGGCCGCACTGCCCGATCACGGTGGCCTGATCGGACCGGCCGATATCACGGAGACCTACGCTCGCCACGGTGGCAATCTCCGCGAGTCGCTCTCGGACCTCTACGACCGATTCGAGTATCGCGCCCGCCAGCCGTAACGATTCTGACGCGCCTGCCGGTCGTACGACGCAACGCCGGCGAATTCATGATCCGGCGTAGTGGTTTTTTGCCGCCCGAACCCCGCGGGGCGACCTAGGGTTGCGTGATCCCTTCCGAGCTGGACGTGGCTTTCCGGACGGCACATCGGATCAACGAGGAGACCGAGATGAACGTGCGTCGGATGGCTCTTGGACTGCTGACAGCCGGATGCTGCTGTCTGGCCGATATGCGGTCTGCCGAAGCCCAGTGCTGCCTGGATGGCCTGTTCTCCGGGTGCTTGGCGGGCTGCAAGAAGCCGCCTGTCTATGCCGTCGCCCCGGTCGCCCCGGTTGCAGCACCCATCGTTGCCCCCATCGCACCGGTCGCAGTGCCAGCCCCGCCTCCACCGGTCATGGTACCCGTCCAGCAAACGAGCTACGTACCCGAAACGACCTACCGTACCGAATACAAGTGCGTACCAGTCACCACCTACAAGCCCTCCTGCGAGATCGATCCCTGCACGGGGTGCGCGATGGAATGCATGGAGCCGGTCACGCAGTATGTCCAGCAACCAGTCAGCGTGCCGGTAACCCAGTATCGGGCGGTCACCACCACAAAGTATGTGCAGATGCAACCTGGCTACGCTCCGCAGGGTTACCCCGGAGCTTCGCCGGTGCCACCCCCGGCCATGGCCCCTGCGGCCAGCCCGTTTTCCGCCGTGCAGACGACGCCGCAGGCCTGGGGTGCAGCCGGCGCAGACGTGTCGCGGCAACCGCTTCCCGGCGTGGCTGCCCCGGCCCTCCCGCCGGCATCCATGCCGCCGGCCACGACCTACCAGTATTCGCAGCCCGCGCCGACGGCGACGATCGTACCGCAGTCCGGCGTAACCGCTTCGTCAGCACAACAGCCAACACAACTCCAGCCGACGCAGCCTCCCGCATTCTCCCCCGCTCCGTCGCTCAAGCCGATTCCGGAGATGCCGCGGTCAGTCCAGCCGTCCGGACCAGCCGGCTCCAACGGACAGCCGCTGGGGCTCGGAACCGCAACGCCGGGGACGAACGGGACGAATCCGGGACCCGGCACCCCGCATCCCGCGGCAGGCCAGGACGAGGCGGGCCGTGGCGGCATGCCCACACTGCCGGGCACAGGCCCTGGAGCCGCCACCGGCGCCTTTCCGCGTCTGCTCGCCCCGACCAGTCACACCACGTCCTGGCAGCCTTCCCTGCCTGCTCCACGTGCGGTTCAATATCCGACAGCAGCCCTGCCGGCCTGGCGCGGCCAACGATGAGCCGGCTTCCCGCGGGAGCCGGGAGGAACCCGACCCACCCCGGGAGCGACGCGTGACCAACGCCGACATTGCCACCGCGTTCGAGCACGTCGCCGATCTCCTGGAATACCGCGGCGACAATGTATTCCGGGTGCGGGCCTACCGGACTGCTGCCCGCACCATCGCCGGCCTCGTCGAGTCGCTCGACAAGGTTCGTACCGATCCTGAGCGGTCACTCACCGACCTCGATGGCGTGGGGGCCGACCTCGCCGCCAAGATCGGCCAACTGCTCGACACCGGCCGGCTCCCACTCGTCGAGGAGCTTGAGCGAGAAGTCCCCGCGGTGGTCTTCGACCTGATGAGGGTGCCAGGACTCGGCCCCAAGAAGGTCAAAAGCTTGGTCGACGCCCTCGGGATTGATTCGCTCGCCGCGCTCGAGGCGGCCTGCCGGGCAGGCAAGGTTCGCGACATCAAGGGTTTCGGACCCAAGACCGAAGCCGCGATCCTGGAAAACCTCGCCTTCGCCCGTGACCCAGATCGGGCCCGACTGCTCTGGAACGAGGCCGATGCGATTGCCTCGCAACTCATGGCCTGGCTGGCCGCCTCGCCAGCCGTCCGCCGAATCGAGTCGGCCGGCAGCCTCCGACGGGGTCGGGAGACCGTCGGCGACCTCGATCTCCTGGTGGAGAGCGGAGATCCTGCGGCCGTGATGGACCGGCTCGTGGCCTGGTCCGAAACGGCCGACGTCCTGCTCCGGGGTGAGACGAAGACGAGCATTCGCGGACCGCGGGGAGTGCAGGTCGACCTGCGGGTGGTGCCAGGCGAGTCGTTTGGGGCCGCGCTCCAGTACTTCACGGGTTCGAAGGAACACAACGTCCGACTCCGCGGCCGTGCCCGCGATCAGGGCCTCTCGATCAACGAGTACGGTGTCTACGCCGTGACGGCCGAAGGAGCCGCCGCCGGCCCATCCCTTGGGGGCAGCGAGGAGGCCGATGTCTACGCGGCGGTTGGACTCCCCTGGATTCCGCCCGAGCTTCGCGAGGGCCGCGACGAGTTCCTTCTCGCGGAGCAAGGCCGACTGCCAGAATTGATCACCCTAGCCGATATTCGCGGCGATCTCCACATGCACACCACCGCCACCGATGGCGAGGACACGCTGGCGGACATGGTGCGGGCCGCGATCGACCGAGGTCTCGCCTACGTGGCGATCACCGACCATGGCCAGCGCGTCACGATGGCGCGAGGACTCGACGAACGCCGGTTGCTCAAGCAATGGGATGAAATCGACCGCCTCAATGCCGCGCTTGCCGACGATGGGCCGCCGCAGATCGTCGTTCTCAAGGGGATCGAGGTGGACATGCTTGAGAAGGGCGGTCTCGACCTGCCCGACACCATTCTTTCCCGCGCAGACTGGGTCGTGGCCAGCCTCCACTACGGCCAGAACCAGCCCCGCGACCGGATCACCGCCAGGATCCTCGAGGCGATCGAGAATCCACACGTCGCGGTGATCGGGCATCCGACCGGCCGGCTGATCAACCGCCGGCCCGCGTACGACGTCGATATCGAGGCGGTGATCGAGGCCGCGGCCCGCACTGGCACATTTCTGGAGATCAACGCCAATCCTTGGCGGCTCGACCTCGACGATCGCCACGCTGCGGCCGCCAAGGCTGCCGGCGTTAAGCTCGTGATCTCCACCGATGCCCACTCGACAAAGGGCCTCGACGTGATGCGATGCGGCATTCTCCAAGCCCGCCGCGCGGGCCTCGAGGCCGGCGACGTCGCCAATACCCGCAGCCTCGCCGATCTCAAAAAGCTGCGGAACCGTAGCTGAGAAACGACACCTGATCCCAGCCTCCTCATCCAGGTCACCAAGTCGGGGCTGCCCGTGCCTCGAGAGTTGGCCTCGATAACCCGCGAAGCCATGGATGGCGAACCAAGGTTATCTCGGAGCGGGCGGAGCCCAGGATGGGCGGAGCGAGCGTCCGGCGACAAGGCACGGGCAATCCCGACCCGACGACGGACACTGCCTCAGCCCCCTCACGGCGCGGCGTCTTTGACGCAGCGGAAGCCGATGTGGTTGGTGCTGCTCGAGACCTCGCCCTTTCCCCGAGTGCCCACGATGTAGCGAGCACAATACTGTTCGCTGCAGAGAAAGGATCCACCTCGCTGGACTCGCTTGGACTGGCCGGGCTCCTGGGGATCGAAGCTCCGTTCGGGACCGCGGGGATCTTCGACGATCCCCTGACGATGGTCACGGGCGTAGGTGTCGGGGCGATACCAATCGGTGCACCACTCCCAGACGTTGCCCGACATGTCGAACAGACCAAATTCGTTCGCCGGATACGTCTTCACGGGGGCGATTCCGGCACACCCGTCTGCGGCCGTGTCCTCGAGCGGGAATCGCCCCTGCCAGGTGTTGGCCATCCAAGTGCCCCCCGGTCGAAACTCACCGCCCCAGGGATAGGGCTGACCAGCCGCGTTGCCGCGGGCGGCACATTCCCATTCAGCCTCGGTCGGCAGCCGCTTGCCGGCCCAAACGGCGTAGGCGGTCGCATCCTCGAAGGCGATATGGACGACCGGGTCCTCGTCGCGACCTTCGATCGAACTCGCGGGCCCGGTAGGGTGCCGCCAGTCGGCCCCGGGCACGTAGGCCCACCACCGGAGATGGGCCGTACCGGTGCCGTCGCGGAGCGGCACGTTCTCGGCGGGCGGTGTGAATACGATCGATCCAGCGACGAGACTCTCGGGCGGGGCTCCGGGAAAATCCTCGGCTTTTGGCGTTCGCTCGGCGACCGTGACATAGCCGGTTGCGGACACGAACGCGGCGAACTGGCGATTCGTAACCTCCGTCGCGTCCATCCAGAATCCGGGAAGTCGGACCCGATGAATCGGCCGGGCGTCCTGCATCGGATCGGTTCCCCCATGGGGCATACCCCGCGGGTCGGCGCAGCCCATCGAAAATTCACCGCCTGGAATCCAGGCCATTCCGCTCGGAATCTCGCCGGGGGGCTGGGGGGCGCCTGCGACGGTCACCGCGAATCCTGGCTGGATCGCTTGTTCCGCCGAGGCGGCCGCGGCAAGCCCCACGACCAGGCCGGTCGCCTGGATCACAGCGGCACACGATGTCCACGGCTTGTGGATCACGCTCTCCTCCTCCGCGAGGACGTCAGAAAACTTTTGCTGAGTTTCCGCCGCCGGGTCACCGTCCACCAGCGGGCAAACCGCCTGCGGGCCGAGTTCGCCAGGTCTTCCTCCCGCTCCGCGAGGCCGATCAGCAAGCGACGGGTGCGCCGAGGGTCCGCCTTCCGAGCCCACCGACGAAATCGTTCAGCGGCCCCCGCGTGATCGACGAAGGATCCGAGCGACTCCTGCATCTCCTCGAGGACCACCAGCCCCTTGGCGCGAGCAGCCTGCGAGAGCCCCGGAGCCAACACCTCCAACATGTACCGGAGTTTCTTGCCCGCGATCCGCAGTTGGTGCATCTCTTCGGGATCCTTCAGCCTGCGGTCGGCCTGCGAGAAAAATCGGTGCAGCACCGAGGGGAGGCCACGGCGGGCAAATGCAGCCAGCGACTCATCGGCTTCTGCCGCTGCCACCCGCTTTCCGAGTTTCTCGACCCGCGACACCCACTCGGCAGACCTGAGCTTTCCCCGTAACTTCTTCAAGGGCCGTCGCGACTGGTCGCGATGTCGGGCCAGCCGGATCAGCAGCCGTTGCCAATCCTGCGGGCCGCCCTTCGGTTGTGGTTCCTTGGTGAGCCGATCCAACAGCACGTCGAGGTCTCTCGTCTCGCCGGCCGTCCGGCGGATTCGCCGGAGTTGCTTGGAAAACCACCGAGCCTGCCTGGGTGGGACCAACTCCCCGAAACCCTCGAGGGCCGCGAGCGTCCGTCGGGACGCGACCCGAAGCTCGTGCAGCCGCTTGGGTTCATGCCGTTCTCGGCAGGCGGCTTCCAGCATGGTCCAAACGCCGGTGAGACGAGTCCGCAACTGCCGAGCAGCAACCTTGGCGACCGGAAGGCGGCCGCGATCGGTCACCACCCACTCCGTCGTCGGCACCATCGTCGTCTCACCCCCATCGGGCCGTTCTTCCGAACGCTTCCGGCGGCATACAGCCCGCCCCGAGCGGTCACTCTACGCTGCCGGGAGGCGCAAAGCCACTCGTGGCCGACCCGCGCCGGGGCGAACCGGGCCGGGACGAACCGCGGACGCGATGGACCGCAGCCGAAACCTCAGGACGCTGGACCGGGCTCGTCCAGGGTAGCGACGCTGGTCGACCCTTCTCCACTGGCCTCGGCGGCTTCGCCCTCCGCGGCAGCCTCGAGGAGGGGAAACTGCCGGGTCAGCAGATTCTCGCGATCGAGCCTGAGGGCATCGAGTGCCTCAGGCCGCACTCGAACCTCAGCCGACTGGAACGTGTTGAAGCCGGTGCCGGCCGGAATCAGATGCCCCAGAATGACGTTCTCCTTCAGGCCCACAAGGTTGTCCGTCTTGCCTGCCAGAGCCGCTTCCGTAAGCACCTTCGTCGTCTCCTGGAAACTGGCAGCGGAAATGAAGCTTGAACTCTGGACGCTCGCCTTGGTGATCCCAAGCAGTTGGGTGCTGGCTGTCGCGGCCTTGGGGGACGTGCCCCGGGCCGGGGAGCCACCGAGAACCTCGATCTGTGAATTTGTCTGATTGAATACGTCCTTGGGCACGATGCTGCCCTCGCCAAACTCACTGTCACCCTTCTCAGTGATCCGCAGGCAGTCGCCGAGGCGTTCGTTGGCCTGCCGGAACTCGAACTTATCGAGCACGCTCCCCGGCAGCAGCGTGGTGTCGCCCACCGTCTCGATCTTCACCTTCCGCAGCATCTGGGACACGATGATCTCGATGTGCTTGTCGTCGATATCCACCCGTTGGCTGCGGTAGACGTTTTGGATTTCACGAACGAGATACTGCTGCACCGCCTCCTCGCCAGAAATCCGCAGGATGTCGTGCGGCACGAGCGGGCCGTCTACGAGCGCCTCTCCGGCCCGGACATAGTCACCGGGATGAACACGGAGATGCTTGCCGTGCGTCACGAGATGCTCGTGCTCGATCCCACTCTCGTTACGAACGATGATCGATCGCTTGCCGCGACGCTTCTCCTTGCTGATTTCCACCTTGCCGTCGCTCTCCGCCATGATGGCCGGATCCTTGGGCTTCCGAGCCTCGAAGATCTCCGTAACCCGCGGCAGACCGCCCGTGATGTCCTGCGTGCCGCTCGCTTCGCGGGGCGTCTTCGCAAGGACGTGACCGGCCTTCACCACCTCGCCCGGCGAGACCTCGATGTAGGCCTTCTCGGGCAGGTAATAAAATTCCTGAATCTGGCCGCTCTCGTCCTCGATCACGATCTGCGGGTGATAGACACCCTTGTGCTCCATCACCATGCGCCGCAAGTGACCGCTCGGATCCTTCTCGAGGCGGAGCGTCTCACCCTCGACCACGTCCTCGTAACGCACCTTGCCGGCGACTTCGGCAAGGATTGGGATCGAGTGGGGATCCCACTGCACAAGCACCGCGCCGGGCTTGACCTCTTGGTCCTCCACAACCTTGAGGATCGCCCCTGCCGGGATCTCGAACTTTTCGAGTTCATGTCCCTTGGCGTCCACGATGGCGATTTCGCAGTTTCGAGCGAGGACGATCGACTCGCCCTGTTCGTTCTGCACAGTCCGCAAGCGGGTGAATTTCACCGTGCCAGCCCGCTTGGACTTGTACTCGCTTTCCTCGATCGCTCTCTGGCCGACACCACCGATGTGGAACGTGCGCATCGTAAGCTGCGTGCCGGGTTCGCCGATGCTCTGGGCGGCGATGATCCCCACGGCCATGCCTTCCTCAACGAGCGATCCCGTGGAGAGATCCATGCCGTAGCAGAGCCGGCAGACCCCGAGCGGCGCCTCGCACGTGAGCGGACTCCGGACCTGAATCTTCTCCAGACCGAGTTCCTCGATCTGGCCGGCCACGGTGCGATCGATCAACGCATCCTCGTGAACGATCACCTCGTTCGTCTTCGGATTGACGATGTTCGAGCGACTGACGCGGCCACGGATGCTATCCGCCAGGCTCACGTCGACCTTCTCGCCCCGGTAGATCACCGTCTTCGTGATCCCTTGCGTAGTGCCACAGTCGTGCATGGTGACGACGACGTTCTGCGCCACGTCGGCCAACTTGCGGGTCAGATACCCCGAGTCGGCCGTCTTCAATGCCGTATCGGCCAGACCCTTTCGGGCACCGTGCGTCGAGCTGAAATACTCGAGCACTGTCAGCCCCTCGCGGAAATTCGCCTTGATAGGCGTTTCGATGATCTTCCCCGACGGCTTCGCCATCAGGCCTCGCATCCCCGCCAACTGCCGAATCTGCTCGACGCCACCTCGGGCACCGGACTGAGCCATCAGTTGGATCGGATTGACATAGCCGCTTCGCCGGTTCTCCTTCGCATCTGTGTCCTGCTCCAACTCGGCCATCATCTCTTTCGTGATCTGCTCACGGGCGTGCGTCCACGCATCGAGCACCGAGTTGTATCGCTCACCGTCGGTGATTACGCCCTTCTGATACCGCTTGAGGATCTTCATCACTTCCTTCTCGGCATCCGCAATGATCCGCGTCTTGTTCATCGGCGTGATCAGATCGTCGGTGGCGAAGGACAAGCCGCTCTTTGTGCTCCAACTGAAGCCGACGCGGTTCATGTCGTCGAGCAGATCGATGGTGCTCCGCCGGCCCAGAGTCTGATAGCAATCAGAGATCACCCTGGCCAATTCACCCGATTTCATCGGGATGTTGTAGAAGAGCATCGGCTCGGGGAGGATCAAATTGAAAAGCACACGGCCAGCCGTGGTCTCGATCACGGCGCCTGGCTTCGCTTGAGCTTCCGCGTCGGTCTTGAGCCGGCGGGTTGCCGGCAGCCGGACCTTGATCTTGGCGTGCGTGTCGACCTTGCCCAGACCGTGCGCCAGTTCCACCTCGGCGAAATCCTTGAAGAGCATCCCCTCGCCCTTGCGGCCCGGCAGCGCCATCGTGAGGTAATAGCAGCCCATCACGACGTCCTGCGACGGCGAGATGATCGGATTGCCGTTGGCGGGGCTGAAGATGTTGTTGGTCGACAGCATCAGCGTATGCGCCTCGACCTGCGCCTCGATCGAAAGCGGCAAGTGCACGGCCATCTGGTCGCCGTCGAAGTCGGCGTTGAAGCCCTTGCAGACGAGCGGGTGAAGCTTGATGGCATTGCCCTCGACCAGCACCGGCTCGAAGGCCTGAATACCCATGCGGTGGAGGGTCGGAGCGCGATTGAGCAGCACAGGGTGATTGCGGATCACCTCTTCGAGAATATCCCAGACCTCGGCGTCCTTTCGCTCGAGCATCTTCTTGGCGCTCTTGATCGTGTCGGCATGGCCGAGCTCCTTGAGCCGCCGGATGATGAACGGCTGATAGAGCTCGAGTGCGATCTTCTTCGGCAGGCCGCATTGGTGCAGCCGAAGCGTCGGCCCGACCACGATCACGGAGCGAGCGGAGTAATCGACCCGCTTCCCCAGGAGGTTTTCGCGGAACCGACCCTGCTTGCCCTTGATCATGTCCGTCAAGCTCTTGAGCGGACGGTTGCTCGACGCAAGCACAGGCCGCTTGCACCGGTTATTGTCGAAGAGCGCGTCGACAGACTGCTGCAGCATCCGCTTCTCGTTGCGGATGATCACCTCAGGCGCGTTGAGATCGACGAGCTTCTTGAGGCGGTTGTTGCGATTGATGATCCGGCGATACAGGTCGTTGAGGTCGCTGGTGGCGAAATTGCCGCTGTCGAGCATCACGAGCGGTCGGAGATCCGGCGGGATCACCGGAATCACGTCGAGCACCATCCACTCGGGCTTGTTTTCGCTGTCGCGGATGGCCTCGACGATCTTGAGTCGATTGACTAGATCCTTCTTCTTCTGCTTTGAATTGGTCGTCGAGAGTTCCTCTCGAAGTTCCTTCGAAAGCGTGACGAGATCGAGTCCGAGGAGGAGCTTGCGGACGGCCTCGGCACCCATCTCGGCATCGAATGCGCCTTCGCCGTAGGTGGCCCGCGCCTCCCGAAACTCCTCTTCAGTCAGCAGTTGCTGCCTCTTGAGCGGCGTATCCTTCGGATCGAGAACCACGTAGTCCTGGAAGTAGATCACCTTCTCCAGGCTCGAGGTCTTCATATCGAGCAGCGCGCCCAACCGACTGGGCATCGCCTTGAAGAACCAGATATGAACCACCGGAGCCGCCAGCTCGATGTGCCCCATCCGCTTCCGCCGAACCCGACTATGGGTGACCTTCACCTGACAGCGGTCACAGATCATTCCCTTGTACTTCATCCCGCGGTACTTACCGCACGAGCATTCCCAGTCCTTCTCTGGGCCGAAGATCTTCTCGCACATGAGACCGTCCTTCTCAGGCCGGAACGTGCGGTAGTTGATGGTTTCGGGCTTCTTGACCTCACCGAACGACCAACTGCGGATGTCGTGCGGCCGCGCCAGACTGATCTTGACGGCCGAATAATCGTTGACGCGATCGTAGGTGGCTTCACCGATGCTCACTGGTGACTCTCCTCGTAAATCCGGCTGTTGTCTTTCTCGATCCACCATCCGCCGTCACGCCGGCGGCTTGACGCCCGAAGGCTCCCCTGGCGGCCCGAGCCCACACAGGCTCAGACCGCGCCGACACCAACGTCAAATCCGTCTCTTCTCCAACTGCATGTTGAGGGCCAGGCCACGGATCTCGTTGGTCAACACATCAAAACTCGCCGGGGTGCCCGCCTCGAGCGTGTTTTCGCCCTTGACCATGCTCTCGTAGATCTTGGTCCGCCCTTCAACGTCGTCGCTCTTCACGGTGAGCAACTCCTGCAGGATGTACGCCGCCCCGTACGCCTCCAGAGCCCAGACTTCCATCTCCCCGAACCGCTGTCCGCCAAACCGGGCCTTCCCACCCAGCGGTTGCTGAGTGATCAGGGAGTAGGGGCCGGTCGAGCGGGCATGCACCTTGTCATCCACGAGGTGATGGAGCTTGAGCATGTAGATGTAGCCGACGGTCGTCTCCTGCTCCAACCGCTCGCCCGTGCGGCCGTCGTGCAACTGGGCCTTGCCATGCCGCGGGAGTCCGGCGTCGTCGAGCACCTTATTGATGTCGTCTTCGCTCGCCCCGTCGAACACCGGCGTGATCGCCTGGAAGCCGAGCAGTTTCCCGGCCCAGCCCAGGTGGGTCTCCAGAATCTGGCCGACGTTCATCCGGCTGGGCACGCCCAGCGGATTGAGCAGGATCTGGAGGGGCGTGCCGTCGGCAAGGAACGGCATGTCTTCCTTGGGAAGAATCTTGGCGATCACACCCTTGTTCCCGTGGCGACCGGCCATCTTGTCGCCCACCGAAATCACCCGCTTGGCCGCGACGTAAACCTTCACCATCTGCAGGACGCCGGGCCGAAGCTCGTCCCCCCGCTTCATGCTGTTGAGCCGCCGCTCCTTGGCGTCGATCGCCTCCTCGACGGCGGGCCACATCGCCTTCACGATCCTGTCGACGTCGGCTTTCTTTTGTGGCGAACGACTGTCGAACTCATCGGGCCTGAAGGCCGCCGCACGCTCGGCCACCACCTTGTGATCCTGGTTACGAACAAGCGGGCTCCCATCGGCAGCTGGAAGCGGTTTGCCGATGATCTTCTCGATCTCCGACACCATCGCCGCGAAGGCCTCCGCCACCCGGAGATTGCCTTCGCTTTCGGCTTCCTTCAACTGCTTCTGGAACTCTCGACGCTCTTCTTCCGACAGGCTCATCTGCCGCGAAAACTTCTCGGTCGCGATCACAATGCCCTCGACGCCTGACGGCACCTCGAGCGAATCATTCTTCACGTCCTCGCCGGCCCGCCCGAAGATGGCATGGAGCAGCTTTTCTTCGGGAGTCAGTTCCGTCTTGCTCTTGGGCGAGACCTTGCCAACGAGAATGTCGCCGGGGCGGACGTACGTCCCGATCCGGACGATGCCACCCTCGTCGAGGTTGTGCAGCGCCCGCTCACCGACGTTGGGAATGTCGCGAGTGAATTCCTCACGGCCCAACTTGGTGTCACGAATCTCGATGTCGTACTCCTCGATGTGGATCGAGGTGTAGACGTCGTCCTCCACCAACTCTTCGCTAATGATGATCGCGTCTTCGAAGTTGAAGCCATCCCAGGCCATGAAGCCGACCAACACATTTCGGCCCAAGGCCAACTCGCCCTTGTACGTAGCAGCCCCATCGGCGAGCACCTCGCCCTTTTCGACCTTTTGGCCGAGCGCGATGATCGGCTTTTGATTTTGGCAGGTGCGTTCGTTGAGGCCGACGTACTTCCGCAACGGATAGGTGTCGACGCCGACGGCGCCGCCAGCCGGAGTGACCTCAATCGTCTCGGCATCCACGTAGCTGACGGTTCCCTTGCGGGCAGCCCGGACGAGCAGTCCGGAGTTGGCGGCCACGTCGCGCTCCATGCCGGTCGCCACGATCGGCGGCTCGGTCACGAGGAGCGGAACGGCCTGCCGTTGCATGTTTGATCCCATCAACGCCCGGTTGGCATCGTCGTGCTCAAGGAAGGGAATCAAGCCGGCCGAAACGCCCACCATCTGACTCGGCGCGACGTCGATGTACTCGATCTCATCCGCCGGAACGAGGACGAAGTCGCCGCGATAACGGGCGATGATGGTGTCGCCGACAATCCGCCCGTTCTCGACCAGGGCATCGGCAGGAGCCAGGTGTGCCTCATGCTCCTCGTCGGCCCGCAACCAGACGACGTCATCGGTCAACTTGCTCTTGGAAACCTTGCGATACGGCGTCACGAGGAAACCATAGGAATCCACGCCCGAATAGATGGCGAGACTCGAGATCAGGCCGATGTTCGTGCCTTCCGGCGTCTCGATCGGGCAGATCCGCCCGTAGTGGGAGATGTGCACGTCTCGAACTTCGAAGCCCGCCCGCTTCCGATTGAGACCACCGGGGCCGAGCGCGGAAAGCCGCCGCTCATGCGTGAGCATGGAGAGCGGATTCGTCTGGTCCACCACCTGCGAGAGTTCTCCGCGACCGAAGAAATACTCGATGGCCGCCGAGATGCTCTTGGGGTTGATAAGGGTCCGCGGCGACATCTCGGCCGCATCCTTGAGACTCATCCGTTCCTGCACGGTCCGTCGGAGCTTGAGAAAGCCCTTCCGCAACTCGTCGCTTGCGAGTTCGTCAATCGTCCGCAGACGCCGATTCCCGAGGTGGTCAATGTCATCGACCTCGACCTCGCCCTCCCCCTCGCTGAGACTCAGCATGTAGCGAATGGCGGCGATCAAGTCTTCCGCCCGCAAGGTCATCTCGGTTTCCGGCACGTCGAGGCCGAGTTTCCGATTGATTCGGAATCGACCCACGCGACCAAGCCGATAGCGGTTGGGGTCGCGGAACTTCTCGTCGAACAACACGCGGGCCTTGTCCAGGGCCGGCGGGTTGCCCGGCCTCAGTCTCTGATAGATCCGGACCAGGGCATCCTCATGACTCGGCGCTACGCCCGTCCTACGCTTCGACTCGTCGGCGTCTTCCCGCAGGCTGTTCATGATGAGGGGCACTTTCTGCTCCTCCATCACCTCCACGCCAGGAAGGCCAGACGTGCAGATCAATTCAGCCTGATCCTGGGTGATCGTCCCGCCCGCATCGACGATGATCTCGCCCGCTCGCTCGCTCGACTTCGGATAGACGATGTCGTCAACCGCGATCTTGCCCACAAGTTTGGCGACACTTCGGGCGCCGGCGACCTTTTCCTTGGTCGTCTTGTAGAAGAGCTTGAGGATCTCCGTATCACGCGTGTACTTCGGATCCATTGCCCGAAGCAACGTGAGGGCCGAAAACTTCCCGCTCTGGTCAATCCGGACCTGGAGCGTGTCCTTCTTCGACACGTTCAGCTCGATCCAGCTACCCCGCTCCGGAATGATTCGGCAGTTGTGGGTCTTGCGGTCGGCCGACTCGGTATCGGCCACGAAATCAATGCCTGGCGACCGATGCAACTGACTTACAACGACGCGTTCAGCACCGTTGATGATGAACTCGCCACCACCGAGCATGATCGGCACGTCGCCGAGATACACCTCTTCCTCGATCGGCTGCTCCCGGGTGAGCCGCAGCCAAACCCGCAGGGGACGACCGTAGGTCAGCCGAAGCTGACGGCATTCATCGGGGTCATACCGCGGCTTCCCCAGTTCGTATCTCAGATACTCGAGCTTGACCGTCTTGTCGTAGCTCTCGATCGGGAAGATCTCCCGGAGCACACCCTCGATCCCCTGATCCTTCCGCTTCGACGGCGGCACGTCGTACTGGAGGAACGCGTCAAAAAAACGGGTCTGGATTTCCGTGAGATCGGGAATGGGCTGACTGACGCGGCGACTGCCGAACTGACGGACCTCGGTGGGCTGGAGACGGCGAACGGCGCGGGTTGCCATAGAGAAAACGACTCCTCGGAGAGAGAGACTGCGTCAGGCCGCGTAGCGACAAAATCGATTCCGCGGGACTCGGCGGCACGGCCCGACAGCAATTCGGAGCAAGGGGATACCCCGAAACCCAACCAATGGCCAACAAACGGGGCTGAAGCAAGCACCCAGCCAACAACGAACCAGGACAGGCAGGTCAAGCATCAAAAAGCTCACAGCAAAAACTATACCATTTCTCCGCCGGCACGCCAACGCGCCGGCGGAGAATGGGGTTTTATGCGAACTTTTACTTGATCGAGACCTTCGCCTTGGCCTCTTCCAGTTCCTTGGCAAGCTTCTCGGCGTCGGCCTTGGAAATGCCTTCCTTCACCTTGGCCGGGCAGCCCTCGACCAGGTCCTTGGCTTCCTTCAAGCCCAAGCCGGTCGCGGCACGCACGACCTTGATCACGCCGATCTTGTTGTCGCCGAAGTTCTCGAGAACCACGTCGAACTCGGTCTTCTCGGCCGGAGCTTCACCGCCGCCCCCGGCACCAGCACCACCGGCAGGTGCGGCCATCATCACAGCGCCGCCCGCCGCAGGCTTGATTCCATGCACTTCGTCGAGATAGTCCGAGAGTTCCTTGGCGGCCTTGAGTGTCAGACCGACGATCTTGTCGCCCAACTCCTTCGTGTCCGCGGAGAATTCACGAGTTGCTTCAGCCGTTGCCATCGCTCCAGGTCCTTTCCCTTCAAGTGCGCGACGAGACCACGGGTGGCCGCCGCAGAGTAGTGATCAAATGTTCGGGCTTGTATTCGGGCGGGGGCTTCGAGCCTGCCCGCACCGCCGAGCCCCCTGTGATACCATGAATTTTTCCCGGGTGAAGACCCTCCCGGGAAAATCTGTTTTCCAGAGCTCAGGTCGCGAGAGCTTCGGCACCTCCGGCCTTTTCCAGGTCTTCGGCCCGCGACGCAACCTGGCCGGCAAGCACACCACCGACCGAGGTGATCTGCCCCGAGAGCAGAGACCCGAGCGAGCTGATTTGGCCAGACAACAGCGACAGTTGTTCGCCACGGGTCGGCCACTTGGCGACCTGCTTGACGTCGTCCGCACCGAGTCGGGCCCCGTCGAGCGCGCCGCCGCGGCATTCGAACCCAGCGAAGTCCTTTACTCCCTGGAGGCGGTCCAGCTCCTTCGCGAGGTCCACGACGTCCTCGCCACCCCACGCGATAGCCAGCATGCCAGCCGCATCGCTCATGGCCGGCTCGAGCGGCGTGCCGATCATCGCGCGGCGTGCCAGGCTGTTTTTGACGAGTTGGAGTTCGATCCGCTTCTTCCGGAGTGTCTGACGCAAGGCCGTCGTCTTCTGAGCATCGAGGGTGCCGAGACTAACGACAATCACATCGCCCACGCCCTGCAGCCGGCGCTTGAGATCGGCGACCAGCATGTCCTTGATGACTTTGCTCATGGCAAGTTGAATCCTCGAATGAAATCCTGGGAAGGTGACTTAAAAGTAGGTGTGGGACTGTGACTGTGCAGCGTACATCCGCTGGAAGCGACTTCGGGGGCGACGTTTTTGGTCAGACGGCGACCATCACGCCCGGTGTCATCGTTCCGCAGATCGCGACGCTTTTGACGTATTGGCCACGGACGCTCGAGGGCTGCATGCCCACGATGTGATCCACGAACGCCTTGACGTTATCGGCTAGTTTGGCCGAATCGAAGCTCGCCTTTCCAACCACGGCATGCACGATGCCGGTCGGATCGTTACGAAATTCGACCTTACCCGCCTTGTATTCGCTGACGGTCTTCTTGATCTCGGCCGTGACAGTGCCGGCGCGGGGACTCGGCATCAGTCCGCGAGGCCCGAGCACCTTTCCGAGAGGCCCCACGAGCCCCATCATGTCGGGAGCGGCGATGCAGACATCGAAGTCTGTCCAGCCTTCCTTGATCTTCTTGGCAAGGTCGTCGGCCCCGACCTCTTCCGCGCCGGCAGCGCGGGCGTCTTCAGCCAAGTTGCCTTTGGCGAACACGACCACCCGCTTCGACTTGCCGATCCCGTGGGGCAGAACAATCGAACCGCGGATGATCTGGTCCGCCTGCTTGGGGTCGATCCCCAAACGCATGTGGATTTCGATCGTCTGATCGAACTTGGGTGCGGGAAACTTCTTCAGGAGTTCGACCGCGTCCACAAGCGGGAGCGGAGCATCGGTCTTAGGGAGCACGGCCTGGGCGGCTCGCATCCGCTTGGTCTTGGCGACGACAGACATGAAGGAAACTCGAGGGAACAGGGATGAGAAAACGATGGTTGACGAACGACGGAAACGGTTCAGAAGCCGGTACGGATCGGGACGGCGATCAGCCTTCGACGGTGATTCCCATGCTGCGGGCGGTGCCTTCGACCATCCGCCGGGCGTGATCGTTGTCTCGGGCGTTGAGATCCGCGCCCTTGAGCCGCACGATTTCGTCCACCTGAGCGGTGGTCACCTTGCCGACCTTGTCTTTGTTGGGAACGCCCGAACCCTTCGCCAAGCCGGCCGCCTTCTTGAGCAGGGCCGCCGCCGGGGGGCTCTTGGTGATGAATTCAAAGGACCGATCGTTGTACACCGTGACAACGACCGGGATCGGCATTCCGGCAGCCTCACGGGTCTTGTCGTTGAATTGCTGGACGAACTGGCCGAGGTTGATACCGAATCGGCCGAGCGACGTGCCGACCGGAGGGGCCGGGGTCGCCTGGCCACCAGGAACCTGAAACTTTGCCTGACCTACAACTTGCTTCGCCATGAATTCATTCCTCGCTGGGTGTGCGCCGCGGTCCTCAGACCGACTCGATTTGCCAATACTCGATGTCGACGGGGGTTGAGCGACCGAAGATGCTCAGCATGACGGTCACCCGACCGTTCGCCTCGTCGATCTGCTCGACCTCGCCCTCGAAATTCTCAAACGTGCCCTCGTTGATCTTCACGCGATCCCCCTTCTTGAAGTTGATCTTCAGACGGGGAGCCTCGGTGGCCTGCTCCTCTTCTTTGTGAAGGAGTTTGGCGACATCCTGGGGCAGCATCGGGCTCGGCCGGCCGGCGGAACCCGTAAAATCGCCGATTCCGCCGGTCTCACGGACCAGATACCAGGTTTCGTCGCTCAGGACCATTTGCACAAGGATGTAGCCTGGGTAGAGCTTGCGAGACACCACCCGCTTTTTGCCCCCCTTGAAATCGGTGACCTGCTCCTTGGGGACGACCACCTCACCGAACCACTTTTCCATCCCTTGCAGCATGATCCGCCGCTGCAGCGCTTCGCTGATCGAATCCTCGCGGTTGCTCTGAACCTTGAGGATGTACCACTGCATGTCGCCGACGGGCGCAGCAGAGTCCTCGTCGACCATCTCCTCAACGGGGCGGGCGTTCTCGCCTCCCTCGAACGGATCGGCGATCTCGACGGGACCATCGTCATCGTCGTCGTCTAGGTCGGCACCGGCTTCCTCGGGCAGGCCGGTCGTGGTGGTCGCAGCGACATCATCCGGTCCCTCGCCAGGCGCGGAGCCGGACAAAGCCGCCTCGGCGGGGGCAGCGGATGTGTCGTCATGCTCGAGTGGATCTGAAGTCATTTCTTTTGGTGCCCGCTGGTCGCGACCGCCAGAGCGGCCATCTCGAATCTACCCTGCCTGAATCGATCCTCTGATGACCGTTCCTATCGGGTTCCAGTGCCACGATCGAACAGGTCGAACAGTTCCCACGGGTGCAGCAGGAACCACCAGAACAGGTCGAACGCCGCTAGCAGCGCCGCGAGGGCGAAGATCAAGAAGATTACCACCGCCGAACTCCGAAACACCTCCTGGCCCGTAGGCCACGAGACTTTGGCCATTTCGGCCTCGACGGCGATCAAAAAATCGGCAAATCGCGGCACGTTGACGGCCCGAAAACAGAGCCAGAGCCCCGCCGCCAGGAGAATCCCGGGAACCAAGAACCGCATCACACCGAGATCGGGACCGCCTGCCTCGCCCGCGTAGAAGCCAGCCAGAATCTGAGCCAACCGCCAGGCACCGAGCCCGACGATCAGGCCAAGCGCCGCAAAGGTCGCCTGCCGCGTGACCCGTCCCTGGTTCCACTTGTACAGCGAAAAACTGAGGACATCGCCCCACAGCGTTCCAGCACCGGCTTGGTTGTTCTGCATGGCAGCCATTGGATGGTCATCGTCCCACCCCGGAGGATCCGCTTCCCGTCGCCCGACGGGCCGCATGGCGTCCGGAGCGACGCCATGCGGAGGATGAGGCAGGGGCGGCGGGGATCGAACTCGCAACCTCTGGTTTTGGAGACCAGCGCTCTGCCAGTTGAGCTACGCCCCTGTGATTGCCGGGGCCCCGGATTTCCCGAGGCCCCGGCTCTCGTTTCTTGTCTGCTCCCGGGAAGGCCCCGGACTCAACCCATCCGGGGCGGGTCCCCGGACTCAACCACTCCGGGACGGGTGCCCGGACTCAGCCACTCCGGGGCGGGCCCCCGGACTACATCAGTCGAGGATCTTGGTCACCACGCCCGAGCCGACGGTCTTGCCGCCTTCGCGGATCGCGAAGCGAACACCGTCGTCCATGGCGATCGGGACCATGAGCTCGACCTCCATCTTGACGTTGTCGCCCGGTGAAACCATTTCCACACCGCCCATCAGCTTGGTGGAGCCGGTCACGTCGGTCGTGCGGAAGTAGAACTGCGGCCGGTAGCCGGCGAAGAACGGCGTATGCCGTCCGCCTTCTTCCTTCGACAGCACGTACACCTCGCACTCGAACTTCTTGTGGGGCTTGATCGAGCCCGGCTTGGCGAGCACCTGGCCACGCTCGATCGCTTCGCGAGCGATGCCTCGCAGGAGGCAGCCCACGTTGTCGCCAGCCTGGCCCTGCTCGAGAAGCTTCTTGAACATCTCGACGCCGGTGACCGTCGTCTTCTCGGCCTTTTCCTTGAGGCCGATGATCTCGACCTCGTCACCGACCTTGACGACGCCCCGCTCGATACGACCAGTCGCCACGGTGCCGCGACCTTCGATCGAGAAGACGTCTTCGATTGCCATCAGGAACGGCTTGTCCGTCTCGCGAGCCGGCTCCGGAATGTAGCTGTCGACCGCGTCGAGCAGCTCGGCGATGCACTTGCTCGCCTCGGGATCCGAGGGATTGTCGTATGCGGGACGGCCCGATCCGCGAATGATCGGGATGTCGTCGCCAGGGAAGCCGTACTTCGTCAGCAGCTCGCGGACTTCCATCTCGACGAGATCCAGTAGCTCGGGATCGTCGACGAGGTCAATCTTGTTGAGGAACACGACCAGGGCCGGCACGCCGACCTGCTTGGCAAGCAGAATGTGCTCCCGGGTCTGCGGCATCGGGCCGCTGTCGGCCGCCACCACCAGGATCGCGCCGTCCATCTGGGCGGCACCGGTGATCATGTTCTTGATGAAGTCGGCGTGGCCCGGGCAGTCGATGTGGGCATAGTGACGCTTGTCGGTCTCGTATTCGACGTGACTGACGGCGATCGTCACCGTCTTCGTCTCGTCACGGACGGTGCCGCCCTTGGCGATGTCCGCGTAGCTCTTGGCCACGGCCAGGTTCTTGGCGGCCTGCACGGCCACCAGCGCACCGGTGAGCGTCGTCTTGCCGTGGTCGATGTGCCCGATGGTGCCGACATTGACGTGCGGCTTGGTCCGCGTGAACGTGTCCTTTGCCATGCTGTCTCCTAGTAACTCCTCGGAAGTAAAAAACGAACCCTGGAACTGTCGGCAAACCTTCTCGACCGCCAGCCTTTGCCTGACGCGGCGGCCCGGGAAGAGCTGCTGATGGGATTTGAACCCATGACCTCGTCCTTACCAAGGACGCGCTCTACCAACTGAGCTACAGCAGCGGCTTGGTGAAAGTTGATCTCATGGGAAGAAATGCAGACTGTGAGCGGTGAGTGATCGGGAAGTAAATGATCGAAAAGCGGGTGAAGGGAATCGAACCCTCGTCTTTAGCTTGGAAGGCTATGGCTCTACCATTGAGCTACACCCGCGGGTGCCTGGAGTCGTACGGGCGGCGTATTCGGCGGCATCGGCCGCCGCCTGACGCCGGCCCGGCGGACGAGGCAGTGCCGCACGAGCCGAACAATGGGGAGTGCAGGATTCGAACCTGCGAAGGCAAAGCCATCAGATTTACAGTCTGACCCCGTTGACCGCTTGGGTAACTCCCCGCGTGGTGTTGGTTGTGGTGGCTGCTGCTCTCCGATCGTTGGCCGACGACGATTCAAACTCAACCCTGAGCCTCGACTCTCGAGACTCAACGTTCGCGGGCGAATCCAAATCAGGACCCGGATCCACCCCGGGCGGGGTTTTCGCTCCGGCTCCGTGCGACGCGACCACCCCGGGCATCTGCCCGGCGATCCGACGCCGCCGGCACGTCTGAGCTAGCGGCGGGAGTTGAACCCGCAACCTGCTGATTACAAATCAGCTGCTCTGCCAATTGAGCTACGCTAGCGGCCGGTCGAAACCGCGAAACTTGAAGTGTACGGATTCGGATTCCCCATGCAAGATGGCCGTTTTTTTTGCGTTCGACGGCCGACCGCCTAGGCCAATCACCCCAGAACGAGCCCGAGCATCGAAAAATCGTCGTGAAAATCCTCACGGCCTGAGATTTCGCGGATTCGGGCCAGCAGGGCATCCAGAACCCCCTCCTGCGAACGGACGCCCGCGCCACCGCCCGGCAACCCCCCCGCAAGGGCTGATACAAATTCTGGAAACGGCCACATCGTGCCGTCTGACCGGATGATTTCGAAGGCTCCGTCGCTGTAAACAAACAACCGTGATCCGGCCGGCACGGTCGTTTCCGCCGACTCAAATTCCAGGCCTTCCACGGCCCCGATCAGGGGGCCTTCGGAGTCGAGCATCCGGGGCTCGGCCGCACCGTCCGACACGAGCAAGGCCGGAGGATGACCGCCTCCAGCCCAGCGAAGCCGCCGGCTGGGACGATGAAAGACGCCGTACCAGGCGGTGAAGAACATGTCATTCTGCCGCTCCATCGGGAAGGCCTTGTTGAGCGCAGCGAGCACGGAACCTGGATCGTGAAAGTTCGTCTGCGGCAGGGCCTCGCTCCGAATCGCGTTGAGGGCGGAGACGGAAAGCAACGCCGCCCCCACTCCATGGCCACAGACATCGAGCAAATAGACGGCAAAATGCTCGGCATCGAGATCGTGATAGCCGAACGCGTCGCCGCCCAAAGCCGCGGAGGGAATGAACCGCCAATCCGCCCGGATCCCGCCTGACTCCTGCGGCGGGGGCAGCAGCGACCGCACGTAGTCGGCTGCGGTCGCCAGATCGCCGGCCAGCACCTGTTGGCTCTTCTGGAGGGCCGCAAAGGCGTCGTTTCGCTCCATCAGGGCCACGTAACCCCGGGAGTGGTACCGCACCCGCGCCAGGAGCTCCAACCGATCGGGCAGCTTCACGACGTAATCGTTGGCTCCGATCGCGAAAGCTTCCGCCTTGACGGCGGGCTCTTCCTTGGTGGAAAGCACGATGATCGGCACATCCTGAAACCGCTCGTCCCTGCGATACCGCCGGACCAGTTCGAGTCCGTCGATCTCCGGCATCACCAGATCCTGGAGAATCACGGTCGGCCGCACGTCGGCTGCAACCTCGAGAGCGGCCGGGGCTTGCTGGCAATAGTGGAAGGTGACGCCCTCTTCCCCCGCCAACATCCGGCGGACCGCCTCACCGATGATCGGCTGGTCGTCGACGAGCAGCACGTTGACACCGCGAGCGGAAGGGGTGGCGGGAATGGCCATGGGAAGGCTGGTACCCTCAAAACAGGGGAGGTGGACGGCACGCGGGCAGGTGCCAAGAGCGTCCCGGAGAGTCTACTCAGGAAGCCCGATTCCTTGAGATGGGCTGAGGATTGATCTAAGGTCGACTTCGAGAGGAACGATCGCCACGACGGCCGTCGTGCGGGCGGCAGGCGGCCAGGAGTCGGCTCATGGCTTGGATCATGGCTCGGATTCGACTCTTTGTCATTCTCGCGGTGGTCGCCGTGTCCGCAGACCGGAGTCGGGCCGTGGATGTCTCCACGCCGGCGATCCTGCAGTGGTTCGACTCGTCCTACGCAACCCAGCGGGAACGGGTGGCGGACTTCTTCCTGGCGGGCTACGGCTCCACCTGGATTCCTCCCGTTGGACGGGCCGACTCAGGAAGCCATTCGGTCGGATACGACGTGTTCGACCGCTTCGATCTCGGAAATCCGTCGAACACGACGCTCTACGGCACCGAACAAGGCCTGCGGAACTTCACGTCGATGATGCACCAGGCCGGGGGCAGCGTGGTGGTCGATCTGATCTGGAACCACAATGGCTTCAGCGACGGCGGCCGGACAAACTTCATCGCCGAGGGTGGCTACCCCGGCTTTGTGCTCACCGCGCCGGGCCTCGTCGATGGCGACTTTCACGGCCGCTTCGAGGGAGGCGACTTGAACGGCCGGCTTGCCGGGCTGATCGACATCAAGCACGAGGTCAACCTCCAGTACATCCGCACGCCCGTCAATCCAGCCGACTCGCGGAACATCGCGGCGGGAACAATCTGGAACCGGCCCGACCCGGCCAATGCCCGGTTCTATCCCGATCGCAACCAGCCGGGCACGACCGCCTTCAACCCGCTGACCGGCCAGACGGTCACCCTCTACGACTTCAATACAGCAGACCCGCTGGCCGGCGACGCCGTGCCGGAGAATGCCACCGGCCTGCTGATGCGAAACGCCCGCTGGCTCGTCAACGACATCGGGGTCGATGGCTTTCGGCTCGACGCCGCCCGTCACTTCGAACCCTGGGTGTTCGGGTACTTCGACCAGGCGGTCTACGGGGCCAGCCGCCGGAGGATGCTCGACGGCTCGCCCTATCAGGTCTTCAGCTTCAGCGAGGCCGCCCTGACCGATCGCGACACCCTCCTCAACCAGTTCGTTCGGAAGGACCTGGGCCGGCTGCCGGCCGGACAGATCACCGGCAACCGCGACGCCCTCGACTTCGCCCAGTTCTGGCCCGTCAAGCAGAATCTGACTTCGAACGGGGCGGTGAACGACTTCCGCACCATGGCCTATGCCGGGATCGACTTCCACGACGACGGGCTGATCAACGGCTCGTCAGGCGTCGTCTTCGTCCAGAGCCATGACGACTTCGGCCCCGACATGATGAACGTGGCCTATGCCTTCTCGCTGATGCGGCCGGGCAATGCGGTCGTCTACTACAACGCCTATGAGCATTACGATCCGTTTCGCGACTTCCCCAAGCCGGGGCGAGGCGACGCTCTGGGCAATTTTGGCGACGCCATCACCACGCTCGTCGATCTCCGCAACCGTTACGGCAGAGGCGACTACCGCGAGCGCTGGCTGGAAAAGGAGAACTTCGCGTTCGAGCGGAGCGGGGCGGCGCTCGTCATGCTCAGCAACCGCAACGACGCGGGCTATGACACCCGCACGATGGCGGTCGACTTTTCGGTCGGTTCCCGGCTGATCGAACTCACAGGCAACGCCGCGGCCGCCAACGCGGCCGCGGGCTCGACGATGATCCCCGAGGTGCTCACGGTCACGGGCACCGCCTCGAGCCGGTCGGTCACCGGCCGCTTCCTCCGAAACGACGGCCGTGATCAGGGCTACCTCGTCTACGGCCTGCCCACGCCCCGCTCTGCGGCCGGCATCGAATTCAGCGGCCCGGGCGTCGGGCCGGTGATCGCCGGCGACGACCCGCCGGAGTTCGCAGGCGGCGAGACCGCCAGCCAGACCGGCCAGATCCTCGTGGCCAACGCCCGGGCCCGGCTGGCCGACATGCAAGTGATCACCGGCGACTCCATGACAGTGCGGCTGGCGACCCAGGCTGTCACGCTCCCCGGTGGCTTCCGCGATCGGCATGCCGATGGTGACGTCGCGATGCTGCGGATCAACGAGGGGCTCGACCTCAACGGCAACGGCCGCGTCGATGTAGTCAATCCAGCCGACGTCTCCTACGGCTTCGAGGCCTTCACCACCACAGCTCGGCCGGGCTATTTCCAGGCCACCGGCGCGGGGCTGTTCGAACAGCAGATCGACGCCACCGGGCTGCCCGAGGGGATGAACTTCCTCACCGTGCGGGCCTACCGCCATCGCAACCCGGCCACCGGCGGCGACGGCGGCCCGGCGGTCTATTCCGACTTCAAGCAGGTGCTCTACGTCGATCGGCTGCCACCGGAGTCGGCCGTGCAGGAATTTCGGCCGTTCGCCGGCGGCACGGGCAACAACGACATCTGGATCCGCTCGGCCGACGGCACGGCCGAGACCGTGAACGTCTTCCAGAACGTCGCCGCGACCGTGCCCGATTCGACGATTCTCGCGTGGGCCAACGCCGGCCTCGGCCGCACCGACCAGCTCGATGGCGATCTGTACAAAACCGGGTTCTTCGGTGTTCCGAACGGCCACAACGTCTACACCGTGGTCACCCGCGAGATCACCGGCCGGACGAACATCCAGCGGTTCACCGGCCTCACGCCCGACTCGGCCCGCGGAGCCGGCTTCGGCGACCTCAACTTCGACGGCAGCCGCACCGCCACCGACATCGCCGGTGGCAACGGGAGCTTCGAGGCCGTGCTGAATTCAAAGAACTCGCTCTTCAATCCCGCCGCAGACGTGACCGGCGACGGGCTGGTCGACGCCCGAGACCTCCTCGCCATCGAGCCGCTCCTGGCCGGCACTGGCGGGGCCGCCTCGGCCCTCTCCGGCGTGAAAATCCGCCGCACCGATTTCAGCGGCGATGGCCAGGCAAACGAGACCGATCTGGGAATCCTCCGCACCCGCGTCGGCCTGTCAGCAGCGGGCGACGACCTCTGGCGGTGGGATCTCGACGTGGATGGCGCCGTGACGGCAGGCGACGTCGCGGTCTTGCAGCAGGGCTTCAAGGTCGCCGCCACCGCGGGTGTGCCGGCGACGCTCACCTGGACGGGTGCCGACGGCATGGCCGGGGGATCGGGCGAGTGGTCAACCTCAGGACTCGACTGGCGGGGCGGCGTCACGAACGCGACGCTGCCGATGCCACTGGTGCCCGGAGCCAGGGCCGTCTTCCGCGGCAATGGCAGCACCGTGACCGTGACGGGCACGGTCAGGGCCTTCGGTGGCATCGACGTCTCGGGAGCGGGCACGAATTCGTTTCAGGCGGGCACGATCGACCTGGGCAGCGACCCGTCCGGTGGGCGGATCGCCGTGGCGGCGGGCAGTGCGGCCACGATCGGCTCGGAGATCCTTGGCACCGCCGGGATCGTCAAGGCGGGCGACGGACGGCTGACGCTCTCGGGCACCAACCGCGTCTCTGGCCCGACGCGGATCGAGGGTGGCACGCTGGCCGTGACGGCGGCTGCAGCAGCCCCGACCGGACCGCTCAGCGTGGCCTCCGGTCGGTTCGTCGTCGACTCGTTGCTCGTGGAACGGCTCAGCCTGGCCGCACTCGACCTCGACCTCGCCGGGGCCGGGATCGATCTCGGAGTGAGCCGGCTCTCGATCGCGGCGGGAGGCATCACCGAAACCGAGCTCCGCACGGCGATCCAGGCCGGCCGCAACGGCGGCGGCTGGAACGGGGCGACCGGGATCACGTCGGCGGTCGCGGCAGCGGCCGGCGGCGGACGCGGGATCGGCTATTCCGGAACTGGAGCAGCCGGCTTCGTCGTCGCCTTCGCGGCATCGGGCGACGCCAACCTCGACGGCAGTGTCGATGTCTTCGATCTCGTGCAGGTCAACACGGCCAGCGGCTACGGTGGAACGACCAGCAGCGGATGGAGCGGCGGCGACTTCGACTACGACGGGCGGACGACCGTCTTTGACCTGGTCGCCGTGCAGACGGCGGGACAGTTCGCCCGGGGCGGCTACCTGCCCGCCGCGTCGCCGTCGATCGCCGGGGGACTAGCCGTCGTGCCCGAGCCGGCCCATCCGCTGCTTGTGGCGGTTGCCCTAGTAGGCTTGATCAGAACCCGCCGGCCACGCTGACCATCCAGGCGGCAACCGCCGCCCGGGCCGTCCACAGGATCGTCCTCGGCCAGTTGCTCGCGACGAGCCGGGCAACGAGGTCGGGCCGGCATCCCTCCCGCCCGAGCCGGTCGTGGAGCGGCATTTGGACGGCGAGCGTGGAGATCCAGACGGCCGCCACCAGACCACTTCCCACCACGGCAAGCGGCCGCGACACGCCTGTCGGCGGCGCATACACACACCACGCGGCGGTCACGGCCTCCACGATCATGGGGGGCAGTACGACCCAGGCCGTCCGCCGACGATTGAGCCGGGCGTAGGCTGATCCCGCTTCACCGGGCACGGCCGCCAAGAGCGGGTAATGGATCACCTGCACGAACCAGATGATCCCGCACATGATGGCCGAGGCAGTCAACTGCACCACGAGCACGCCCTGCTCCCCGGTCATGCCGCCTCCGCCGGCCGGTATGCATCGGGGGCCGGGGCCGACTGCCGCTGCCGCCAGGCCCGAGCCAGGATCATGGCAAACGGGATCCACCAGAGCAGATCGTTTGTCGGAAGCGTGACACCAAACTCCCATGGCACGTCGCCCCGAAGCACGCCGGCCACATACCCGAGCGGACCGAACAGCTTGCCAAGCAGTCCCACGAGCACGATCGGCCAGTGCACAAGGGGTGCGGTGGCTGCGGCGAGGTAGCCGATCCCGTACACCCCCACGATCATGCCGACGCACGCCCAGATGAAGGGATACCGGGGCGGCTCCATGCCGGTGAGGTCGAACAGCCAACCCGGATAGAGCACCGTCAACGCTCCCCAGGCCAGGTTGTAGACACCAGCTGCCACGAGCCAGCGGCCCATCCAGGCGGGGGGAGGAGACTGACTTGAGAACGGCTGATCCATTCTGGTGAGCTGCCGAGGGTGGTGAAAAACCGGCCGCTACTCGCCGGTTATGTATGGTAGACGCTCGGCCGCATCAGACACCCCGCGGCCCCGCCGAAGGCCCCGGCGGCAGACGGGCCAGCGGGAGAACCAAGCGATGGCAACGCGAAGCAGTGATGCAGCCGCAGGACGGGCGGTCGAGCCGAACCAGGACGACGCAGACCTCGCCGACCGGATCGAAGGTCTGGGGGTTTTCTACCTCGGAACGAAGCTGGATGACACCGGCGACCCCACGGCCGAACCGCTCCTGATCGACGCCCGCCGGTTCACCACCCATGCCGTCTGCGTCGGCATGACCGGCAGTGGCAAGACCGGGCTGCTCGTCGGCCTGATCGAGGAGGCCGCCCTCGACGGCATCCCGACGCTCGTGATCGACCCCAAGGGGGATCTCGCCAACGTCCTGCTCTCGTTTCCCGACCTCGCCCCGACCGACTTCGAGCCCTGGGTCGATCCCGAGGCGGCCCGCCGAGAGGGGGTTTCCGTCAGTGAACTCGCCGCGCGGACCGCACGGAAATGGTCGGATGGACTCGCCGCGTCGGGCCAGTCAGGCGATCGCATCCGCCGGCTTCGCGAGGCGGCCGAGATGACGGTCTACACACCCGGAAGCCGCAGCGGCACGCCGCTGGCGATGCTCGCGAGTCTCGACCCGCCGCCACCGGATGTGCTCGACGATCCCGAAGCGCGGCGGGAACGGATCGAGTCGCTCGTGTCCGGAATCCTGGCGCTGGCGGGCCTGCCCGGGGAGCCGGGTACCAGCCGCGACCACGTGCTTCTCTCGGCGATCGTGGACGGCCTGTGGAAGAGCGGCCGAAGGGTCGATTTCGGCACGCTCGTCCGCACGATCCCCGCTCCGCCGATCGAGCGGATCGGGTTTCTCGACCTCGAAAACTTCTATCCCGCGGGCGAACGCTTTCAGCTTGCCACGAAGCTCAATACGATCGCCGCCGCGCCCGGTTTCGACGCCTGGCTCGAGGGAACGCCGCTCGACGTGGGCCACCTGCTCTGGACTCCGGAAGGAACGCCACGCGTGGCCGTCGTCTCGATCGCGCACCTCCCCGACGCCCAGCGGATGGCCTTTGTCACGCTCCTGGCCGGCCAGGCGGTGGCCTGGATGCGATCGCAGCCTGGCACGAGTTCGCTGCGGGCGCTCTTTCTAATGGACGAGGTCTTCGGCTACGTGCCGCCGGTCGCAAATCCCCCGAGCAAGCAGCCGATCCTCACGCTCATGAAGCAGGCCCGGGCCTACGGGCTCGGCGTGGTGCTGGCCACCCAGAATCCCGTCGACCTCGACTACAAGGGCCTGGCCAACGCCGGCCTCTGGTTCCTGGGCCGGCTGCAGACCGCTCGCGACAAGGCCCGGGTGCTCGACGGTCTGGAGGGAGCGGCCGCCACGACCGGCGGATCCTTCGATCGCGGCCAGCTCGACCGCCTCCTCTCGGGACTCGAGCAGCGCCGATTCCTGATGCACTCGGTCCACGGCGACGAGGAGACCCTCTTCCAGACACGCTGGACGATGTCGTATCTCAGGGGGCCGCTCCTGCGTGAGGAGATTCGGCGGCTCACCGGGGGCGTTCCGCCACCTGCCACCGGCACGCCGAACGCGACCGAGCGGCCGCGGGCCGAGGCCGAAGAGCCGCTGCCGCTCAGCGGAGGGCCGCGGCCGATCCTGCCACCGGGCGTTCGGGAAGTCTTCTTTTCACCGGCCGGGCCGCTCACACCCGACGGCCGTGTCTTCTACGAGCCCCACGTGCTCGGCCGGGCGATCGTTCGGTACTCGCTCGCCTCGGCCGGGATCGAGGAATATCGGGAGACGATCTGCCTCGCGCCGGCCGGCGACGCCGTGGGTGAATCGGCCTGGGACACGAGCCGAGTGCTCGCCGAGCCGCCGGCCATCGAGCCTGCCCCGCGGCCGGGTTCATTCGCGGCAGTGCCTCCGGTCCTCGCCGGCCCCCGCGGCTATGCGCAGCTCGCAGCGGCGCTCAAGGGTTGGCTCGCCCGCACATCAAAGCTCGTCGCCTGGAAGGCACCGGCCATCGACGCCGTCTCGTGGCCGGGTGAATCGGAGGCCGACTTCCGCAGTCGGATCAGTCGGCAGGTGCGGGAGTGGCGCGACGCCGAGATGGAGAAGGTGCGAGCCAAGCAGGCCACCAAACTCGCCACGCTCACCGACAGGATCGATCGCGCCCGCCAGAAGGTCGAACGGGAACGGGCCGAGGCCCAGAACAAGTCGATGCAGACCTACGTCTCGATCGGCTCGGCGGTGCTCGGCGCCCTCCTCGGCCGCAAGACAATCAGCTCCACGACGATCGGCAAGGCGGCCACCTCGATGCGGTCGGCCAGCCGCGCCACCCGCCAGCAGGCCGACGTGGCCCACGCCGAGGAAAGCCTCGCAAACCTCGAAGACAGGCGGCGGGAACTGGAGGCCGAGATCGAGGCCGACCTCGAGCGGATCCGGCTCGAGTCGGCCCCGGAACGCATCCCGCTCGAGCGACTCGAAATCCCGGCCCGCAAGACCGACACCACCGTCGAAGACGTCGTCCTCGCCTGGGTGCCCCGCGAACGACGCTAGAGCCGCTCACGAAAAACGAGGGTAAGGTTGAGCGGCTCTTTCTCGAGGCCGCCCCCCGCATGTCGCGCCAGATCATTCTCATCGATTGCCCCGACGCCGTGGGCCTGATCCACCGGATCACCGGGGTGCTGGAGCAGCGGCGGCTCAACATCGAGGCCAACCACGAGTTCGTGGATGCCTCGACGAAGCACTTTTTCTTCCGGGCCGAGGTTGCGCCGGCCGACGGCCCGGTGGTGGCCGAGCGGGTGCGGACCGATCTCGAGGCGGTGCTGCCCGCGGGCGCCCGCGTCCGTGTCACCCGAGACGAGCGACGACCGATCGTTGTCTGCGCCACCCGCGAGCCGCACTGCCTCGGCGAACTCCTGCTACTCGATGCCGTGGGCGAACTGCCAGGGCGGATCGTGGGCGTCGTGAGCAATCACGACCTGCTCCGCTCACTCGTGGAGCGATTCGGGGTGCCGTTCACCCACGTGTCCCATGAGGGCGTGGCCCGTGGCGACCACGAGGCGATGCTCGCGGCTGCGATCGACGCCTATCAACCGGAATATGTCGTACTCGCCCGCTACATGCGGATCCTCTCCCCGGAGTTCGTCGCGCGGTATGCGGGACGGATGATCAACATCCACCACTCCTTCCTCCCGGCCTTCGCCGGCGCGAGCCCCTACCGTCAGGCCTTCGCCCGGGGCGTGAAGCTGATCGGCGCGACGGCCCACTTCGTGACGGCCGAGCTGGACGACGGCCCGATCATCGCCCAGGACGTGACCCCGGTCGACCATGCCGACACGCCCGAGCGGATGGCGCAGGCGGGCCGCGACGTGGAAAAACTCGTGCTTGCGCGGGCCGTCCGCCTCGTGCTCGAAGAGCGGGTCTTCGTTCATGGCCGGCGGACGGTCGTGATGGAGTGACGGCCGACCACTGGCGACGACGTGGCCCGTACACTCACTCGACGTCGCGGACGTACTTGTGGCACTGCACGCACTTGATCGTGACATCCATCCAGGCCACGGTCGCACCATCGAGGTTCTTCCGCTGGGCGGCATCGCGGAGCGAGTCGCAGGCGCGGCGGAACTCCGCGCTCTGCCGAACGTAGTCCTCCGTCTGAAGCACCTGCCAGTTGGAATCGAGGCTGGCCAGCGAGAGTTCCTGGGCACCTCGCTCGATCAGGTCGAAATCCTCGGTCGTCAGCCCTTCGAGGACGTTCTGTGAGTGGGCGAGCTTGGCCCGCATGAAGCCGGCGACCTGATCGGTGGCAACCTCGGCGGCCGAGGGCCACGTCACGGCCAAAACGGTCGCCGCGGCTCCGCCGAACGCCATGCCCCACCGGAGTCGCTCAGTCACCGAGCCCGAGATCTTCGTTGTATCCGTCCTGCACGACCGCATTCTCGTTCCTTTCGTGGGCCAGCAGGCGGGAGGCGAAGGCCTCGAAGTCGTGGCCGGCCTGCCGCCACGAGTCGCTTTCAATATCTCGCGCCGCGAGGCGTTCGAGCAAGCGGTCGAGGTCGGCGAGCAGCACGGGATGCTCAGCGACCACGTCTCGCGCGGCGGCCGCAAGCCGGGGCATCCGAACGAGCGATTCCTCCAAAAACCCTCCCTCCTCTTCCTGGGCGAAATGCCGGGCGAGATGCTCCCGCAGCCGCTCGAGTCGGCCGCGGGCCAGCTCGGCCTCGCGAGGCGGCGACTCGAACGCCCCCCGCGCCTCGACGAGCAGGTCGTGGAGTTCGCGGTGCTGGGCCAGCAGGTGCCCCATGATCACGGGGTCGGTTCGGTCGATCGCAGCCATCGGAAGAACCCCTTCTCCGCTACCGCCGCGGCGGCGAGATCGGACAATCGGGCGAGCGGACCGCGGCGCCACCCTCCAGGCTCGATTCTTCGCAGGCCGCCCCGGCCGGGCGAACGATCTCCCTCTCTGCCGGAAGCCAGCCGCAGGGCTGGCGCGGACACTTCCTGCGGCCGCCGCTATAACCACGCCGGTGGTTTCGCGGCCGCTCTGGCCGCCCTCTTCGTCATGCCGCAGGTGTTTTTTGACTCATTTGTTTCGCTCCTCGCTCGTGATCGGCTGCCTGCTCGCCGCCTGCATCGGCGGCACCCCGCTGCCCGCCCAGCAGGTGGCCGTCGAAGAATTCACGCTTCCGAACGGCATGCAATTCCTGCTCGTGCCCCGATCGGATCAGCCCGACGTGGTCAGCGCGGGCTGGGTGGCCCGCGTGGGCAGCGTCAACGAACGGCCTGGCATCACCGGCATCAGCCACTTCTTCGAACACATGATGTTCAAGGGCACGGGCACGATCGGCACCCGCGACCCCGCGAAGGACGCCCGCTACCGAGCCGAACAGCAGGCGGTCCGCGACGAGATCAATCAACTCGTCTGGACACGGCAATACGACCGGTTCTTCAAGGGGGAGATCGACGACCCCTGGGATCCTGCCAACGACACCCAGCAACTCCGGGTGCTCCGCGGGAGGCTCGATGCGCTGATCAAGGCCCAGCAGGGTCGCGGCGCGGGCGGACCGGACGCGGGCACGATCGTGAAGGACGAATTCGATCAGGTCTACACCCGGGCCGGCGGTAGCGGCATGAACGCCTTCACCACCTACGACATCACCTGCTATTTCATCACGATCCCGTCGAACAAGCTCGAGCTCTGGGCCTGGATGGAGAGCGATCGGCTCCACGACAGCGTGTTCCGCGAGTTTTACTCCGAACGCGACGTGGTCCACGAGGAGCGGCGGCTGAGGACCGAGAGCACGCCCACGGGCAAGTTCGAGGAGCAGTTCGACGCGATGTTCTGGGCATCGAGCGGCTACTCCTGGCCGGTGATCGGCTGGCCGAGCGATCTCAACAGCTACACCTTCGACCAGGCCCAGGAATATTGGAACGTCTACTACCGGCCCAAGAATCTCTTCGGGATCGTGGTGGGTGATTTCGATCCGGTGATCGCAAAGCAGATGATCAGCCGTTACTTCTCCCGGCTCGTACCGGGTGACCGCGAGCCGCCCCCGGTGGTGACGCTCGAAGTGCCCCAGCTTGCCGAACAGCGGATGATCGCCGACGGGGATTTCCCGCCGGGAATCGAGCTTCGCTACCACACCGTTCCCGCCGGCCATGTCGACAGCTATCCGCTCGACATGCTGGCCGAGCTGCTCAACGAGCGCACCGGCCGGCTCTTCACGGGCCTCGTCGAGGGCCGGGGCATCGCGGCGACGGCCGGCGCAGCCTCCGACACTCGAAAGTACGCGGGACTCTTCGCCGTTTCGGCCCATGCCCGGGGCGAGGCCACGCCCGCCGACCTCGAGGCCGCCTGGTACGAGGAACTGGCCCGCCTCCAGGATGCGGACGTGCCGGACCGGGAACTCCGTAAGGTGAAGAACCGCCTGGCCGCGGAGAATTACCGCCGGCTCGAGAGCAACATGTCGCTCTTCATCCAGCTCGCCTTCGCGGAGGCGATTCTCGACTGGCGGGAGATCAACGACGCGCCGGCCAAGTACGAGGCCGTGACGGCCGCCGACATCCGCCGGGTGGCCCGAACTTACTTCACCCCAACCAACCGCAGCGTGGCGATCTACCGCCGCCAGGCGAACTGATCCGAGGCTTCCAGACATGCGACTTCTCAGACCCTTCCCGGTTCGACTCGCCCTGAGTGCCGGCCTTCTGCTCATCGTGACGAATCGGTCGTCATTAGCTGCCGAGGCCACGCTGCCGCTGCCAGCCCGGCCGGAAGCGATCGCGTTTCCTCCGCTGGCATTCGAGCCGCCGTCAGCCGCCGCGTTTCGCCATGTGCTCTCCGAAGGCACCGTCGTCTTTCTGGCTCCGTCTCACGAACTGCCGCTCATCAATCTTTCAATCACCTTCAAGGGTGGCCGCTCGCTCGACCCTGCCGGCAATCCTGGCCTGGCTTCGCTGACGGCCCGGCTCGTTCGCGAAGGGGGTACCGCGCGGAAGCCGGCGGCCGAGTTCGACGAAGAGCTCGACTTTCTCGCAACGGACGTGGCCGTCTCCGCCACCGACACCTTCACCACCGCCACGATGAACTGCCTGGCGAGCACCTTCGACGACAGCTTCAGACTGTTTCTCGACATGCTTCGGGAGCCGGCGTTCGATGCCGACCGGCTGGAAACCACCAAGGCCCGGCTGCTGGCCCAGCTCGCCCAGCGAAACGACGATGCCACGTCGATCATGGGCCGGGAATGGAAGCGGCTCGCCTTCGGCCCCGACCACTTTTCGGCGGCCGAGCCGACCGCGGCGAGCGTGGAGGCGACCTCCCGGGAGCAGCTCCAGGAGATGCACCGGCGGATCTTCCATCCTGGCAACATGATCGTGGCGGTCTCGGGAGATTTCGACGAGGCGACGATGCTCGCCGCCCTTGAGCGGGCATTGGCAGGCTGGAGCCGCGGCCCGGAGGCTCCGGCACCAGCGGCCCCCGTGGCCGAATTGAAGCCGGGGGTCTACCACGTTCCCAAGGACATTCCCCAGGGCAAGGTGCTGATCGGCAAGCGGTCGATCACCCGCGACGATCCCGACGACATCCCGTTGACGCTGCTCAACGAGATCCTCGGAGCGGGAGGGTTCACCAGCCGATTGATGCAGAAGATCCGGAGCAACGAAGGGCTGGCCTACTCGGCTCGGTCGGTCGTGACGGCCAACGTCGAGTACCCGGGTATCTTCTATGCCGGCTTCGAGAGCAAAAACGCGACGGTGGCCCTGGCCACTAAGATCGTGTTCGATGAACTGCGGTCGCTGAGCGACGAACTCGTCACCGAGGATGAACTGGAGACGGCCAAAAAGTCACTGATCGAGACCTTTCCTCGCCAGTTCGAGAGCAAGCCGAAGACGCTCGGGGTGTTCGTCAACGACGAGTGGACGAAGCGGCCGGCCGACTACTGGAAGACATTCCGCGACAAGGTGGCGGCCGTCACCCGGGAGGATCTCCGCCGGGTGGCACGCAAGCATCTTGATCCGGCGGAGATGGCCATCCTCGTCGTCGGCGACTGGGAGGCGATTGCGGCCGGCGATCTCGACAAACGGGCCAGCATGGGCGAGTTCTTCGACGGCAAGGTGACCCACCTGCCGCTCCGCGACCCGCTCACCCTCGAGCCGCTCGAGTAGGACACCACGCAGGCCGCGGCGCACACTGTCCGTGAAAAACGCCTTCCATGGCCTTTTTCCACTCGGGCGACCGCAGGAAACGCGAAGGGTTTCCCGGGTCTCCGATCGCCGCATCCTGTGGCGGCAGACCGGTGCTATGCTCTCTATACATGCCTGACGCTCCTCACCCGCTCCCTGCCCGCCCGGCCGAAGCACACGCCCTCGAGCTGGCCGCCTCGCTGCCGGGCGAGCGGATCGTCTCCACAAGCATCGGCCGGGGACAGGCCGCCTCGTCGCTGGCGACCGCCCGGCCCGCGGCCACGGTGACGGCCTGGTTTCTCGACCTGCATCAGTGCGACACGGCCCGGGCCTCGTGGGGTGCCGCTCCGTCGAATCTGGCGGCCGTCTGCACGGCCGACATGCCAGCCGGCCCGTTCGATCTGGCCGTGGTGCCGCTGGCGAAAGCCGGCGAGACCGAGCTCTCGCGCGACATCCTCCAGCAGGCCCTCCAGCAGCTCGCGATCGGCGGCCGGCTCGTGACCACCGTGGACAACGCCCGAGACAAGTGGCTGCGCGAGCAACTGGCGGCCACCGGTGAGACGGTGCGGGTGCGGCCCGCGGCCAGCCGCAGCGACGTGATCGGCTACATCGTGGAAAAGACCCGTGAGCCGACCAGGGCCCGCGACTTCTCCCACCGGTTCGTGTTCCGCGACCGCGAACGGCTGCTCACCGCCGTCACGCGGCCGGGCGTATTCGCCCATCGGCGAATCGATCCCGGAGCTCGCCATCTCCTCAACGCCGTCGACGTGGCTCCAGGCACGAGCGTGCTCGACATCGGCTGTGGCTCCGGCTGCGTGGCGCTGGGCATCGCGGCCCGCGATCCGAGCGTGCGCGTCCACGCCTTCGACTCCGCGGCTCGGGCGGTGGAGTGCACCAGGCTCGCCGCCGAGCTCAACCAGCTGGCGAATCTCTCCGGAGCCCTGGAGGCCGAGGGCCGTGTGCCCGACCGGGGCTCGTGGGACTTGGCGCTTGCCAATCCTCCCTACTATGCCGACTTCGAAATCGCGGAGAAGTTCGTCGAGTCTGCTCGGCTCGCGCTCGCGCCGGGAGGCACGCTTTTGGTCGTCACAAAACAGCCCTCCTGGTACCTCGAGCATCTGCCCCGCATGTGGCAGGACGTGGCGGAAGAGCAGGTGAAGGGCTACCACCTGATCGAAGCCATCAGGCCATAGAGCGATGAGAACACGCCGTGGATCGCCGCCGCGACGAATCGGCTGCCACGGTTGACGCAAGGCGAGGGGGTCGGCGAACGCTCGCGGAGCAATTGGGGCGTATCCTCGCCCGCGACGCGACTTTTGCCGCCCCCGAGCCGGTTGAGCCACGGTTGACGCGAGGCGAGGGGGCTGGCCGCTCAGACCACGCGGGCGATGACGCACTTGAGGTACTCGCCCTCCAGACAGCTGACGCTGACCGGGTGATCAGCCGCTGCGCCGCGGATCTCGAGCAGTTGGAGCATGCGACCCGACCGCTGGGCGACGCCGGCGAGCATCTGGAGGAAGTCCTCCCGGGTGACCGAGCCGGAGCAGGAGCAGGTGACGAGAATGCCGCCAGGTTCCAGCAGGTCGCAGGCAACGCGATTGATCCGGTGGTAGGCGCGGAGCGCGTCGTCGACCGCGCCGCGACTCCGGGCAAACTTGGGCGGATCGAGCACAACCATCCCGAAGGACTCCCCGGCGGTGGCGAGGGCGTCGAGCTTCTCGAAACCGTCGGCCGTCTCCACCGCGACATTCGCCGCGCCGTTGAAGTCGGCGTTGGCCCGGGCCAGGGCCGTCGCCTTGGCGCTGGTGTCGACGGCAAGCACGCTCCGCGCCCGCCCGGTGACGGCGCAGGCCACCGCGAAGCCACCGGAATAGCAGAACATGTCGAGCACCCGCCGACCTGCTGCGAACCGGGCCGCAGCCTGCCGGTTGTCCCGCTGATCGAGGTAGAAGCCCGTTTTCTGCCCCTCGGCAAGGTCCACCCCAAACCGCAGGCCGTGCTCGGTAACGAAGATCGGGCCGTCGGGTTCCGTGCCGCGCAGGAGCCGGTCAGGCAGGTGGAGCCCTTCGAGCTTGGACAGCCCCCGTTCGGCACCCCGCAGCAGAATCCCACGCGGGGCGGCGACGTCTTGCAGCACGTCGGCGATCAATTCGAGCCGCGGCTGCATCGCCAGGGCCGTCACCTGAACGGCGAGGTACTCACCATACCGATCGACGATCAGCCCGGAGAGATCGTCGCCCTCGCTGTTGACCAGCCGGGCTGCACCGTCGCGGGAGTCCAGCCCGAGCGCCTGCCGCAGGCCGACGGCTGCCTCGATTCGGCGCCGCCAGACGCCGTCGTCGAGCGGTGTGGACGAATCGAAGCCGTAGAGTCGTAGCCGAAGCCGGCTCTGAGAGTTCCAAAGGCCTCGGGCCACGAAGGATCCATCGTGCGTCACGAGATCCACGACGTCGCCGTCGGCAGGGGCTCCGTCGACCCGGTCGACCGCCGAATCGAGCACCCAGGGATGGCGGCCGAAAAAGGGACGCGCCCGGCGGGGCTTGAGGATCACCGTCGCGGTCGGCAGGCCATCAGGCATGCACGACCTGCTTCGCCGGCCCTGGCGAGACGTGGGGAGCGGGAAGCAAGTCGCTCCCCGGATCGGTTGTCACCCGGCGGCCGCGTTCCCGGCCCTGTTTCCGTCGGTCGTTCCGCAACACGCTCGCGGCAAACACCCCACCGAGCGGACCCGAGAGCAGAGCCGGCAGGAAGACGAGGTTGCCGACCAGAGCGATGGTGAGCATCGAGAGCATCATGTAGCCGAATCGCTGGGTCGGGCCGAAGGGGGAGAGCGAGAAGACCGACAGACCGATCCCGATCACGCCCCAGCTCTGGTACATCGCCCGGGCACAGCCCTTGTAGGCGAGCATCGTGGCCTGCCGCCGGTCGAGGCCTTCGGAGATGCCTTTGCGGAACCAGAGCATGAAGTGGACGACGTCGTCCACCGTCACGCCCAGGGCCACGCTCGGCGCCATCACGGTGCCGATGTCGATCAGGAGCGTGCCCGCATCGAGCGACTTCAGCAGCGAGTTGCCCCACCCCATGCCGCCAAACACCATCACGGCCGGGAAGGCCGCCGGCAGGAGGAGCACGAGCCCGGCGGAGGCCGCCCGGCAGAGCAGGATCATCACGAAGACGATGATCGCGAAGTCCCAGATGAAACCGATCTGGAGCCCGTCGAGAAGGGAGTGCTGGGCCTTGTAGACCAAGGGCACGAGCCCCGTGTAGTCGACCGACACCCCTTCGACGCCATCCTGCTCGAGTCCGGCGAGAATCGGGTCGATCTCCCGCTGAAGCTCGGCCTTGAACAGGGCGTAGTCGACTTCCTGGACGGCACTCACCCGCGCGCTGATCCGCCAGAGTTCTTCTTCGTGGGTATCGGTGGCCATCGGCGGCGGTTCAGGCTTGGAGAGGAGGCCGAGCTGATGCCCGATACCAGCCAGAAAGTTGGGCGGCGGCAGCTCGGGCACGGGACCGACCGGCTCGGTGACCTCGGCCTCGCGCAGGTAGTCGCCCTTGAGGAACTCGGGCCGATGACGGGTCAGGGCCCGAGAGAGGATGTCCTTCTGCCGCTCCTTGTTGAGACCGAAGACCCGGCCGAAGCCCCCGCCTCCCTCGCTCACCTCGAGCCCGCGGCTGAAGGTGACCGTCGAGAGCGAACTGCCGACCTCCCGGAGCCCGGCGATCTTCTGCTGGATGGTTTCAACGAGTTCCATCCGCTCACGGAAGTCGAGGCTGCACTCGTCGTCATTGATCCGCACGAGGATCTCCATCGGCACCAGCGGGCCGAGGTGCTTCTCCAGCCACTGGTAATCCGTGCGGATCCGGGCCTTCGGGGAAAAGAGCCGCATCAACTGGACGCTGCTCTCGACCCGCGTCATGCCGTAGCCGACGCCCGCCATCAGCAGGAGGCAGCCGGTCGTGGCAAGGGCGTGGTGCCGGGTGATCCACTGGCCCACCTTCCACCACGGGCTCTGCTCGATCGGCCGCCAGTTCGATTCCCCGCCGTCGCCTGCCCCGCCGAGTTTCAGCTTCGGCGGAAAGAGTTCGAGCATCGCCGGCATGAACGTGATCAGGATCACGAAACTGACGGCGACGCCGATCGCTGAAAAGATGCCGAACATCTTGATCGGCACCAATTCGCTGACGGCGAGGGTCGCCAGTCCGACGGCGGTCGTCCCGGTGGCCAACGAGAGCGGCAACAGAGCGTGGTGGACCGCTTCACCGGCCGCACCCTTCTGAACGCCCGTCTCGGCCAGCTGATCGCGATAATAGTTGGCCAGATGGATCGCGCCGGAGGTGGTGGCCACGTAGACCAGCGAGGGCATGGTCAGGAGGATCGCATCGACCGGATAGCCCGAGTACCAGACGATCGCCAGGCTGGCGAACATGCTGTACACGCCTGAGGCGAGGACCAATCCAACCAACGCCTTGCTCTTGAGGCTCCACCAGCTGACGAAGAAGCCCACGACCAACGACAGGCCGAACAGGATCGTCACGCTGGTCTGGCCCGCCTTGTCGATCGACACGTTGTCGACCGGCGGGCCCCCCATGTGCAGGTCGGCTTCCGGGATGCCACACTCCTTCGTGGCGACCGCTTTGATCTCGTCGATCGCCCCGTGGAGGTTGGCCCGGGCGGTGTCGGCGAGCGTCAGGACGAGGCAGGTCTGGCGGGCTTCGAGGTCGTCTTCCGGAGAGCCGGCTTCGATGCCCGCCGCAGGGGGGCCGATCAGGGCCCCGGTGAGCCGCCTGACAGCCTCGTCGGTGTCGAGTTCGAGGGGCTCGGAGGTCATCTGCTTCACGGCCCGCGGCCCCGTCTGAGCCGTCTTAAAATAAATTGGCCGGTCGATCCGGGCCGCCTCTTCCGGCGGCGGGAAGAGTTTGTCGGCGAGGAGTTCCAGGCGGGGATCGGCCATGGTGCAGCCGTCCCAGGAGATCAGGATGAACTCCTCGCCCTGGAAATTCTGGCGGAAAAAGCGGTATGTCTGGGTCTCTGGATACTCCAGCGGCAGCCAGCCTTTGACGTCATTGCGGTTGTTGCCCTTGGCTTTGATCGCCCCGACGACGACCAGCGGCAGGAGAAACGCCAGCACCGCCAGAATGGCCACGCTGTGCCGCTGGTAGAAGTTCGAGTGCTGCTGCGACATCGGAGGGTGTCCGCGGTTGCGGGCCGCCGGAATCCGGCGGGTGAGACGTAGAACCCTACAGGTACTTCCTGGGCCAGTCCATATCGTTCCGGCACCCCCGGTCCGGTTTTTGGCCACCAAGCCATGACGTAAGTGTTTTGCCAGGAAGACTTTACGTCTACATCACAGGCTCGATATCCGGTGCGACCCCGTTTTTCCCCCGAGGCTGAGGCGAGGGGTCGGCGAACGCTCGCGGAGCATTCGGGGCGTATCCTCGCCCGCGACGCGACTTTTGCCGCCCCGAGCCGGTTTTCCACGGTCGGGTACGGCAAGGCGAGGGGTCGGCGAACGCTCGCGGAGCCGGTTACGATCCGCCGCCCGCCCGATCCTCGGCCTGGAAGCCGGCAGCCCGATGGCTGCCGTCACACCAGGGCCGGCGGCCCGACTGTCCGCAGCGGCAGAGGGCGACGGCCCGTTTGCCGGTCGGCAGGGGAAACTCCCCGCCCTCATGGTCGATCACCCGGATGGAGGGCGTGGCTGGCTCCCCGGTCATGGAAGGCTCATCCGGCACTTCGATCACATACGGTCCGTTCGCCCGGCAGCGGATCGTGACCAGGCCCGGCTTGGCCCACCTCCCCGGAACCGATTCGCGTCCATCCCCGGCAGCGGCAGCGTCTGGGTCGCTCATGCCGCCCCCCGCATGCCGCCAGCGGTGACGGGAGGCTGCCGTTCAATCCACCACCAGAGTGCCGCCGCCAGGCCCAGCATTACCAAGGAGAGCAGTTGGGAGATGGAGAAGGGCGTACCGAGCGCAGGGGGCTCATCAACGCGAATCGCCTCCAGGAGCAGGCGAGAGATCGGATGGAGCGTGAGCACCAGGGCGAAAACCTGGCCAGGACGACGGGCGAACGAGGCCCACGCCACCGCCAAGGCCGACAGGATCGCCGCATCGATCGCCGCATACAGCTGGGCCGGATGAACCGGCACGCTCGCACCCGCCGGCGTCGCAGGGTAGCGGGCCGCCACCTCCGTGCCGGCGGGGAACGTGACCGACCAGGGCAGATCGCAGGGGCCGCCGTAGCAGCAGCCGTTGAGAAAGCAGCCCACCCGCCCGATCGCCAATCCGAGGAGCATTCCGGGAGCGGCGCAGTCGGCGAGCGTGAGCAGCGGCAGGCCTCGCCGGGCTGCGAATCGCCAGGCGGCGACAGCTGCCGTCGGCAGTGACCCGAACACCACGAGCCCACCGTTGGCGATGTTGACGATGTCGAGGAGGGTCTGGCCGAGCGGCTTGCCCGCTGCGAAGAACTGCTCGCGGTACTCGATCACATAGAAGAGCCGCGCGCCGACCAGGCCCCAGATGAAGACCTCGGTGGCCAGGCTCAGGATCGTGTCGGCGTCGATGCCTTCCCGGCGGCCCCGAAGAATCGAAAGCCACGTGCCCGCCGCCGCGGCGATCAGGAGCATCACGCCATACCCGCGGATCGGCACCCCGGCGCCGTCGTCGAGCGCCGGCAACACCCACCCGAGCATGCCGGTCACGACCAACGCGGGGAGCCAGAGCTGGCTCACGGCGGTCTGCCAACCGTGCTTCCTCGCGGCGACTCCGAGCCACACCGCGGCGGCCATGATCCAGATGGCCATCAGCAGGCCTGCCCCGAACAGCGGCACGCCGCCGTCGCCCCAGGGAATCGACCTCGGCAGATGAAACAGGGTTGATCGCATCAGCCGCTTCCCCCGCGTGCGGGCAGGAGTGCATTGTCGAGCAGTCGCGTGCTGCCGAGTCGGCCGGCGACCAGGGCCACGGCCGCTCCTGCTGACACGGGGCCGAGCGACTCGGCGTCGACGACGGCGGCGTACTCGACCTCCACACCGCGGTCAACCATGCAGGCCCGCATGGCCATCTCGATCGCTGCCACCTCGCTACCGCTCGACCAGAGCGCTTCCGCCTCCGCGACCGCCCTCGAGAGTGAGACGGCGCGCTCGCGATCGCCCGCAGATAGGTACGCGTTCCTCGAACTCATCGCCAGCCCGTCAGGCTCCCGCACGGTCGGACAGACGACGACCGTGAGCGGCAAGCCTAGATCCGCCACCATCCGCGCGACGACCCGGGTCTGCTGCCAGTCCTTGGCGCCGAAGTAGGCAGCGTCGGCCGGCACGCATTGGAAGAGGCGGCAGACCACGGTAGCCACGCCCGAGAAGTGAGCAGGACGAATCACTCCTTCGAACCCGATCGCCGGTCCACCAACCTCGATGCGCGTGGCGTGTCCCGGCGGATACATCGACTCCACGGCGGGAGCGAACACCCAGCGAACGCCGCGGCCGGCCAGGAGTGACAGGTCGGCCGCCAGATTCCGCGGGTAACGGGCGAAATCCTCGTGCGGCCCGAACTGCGTGGGGTTGACGAAGACCGAGACGACCACGTCGTCACAGTCGGCTGCGGCCCGTTCGACGAGAGCCAGATGCCCGGCGTGGAGGGCTCCCATCGTCGGCACAAAACCGACGCGGCGGCCGAGGGCCTGTGTGGCCACCACTTCGGCGCGAATCTCGCCGGGCAGGCCCAGCAGCCGGGGTTGGGCAGCCGCCGCTTCCGCTGCCTCCCCCATCAGAGCATCGCCTCCACTGCCGCTGTCGCGTCGGCCGTCGCCTGACTGAGGTCATGGCCGGCGATGGTAATCACTGCCTTGGGCGCCTGGGGGCACCGATGGGTCGGGCAGCGGAGTCGCTGCTCGAGCCGGCCCTGAAATCGGATCAGCCGATCCACGACCTCGTCATCGTGCACCAAGTCACCGTCGCCTGCGATGGCAGCGTCGAGATCGCTGAAGACGTCGCTGTGGGCCGAACTCCTGCGGCGAAAGCCGACCCGTTCGCGGAGTTCTGCCGGACTGATCTGGAGAAATATTGCCACATGCGGCGGGACGGCCTCGGCGGCAAGTTGATCGTAGCCGACGCTGAACGCCGCGCGGCGCTGTGGAGCGAGAGCGTCGTCAGCCGCCGCCCAGGCAGCATCGAGCCAGTAGTCGCAGATCGTGCCCGCCGGATCCTCGCACCAGCCCGCCACCGCGAGGGGCTGCTGCCAGGCCCTGACGACTTCGAGCCACTGACGCTCGTCCGATTCTCGCGGGTTGATCGACGCGAGCCCCTGGGCGGTCACCGATCGACCGACGTCGATCGCTTCCGCCCAGCGTGGCTGGAGTGGCAAGGGACGCGGCGCTCGGATCAGTCGGGTGAGCGTGGCGTCCGCGATGGCCGCGGCCACCTCGGAGGCACCGCTCCCCGGGATGCCGACGACCGCCACCAGCGGATGGGGCGTTGAGATATTGTCGAGCAGATCCCGCACCGTGCACCCGACCGGCGGATACCGCAGCTCACCGGCAATCTCCGCACAGGGCTCGAGGACGAAGCGGCGAGTCGCCATCCGCGGATGCGGCAGGGTCAACTCAGGCGATTCCAGCATGAGCTCGTCGTAGAGCAACAGATCGAGATCGATCGTACGAGGCCCCCAACGTTCCTCCCGACTGCGGTCGAGCGTGTTCTCGACGGCGAAGAGGGCGCCGAGCAGTTCTCCGGGAGGCAGTTCGGTTTCGATCAGGCACGCGCCATTGAGAAAGGCACTCTGGAGCACCGGCCCACCGATGGGCCGCGTCTCCCGGAAGCGGCTCACTGCCAGAAGTTCCACACCCGGCATGAACTTCAGTAATTCGAGAGCCCTGTCCAGCTGCTGCCGGCGGCTGCCGAGATTTGAACCGCACCCAATCAGGCATCGTGCCATGGCGACCTTGCCCGCGACGGAGATCGCCGAGATTCTACCGCATCGCGGCCTCGGCCGTGCAATTGCACGTGCAGCGGAAGGCCGCGACATTCACGAACAGGCCGCGAATCCCGGGACCTCCGGCCCCAGCAGCCGGCGTGAAAGCGGGGGGGACATCCAGGCCACGACCATGGGTCGTCGACTGTCGATCCCTCAAGTCATCGCCCCCCTCTTCACGCGTGCAATTTTGCTTCTGCCAAGACTGATCGGCGAATGGCGAACGGCCTCTCACATTCACTGAGCCGCATTCTGTGGGGCAGTCTCATCTTGTCAAGAAGTCTGCGGCACGCATGGGAACCAGCGGCAAAAAACCTCTGAAACCGTCTCGCTTGCTCCGAAAGAAAATCTGCTAGCGGTGCAAGCATTGTCGAAAGCGTCTCGGCATGGTGTGCTGGGGCTTCTACCGGCCTGCAGATCCGCACAAAGGGGCCTGAAAGAACCTCCTTCAACAAGGCGCGCGCAAGTCCTTGGAACCATTCTCGAGCAACTCGGCAGACGGCGTCGACGACCTCGCTACGGCCGCTGATCACCGCCAGCCCTCCGACTCATTCGCACTGGACAGTGCGACATCCGTGCCCGGCGATGATGGTGCCGATCGCCAGATCGCCGACTCAAGTTATTGGAGCGTCTCGCGCACGCCGCTCACCAGCCTCGTGTTTACGCTCCCGCTTGTGGCGGCCTACGAGGGGGGCGTGCTCGTGCTTGGCCGCGGAACGGCCCGCAACGGGGCCGACGTCTGGCTGCGGACGCTGCTCGATCAGGCTGGATTCGGCGAGTATTTCCTGCTTCCCGTCCTGACCGTGGTGGGGCTCTTGGCCTGGCATCACGTCGAGCATGATCGCTGGCAATGGAGCGGAAGCGTGCTGGCCGGCATGGCCGTGGAATGTGGATTCTGGGCGGTGATCCTCCAGGGAATCGCCCGGGCTCAGGACCGGTTCTGGCCCCTGGCGGCGGGCATGGGAGAGAGCATCATGACCAGGTTCGTCGCCTTTTGTGGAGCGGGCCTCTACGAAGAGGTGTTGTTTCGCCTGCTTCTGCTGCCGGCCTTGGCGTGGTGCTGTCGCCGGCTCGGGGCCGGGCCCACGGCCGCTGCGGTTCAGGCCGTCATCGGCTCGAGTCTGCTCTTCAGCCTCGCCCACTACGTCGGCCCGCTCGGCGATACCTTCGATCCCTACAGTTTCACCTTCCGCTTTCTCGCCGGCGGCTTCTTCGCGGTGCTGTTTTCGCTCCGTGGCTTCGGGATCGCAGCCGGGTCTCATGCCGCCTACGACATGCTCGTAGGTCTGGCCTGAACGCACCATTTTGTTGCCAGAGTGGTCCGATCCGTATACTGGGAGCACGTGGGTTTTGGCCGTCGGGGCCGACACGCCGATCACAAGCAGGGCAGTGCCCCGCAGACAACCGTTCGCCTGGAATATCCGGAGTGCATGCCGTGCTCTCGCTTCGCCCCAAAGCGGCTGAACTCGTCTTCCAGGTGTTTGGCCGTTCTCTCCACCCGGAACTCTTCCAGGTGAGTGCAACGCGGGAGATCGATCGGGGCAACTACCGGGCCTCGATCTGCATCACCGACTCAGGCCACGTCGTGACCTGGCGGCATGATGGCACCACCCTGACCGAGGTGGCCACCGGCACCTCGCAACCGCTGCCTCAGAAGCGTCGCCTGCTGTCACACCGGATCGCCGGTGAACGCACCGATCGGGTGCAGTGCCGCGGGGGCGTCACCTATGAAACCTGTTTCCAACTGGAGACCGTACCCGCGGAACTCTTCTGGTCGTTTCAGCAGGAGATCCTGCTTGCCGGGAGCCGGCGCGGGATGCTCCACCGATTCGAAGCAGCCGGACGACTCGCGACCGGCGCGGTCAGTTGGATCGACCTGGAGACTCGCCCTCGGGGACTGTTGCTCCAGGCGTACCACACCTTTCCCGACGACCTGGCGATCGTGAAGAGCCAGTCGCTGTTCGAGGCCGTGTAGGCTGCCGCCCAACGCCAGAGAATCGAAGCACCGATGCCCTCTCCTTCGCCCACCTCCGGCAGGCGCCACCGGATTCTGATCGCCGACGACAACGAGCCGAACCGGGAGTTGCTCGAGGCCTATCTGGCCGATCTCGACTGCGACACCGCAGTGGCCGTCGACGGCGCCGACACGCTCGCCCAGGTCTCCGCCTTCGGGCCGGACGTCATCCTGCTGGACGTGATGATGCCGAAACTCTCGGGATTCGAGGTCTGTGAGCGGCTCAAGGGCGATCCGGCCACGAGCCCAATCATGATCCTGATGGTCACAGCCCTGGGGGAACTGGGCGACATCGAACGAGCCGTCGAGGCGGGCACGGACGATTTTCTGTCGAAACCCGTCAACCGGGTCGAACTCGTGAAGCGGGTCGAGAACATGCTGAAACTCCGCCACGTCAGCGACGAACTGCAACGGCTGCGAAGCTACATCAGCACGATGGACGACGATCAGCCGCCTCGCTGAATCAGCGTCAGGCCGGTCGCATGCCGACGTGTTCGAGCACCCGCGTCGTAGCGGGCGACTTGTTGAGCACGTAGAAGTGCATACCGGGGACGCCACCGGCGATCAGTTCCTCCACCTGCCGGGCCGAGTAACTCACTCCGGCCTCGAATTGCGCCGTCTCGTCATCGCCGGCTGCCTCGAACGCATCCGTGAATACTGCCGGCAGTTTGGCCTTGCACAAACTGGCAATCCGCCGAATCTGGGCGTAGTTGGTGACCGGCATGATGCCCGGAACGATCGGTGCCGAGATTCCAAGGTTCTGGCAGCGATCACGAAACCGAAAGAAGTCGGCATTGTCGTAGAACAATTGCGTCACGACAACATCGCCGCCGGCGGCGCATTTGCGACGCAGATTGTCGAGGTCGGCCGTGGGGCTCGTCGCCTCCTGATGGGTTTCGGGGTAGCCTGCCACCAGAATGCCAAAGTCGGGAAACTCGGCTTTGACAAGGGCCACCAGGTCGGCGGCATACCGCAGGCCCCCGGCCGCTTGTCGAAATTCCGTCTCGCCTTTGGGAGGATCGCCGCGGAGCGCCACGATTCCCGCGACCCCCAGGTCGGCCGCCTCCCGGAGATAGGCCCGCAGTTCGTCGACCGTGCTACCCACGCAGGTGAGATGACTGGCGACGGGCACATGATGCCGCTCGCGGAGCCCGCGGAGCACGTCGAGCGTGGTGCCCCGCGTCGAACCGCCGGCGCCGTAGGTGCAGGTGATGAGGGCCGGCTCGAAGGCCATGAGGTCGTCGACCGTTCGCCACATCGCCGCAGCCGACTCGGCAGTCTTCGGCGGGAAGAGTTCGAAGGACAGGCCGAACCGGCCGTTTTCGTAGGGTTCCCTGATCGTCACGAATGTGCCTCCGAAGGGCGTGGGAGCATGATCGAGCCTGGTCGGCATGCCGTCGCCGTTGTCGGGGTATTGTAGCCGGCCGCCCGCTTCGGCCGCGGTCGGCTAGCAAACCGGAGGCCGAGGACGTACGCTCCTGGGTGCGGATCCTGCCCGCGGCCGGAACGGTCGCGACTCGAGCCGGAGTGGCGGAATGGCAGACGCGGCGGACTCAAAATCCGTTGCCCGCAAGGGCGTGTGGGTTCAAGTCCCACCTCCGGCATTGCGAATACCACGGGAAGGAATGGCGGATCGTCCTTGACGGTGAAGATTTCATTCCCGTGATCGACCAGTTCAGCCCTTCTTGCCCCCGTCACAGCGCACCCGCGACCAGCCCGATGGCGACCGCCACGAGCATCGCGGCCACGATTCGTTGCACGGCAGCGAATGTGGCCTTCTGCAAAACGCTCGCTCCGATCAAGGCCCCACCGCAGGCGGCCACGACCGCAACCGCAAGCAGCGGGATGTCGGTGATGCCGCCCTCCCGAAGCAACGCTGGCACGTACACGCTCAGCCGTGACAGATCGACGAGGCAGGAGATCGCGACCCCCGTCGCGATGAATGACTCCTTCGACAGCCCTGCACGAAGGAGAAAGACCGACCGCAGGGCACCCTGCATGCCCGACAGCCCCCCGAGGAAGCCGCTCACGAGGCCTCCCACAGGCATGAGTGCCGGTGGAAGCTGAAGCCTTTGAAACCAGGGTGTCACGTCCAACATGGCGAACACGAAGAGCAGCGTCCCGATCACAAGCTTGATCGGCATGATTTCGAGCGTCCGCCCGATGAACTCATACCTCACGATCGGGGGTAGGTGACTGAGCCCCTGGAGCACTCCGGCACCAAGCACCGCCGCCAGGATCGCAGGCAGGCCAAACCTCAGCACGGTCTTGCGATCGGCATGGCGCCCCACCAGCAACAGCTTGAAGACACCGTTGATACAGTGCACGATCGCCGTGTACGCAACGGCCTGGTCGATCGGCACGAACAGGGCGAACACGGGAAGCAGGAGCGTTCCGAGCCCGAAGCCCGAAAAGAATGTCAGCGCTGAAGCCGTGGTGGCAGCCAGAGAGATGAGCAGGTACGACACGTGCGGGGCTCTCGCGGTGGAGTGTCATCGACGAATCGTGGTGAGTCGTCTCGAGGTCTGACGGCTAGCGCGTGCCATGTCGAGCAACGAGCAGGCCGAGGAAACGCCCCCGCCCGAACTGCCACGCGGCCGCTCCAGGGTCGGTGGTCGCTCCACGACAACTCGGGAGCGACCTCAGCAGCAACCCGTGCCATCGACCCCACACTTCTCGGGCGCCAGACAGGCCGTGTGCTTGGTGCCGAGGTAGAAGAGCAGGCCAGACGGGGTCACCTCCATGCCACCAATCGGGTACTGGGAAATCACACCATGCTCGTACTCGACCTCCATCGGCAGGTCCTCGGAGTGCAGCAGCGGTCCAGCGGCTCGCATGATCGTCGCGAGTTTTGTGGTCTCCAGCCGGTGGTCGATGTCGTTCGCCACCCATATCTGCAGGACACAGGACCTCGTAGACCGGATCGTGCCGCCGCAGTCGATGAAGTCCTTTTGAACCTTCCCAACTTCGGTGATGTGGTAATGCGACGGGACGAAGGACTTGTCCGGTAGCATCCAGTGCATCTTTCCATCGGGATACGCGTCGATCGCACGACAAAATTCCTGTACCGTCATCGGGGCATCCTCGTTTGGTAACGTCGGCACTTGTTCTGTGTCACACTGTACCGCGCGCACCGTTCGCTTGACTGGTAGGCCTCGTGAAGTCTTTCCCCTCGGCTCTGCAGCTGCCACAGCCCGTATGCACATCGGCATGAATTGCCCGACTTTCTCGGGGCATCTGAATCCCATGACGACGCTCGGCCGCGAGCTCGCCCGCCGAGGCCATCGCGTCACGGTCGTGGCTCTGCCCGATGGCCAGGCCAAGGCGGTCGCCGCGGGCCTCGGCTTCGCCGCCATCGGGGCATCCGAGTTTCCCACGGGCTCGATGACCGAGCAGACGGTGACCCTCGGCGGAATGTCGGCCCTCGAGGGACTACGGTACACCGTCGAGATGATGCGGCTCTCCGCCGCGGTGACCCTTCGCGACCTGCCGACGGTGATCCGGGCCGAACGGATCGACGCGCTGCTCGTCGATCAGGTGAATCCGGCTGCGGGCACGATCGCCGAGCTCGAAGGCATGCCCTACGTGCAGGTCTGCAACGCCCTGGCGCTCAACCGCGACGCCAATTGCCCGCCGGCGGTACTCCCGTGGCGGTATCGACCGGGACTGCTCGGGCGGCTTCGCAACCGGTTCGGCAACTGGTTTCTGTATCGAGTGACCGAACCGGTCAGGCAGGAGATCAACGACTACCGCGTGCAGCACGGGCTCACACCGCGACTGGGCAAGAGCGAGCCCGCCTACCTCGCGGAGATCGCCCAGCAGCCCGGGTTCTTCGACTTTCCGCGGGCGACACCCGAGCCCCGGCTGCACTTCACGGGACCGTGGCACGAGTCGACGACGACGTCCGAAGTTCCGTTTCCCTGGGACCGCCTCGACGGCCGGCCGCTCATCTATGCCTCGCTCGGCACGCTGCAGAACCGGCTGGTGGAGCGCTTCGCCGCGATCGCGGCCGCAGTGGAGCCCCTCGCCGCGCAGCTCGTACTCTCGCTCGGATCAGCCGATCAAGACCCCGCCGCCGTGGCAGCCCGCTGCCCAGGGAAACCGATCATCGTGCCCGTAGCGCCACAGCTCGCACTGCTCGAGAAGGCGGCGGTCGTGATCACGCACGCCGGCCTCAACACGGCGCTCGAATCGCTCGCTCGTGGCCTGCCGATGGTGGCAATTCCAGTCACCAATGATCAGCCGGGGGTGGCCCGCAGGCTCGAGTGGCTCGGAGTCGCCGAGATGGTGCCGCTCGCCCGGCTCACGGTCCCCCGACTGCGGCAGGCGATCACCCGCGTCATGACCGACCCAGGCTATCGCGACCGAGCCCGCCTGCGGGCCACTGAAATCGTGGGCCTCGACGGGGTGCGCCGCGCGGCTGACATCGTCGAGGGGGCGTTTCACACCGGCCGGCCGGTCCTCGCCCACGGTGCCTGAACCCGGCCAGTCGCCTCCCAGCTACGTCACCCGCCGGGCCACGAGCATGCCGGTGTTCACGGAGTGGTCGATCTCGTCGCGGTCTTCGTGCAAGTCGTTGAAGCCATGGCTGCGAAACAGGCTCACCATCTCGGGGCCGCGGGTGTCGAACTGCTCGACCTCGACCGCGATCTGCCGGATGAGTGGCCAGTGGGCGGCGGAGAGTCCCGCGAACACGTCTCTTTCGGCTCCCTCCACATCCACTTTGAGCAGGTCGATCTGCCCGATCCCCTGCTCGTGGATCACCTGCGAGAGTGTACGGACCCGGCAGGTCACGTACTCACGCTTCGACATCCGACGAACTCCCCGACCCACCATCCAGTCACGAAGTGGCTTGGGAATGACGCGGAGCCAGGGCATCACGGAGCCCCGGTCCACCGCTGCCGTCACGCCCCTCGTCATGCGAACCCGCTCGGCGGCGGCGGTGCTCTCGGGTCGGTGGGCGGAAGACCATGCGCTGACCGCCGGGAAGTGCGTGAAGCCGACCTCCCCCTCCTCCCGGCCCAAGGCATGGTTGAGTGCCGTGACGCCCGGGCCGCAGTCCGCGGCATTGAGAGCGAGCACCGCAAAGGTCTGTGGGATCGGCTCGAAGGCGTAGAGGCGGACGTGGCCTGCAGTCAGATGCTGGACGTACAGCATGAACAGCCCCACGTTCGCGCCGACATCCAAGACGACCGGGGGTGAGCCGTCCGGACCTGGCTCGAGCGTGATGCCGTGCCGGAAGTAGCCGGGCATTTCCTGGGCGACAAAGCGGGCCTCAGAGGCGTTCAAGCACCAGGCCCGCTGGCCAGAAGGGAGCATGACCCGCGGAAACGAGGCAAGAGAAGGCATGAGGAAACTCGGGGAGACGCGACAGGCGTTCGGTAGGATATCGCGATTCCCATAACCGACCGAATGACGGCAGCATGGTGCATCGATCGCCGATCCGACGGCCGCCGCGGTATCGCTGCCTCCAGGGGGTGTTCTGGCTGGCGGAACGGTGCTCGTGGCGGCATCGCCTCGATGTGGCCGGAATGGAGCGGCAGGCCCTGGAGATCACGGGCCGGGCGTCCTTCGTGGGATCGGCCCACCGTCCGCGACTCGACCGGCTCGTCGAATGCATTCGCGGCGAAGCGCGGCTCAACGCCCTGGGCCGGGTGGCCGCGGCCACGACGATCGTGCGGATGCTCGTCAACCGGTTGTGTTTGGAGGAGATCTGGGGTGGCGCGGAGCCGTCGGCCGCCGACCTGCTCCATCCGGAGCGCCCGCCGATCGTCATCGTCGGGCTTCCCCGCACCGGCACGACGGTGCTGCACAAACTGCTGGCCGCTGATCCCACGGCGCGGCCGCTCCCGCTCTGGGAGGCGGCATTCCCCGTGATGACTCCCAGCCGCGACCCGGCTCGCCGGACCCCGGAGGCTCGGCAGACCGCCGCCGTCCGTACCATCGCGCAGACGAAGCAGGTCGCGCCCGGACTCGCTGGCATCCACGACATGGACCCGCTCGGTGCCGAAGAGTGTTACTGGCTGCTGATGAACACATGCGCCGACTTCATCTTCGCAGTCCGCTGGCGAGTGCCGGGTTACGAGGCTTGGCTCGACAGGCTCACCGAGTTCGACTGGGACGGCATCTACCGCGAATACCTGGGCATGCTCCGCGTGCTCGACGGTGGCCAGACGGAGCGTCATTGGGTGCTCAAGTATCCGTTTCACGCGGCACGGATCGGCACGCTCGCCCGGCTGATTCCCAACGCGATCTTCGTGCAGACCTACCGGGACGTCGGCGAAGTGGTTGGTTCATTCTGCAGCTTGTTGTCTACCGTGCGGGCGATCAGTTCCGAGACGTCGGACCCGACGGGCGACGGCGCCGACACCCTCCGCATGCTCTCACGCTTCGCCGGCACATCGGAGAGGCTCGCGGCGGGGCTCGAGGATCGTCTCGTCCGCGTCCACTACCAGCAACTCCTCACCGACCCGCTGGCCGTGATCCGGAAGGTGTACGAGCGGGCCGGGATCGAGTGGACCCGCGCTGGCGGCGAGGCCATGACCTGCTGGCTGGCAGAGAATCCGCAGGGGCGTCGCGGTCGCCACCGCTACTCGCTCGAGCAGTTCGGGCTCGACGACCGCGGCGTGCGTTCGGCCTGTGCGGCGTATGACTCGCAGGAGCGATCGCTGGCGGAACGCAGCGGGTAAGCCGCCCAGTAGAGAAAGGCAGGTCGCGGAGGGTACGGGCGGCAGGGGGGCTGATCGCGGCTCACGGAGGCTCCGGGGCCATCAATGTACGAGCCGCGCGAGCCGCCCATCGAATACCGTGCGTACGAAGGAGCGTCGCGGGCAGGTCACGGCACCGACGACGAGTATCTGTGCTCCGCCCTGGCCACGGCGACCACTGTTTGATCGGGCTTGGAAGTACGACGTGGCCGATGGCCTTGCGGTATACTCGAAGAGCGGTTGCCACCGTTCACCTGCGCATCACCAACGAGCCCCGAACGTGCGGGGGACGTGCCTGACCAACGACTCCCGCACCACCGGTGCCCCACGCCCGACGATTCTGATCACAGGCGCATCGTCGGGGATCGGCCTGGCGACCGCCCATGCCTTCGCCGCGCGGGGCTGGCGAGTGGCGGCCACGATGCGGCGGCCCGCCGACGTCGGTGAACTGACGACCATCGCCGACCTCACCGTCCTCCCGCTCGACGTGACCGAACCGGCGAGCGTGACGGAGGCGGTGGGCCGGGTGGTCGCTGAATTCGGCCGGATCGACGCGGTGGTCAACAATGCGGGCTTCGCCGTGGACGGCGTCTTCGAGGCGATGGACGACGAGGTCGTCCGCCGGCAGTTCGAGACCAATGTGCTCGGACTCGTGCGGGTCACGCGGGAGGTGATTCCGGTCATGCGGCGGCAAGGGAGCGGCACGATCGTGCAACTCTCGTCGATCGGGGGCCGGGCCTGCTTCCCTCTCTACAGCATCTACCACGCGACGAAGTGGGCCGTGGAGGGCTTCAGCGAGTCGCTGGCGCTCGAATTGCGTCCCTTCGGAATCCGAATGCGGATCATCGAGCCCGGCGCGATTCGCACGGACTTCTACGGCCGCAGCCGGCAGCCTGTCGTGCCGCCCGCTGACGGCAGCTACGACGCCTTCGTGGCCCGCTGCGAGGCGATCTCCCTGGCGGCCGGTGGCCAGGGGGCCGAGCCAGCCGTGGTCGCCGCCACCATCCTCCGCGCCGTCGCCGACCGCAGTTGGCGGCTACGGTATCCCGTCGCCTCACCGGCCCCCCTGCTCGTGCGGCTCCGCAGACTCCTCCCGGAGTCGTGGTTTCTCTGGCTGATTCGCCGCCGGTATGGCATCCGCTGACCTGTCCGAAACCAGGCCCCAGCGGTCACGCGACATCGCAGCCCGCCCGAGCCGAGTGCTCCCAAAGCGGCGTCCAGTAGTCCCTCACGAGGTCGCGGGTGAGCGGCTCCGACTCCACCAAATAACCGAACTCCTGCAGCGTGTGAGGATAGATGTTGTCGGAGCCGACGTGGAAGGCCCGGTCGTCGACGATCCACACCTTGGCGTGGTTTGCGAAGGCGAGCTCTCGACCATGGTGGCCCCAGCCTTCGCCCTGTGGGGAGATGCGGAGCGGGGCAAGCCGCATCCGGCCCGTGACCGGCCTGCCGTCGATCGCCCGGCGGATCTCGGCCACCACGTCGGACGGCTTCGTACCGAACGAATATGGCCCCCCCGTCATGGTCTTTGCCCCGTATTCGCTGAGCACGAGCGACACCTCCACTGCTCGCGCCGGATCGGTGAGCACGTCGGCGAGGGCCGTGACCACGTCGGCCGACCAGTAATTCGTTCCTTGCCAAAAGAGCCCGAAATCCATCTGGCTGATCCGGATCGACTGCCGGGCCTGACGAAGCGCGATCGCCGCCACCGCTCCGGCGGCGTTGGCGATCCGCGGATCGGGATGCACGCCGATCCCCAGCCGCCCGAGGGCGAGCGCCGGAGTGTCGCCTGACGGCATCAGCTGCGGCGCGATGGACGGCGGGGGTGGAGCAGACTCCGTGCGGCCGTCGCACCACCGGATCGCGTAGACTTTCGCATCGTCGCTCGGACTGGTGACCTGCTCACCGACCCAGCGCCAGAGCAGGTCGAGAAACCGGTGGGCCTCAGCGGCGGCCTGGCCCTCCACGAACGCCGAAACATCGTGAACCGGGGCAAACGTCAGATAGTCGTCGTGCCAGAGGTTGTGGCCCCCGACGATCGCCCGCCGGCCGTCGGCGGCGATGATCTTGGCGTGATTCCAGGAGAGCGTCGTCGCGCCGCTCGACGATTTCATGAGGCAGGCATGGAGGGCGATGCCCGAGTCGGCCGGCAGCTCCGCAGCAAGACCGGCCACGAAGGCGTCGAAGTCGGCCTCCTGCTCATACACAAAACCCTCGCGGACGAAACCATGACGGCCGTACAGAATGCGGACCGTCGGCCGCCGGCCCTGCCGGGCCGCCCTGGCCAGGCCCCGCTGGATCGCCGCGACGAATCCGCCGGTCGCAAACGACTCGAGCGATGCGATATCGAGCAGCGATTCGGCGCTCGCCACGACGCCTTCGATCGCCTCGAGCAGCCGGCGGCTCGCAGCCGGAAGCGGCGCCGGGCTTCCCCCGTGGGCCTGCCAGTAGGAGTTGTCGGCGGGATCGTGCCCCCAAAGGCCGGGCGTCTGGAGCAGCTCGAAGCGGTCGAACGTCGTCGGTGCGATCATGCCGGGGAGTCCGCCCGGCGGCACCCGGAGCGAGGTCAGACAGGCATCGATCAGGGGACTTGGCATCGTGCAGCGGGCTCCGTGGTGACGCGGATCGTGGTTTCCGAAAGATAGCGACACGCCTCCGCGGCTCTGGGGCCCACTGCGGAAGCGGGGCCGCTCGGGCTCGACCGAACGACGACGGGTGTCGGCCGACTCATCCGATCGTCGTCACGATGTGGCCCAGGTACCGCTCGAGGTCGGCGGGCAGGCCGCTCGTGATCGCATCGTCCACCTGTCGGCGGAGTGCCTCGACGCACTCGGCAGGAGTGGCCTCCGCAGGGAGATCGATCACGGCATCGAGCGACACGTGGGAGTCTCCGGTGAGGAAGCGAAATAGCTGGGCGATCGACGCCAGCCGCGGATCGCCCGTCTGGGCCGCCGTGTCCTCCAGCAGGGTGCCCACGAGCGCTGAATTGACCGCCAGCCGCCGCTGCACCTCCGCTGCCGTCGCCGCCCGGAAGCCCGGCTCCCGCTTGAGGGCCTCGAACCGTGCCTGGTCGATCACGATCACCTCCAACCGGTTCGGTTCGCGGGAAAGCACCGTGGCCACGGCCGGCTGCCCCCGCCACATCCCGATCTCGCCGAGCACCGTCGGCGCGGCAAGCGTCGCAACCTGTCGCGGCTCCGGCGCTGCCTCCGTGGTCTGGAGCACCACGAGCGGCGCGGTGGCCGAGAGCACCACGTACATCTCACCCAGGCGATCGCCCTGGCGGATCAGCACATCACCCGCGGCGAGGTCGATCGACCTCCGCTCGAGCGACCGTGCCGCGCCGCCTGCATCGATCGCATGCAACAGGATCGCGCCGATGAGCCGGTCGTCCAATTCGGCGGATCCGTTGACCAGAACCGCTTCGCGGTAGGCCTGGTCGAGGGCGACGACGTCGGGCCGTTGCCAGATCGCCCGCCGGTCCCGCGACCGCCGCTCGATCCCGGCGATCCCACGTTCTCGAGCCCGCCGCCGTGTCCACTCGATCCGCTTCACCTCGAGATCAGCCGGAATCGTGCCGCCTGGGAACAAATACTCCCGTGTCTCGTGATCGAGGTGCCGCGCGAGATGCCTGGCCACCGGCTCCTCGGCGTTCGACGCGGTCACCGGGGCGATCCGCCGGGCGATCTCCTGGGCCATCCGTCGTACCCGGAGTGAGGGCGGGTGTTCGCGGAGGTGCCGATCGAAGGCATCGCGAAATCGTTCATGGGCGACGAGGTCGCGCGGCATGCGGGTGAGCCCGGCCAGGCCAGCCACCTGATAGAGGACCACGCACATCGGCCAGGCCAATTCGCGGCCCGTGGAGCTGCCGGGCGGCACCCCGCATACGTCCAGACCCCGGCGGATCGACTCGACGAAAGCCGTGGCGACGTAGGCAAACTCAGCCTCGTAGGCGTCGATCACCCGCACCCGGTCGTCGGCCTCGGCGGTGACCACGCCTGCTACGTGATGTCGGAGATTGACCAACCGCACGATCTCCCGCACGTCGGCCCCCGACCGCGGCAGCGCGAAGGTGCCAACGAAAAAATCCCCGGTGCCCGTGATCCGGTCACCGGAGCGGACATGGCCCTCGTTGCGGTACGACGTGGTGACGATCGCGCTGACGAACAGCGTGCGGTAGATGCCGCCCCAGGCGAAGGCGAAGGCGTCGCGGGTGAAGCGATGACCATGAACGAGCAGATTGCGAAGGGTGCAGAACCGCCGCGTGAGTTTCCAGCCCGCCTGCCGCCGAATCGCATTCCAATCGGCCTCGGAAAGCGGCGGGACAGCCACGATCTCGTCGGCTGCCAGGTAGTCGTTGAGCGTGCCGCGGCGGGCTGGCGAAAGCATGGCGATCGGGCGTGAGCGGGCCCGCGTCGGGTAGATTTTCGGAACGGACGCCGATGCGGTGTCCAGCGGTCGATTTTCATGCGTGCCCCGTCATCACACAACCCGGGGGCCAGAGGCACACCGTGGCCGGACTCCTTGCACGACTCATTGGCGGCGACCTGGCGACGCTCGCCCACGACCCGCTCGGGGAGTTTTGCCGGCGGTCGCGCCAGGGGGCGGTCGTGCCGCTCGCCATAGGATTTCACCGCGGACACCTCGTCTCCGACCCGGCCCTCATCCGGCACGTCCTGCTCGACAACATTGCCAACTACGACAAGCGCACGCCAGCCTTCGACGCCGTGCGGGTCGTGCTTGGCAACGGGCTGTTGACGAGCGGCGGCGGGTTCTGGAGGCGGCAGCGGCGGATCGCCCAGCCTGCCTTCCATGGCGAGAGCGTCAAGCGATTCGGTCCGATCATCTCCCGGATGGCGGCCGAGTGTGCTGCCAACTGGGAGGCGGCGGCCCGGCAGGGCGACACCGTCGATGCCTGCACCGACATGATGAAAGTCACGCTCCGCGCCGTAGCCGAGACGCTCTTCGGCGACGACCTTGCGGCGAGCGCTGACGAGATCAACCGCGTGTTCCCCACGATCCTCGCCTGCCTCGCGGCCCGGGTGTCGTCGCCGGTCCGGCCGCCTCTCTGGCTGCCGACGGCCAACAACCGTCGGCTGCGGCCAGCGGTCGACGCGCTCGACGCGATCGTACGGCGGCTGATCGCCGCGCGGCGGCAACGGCTGGCGAGTAACGAAGCCGACGAAGGACAGCGGGATCTGCTCACGACCCTGATGGCGGCGCGGGACGAGGAGACGGGTGAGTCGATGAGCGATGCCCAGCTCCGCGACGAAGTGATGACGATGATGATCGCGGGCCACGAGACGACGGCCAACGCGCTCTCCTGGCTGTGGGTGTTGCTCGACCGACATCCCGGTGAACTCGAACGGCTGCGGGCAGAACTCGTGACGGCCACCGGCGGACAGCCGCCCACGGTGGACGACATCGGCCGCCTGCCGCGGCTGAAGGCCGTGATCCAGGAGACCCTCCGGCTCTATCCGCCGGTCTGGATGTTCGATCGCCGGGCGCTCGGTCCCGACGACCTGGCCGGCACCCGGGTGGCCAAGGGGGACCTCGTGATCTTCTGCCCCTACGCCCTCCATCGACTGCCGCAGCTCTGGAGCGACCCGGAGGCATTTCGGCCGGAGCGGTTCGAGCCGGGCCGCGAGGAGCAGAAGAACAAGTTCGCCTATCTGCCGTTCAGCGCCGGCCCCCGCATCTGCCTGGGCGCGAGCTTCGCCATGATCGAGTCGCAGATCATCGTGGGCACCATCCTCGCCCGGCTCCGCCCGCGGCTGGCCGATCCGACGCCAGTCGAGCCGCAGCCGAAGGTGACCCTCCGGACCTCCCGGCCCGTGGTGCTCCGGCTCGAGCCGGCGCCGCTCGCCTGAGCGGTCCATGGGGAGATCGTGCGGCTTACCGACGATCCGTCGTGGCGGCTGATGCCTGGCCATGTTCAGAACAGGGCTCAGGCTCGCGGTCGAGCGCGAGCGCGAGCTGCGCTCCGCAGGCCGTGATCAGCCGTCGCTCCTCCGGATCGTCGAGCCGCCGCATATCAGCGGCTCGCACGGCCAGGGCGCCGAGCGTCCGCCCCGAGGCAGCGAGGGGAACGAACAAGGCAAGGGCATTCGGCAGCGTATCGGTTCCGGCTCCGGCGATCTGGTGGCGAAGGATCACCCAGTCGGCGGCGGTCAGGCTCACCGGATCGCTCGTAATCACCACATCGGCGGGACCGCCGACGAGGGTCGGCGGCTGCGGCCGCGCGTCGAGGTACACAACCGCACCGCCCTGATACCGATCGGTCAGTGTGTTGCAGGCCGCGTCGGCCAGCGCCGCGGTGCCGGCTGCCCGGCTGAGCCGCCGGGTCACGTCGTAGAGAAACGCTGTCCGCTGCTCCTGCCGGCGGCTCGTCTCGATCTGGCCGCGGAGCCGCGAGGCCAAGGTGCCGATCGTCAGTCCGATCCCGAACATCAGGGCGAAGACCGCGGTGTAGTCCAGATCGCTGTAGGACAAGGTCAGCTGGGGCTTCACGAAAAAGAAATCGAAGGTGAGCACCGCGAGCGCACTCGCCGCGATCGCTCCAGGCCGGCCATGCCGGGCCGCTACCCACGCGATGGCCGCAAGGAAAAGCATCACCGTGTTGGCCTCGGCATCGGTGTGCTCGAACTGCCGAATGATGGCAGCGATCGCTGCCGCGATCATGACGGGCCCGACCGCCGGAACCAGGGCCTTCCACGCGACCTTCAAGCCGCCGGCCTGTCGTCCGGCTGCGGGGGGCGGCAGCGTGTTCTCGACCGCACCCTGAACCACGTAGACGTCGACACCCTTCGAGGCCGCGAGCAAGGCATCGACCACCGTGCCATGAACGATTCGTCGCCACCAGGGTGCGCCTGTCCTGCCGAGCACGATCTTCGCCACACCGCGGCTCACAGCGAACTCGCTGATCGCGGCAGCGATGTTCGGGCCGGCGAGTATGGCCGACTCGGCACCGAGCCGCTCCGCGAGCCGCAGGTGTTCGGTGATCCGCGTCCTGGCGGAAGCGTCGAACGGCGTGCCGGGGGCATCGACGCTCACGGCGATCCACTCGATATCGAGCGCCGTCGCCAACTGGCTCGCGACCCGGAGCACCCGCGAAGCCGTCGGACTCGGGCCGACGCAGACGAGCAGCCGGCCCGACAGCTCACGCGGCGGGGAATTCCGCTGCCCACTGCGAGACGACTCGACGTCGAGCCGCACCCGTCGGGCAGCCTGGCGGAGCGACAACTCACGCAGGGCCGTGAGGTTGGCGGGCTGAAAAAACCGCGCGAGTGCCTGCCGGGCCTGGGCCGGGAGATACACCCTGCCGGCAGCGATCCGATCAAGCAGCTCATCGGGCGTGACGTCGATCAATTCGATTTCATCGGCCAGATAAAACACGCCGTCGGGAATTGTCTCGCGGACGACGATGCCCGTGATCTGGCCGATGACGTCATTGAGGCTCTCGATGTGCTGAACGTTGAGCGTGGTCCAGACATCGATCCCCGCAGCGAGCAGGTCGTCGATGTCCTGCCACCGCTTCTCGTGGAGGCTGCCGGGGGCATTGGTGTGCGCGAGTTCGTCGACGAGCAGGACGGCCGGACGCCGCTCGAGGGCTGCGGGGACGTCCACCTCGTGGAGCGTCACGCCGCGATAGGGCACACGCACGGTCGGAAGCAGCTCGAGCCCGTCGAGCAGCGCCGCGGTCGCCGGCCGGGCATGCGGCTCGACATAGCCGACCACGACGTCCCGGCCGTCGCCCTTGGCCCGGTGGGCTGCCTGGAGCATCGCATACGTCTTGCCGACGCCAGCCGCGTAACCAAAGAAGATTCGCAGCAGGCCCCGCGTGCCCTGCCGATCTCCCTTCCGGAGGCTGGCGAGCACGGCGTCAGGATCTGGCCGCTGCTGATGCATGGAACTTCCCTCACCGAACCGCGTCGAGGGCCAGGTTGACGAGCAGCACGTTGACCCGCGGCTCACCGAGCAGGCCAAACTGCCGGCCGGACGTGTGCCGAGCGACGATGGTCCGCACGGCGTCCGGGGCGATGCCCCGGGCCGCGGCGATCCGCGGCACCTGAAATTCGGCCGCCGCCGGGGAAATGTGCGGATCGAGCCCGCTCGCCGATGCAGTCACGAGATCGACGGGCACGCCGCCGGCTCGCGGCGCCGACGCCCCGAGAGCCGCGAGTCTCCGTTGGGCGGTCTCTGCCACGGCCGGGTTGAGGGGCCCGAGGTTCGAGCCGCCGGAGGCCGCCGCGTTGTAGGGCTGCGGCGCGGTGGCCGAGAGCCGGCCCCACAGATACCGGTCGGCGGTGAACTCCTGCCCGATGAGCGCGGAACCGACGGCCGCCGCCTGCGTGGTCGGCTGTCCCACGGCATCGACGAGGCTGCCCTCCGCCGCGGCGGGAAAGAGCAGCCGCGCGGCCGCCGTCACGGCCAGCGGATAGGCGACGCCGGTCAGAAGCGTCAGGATCGCGAGCAGTCTGACGGCGGTGTTGAGTTCGCGAACCATTGGAGCGGGTTCCCCGGACAAGGAAACGTGGTCAGGCGACGCCGAGCGCCGCCAGGAGAAGGTCGATCGCCTTGATGCCGACGAACGGCACGAGCAGGCCACCCAGGCCATAGACGAGCAGGTTGGTGCGGAGCAGCTCGACCGCGGGCCGGGGACGGTAGGCCACGCCCTTGAGCGCGAGCGGCACGAGCGCCACGATGACCAGCGCGTTGAAGATCACGGCCGAGAGCACGGCCGTCGTCGGTGACGAGAGCCGCATCAGGTCGAGCCCGCGAAGCGCGGGGTAGGTGGCGGCGAACGCCGCCGGCAGGATCGCGAAATACTTCGCCACGTCGTTGGCGATACTGAAGGTCGTGAGCGCCCCGCGGGTCATCAGCAGTTGCTTGCCGATGTTGACGATCTCGATCAATTTGGTGGGATTGGAATCGAGGTCGACCATGTTGCCGGCCTCCTTGGCGGCCTGCGTGCCGCTGTTCATCGCCACGGCGACATCGGCCTGGGCGAGCGCCGGCGCGTCGTTCGTGCCGTCGCCGGTCATGGCGACGAGCCGCCCTCCCTTCTGGTAGTCGCGGATCAGCGCCAGCTTCGCCTCGGGGGTGGCCTCCGCCAGGAAGTCGTCAACCCCCGACTCGGCCGCGATCGCCGCGGCGGTCAGCGGGTTGTCGCCGGTGATCATCACGGTCTTGATGCCCATCCGCCGCAGCTCGGCGAACCGCTCCTTGATGCCCCCCTTCACCACGTCCTTGAGTTCGATCACGCCCAAGACATCGGCATCGCGGCTCACGACCAGCGGCGTGCCGCCGGCCCGGGCCACGGCCGAGGTGGCGGCCCGCACCTCGTCGGGGAGGCGGCCGCCGAGCCCCGTCACATGCCGCTCCACGGCGTCGCAGGCCCCCTTGCGGATCTCGTGGCCGTCGAGGGTCACGCCGCTCATGCGGGTTCGCGCGGAAAACGGCACGAACGACGGCTGCACGCTCTCGAGGTCACGGTCCTGGATGTCGAAGCGGTTTTTGGCCAGCACCACGATGCTGCGGCCCTCGGCCGTCTCGTCGGCGAGCGACGCCAGGTGCGCGACCTCGGCAAGGTCCCGCTCGGCGACGCCCGGAGCCGGGAGGAACGTGGCGGCCTGGCGGTTGCCGAGCGTGATCGTGCCCGTCTTGTCGAGCAGCAGCACGTCGATGTCGCCGGCCGCCTCGACCGCCCGCCCCGACATCGCGATCACGTTGGCTCGGGCCAGGCGATTCATGCCGGCGATGCCGATGGCCGAGAGCAAGGCACCGATCGTGGTGGGCGCGAGGCAGACGAAGAGGGCGATGAGCACCGCGAGGCCGATCGGCCGGCCTTGGCCGCTGGCCGCCACGCTGTAGGCCGAAAATGGCAGGAGCGTGGCCACCACCACGAGGAACACGAGCGTCAGCGCGGCGAGTAGGATCGCCAGGGCGATCTCGTTGGGGGTCTTCTGCCGCGCGGCTCCCTCGACCATGGCGATCATGCGATCGAGAAAGCTCTGCCCGGGCAGCGTGGAGACGCGGATCACGAGCCGGTCGGAGAGCACCCGGGTGCCGCCGGTGACGGCGCTGCGGTCGCCGCCGCTTTCCCGCACCACCGGGGCGCTCTCGCCCGTGATGGCGCTCTCGTCCACCGAGGCCACCCCCTCGACCACATCGCCGTCGGCCGGAATCGTCTCGCCGGCCTCGACGACCACGAAGTCCCCGACCACCAAGGCCGTGGCCGCCACCTCATCGATGGGCTGGCCGCTGGCGGGGTCGTACCGCCGGGCCGACACGGTCGTGCGGCTCTGCCGGAGCGTCGCCGCCTGGGCCTTGCCGGCTCCCTCGGCGATCGCCTCGGCGAAGTTGGCGAACAACACGGTAAACCACAGCCAGATCGAGATGCCGAGAATGAACCCCGAGGACTCGCCCACGCCGCCGGCGAGTGACCGGATCCAGAGGAGCGTGGTCGCGAGGCTGCCGACGTAGACGGTGAACATCACCGGGTTCCGCAGCTGCACCCGGGGATCGAGCTTGCGAAAAGCCCCTCCGATCGCCTCCCAGATCAGCCGACCGTCGGCAAACGAAGCGCTGGAGCGGATCCTGCGGGTCATGGACGAGCCCCTGCAGCTCGCGCCGCCGACACAAACTCGAGCTCTTCGACGATCGGTCCGAGGGCGAGGGCGGGGAAGAAACTCAAGGCGCCCACGATCAGCACGACGGCGACGACCATCGCCACGAACAGCGGCGTGTGGGTGGGCAGGGTGCCCGGCCCTGCCGGCACGTGCTTCTTGGCCGCCAGCGACCCCGCGATCGCGATCACGGGCAGCATCACCCAGAAGCGACCGATCATCATCGCGGCCCCGAGGAGTCCGTTGTAGAAGGGCGAACTGGCGGCCAGGCCGGCGAAGCCGCTGCCATTGTTGTTCGACGCGGACGAAAGGGCGTAGAGCACCTCGCTGAAGCCGTGGGCTCCGGGGTTGGCGATGCCGGCCCGGCCAGCCGACGTCTGGAGTGCGATCGCCGTGCCCACGAGCACGGTCACGCACGGCAGCAGGATGGCGATCACAGCCATCTTGATCTCGAAGCCGCCGATCTTCTTGCCGAGATACTCGGGCGTCCGCCCCACCATGAGCCCCGCGAGAAACACCGCTACCAGCGCGAAGAGCACGAGCCCGTAGAGGCCCGAGCCGACGCCACCGAAGACGACCTCGCCGAGTTGCATCAGCAGCATCGGGACGAGCCCGCCAAGCGGCGTGAAGGAATCGTGCATCGCGTTGACCGAGCCGTTCGAGGCGGCCGTCGTGGCGGCGGCCCAGACCGCGGAGTTCACGATCCCGAACCGGACCTCCTTCCCCTCCATGGTGCCACCGGCCTGCCCCGGGCCGGCCGCCGCATCGATGCCCAGGGCCAGCAACTGTGGACTCGGCCGTTGCTCGGCGAGGACGACGAGCGCGGCCAACGGCAGGAAGATCGCCGCCATCGCCGCGAACAGCGCCCAGCCCTGCCGCCGATCGCCGACAAGCTCCCCGAACGTGAAGCAGATCGCCGTCGGGATCAGGAGGATGGCGAGCAGTTCGAGCAGGTTCGAGAGCGGCGTGGGGTTCTCAAACGGATGGGCGGAATTGGCGTTGTAATACCCGCCGCCGTTGGTGCCGAGCTGCTTGATGGCGACCTGGGAGGCGACCGGGCCGACGACGATTCGCTGCGTGAGACGCTGGCCGCTGCCGCCATCGGGCTGCTCGACGACGTTCACCTCGCGGGCCGGCCCGAACGACTGCACCACGCCCTGAGAGGTGAGGGGCACCGCCACGAGCGTGGCCAGCGGCAGGAGCACATGCACTGTTCCGCGAACGACGTCCACCCAGAAATTGCCGATCGTCTGGGACGAGGCGCGGGTGAAGCCCCGCACGAACGCGGCGAATACCGCCATGCCTACGGCTGCCGAGACGAAGTTCTGCACCGTGAGGGCCAGCATCTGAGTGCCTTGGCTCATCGCGACCTCGCCCGCGTAGCCCTGCCAATTGGTGTTGGTCACGAAACTGACGGCGGTGTTGAACGCGAGATCAGGGGCGACGGCAGCCGCTCCGCCGGGGTTGAGGGGCAGGAGATGCTGGAGCCGCTGGAGCCCGTAGGCGATGGCAAAGCCGACGGCACTCAGCATGACGGTCGCGGTGGCATACCGCTGCCAGGTCATCTCGTCACCGGCTTCGACGCCACAGGCCCGCAGGATCGTCCGCTCAAGGAACAGAAGCGGCCGCGCGAACCGGGGTGACCGGCCTGCGTACACGGCTGCCATGAACCGGCCGAGCGGTACCGCGGCGGCCATCAGGAGACCGCCCCCGAGTGCGAGCTGCACCAGCGCAGCCGCGGGGGGCGTCACGATCGCCAGAGGGCCGCCGATCACCGCCGCAACCGCGGTCATGAGAATCGCTCCGGCACGAGCAGAGCGACGAGAAGATAGGCCGCCAGGCCGAGCACCACCGCGAGGCCGATGATGCTCATCGGATCAGTCACGTGTCGTCCTCCCGGAGCCGCGCGAGCCCACGGATCGCAGCCAGCGAGCCGGCAAGGAACGCGACGAACGCGGAGCACCAGACCAGATCAGGCACAGGCAGCCGTAGCCTCGGAGGACGAGCGGTCGCGAAGTATACCGCTGATGGCAGTCCATGTATGGTGGAGATGGAGAGAGGGCGTGCCTGCCCCACGAACAAGCCGAGGTCGCCTCGATGAACCACCCCCGGTCTCCCTACCGCCGATCGTTCGCCTATCGCGTCGCCCAGTGTGCGGCCTGGGCCAACGGCCGACGGAGTGCCTCACCGCGACTCGACCAAGACTGGCTCGAACGCCGGGCCCTCGCGATCGCCCAACGGCCGGCGTTTCTGGGAACCGCATTTCGGGAGCCGCTGCAGCGGCTGCTCACCAGTCTCCATGGAGATGCTCGGCTCAACGCCATCGGCAGGGCCCATGCGACCGGCGTCCTGCTCGGGCAGTTGGTGACGCGGGCCTGCCTTGAAGAAGTCTGGGGTGGGCCTGCGCCGCGGGAACAGCACCTGCTGCGTCCGGCCCGCCCCCCCGTGTTCATCGTGGGCCTGCATCGGACGGGCACCACCCTGCTCCACCGCTTGATGGCCTCAGACCCGGCCGCCAGGCCGCTCCTCTACTGGGAGTCGTACAGTCCGCTCGTGACGATCGACGACGGCCGGGCGGACCGTTCGCCCGCCGCCCGCCGCCCGCCGCCAGGCCGCGATCGACGCGCTCGCCTTCGTCCGCAGGATCGCACCCTATCTCGATGGCATTCACGAGACCGAGGGCGACGGCCCGGAGGAGTGCTATTGGCTGCTCATGGCCTCGCTCGTCGCCGAGGCTTTCCCGTTGCAGTGGCGAGTCGGGGGCTACCGAGACTGGCTCGATGCCCGCACCGAGGCCGACTGGGACGCGGCCTATCGCGACTACCTGTCGCTCCTGCATCTTCTCGACGGCGGCATGACTGACCGTCACTGGGTACTCAAGTGTCCCTTCCACGCGCCGCGGGTGGACACCCTCGCACGGCTTCTTCCCAATGCGATCTTCGTCCAGACTTACCGCGACATCCGCGAGTCGGCCGGGTCACTCTGCAGCCTGACGACGGCCCTGCGGGCGATGGGCTCCGACACCTGGGATCCGCAGGGCGACGGCCGTGACATGCTGGCGGTGCTGCGCCGCTCCGTGCCGGCTGCCCTGGATGCCGCCCGGCGACATCCCAACCGCGTGATCGACGTCCACTACCGTGATCTCGTCCGAGATCCCGCCGCAACGGTCCGCCAGATCTACGACCGCGCCGGGCTGACCTGGACGGTTGAGGCGGAAGCGGCCATTCGGGGGCAACTGGCCAACGCGGATCAACGGAGCGGCGGTCGCCATCGGTATTCCCTGGCCGACTTCGGCCTGACGGCGACGGACGTCGAGGCAGCCTGTCCAGACTACGTCGAGGCGGAGCGACGGCTCCTCGACCCCGGGCGATCGGTCGCAGCCGCGAGCGACCGGCCTCGGTAGCCACACCCCGAGGACGCTACACTAATGGCCATGATGACCTCGCTGCTCAAGTCCAAGATTCACCGCGCCGTCGTGACGGGAGCCTCCGTCGATTACGAGGGCAGCCTCACGATCGCCGCCGACCTGGCGGAACGGGTGGGCCTGCTGCCCTATGAGCGAATCCTCGTCGGCAACCTCGCCAACGGCGAGCGGTTTGAGACCTACGTGATCTACGGAAAATCTGGCTCCGGGACGATCGAACTCAACGGGGCAACGGCCCATCTGGGGAAGCCTGGCGACCGCCTCACGATCATGTCGTTTGCCTGGGTGGATGCCGCGGCCACCGCGCGGCACGTCCCTGCCATCATCGTGCTCGACGAACGGAATCAGATCGCCCGCGGCTGACCCGCGATCGGCAGATGCCACGGCCCGGATCGTTGCACGAGCAAAAGCGATGACGGCAGAATACGAATCACGGGTCGATCACGCCCCGCTGCGTCGCACATTCGCCCCGACCCGTTGCCTCGATGCCCAACGCTCCCTCCCCGAACAAGCCTGACGAGCGCGGGACCCTCGCCGACTATCTTGCGGCTGATGAGATCGCCCCCCTCGCCTTGCTTGCGGATGATGACTGGGATGCGATCCGTCGCGTGACGGGGCGGCGGCTCGCCTGGCGGTTCTGCACGCTGCGAAACCTGATCGCGCACCGCGGCCGCTTTGCCTTCGATGCCATGGGATTCGCCTGGGGAGGCATCTACCGCACGCTGCTTGTGAGTTCGATCGTCACCACCTCGTTTCGCAACGAGGGCCACTTCCGGGCGGGCGAGCGAATCGGGGGCACGAGCGACTTTTTCTCCGGTGGATTCGTCTTTCCAGGATCGTCCCCTGAATTCGCCGAGATCATCCGGATGGTGAACCTTCGGCACCACGTCGCCGGCGTCGTGACGCCGACCGGCGAGGGCCGCGTCCGCGTGCGACCTGACTACGAGGCTGACTACACGTATGTGGCCACCGCCTTCATCGAGTCGATCCGCCGCGGGCTCGGCCTCTGCGGAGTCCCGCCCGACAGCAGAGCAGGCCGCGACCTCGCCGGCCCGCTCTGCACGATCCTCTACCAACTCGCAGGGTTCACCGGGCTCACCCGGTTGCCCCGCGATCTCGCGGCCCACGATCGGTTTCGCGACGCCTACGACCGGCGGCTCCGCGAGCAGCCGGCCGTGGCCACGGTCACGACCCAAGAGGCGAACCGGCTCGAGGTATTCGTGATCGACGCGGACCGCTTCGCCCGACTCAAGGAGGAGCCAGGCTTCCGCGCCGCGACGGCAGCCGAGGTGCAGCGGCGGCTGGCGCTCAACTCGCGATTGGTCGGCACGCTCCTCGAAGACACGGCGACCCGCACCGGCAGCCCGCTGTTGCACTCGATTTCCCAACTCTTTCGGTTCCTCTCCGGCGACTCGCACGTGCCGCTCGACCGGGTGATCGGGCTGCCCGACGACGCCACCCCGGATGAATGCGTGGAGGCCCTGCGGCTGCAAGTAGACGAGGCGACCCAAGCCGGGGGCCTGCCGCCCGATCTCGAGGCCTACCTCGCAAACGTCGTGGCCACGATCGGCTGAGCGAACCGCGGCCACCGTGTCAGCGGCCAGCCGCTCGCCTGCCGCCGGGCATGGCCGCTCGCAATCGGAATCCCTTGGTATCCCGAACCCAAAAACCGTACCCTTATCACGAGTCGCGTTTTTCCTCTCATTCCCTACCGCCCATCCGACTCCATGACAGCATCGACGCCAGCGTCCACCCAGCCCGCCTCTGCCACCGGCTCCGACCCTTGGTTCCAGGATCACTTCGCCGACCGGATCGGTGGAGCAGCCTTTGGCAAAGGCACCGCGATCTACAAGTTTGAGCTCATCAAACGGGCCAAGCGACAGGCGCTCGCCGACCACCCCGAACGGCGGATGCTCGACTTTGGGATCGGTGAGAACGACGAAATGGCCCCCGAGAGCGTCCGGGCCGTGATGCGGCGGGAGATCGACCGGCCCGAAAACCGCGGCTATGCCGACAACGGGATCGCCGAGTTCAAGCAGGCGGCCGCGGCCTTCATGCAGCGGGAGTTCGGCGTGACACTCGATCCGGTCAAGGAGATCAATCACTGCATCGGCTCGAAGACGGCCTACGCGATGCTGCCGGCCGCGTTCATCAATCCAGGCGACGTGACGCTGATGACGGTGCCCGGCTATCCCGTGGCCGGCACGGCCACGAAATGGTTTGGGGGCACGGTGCATCCCCTGCCGCTGGTTCCGGAACACGGCTTCCTGCCCGACCTGGAGAGCATCCCAGCCGACGTGCTCGCCCGCACGAAGCTCCTCGTTCTCTGTTATCCCAACAGCCCCACCGGCCGGACGGCGACGCGGGAGTTCTACACGAAGGTCGTCGACTGGGCCCACCGGCACCGCGTGGTCGTGATTCAGGATGCGGCCCACATGATGCTTTCCTACGACGATGCCCCGCTGTCGTTCCTGTCGGTCGACGGGGCCAAGGAGGTGGGCCTCGAGGTCCATTCGATGTCGAAGGGCTTCCACATGATCGGCTGGCGGATGGGCTGGGTCTGCGGCCACGAACGGCTGGTGCGGGCCTTCGCCGACATCAAGGACAACTGCGACTCAGGGCAGTTCATGGCCATCCAGAAGGCCGCCGCCGCCGCCCTGGGTGACCCGGAGATTCCCCGTCGCGTGCGGGAGAAGTATCGCCGCCGGCTCGAGAAACTCGTGGGTGTGCTGCGGGCAGTGGGCTTCGATTGCGAAATGCCCGGCGGCACCTACTTCCTCTACACAAAGAGCCCGACCGGCGCGGGTGACCGCGTGTTCGCGAGCGCCCAGGAGGCGAGCCAGTTCCTGATCCACGAACTGTCGATCTCGACCGTGCCCTGGGACGACTGCGGTCCATTTCTCCGGTTCTCCGCCACGTACGAAGCGGAAGACGAAACTGCCGAAGACGACCTGATGGCCGAAGCCCACGCCCGACTGCAGCGGGCCCGGCTGAAGTTCTGATCCATGCCCACTGGCATCGCCGGCCGGGATCGCCCGGCTCGGCGGCGCCACCGACTGCATCTGAGATAACTTGGACAGACTACGAGAGGGGGGCGAGGGGTCGGCGAACGCTCGAGGAGCATTAGGGCGTATCTTCGCCCGCGACGAGACTTTTGCCGACCCTTCGCCGTTGCTCAACGTAACCATTTCGCGGTCTCGTCGATCGCTCTCCGGAGATTTTGCCATGCATCGCCTCGTCACCTCGGCCCTGCTCCTCGGCTCCCTCTGCCTCCTCGGGGCGAGCGTGTCGGGCTGTGGCGCCAAGAAGTCGCCACCCACGATTGCCGACATGCTGGCCCGGGCCCGCAAGGCCAAGACCCCCGAAGCGCAGGCCCGGGAACTCACCCGGGTGGCCGTGCAGCAGGCGGGAGCCGACAAGACGGGTGCGGCCAAGACCCTCGGTGAGGCGCTCGCCGCCATCCCGGCCGATGGCCAGCCGCTGGCCGCGGTACCGGTGCTCGTTGAGATCGCCACGACCTACGCGGCGATCGGTGAGCGGGCCAGCGCCCAGAAGGCGGTCGCCACGGCCGTCGCCATGACCAAACGACTCGCGGACGATCCTCTCGGCCAGGCCTGCCTGCTGGCCCAGATCGGCACCGTCCAGGGCAGCCGCGAGAATGGGCTGGGCGACCGAGCCACAGCCGAGGCGACCCTCGCCGAAGCCTCGCAGATCGCGAGTTCCCAGGTTCCGGAGCGGTTTCGGGGCAAGGCGCTCGCCGCCGTGGCCACCGGCTACGCCGATGCCGGACTTGCCGCAGCGGCCCAGGACATGATCGGCAGCCTCGAAGAACTTGCCCGCACGCTCGACGACCTGCGGCCGAAGGCCGAGGCCTTTGCCGCGGCCGCGGCCGTGCGAGCGGCCGCCGGCGAGAAGGAGGCTGCGAAGGCCCTCCTCGACGAGGCGGCCAAAGCCGCCAAGGCGATCGACGACTTCCCCGCGAACCGCAGCTACGCGCTCCTGGCCGTCGCCAAGGCCTCTCTGGCCGTCGGGGATGCCCCGACCGCGAAAACCCTCCTCGCCGAAGCGGAGAAGGCGGCCTCGAAGGTAGGCGACCCCCAGCAACAGAAAGACGCCCTGCGGGCGATCCGCGGGCTGCAGGCAAAGCTCGAGTGACCGTGGGTCATTCGCGGGTTCACCGACTGCGGGTCACGTGTGCGAGCGCCTCGAGCGCCCGCTTTCGCGCCTCGGCATGATCCACGATCGGCTCGGGGTAGTCGCGACCGATCGCCACGCCCGCCTCACGGAGCAGGAGCGGCGCGGCCTGCGACGGCTCGTGGATGTCGCGGGAGGAGAGCTTCGCCAGCTCCGGCACCCAGCGGCGGACATAGGTTCCGTCGGGATCGAACTTCGTGCCCTGGGTCGTGGGATTGAAGACCCGGAAATACGGGGCCGCGTCGGCTCCGCAGCCGGCGGCCCACTGCCAGCCGAGGGTGTTGGCCGCGAGGTCGGCATCGACGAGCGTGTCCCAGAACCAGCGGGCCCCCTCGAGCCAGGTGACCCGCAGATCCTTCACCAGAAAGCTCGCCACGATCATCCGGACACGGTTGTGCATCCAGCCGGTGGCCCAGAGCTGCCGCATGCCCGCGTCCACGATCGGAAAGCCGGTTCGCCCCCGCTGCCAGGCCGCGAGGCCAACCGGATCGTCGGCCCAGGGAAACCGGGCGTAGTCGCTCCGCAGCGGCGCGTCGGTGGTGTGGGGAAAGTGGTAGAGCAGATGGCTGGCGAATTCCCGCCAGCCGAGTTCCCGCAGGTAGACCTCGGGGCTGCCGGTGAGCTTTGCGGCCGGCGTGCCCCCAGCCCGCTGTCGCACCGCATGCCAGACCCGTCGCGGCGAGATCTCACCAAAGTGCAGATGGGGCGAGAGGCTGCTCGTGCCGTCGTGATCGGGGCGATCTCGCTCGGTGCCATAGCCCGCGAGTCCCTGATCGAGGAAGGACACAAGCCGCTTCCGGGCGCCTGCCTCACCAGGCTCCCAGGTCTTCGCCATCGTGGCGGCCCAGCCGAGTTCAGGCCGCAGCTCGAGGGAGTCGATCGCCAGGCTCTTCATGCCCACCACGGCCGGAGCGGGCCTGAGTTTTTTGGGAGCGTCCGTCGGTTCTGCCGGCTCGTCCCGGGCTACCAGCGACCGCCAGAACGGGGTGAAAACCTGATACGGCTTCCCCTCTTTGGTGGCCACGTGCACCGGCTCGTACAGCAGTCCGCCGTTGAAGCTCTCCACGCCGAGGCCGTCGGCAGCGAGGGCCTGCTTGATGGCCGTGTCTCGGGCGACGACCACCGGCTCGTAGCACCGGTTCCAGACGACGTGGGTGGCACCGGACTCTTTCGCCACCGTGCGAAGTGCCGCGAGCGACGGTCCGCGACGGATCACGAGCGACGTCCCCGCCTTCGCCAGGGCAGCCGTCAGCCGTTCGAGCGAGTGGTGCAGCCACCACCGCGACGCGGCCCCGGGCTCCCAAGGAGCCTCCTCCTCCGGCGCGTGGACGAAGACGGGCACCACCGCCCCACGACCGGCGGCGGCGGCCAGCGCGGGATTGTCGTCGATCCGAAGATCCCGCCGAAACCAGACGATCGTCACCGGCGCGGCGGAGGCCATGGGCTCAAATTTCCAGGTACGCGGACGCGGCCGATGATACCGGCGACGGCTGACGTTCACCAATCGGGCGACCGACGATAGATTCAACCAGCATGATGCCGCTTTTGGCCCAAGGTGAACTGCCCGCACTCGCGCTCGAGCCCGGAGCGGTCCGGCTTCTGGGCTGGGCGCTCGTCGGCTACGTGGTGTTCCTGCTCGGCATCAGCATCTACGCCAGCCGGAAGGTCGAGAACGAGGCTGACTACGTCGTGGCCGGCCGCCGGCTGCCGCTGTTCCTCGCCTGGGGCACGCTGATCGCGACCTGGTTCGGGGCGGCGACGATGTTCGCCGCCGCCGGGGCGGCCCGGGAGGAGGGCCTGCTCGGCGTGGTGCTCGACCCCTTCGCCTGTGCCGGGACGCTGATCCTGGCCGGCATCTTTTTCGCTCGGCCGCTCTGGCGGATGGAGCTGTACACGATGGCCGACTTCAACCGGGTGAAGTACGGACCGCGGGCCGAACTGGTGGGAGCCTGCATCCAGGTGCCGGCTTACTTCTCCTGGGTGGCACTGCAGTACACGGCGCTCGCGCGCATTCTCGACCTCTACTTCGGCATCCCGCTCGCGACGGGCATCCTGATCGTGGCCGCCGTCACGCTCGTCTACACGCTGATCGGCGGAATGTGGTCGGTCACCCTCACCGACACCGTCCAGATCGTGATCGCCCTGGCCGGACTCGTCGTGCTGACCGCGGCTGCGCTCTCCGCTCCCCAGCTCGGAAATGGCGATCCCTTGCGGGGCCTCGCCACCGTGTTCACCCGGGTGGCGGAAACCCACCCCGATCATCTCCGGATCGTGCCGGCCGACCCCTCGCTCGCCGTGCTCCTCGGCTGGCTGGGAGCCTGGGCCACCGGCCTGTTCGGCAACATCCCTGGCCAGGATCTCCAGCAGCGGGTGTTTGCGGCCAAGAGCCCCAATACCGCCATGTACGCCTGCATCCTCGCCGGGGTGCTCTACCTGGCGTTCGGCATGCTCCCGGTCACGCTCGGGCTGGCGTCGCTCGTGACCCACCCCGAAGGCACGCTCGATCCGGTTGGCTTCCTCGCCGGCGAGTATCTCTCGACCGGGATGCTCGTGGTGTTCGTGATCGCCGTGATGTCGATGGTGGTCTCCACGGCCACGAGCGCCGTGCTCGCACCGGCCACGATCCTGGGCCACAACCTGCTCGCACGAATCCCGGGCTTCGACGCCGGGGGCCTGGTGCGAGACCGGCTCTGCGTGGTGCTCGTATCGCTCGGCGGGATCGCCCTGGCGATGTGGGGCAAGTCGCTGATGGAACTGCTCGACGTGGCCTTGTCGATCCAGCTCGTCGCCCTGTTCGTGCCGGTCGTGATGGGCATCTACGGTCGGCCCCGGAGCGAATGGGCCGGAGTGCTCTCGATGCTCCTGGGCTTCGGGGCCTGGCTGGTCACGTTCGCGATCGAGCACGTCGCCGGCCCGGAGCCCGACGGCCTCGTGGCCGCCATCACCACGGTGCCCTCCGACTTCTGGGGCCTGGGCTGCGGGTTCCTCGGCTATGCCGTGGGAAACCGGCTCGGTCAGGCCCGCGGAATCTCGTAGCCGGCCCGGGGCGTGCGGGCCATGAAGGCCGCCGCCTGGTCGTCGCCGACGATCCGCTCGGCTGCCGGATCCCAGCGGATCGTCCGGCCGAGCCGGGCGGCGATCGCGGCGAGGTGGCAGGTGTTCATCGCCATGACGTGGCTGAAGACGTCGGAGACCGGCAGGCCTCCCTCGCGGATGCAGCGGTAGAAGTTCTCCTTGTGGCCTTCGAACGGCTTGCCCTTGTAGAGGGCCGTCACGTCGGCTGCGGTGAACTGATCCTTGTCCCACCCCTCTTCGATCGGCTTGCCGGTGATCCGCTCGCGGTTGACGAAGATCCGACCCTTCTCTCCTTCGAACAGGATCCCGTTGTCGCCCCGGCTCGTGACGACCATCTCCACGCCGTCGGGGAAGGTACAGCCGATGGCGAAATCGTGGGACGTGTTGTAGCAATCGTCGACCGTCGGATAACCGTTCTCGAACGGTACCGGATGCTTGGCATCGGTGCCGTCGATCGTGACGGGCCCCTTGCCCTGCTCGTCCTGCCGCAGGGCCCACTGGGCGATGTCGACGTGGTGGGCGCCCCAGTCGGTGAACTTGCCGCCGGAATACTCGTACCACCAGCGAAATTCATAGTGGCACCGCCGCTCGCGGTAGGGCACGTCGGCCGCCTGGCCGAGCCACATCTCCCAGTCGAGTTCCCGGGGCACCTCGGCTACCGGGAAGGGGCCGCCCGTGGGGCTGCCGTTGATCCCGACCGTCACCTTCTTGATCGGGCCGAGCAGCCCCTTGTGGACCATGTTCACCGCCCGCAGGAACCGGTCGCGGTCGCTCCGCTGCTGGGTGCCGATGAAGAACTGCAGGCCGGGATGCTTCCGGGCCGCCGCCCGGGCCAACTGGTTCTCCTCGAGCGTGAGCGAGAGCGGCTTCTGGCAGAAGACATGCTTGCCGGCCTCGAGGGCCTCGATCGCGATCTTCACGTGCCAGTGGTCGGGGGTGACGATGCTCACCACGTCGATGTCGGGCCGTTCGAGCACGCGGCGATAGTCGCGGTAGACGTCGGCCTTGCCCTTGCCGGCCCGCTCGTCGTTGCGGCACCGCTCGGCATGGCGGTTGTCGACGTCGCAGACGGCCAGGATGTCGCCGAACCGGGCGTGATCGTGGGCGTCGCCGGTGCCCATCGAGCCGGTGCCGATGCAGCCGATCCGGGGCCGGTCGTTTGCCGAGGTGTTGGCAAAGGCGGCCTGGGTCCAGGCAAACGCGGGTACGAATGCGGGTACGAATGCGGGTACGAGGACGGAGCCACGAGCGGCCGCAACTCCGGCGGCTGAGGCTCCGAGGAACGTCCGACGGGTAGGCCGCTGGCTGGCTGGCATGGAAGATCTCCAGGAGTGTTACAGGAGTTTACCCAACGGGCCGCGTCATCTGTAGCGACTTGCATCGGCCCGGCCACGCGGGTCAGGCACAGCGGTTCGGAGGCCGTCCCTCGCGGGGTGACTCGGTTCGCTGATTGACAGCCAGGGAGCTTTGCCGCGGACGAACCTCGGCGAGAACTGAAATCCGTACACCTCATCGTTACTTGTGAAGGATGAGCTTGCCGGCTCGCGTCAGGCAGAGCCGATAGAGCTCGCCGCGATGCAGGATCTGCACCGCGTTTCGGCCGCGCAGCAGCGATTCCGAGAGGATCGGGCTCCCGTCGCTCTGGGCCGCGGAGCCTGTTTGCACGCTGTTTCCCGGCGGCTCATTGCCGACGGAAACATCGGCCGGCTCAGCCAACTGGGCATCGTCATCGGGCGATTTCATCGAATTTTGCGGCCTTTTTTGGGCCGTAACCCACTTGACGCAATTCCCTATGTGAATATCATCTTTTCGTTCGATACCGATTCTCAATATCGATCCCGCCAAATGGATGTCAAGCCGTTTGGCGGAGCCAGCCAGCCCGGGTCCTGCCCGTCGGTCAGCCAGCCACTCCGAACTCCCTGGCGACGTCACCTCTCAGGAGATGGACATGATGGCTGGTGTTTCAAACGCTCGTTGTTCCCGACCTGGTTTTTCCTTGGTTGAGTTGCTGGTGGTGATCGCCGTCATCAGCACGCTCATCGGCCTGCTGCTGCCGGCCGTGCAGGGCGCACGCGGTGCGGCCCGCCGCATGTCGAGTCTCAACAATCTCAAGCAGATGGGCGTGGCGTTGCACATCTACCACGACGGCCAGCGCCGACTGCCGCCGGGATTTACCTCGACCGTCACCGACGCAGCGACGACTCCGGTGACGGAGACCGGCCCGGGCTGGAGTCTGTTCGCCGAAATCCTGCCTTACATGGAAGAGGCAAGCCTTCACGCACAGCTCGATTTCTCCCGGCGGATTTTTGATCCCAGAAGCCCAGCGATGAATCGATCGGGTCGGGAGACGATCGTCGCCGCCTATGTTGATCCGGGTGATACGTCTCCGAAGCTCATCGATGTCAAGGATGCGAGTCACACCGTGATGTTCCAGGCGGCGGTGTGCAGCTACGCGGGCTGCCTGGGTACGGGAGCGTACGAAGAACAGCCGTTCAACGGCGTATTTCACCGGAACAGCAGGATCCGGCTCGACCACATCGTTGACGGCACGAGCAAGACGATCGGCATCGGGGAGCGAATGAGCCGACACACGCAGAGCAGCTGGGTCGGCGTGACGCCGGGCCAAACGCTGTTTTATGCCCCGGAGTCTCCCCGGTTCGATCCGGCGAACCCGACCTTCAACAACAGGCCGGCGATCACAGCCACGCTCGTCCACGTGAGGTCGAGCGTGCCGAGCCTTCAGGGCAGCCCTGGTGGATTCATCGGCCCTCATCCGGCCGGCACGCAATTTCTGAACATGGACGGCTCCTGCCGTTTGATCAATGCCGAAACATCCACCGACGTATTCAAGGCGCTGTGCACTCGCAACGGTGGCGAAACAGTGACGGCCGACTGACTCCTGCAGCGTTCAAGCGTCGACGGAGGAGCCTACCCAACGGGCCGCAGGGCCGCATGGAGGATGGTAGCCGGGTGGCTCGCCCTCCGGCCGGTGCCGTCCTGGATCTGATGGCGGCAGCTCGTGCCCGGAGCAGCGATCAGCGCGTCCCCTTCAGCCGTGCGGATGGCAGGAAAGAGCACGAGTTCGCCGATCTGCATCGAGACCTCGAAGTGCTCCCGCTCGTAGCCGAAGGATCCGGCCATGCCGCAGCAGCCGCTCGGGATGACCGACACAGTGTGGTTTCGTGGCAGCCGGAGGATCGTCGCCGTGTGCTCGACCGACGAGAGCGCCTTCTGGTGGCAGTGGCCATGCACGAGAATCCGGCGGGGCGTGTCATCGAACGCCTCCGGGCCGATCTCGCCCCGAGCTGCCGCCCCGGCGAGAAACTCGTCCACCAAGAGCGTGCGACCCGCCAGCCGCCGGGCGGCCGATTCCAGCCGCTCCGGCACGAGGTCGGGATACTCGTCGCGAAACGAGAGAATCGCCGACGGTTCGATGCCGACGAGCGGCGCATCGTCGCTGACGAGGTCGGCCAACAACGCCACATTGCGGGCGGCCAGGTCACGGGCCTCCCGCACGAGTCCCTTCGAGAACTGAGCCCGGCCACTGTCGACATGCTCGGGGATGACGATCTCCCAGCCGAGCGCTTCCATGAGCTCCACCGTCTGGATGCCAATGGCCGCATCAAGCGTGTCGGTGAACTCGTCGCAGAAAAGGTGCACCCGGCCGAGTCGGCCCGAGCCCCGACTCCCGCCCCGACGCCGCCACCATCCTCGCAGCGTCGTGGGAGGAAGCGAGGGCAGCGACCGCCGGGCCGCAAAGCCCATCAATCCCTTGGTGATCCGGGAAAGCCCGGGAGCGGTGGCGGCGAGGTTGTAAAGCCAAGGCACAGCGGCCATCCGCCGGAGCATGCCCGCCGAGCCAGCCACCATCCGCGTCCGCCAGGGCACACCGCCCGAGTCGTGAACATGCTGCTGCCACTCGGCCTTGAGCCGGGCCATGTCGACGTTGGAGGGGCACTCGCTCTTGCAGGCCTTGCATGAGAGGCAGAGATCCATCACGGCCGCGAGCTCCGGCCGGCTCCAGGGATCGGCCACGGCCGGATCGGCGAGCGCCTGCCGCAGCACATTGGCCCGGGCCCGCGTCGTGTGCTCCTCGTCCCGCGTGGCCATGTAGCTCGGGCACATCGTGCCCCCGGCGGCGGCGGGCTTGCGGCACTGGCCCACGCCCGTGCACTTCTCGGCCGCCCGGAGCACGCCCCCGGTGTCGGCAAACCGGAAGACCGTCTCATGCCTGGGCTCCGGCTCGCCTGGCAGGATCCGCAGCGACGAGTCCATCGGCGGGGCGGCCACGATCTTCCCTGGATTGAAGATGCCGCCCGGATCGAAGGCTTGCTTTACTCGCTCAAAGAGCCGGTAGCAGGCGTCACCTACCATCGAGCGGATGAACTCACCCCGCAGCCGGCCGTCGCCGTGCTCGCCCGAAAGGCTGCCGCGATACTTCTTCACGAGCGCCGCCACATCGGTCGCCACGTCGCGAAACATCGTCAGGCCGGCCTCCGTCCGCAGATCGAACAGCGGTCGGAGATGGAGTTCGCCGGCGCCGGCGTGGGCGTAGTGGACGCACTCGATCCCATACTTCTCGGCCAGCAGGCGGTCGAATTCGGCGATGTAGGCCGGCAGGTCGGCGACGGCCACGGCGGTGTCTTCGACGATCTCGCGGGGCCGGGCGTCGCCGGGCAGGTTGTTGATCAAGCCCTGGCCAGCCCGCCTGAGCTCCCAGACCTTGTCGGCCTCGCCGTCGAAGAGCAGCGGGTAGGCATAGCCGATGCCCGCCGCGCGCAGTTCGGCTTCGATCCCCCGCAGCCTGGCCTCAAGCGCGGCCCGCTCAGCATCGCGGCATTCCACCACCAGCACCGCCCCCGGCTCGCCCACCACGAACGACCGATTGCGGGCCTGCTCGAGGTTATCCTTCGTGCAGCCGAGGATCTTGTCGTCAATCAGTTCGCAGGCCGTCGCTCGAGCCCCCGGATCACGGTCGGGCCGCATCACGATCACCGTCGCCCGCAAGGCCTCCGCCACGCTCCGGCAGTGCACGCAGACAAGGCCGCCCGGCGGCGGCAGCGGAATGAGGTCGAGCTCGTATTCCACTCCGAAGAAGAGTGTCCCCTCGGAGCCTGCCAGGAGCTTGCAGAAGTTGAAGGGCTTGTCGCTCGTCGGATCGAAGCACGCCGCGTCCATCAGGGCATCGAGGGCGTAGCCGGTGTTGCGGCGGGTAACCTCGGGTCGCGGGAAGGCCTCTTGCACGAGCCTGCGAGTAGCCTCGTCGCCGAGCATCTGGGCCGCCATCCGGTAGACGCGGGTTTCGAGGGAATCAGGTCCGGCGAGCTTGCCGGCAAACTCGGCGGCGGAGAGCGGACCAAACGTGGCCTCGCTGCCATCCGCGAGAAACCCTCGGGCGGAGACGAGATGGTCTCGCGTCGTGCCCCAGGCGATGGAGTTTGAGCCGCAGGAGTTGTTCCCCACCATCCCGCCGATCATCGCCCACGCGGCAGTGGAGGTTTCGGGCGGAAAGAACAGGCCGTGGCCGGCGAGGAAGCGATTGAGATCGTTGCGGACCACGCCCGGCTCGACCCGCACCCGCCGCCGCTCGACGTCGACGCCGAGGATCCGGTTCAGGTGTCGGCCGGCATCGACGATGATCCCGGCCCCCACCACCTGTCCCGCCAGCGACGTGCCCGCGGCCCGAGGCACGAGTGGCACCCGGTGGGCGGCGGCAAACCGGACGAGTTCGCCCACGTCGGCCGCCGACCGCGGCAGGGCCACGGCGAGCGGCCGTTCCTGATACTCGGAGGCATCGGTGGCGTAGATCGTGCGGGCAACGCCGTCGACCCGCACCTCTCCAGCCAGCCGGCCAGCCAGGTCACGGAGCAGCGGAATCAGGTCGGAGCCAGGCACAGCCATATTCAGATTTCTACCATTCGCATTGTGATCACGGGCAAGAATGCAGCTCGATGCTCCGCGAGCGTTCGCCGATCCCCGAGCCTCTGGTCAACACGATCGGAACGCCTTCCGGGTCCGCTTAGCTGCACCGGCCCGGGGACGGCAAAAGTCGCGTCGCGGGCGAGGATACGCCCCGAGTGCTCCGCGAGCGTTCGCCGATCCCCGAGCCTCCGATGTCTGGCAGATTCACGATCGCAGGCCTTCTGGCCTCGGAGACCGGGGAGGGGCTGCCGGTGTCCTCGAGCGTGCTGTGGGAGCAAGCGAAGCCAGGATGGCGAAGCGCAGCGGACACGCAGTGAGCGGAGGCCGGGAGGGCCG
>CAMDDJ010000003.1 GCA_945891385.1 Candidatus Kuenenia stuttgartensis | reverse complement strand
CCCTGAGGCCCGGACATGCTTCCCGAACCTTGGGTGGAGGACGCGATGTCACCACCTAGAGCCTAGGCGCACCCCGGTCCCGGGGCCAGATGGCCTCCGGGACGCAGGGAACGGCGGGTCAGGTCTCAAACTGCCGCAGGGCCTCGATGGCCGCCAGGGCACGGTCGAGCCCCCCCAATCGGCTGATGGCCTTCTTCGCGGCCACCAGCTCCTCGACGGAGATCTTCGTGCCTTTCCCCCGCGGCGCCTTGGCATTGACCGGCACCGGACCGGAGGCTGCCTTCGCCCCCTTCTTCCGCCGCCGGGGCCGGAATCCCATCCGCTTAAGCACCATGCTCACCTGCGGAGAAGAGACCTCGATGCCCCGCTTTCCAAGGGCGGCGATGATCGTCACCGGGCGGGGTTTCTCGCCCGCGGTCTTGAGGGCTGTGGCGGCCTTGCGGATCTCCTCCGACTTGTTCACGCCGCCATCTTTCGCCGCCGCCTTCGGCTTCGATTCGCTTTTCTCGCTCATGCTCGACACCATCCTCGTGATCAGGCAACCGGGCTGGAACCATGCACCGGCATGGCGACACCACAGACATAACATGCCCTATACTATTTCAACGATATTACCGTCACAAGGGTGTGCACCGTTTTGTAAGCATCCCTTCCCAGGTGTTACACAAAAGGAGGGGGCTTCGCCCTGCTGCTCATGCCGTTCGATTCCCTCTGGCTGACGCTGGCTGCCTTGGCGGGCGGCTGTATCGCCCTTCAGGCGACGACCAACGCCGCCCTGCGACAGCAGCTTGGCGATGCCAGGTATGCCGCCTATTTCTCCATCTGCGGCACGATTCTGACCGCGTCGATCTTCATGGCATGCGTCCGACCGGCCGCCCCAGCCGCGGCGGCAATACGCGCCGCACCGTGGTGGAACTGGCTGGGCGGGCCACTCGGGGCCCTGATCGTGTTGGCGGGAGCCACGATCACCCCTAGACTCGGAGCCGCTGCCTTCATCGCGGCCGTCGTGGGCGGTCAGTTGATCTCCTCACTCGCGCTCGATCACTTCGGCCTCATGAACCTGCCGCAGCAGACCCTCAGCGGAAGCCGACTGATCGGCGCAGGCATGGTATTCGCAGGCGTGTTACTGGTGCGGTATGGCTGAAACCGAGACTGCCCAGCCACGGCGGACGCCAGGCCGCGGTGAGACCTCGTCTTCGGTGGCAGACCCAGCACCTACCAAGCGGCAGGGCTTGTCGTGGAGCGTGATCAATCTGGTGCTCGATGCAGCCCTGCTCGTGATGTTCATGGCACTCTGCTTCGCCGCGGTCGTGGTGCGATTCGTGTTTCCTCCCGGTCCGGCGTCGGCCGGCTGGACGCTCTGGGGACTCGACTACGACGCCTGGGGCGGGCTTCAGTTCGGCCTTCTCGCCGTCCTCGCCGGCGGCATCCTCGTGCACGTGATGTTTCACTGGTCGTGGGTCTGCAACGTCATTGCCTCGCGGCTGGCTGGTCGCGGTGCCCGCGTCGACGACGGCCTCCAGACCATCTACGGCGTAGGCCTGTTGATCGGACTGTTGCTCGTGGTCGGCGTCGGCCTGGCGGCCGCGGTGCTCACCGTTCACGGCCCGGCCTGAATCGGCTCGGGCCCGCAGAACGGGCAGCCTGGTGCCGGCTCCGATCCCCAGGACAACCCACCGGCTCCGCGAGCGAGAGAAACGACCCCCGTCAGCACCAGGCACCAGGCCGCGACCGCGTGGATCCGCTGACGGGTGGCGACGCCGAGCACCGAGCCACCGAGGCCAGCCGCGATCATCGCTGGGACCGTGCCGAGCCCGAAGATCACCATCGTGGCCAGGCCCGCCAGCACACTGCCGGTGCTCGCCGCCAAGGCCAGCATGCCGTAGAGCAGTCCGCAGGGGAGCAAGCCGGTGAACAGTCCGGCCAGGAACACGTCGGAGGTCGCGCGGCCACCGAGCAAGGCCTTGAAGGCCGCCGCCCCAGGGCATGCGGCGATTCCGCCCACGCCCTTCCTGGGCAGCACGCCGGCTGCCAACAGGCCCTGCACTACAAGAAAGCCACCCGCCACCAGGGCGAGCAGGGCGGGAATGTTGGCCCACGGGCCCAGCCGCCCGGTGAGCCATCGGCCGCCGAAGGCAGCCGTCGACCCGAGTACCGCGTAGGTGAAAACCCGGCCGGCGGAATACCAGCCCTGCCGCCAGAGGTTGGCCCGCCAGGTCGGGGACGCCGCCCCCACGGCCAGCGCGAACGGCCCGCACATGCCGAGGCAATGAGCCGCGCCCAGCATGCCCGACCCGAGGATCAATGGCCATTCGATCATGCGACGAGTTCCACGCCTTGGGAAGCCGCAGCCGCACCAGCCGTTGCGTGTGGCTCGGTCGTCGGGCTCTCGTCGTTGGCCAGACGGAGAGACGTGCCGACGACGAACAGGCTCGATGCCACCATCGCCGCGGCAGCCACCGCCGGATGCACGAGCCCCGTGGCAGCCAGCGGGATGCAGGCCGCGTTGTACCCGAACGCCCAGAGCAGATTCCAACGGATCGTGCGGGACGTGGCCCGAGCGAGATCGACGAGCCAAGGAAGGTTCCCCAGGTCGTCGTCGAGCAGACAGACGTCGGCCGACCAGCGGGACACATCCGCCCCGCAGCCCAGCGCCACACCGACGTCGGCCGAGGCCAGGGCTGGCGCGTCGTTGATTCCATCTCCGACCATCACCACGCCACGCGAGCCACGCAACTCCGCGATCGCAGCGAGTTTGTCGGCCGGCATCAGGCCCGCCCGCCAGGGTAGGTCGAACCGCATGGCGACCGCGGCGACGCGGGCCGCCTGGTCGCCAGAGAGGAGCATGGCCTCGGCCCCACGGGCCTGAAGGCCTGCCACTGCAGCGGCCGCGACCGGCCGGACCTCCTCGGCAAGCCAGAAGCCAGCCACCACCTGGTCGCCCACCGCGAGCAGGCAGGAGCAGGGGGCTGCGGTCTCGTCAGTCCCGGCGATCGACTCGGCACATCGAGGCCACGTCTGGTCCGTTCCGCAGGCAGCGAGGATCCACCGCGGACTCCCCAACCGCACAGTCACTTCCCGCACGCTCCAGCGGCCTTCCATCCCGCAGCCGGGAATGCTTCGCACGTCCTCGAGGTCGATCGCAGCCAACCCCTGCTCGCCTGCAGCCGCGGCGATGGCAGCGCTCGCCAGATGCGTTGAGCCCCGCGCAAGCCCGGCCGCCATGGCCAGGGCTTCATCCGGCTCGGTGGCCGACATCCGCTCGAGCCGGCAACCCGTCGTCAACGTGCCCGTCTTGTCGAAGCAGATCCAGCCGGCTCGAGCCAGCCGCTCGAACGCATCGCCGTCGCGGACGAGCACGTGCCGACGCATCGCCCGCCCGATCGCCGCCCAGAGCGCCAGCGGTGTCGCCAGGCCGAGGGCGCAGGGACAGGAGACGACCACCACGGCGAGTCCGGCGAGCACGCCGGCCGCGGCCCCCGACCGCCACCAGTGCACGGCCGCGGTCGCGACTGCCACCACCAGTACAAGTGGCAGAAACCAGGCCGCCACGCGGTCGGCCAGCCGGCGGGAGCCGCTCGTCTCGACGGCGGTGCTCACCGCCTCGATCAGCCGTTCGAGCGTGCCGGCGCCGGGCGCCGCCACCACGTCCACCACGAGTTCACCGTCGAGATTCGTGGTGCCGCTGTGCAGCGAATCGCCCGCCCCCTTCACCGCCGGCTCGCTTTCGCCGGTGACCGTCCGCTCGTCGATCGCAGCCGTGCCCGAGCGGATCACCGCGTCGGTGGGCACATGCTCGCCTGGCAGGAGCCTGAGCCGGTCTCCCACGCCGACGTCCGCCAGGGCAACCTCACATTCACCGGAGGGTGTCAGCAGCCGCACCCGGTCGGGCAGCAGCGACTCGAGATCCCGCAGCGCCGCCGTCGTCTGGAGCTTTCCCTGGGCCTCGAGCCAGCGGCCGAGCGTGACGGCCAAGAGCACCATGCAGGCCACCTCGAAGTAGACATGACCCTCACCCAGCCAGGTGGCATAGGCCGAGAGGCCGAAGGCCGCCGCCACCCCGATCACCAGCAAGAGATCGAGAGTCAGCCGCCCCCGCCGCACCTCTCCGACCGCGTTTTCCGCGAGCGGTCCGCCCAGGAGCAGGAGCACCGGCGCCGAGAAGAGCAGGCTCGCATGCCGCGCGAGACCATACAGGGCAGCAGCCGCGGCGGTACCGCCGGCTGCCTCGCCCTCGGGCTGCGACCAGAGGAGGAACGTGAACACCATCACGTTCATGGAAAAGAAAATGGCGATCCCCAGCCGGGTCATCATCCAGCGGGCCTGGGCATCGGCGCCGCCCGCCGCCGTGATCGCCGAGGCGAACCGACAGCCGGAACAGCAGAACCTCGGCTCGTCGGCGCTGCCCCCGACCACTGGCAGGCCGCAATAGTGGCAGGCACAAGGACGGTCGGCAGGGCGGGTCGAGATCATGGCACCGCCGAACCAGCGTGACTCACGGCCGCTGCAGGAGCTCCACCTGCATTGCCGGGAGAAGGAAGCGGATCGTATAGGTTACGGCGAAGATCCAGAATCCGATCCAGATCGCCCGCACATACCAGGGTATGTCGTTGCCGACGTAGTCGTGATAACGGTTCTCGGTGGCAGCGGTACCCTCGGCAACGACAGGGCGGGAGGCGTCGGGCATGGAAGGGTCTCCTCGGATGTGCGTCAGGGATGCCGGGCTCGACTGACCGCGTCGATCCGAGCCTCGTTCTCGAGAAATTCGAACTTCGGCCGCTCGACATCGCGAAACATTCCGTTCCAGGATGCCCAGAGCAGCATGCAGAAGAATCCGGCGCTCGCGAGCAGGTAGTTCATGATCGGGGCCACCGCGAACTCGCCCCCGCCGGTTCCTCGATAGATGTGGACAAACTCGATGAACTTCCCCACGAAACCATACATGCTGGGAATCAGGATCAGGATCGCCATCGCGATCGTGATCCAGGCTTGACGCCGGCCCATCCCGCCGCGACCCCGGCCGCTGTCTCCCGGTTCACCGCCCTCCCTCGGCGGGTCGCCGGGCCCACGCCGACCCGAATGGAGACGCAGCGGACGGATCGTCGCACTACTCACCGGTCACCTCCGCGAGTTCCTCGTAGTAGGGATAGTCCGGCAGCCAGGAACCAAGCCACTGGACGTAGGTGATCAGAGCCAAGCCCCGGCGGTTGGGCTTGTCGGGAGCGCCGTCGAAGAACCAGGGATACTCCGGCATCGGCGACTGATTCGACACGACGTTCGGCTTGTAGAAGTGGACGGCATGCCAGTCGTTCCCGCGGCGGCCACCCTCCCGGGAAAGATCGGGGCCGACCCGCCGGGTTCCGAACATCACCGGCCGCTGGAGTTCGTTGTCGTATTCGTGTGACTGCGACACAGGTCCATACCGGAGCGACTCGTTGGAGACCGGCCGCACAAATTGGCTGTGGCAGTGCCAGCAGCCCTCACCGATGTAGATCTGCCGGCCGAGCCGGAGCGCCTCCGCGCACTTTTCAGCGGTCGGCTCCCCGAAGGCGGTCCGGAACTGCTCCGGCCACCGTTCGGCGAGATCCTGAAACTGCACGAGCACCCGCCGGTTTGGCGGCACCTTCCAGGCGTCCGGCTCGTCCGGATCGGGGGCTCCGGCCACCAACTCCTCGGCCGTGAGTTCAGGCCGGTCCTTGTACATGATCATCGGCACCACTCCGTTGCCGAGGAAGGCCAGCACGAAGAAGCCGACTCCGGCGATGAAGAAGATGCCTGCCTTGCTCTCGAACATCAGTCGATTCCAGGTGGTTGAAAACCCGTGTCAGCGGCCTAGGCCGGCACCGCCCCCCGAGCCGGCAGGGCTGCGGCGGCCGTCGATTCGGCGCCCCGCCAGGTCATCCAGAGATTGAACAGAAAGCAGAGTAGCCCGGCGAACATCGTCAGTCCGGCGAACACCCGCACGATCCAGAACGGCTGGGACCCGATCGTGGAGACGTCCCACGGCTGGAGCGAGGCCCAGTAGTAGCCCTGGAACACGCCGGCGAGCGTGAGGTCGAGGAACATCACGAACAGGCCGCCGGCCGACAGCCAATAGTGGTAGACGCAGAGCGTGTGGCTCCACCATGGCCGCCGCAGGATCCGGGGAATGAGGTAGGTCATGATCCCGAACAGCCACAGGCTGAAGACTCCGAACATCACGAGATGGGCGTGGCCCACGACCCAGTCGGTGAAATGGATCAGCTTCTGGAAGGTGAGGGTCACCTGGAGGGCGCACTGGAAGCAGGTGATGAAGTAAAAGACCATGCCTGTATAGAAGTAGCGGATCGGCAGATTCGTCACGAAGGCGCTGCTCCGACCGGCCAGCGTGCCGAAGAAGTTGATCACCACCGTGGCCACCACCAGTTCCACGGCGATGGTGGAGATCACCGCACCGTATTGGAGAAACATCGGGATCGGCGTGTAGAGGAAATGGTGGATGCCCTGCAGCGGATAGAAGAAGGCGAGCCCCCAGAAGCCGACGAGCGACAGACCGTGGCTCCAGACCGGCTTCTGGAGCAGGATGGGCACGAAGTAATACATCAGCCCCCAGCCCAGGGGCGTGACGAACAGGCCCACGAGGTCGTGGATGAAGAGGCCTCCGATCGCACCCGCGCTCGTGCCGCCCACGGTGTATTCCGGCAAGAGATTGCCCATCGCGTACGTCAGGAAGGTCCAGACGAACGCCGCCATGAAGTACCAGAGGGCGACGTACATCGGCCCCTTGCTCTTCGCGATCGGCACCATGAAGTTGACCGCCACCAGGGCCAGGCCGAGCAGCGCCACCGGATCGATCCAGAACGGCGTCTCACCCCACTCGAGCCCCTGGGCCCCGAGGCTCATCGGCACATGCCAGTCGCGGGCGAGATTCATCACCCATACCTGATCCTGGAGCGACGGACCGATGATGATCCCGACCGCAGCCGCTGCCACGATCACCTGCCAGGCCCAGAAGATGAACCAGTTGAGGGCCCGGCTGGCGACAGGATGAAAGGTCATCCGCGGCACCGCCCAGTTGAGCGATCCCAGAAACGCGTTGGCCAGGAAGCCGTAGGCGACCGCATTGGTGTGGACCATTCGCCAGCGACCGGGCGAGAGCAACTCGACCCCCTTGAGGGGATTCCAGTGCACCAGCTGGAGGGCCATCAGAATGCCCGCCAGCATCGAGATCGTGAGGAACACGAGTCCGGCCACGAAATGGGCCATCACGATCGACTCGTCGACGAGGTCGTCGTGAGCGGGAACCGTCGCCTCGGCGACGGCAGCGGCAGCGGGTTTCATGCATGCTCCGTCTGCGGGCGATAGGGACGGAATTCGCCCCAGGGGTAGATCAGGGCCATCGTCCAGCCGAACACCAAGTGGGTTGCCAATGCCACCCACCAGGGCAGGTGTCGGTTGTCGACGATCCAGTTGCCGCCGAAGAGCACGGGCTGGATCCAGGAAATCAGGCAGTAGAAGTTCACGAGCCAGATCGCCACGGCGACCACCGTCGCCCAGACGAGTCGGGCCGCCAGCCCGCCCTGGGCGGCATACCGCGAGAGCACGACCTGGAAAACGATGCCCAAAAGCATGCCGGTGGCGATGTAGAGCACACAGCCCATGGCGAGCGCCAGACCGTTCTCGAAGGCGGGGTCGAGCGCCTTCTCACCCATCCCGAACGTGAGATAGACACGGATGATCTGGAGTGGATCCTTGCCCGCCAGGCTCGCACCGATAATGTTGAACATCAGACTCACAAGCGCGCCGACCATGCCGAGAAAGAAGCCGGCCGTGGCGTGGTAGGTGAGGTAGTAGCCGCGGCGGGCCCATTCACCAGCCACACGGCCAAATTGCTCGGCATCGATCTCCGCCTGCAACCGAGCCGCCTCTTCCTGGATCTGGGCCAGCCTGGCCTCACGTTCTGCGATGCTGGTGCCGCTCACTGCCGGTCCTCCGCGACGACAAATCCCGCCGGGCCGCTGTCCCAAAGGAAGGCCGCATCCTTGACGGGGGGAGACGCCTGCTTCTGGAGCACGTCGTAGATCGCTTCCTGGCAATCGGGTGGCACCCGATTGCCCTCGATGACCGCCGTGACGAAATGGACGAGGTGCCAAATCCTGTCCGACCGTTCCTCGGGCGTCTCGGCAATGGCTGTGTTGGGATCCTTCGAGGAAGGCATCGGCGTGCCGTTGATGCCGGAGTAGATCCGCCGATAGATGTCGATCGGCCGTCGGCCGCCGTGGAGCATCCCCATCGCGAGGTTCGCCGGATAAGCCGTCCGCCCCCAGATGTCCTGCCCCACGTCGGCCGACTTGCTGCCGCGGGCATCGGGACCATGGCACTTGATGCAAGAGAATTCGGCGAAGGCGACGGCTCCCTGCTGGATTGTCTCCTCGGTCCGAGGCGGATTGACCGTGAGCGGCCGCACCAATTCGTCTTCGGCCCGGCCCCAGGAATCGGCGATGTCGGTAACGTATTCGGCGACCACCTCCGGATCGAAGTCGTCCTCCTCGTCCAGTTCCGTCTCCGCCTCACGAATCAGGTCGAGTTCGAGTTGGCCGCGGGAGGCCAAGACCATCACGTAGTCGATCACGGCCTCCCGCTCCTCTTCGGGGAGAAAGCGGAACGCCGGCATGCTCGTTCCCTTGGCGCCGTATTTGAGGATGCGCCGCAGATCGTCCCGCCGGGGCTTCGAACCCCGCGGTGTCGAGGTGAACTTGAAGACGCCATTGCGATAATCCCGTGGCGGCGGATTGAGGTGGCCACCCGCAGGCCCCTTGCCGTCGCCGGTCGTGCCGTGGCAGCCGGCGCACTGGGCCGTGTAGACCTGTCGACCCAGTTGCAGGTGCATCCGATCGAAGCCTGGCCGATCGCCCCCCGCGATCCGGAACACACCCGACTCACCTGCCGACTGCGTGCTGCCGGCGGCGGTTCCCTCGGCCTCCGCATCGGCAGCCTCCTCGCCGGCAGCGTCGCGGGCCTCGACTGCCTGCTCGACGGCGTCCTCGTTCACCTCGGCCATCCGGGGATTGGCCGGCGTGCCGTGGAACAGAGACAGATAGGCCGCGATCTGCCGCCGGTGCTTTTCGGGCAATTCCAGACGATCGGCGTCGGCCCGCAGGGTATAGGTCGAATCCGGAAGCCGAGAGCAGCCGCAGGCCAGAAGGAACAGGATTGGCAAGGCGACGCGTTGAAGTGGCAGGAGCGATCCCGAAAGCATGGTCAGAGGAAATCCGGGGCCTCGCGGGCAGGAACGGGCGGGCGTCGATGCCGCCCTGCGACCAATGCTGCCAACATACGTTTGCCAAAACCGTGTGACAAGTTTTTCGCGTCCGATCATGCGTCGTTGGTGGCACCGTGTTTTGCAACCTCGCGCTGTCGGAAATCTCTGCACCGGCAAGGTTGCCCGAGACGATAGACTGAACGCATCTCGTCGGTCGGCCACAGAAGCGTGCGGGAATGGCTCGCATGGGTCCACCGTCCGACGAGTGATACGCCCGCTCAACGCGGCGGTGCCTCACGGTCCCTCTCACTCGGAGCATCTCACCCCCAATGGCCAAGTCATCCCGCAGCCCGCGAACCTCTGTCAGTGATTCCCAGTCCCTCCTGACTCAGGCAGAGAGGCGGATCCTTGACAGCAGTGTCGGCCGATCGCTCGCCGAAGCCACTCAGAAGCAGCTGCAGGCTACGTTGGCAAAGGCCCGCACCCTCCGCAACAAATGGCAGGATCTCTTCAAGCGGCAGACGATGGCCACCAAGCGGACTGCCAGTCACGCTGACCAGGCCAACACTCGTTCGCTCGACAAGTCGGAACTCTTCGCTGCGGCCGTCAAGCGGATTGAAGCCCGCATCGCGGAAGCGGCCGAAGCGGTGAACCAGGCGGTCGCGTCGATGGAGCGGGCCGCCACGGGGGCCGGCCCGGCGAAGCCGGCAGCCAAGGCGGTGAAGAAGGCTGCACCGAAGCCCGCGCGGAAGAAGTCCGCCGCCCGCGTGGCCGACACGAAGAAAAAAGCCGCCGCTGCCGGCCCGGCTCCAGCCAAGCCGACACCGTCGAAAAAGGCCCGACAGGCCGGCGCTCGCAAGGCGGTCGCGACCACGGCAAGTGGCCAGGCGATCGGCTACGACCCCAAGAAGCAACGCACAGCCAAGGCTTCCGCCACCCGCGCCCAGCTGAAGCTCGACGGCCTCTCGACCAGACGCCGCGGCCATGACCTCGTGTCGGGCAAGCGAAAGCAAGCACGCCGCGACGGCCGGTGACGGCAGTTACTCTCCGAGTTGGAACAGCCGGCGAAGGGCGTCGAGCAATCCGTGCGGCGGTCCCGAACGGCTCTCGGTCCGCAGCGACACGAGCGGCGGGTGCAGCAGTTTCGCGGCGTACCGCTCGAAGGCCTGCCGAATCTCGTCCCGTTCAGCGTCTCCTAGGCCGGGCAAGCGGCGAAAGAGCCGGTCGAGTTCGGCTGCGCCGGTCTCGTTCCAACCCGCTCGCAACTGCTCGATCACGGGCGCGGTCGTCCGGTGGTGCATGTCGCCCATGAATCGCAGGGTCTCTTCCTCGATGATGGCCAGAGCCGCCGGCATCTCCCGCTGCCGGCTCTTGCGATTGGCATCGCAGGCGGCCACCAAATCGTCCACGGAATAGAGCCACACGCCCGGCCGATCTCCGATCCGCGGATCGAAGTCCCGCGGAACTGCCAGATCGAGCACGACGAGCGGTCGCCCGTGCCGGGCCGGCTCGAGTTGGGCGAAGAAGTCCTGGGAAACCACCGGCTCAGACGCCCCGGTCGTGCTCACCACCAGGTCGGCGGCGGCCAACTCGACTCCGAGATCCAGAAAGGTCCCCGGTCGCGCGCCGAGCCGGGCCGCCAGTTCGACCGCTCGGCTGGCCGTGCGGTTGAGCACCGTCACCTCCCGGGTGCCCGCCTCCCGCAGATAGCGAAGGGTTTCGGCGGCCATCTTGCCGGCCCCAAGCAAGAGCACCCGTTTGTCATCGAATCGCTCAAACACACCCGCCGCGAAATCGGCCACAGCCACGCTTGGGATGCTCGTCCGTTCACGGCCGATCGCGGTCTCGGTGGCCACCCGCTTGGCGGTGCGCAGCGCTGCCTGAAACATCCCGGCCGTCAGCGGGCCGCTCGTCCCCAGTTCCTGGGCCAGGCTCCAGGCCTGCTTCACCTGCCCGAGGATCTGTGGCTCGCCGAGCACCATGCTGTCGAGCCCTGCCGCCACCGAAAACAGATGCTGCACGACCGCCTCGTCGCTCTGCCGGGTGAGCACCGGTGACAATCTCACCGGATCGATCCCCCGGCGGTCGGCCAGGAAGGCGATCAATTCATCCATCGTCGGCGCCGGCTGATCGTTTTCTCCCGCGGCGTAGAACTCCACTCGATTGCAGGTCGAGAGCAGCACCGCCTCGCGGCCTGGAAACCGCTCCTGGAACGCGGCCAGGGCGGCAACCGCCTGCTCAGCCGAGAAGGCGAGCCGCTCTCGCAATTCAAGCGGCATGGTGCGGTGGGTGGCCCCCACCAACGCGAGCGTCGTCGCTGTTCCTGCTGCCGTGGCGGTCATGCAGCGAGTTCCTCGACGACCACAGCAGGCCTGCCGTGCTGCGACGAGCCGAGCAGGCCCCAGGCCAGGGAACCCGCCAGCACGATCAGGCTCACGACCGACAGCCAGGCTGCGATTCGGTCGCCGGCCGGCCGCCGCCGCGTGGTGAGCACGATCGCATCGGCCGCCACGAGCCAGCCGACGACCAGGCCCATCCTGAGAACGACAGGGTCGCTCCAGGGCACCGACTCAGGCAGCTTGACGGCATTGAGCACGATGCCCGACACGAAGCCGGCCACCGCCGTCCAGGCTGCGATCCCCAGCATCCGATGCGTCCATGTGGCGAGCCTTTCGAGGCTCGGCATCCGAAAGCCGCGGACGGGCGCCTGCTTCCGGGCAAGGCGACCTGCCTGAATCAGCCACATCAATCCGGCCACGGCCCCGAGCGCCACGCAAACGCTGAAGGCCAAGTTGAAACTGCCGTGGATGCGGGCCCAGGCTCGGGCGGCGGGACTCTGGAGAAATGGCTGGTCGGAGGCGAATGGGGCAACGCCGATCAACGCCAGCACGACAGGCAGAAGGAACAGCCCCACCGGCGTCCGCGGATTGGCGAGTGTGAGCCAGAGATAACCTGCGGCCAGGAGCCAAGCCGTCAGCAGATACCAGTCGAACGGACTCGAGAGCGGCACCGCCGACTCGGTGAGGGCCCGCCACGAAAGAAACAGCGTATGCGCGAGCAGCCCCGCTGCGGCGAAGCCCACCATCACCACGCCACGGACGCCCGAGCGAAACGCCAACCGCGAGGCCTCGCACGCAAGCGCCACCCCATAGCTGGCGGCGAAGCAGACGAGCGAAATGCCGGAGAGGAACGCGGTCATGATGATCCAGGGACGGCCCGCCAATCCGGACGAAAACCAGCCTTTCATTCTAGTCCGGCCGTGGCCCGACGGTATCGGCCCATCTGCGGCCGGGGAGCGTTTGCCCATGCCCCCAGAGCCGGCATCGAACGAGCGGCAGGCATCGATGCCCGGAACGAACATCCGGCGACGGGGCATGGGGAATCCCGACCCCAGCGTCGACTATGCTTCAGCCCTGCACACCCGACGGCCTCCTTCTTTCTATTGAGTCCCCATGAATGCGATTCCCACGCCGCCGACCAGTCCCACCGACCCTCGGCAGCAGGCGCTCTTCATGCGGGCCTGCCGGCGGGAGCCGGTGGAACGGACGCCCGTCTGGCTGATGCGGCAGGCCGGTCGGTATCTGCCGGAGTATCGAGCCGTGCGGTCCAAGGTCGGCTTTCTGGAACTCTGCAAAACTCCGCGGCTCTCCGCCGAGGTGATGATCGCCACGGTCGAGCGGCTGGGAGTCGATGCGGCGATCATCTTCAGCGACCTGCTGCCCATCCTCGAGCCGATGGGACTCGAACTCGAATTCACCGCGGGCGAGGGCCCGGTGATTCACAACCCGGTTCGTGAGCCTGCCGACCTCGACCGGATCCGTGAACTGGAGGACGTCGATCGCGTCGGGTTCGTGATGGAGACCGTCGCGGCCACGCGGGCAGGACTCGACGATTCCATTCCGGTGATCGGCTTCGCCGGGGCCCCGTTCACGCTGGCCGGCTATTGCATCGAAGGGGGCACGAGCAAGGCCTGGACGGCGACGAAGTCGTTCATGGTCAGGCACGAATCCGCCTGGCACGACCTGCTCGCCCGCATCGCCCGCGGCGTGAGCCGCTACCTCGTAGCCCAACTCGACGCCGGGGCCCAGGTGGTGCAACTCTTCGACAGTTGGGTCGGCTGCCTCGGCCCCGACGACTACCGCCGCTATGTCCTGCCTCACGCCCGTACCGCGATCGCGGCCGCCGCCGCCCGCGCGCCGGTGATTCACTTCGGCACCGGCAATCCCGAACTCCTGCCTCTGCTGGCCGAGGCTGGTGGCAGCGTAATCGGAATCGATTGGCGGATCGATCTCGATCGCGGCTGGGAACTCGCCGGCCGAGATCGCGCTGTGCAGGGCAATCTCGACCCAGTGGTACTGCTGGCCGACCGCGACACGGTGCGGCGGAGGACCCAGGCCGTGCTCGCCAGGGCGGCCGGACGACCGGGCCACATCTTCAACCTCGGCCATGGAATCCTGCCCGGCACACCGGTCGAGAACGTGCTGGAACTCGTCGCGACCGTGAAAGCAGGCTGACACCGCCCGCCGCACCGCGTGGCCGGTTCCCGCCGCCGACTCCGCCGGGGTACACTGGGCGGTTTCGCGGTCCGCGGTTCTTCGGACGGTCCGCACGCCGCCGCCCGTCCCGCCCGAAGGCTCCATGAAGACCCTCGAAAGCCGCCTCTTCCACCTCTTCGATCCCGCCGAGGTCTCCGCAGCCCGCGAGCTTGTGCCCGCCTCGGTCTCTTGTCCGCGGGTGGGCCAGGTTCGCGCCACGGTGCCGTTTGCCGGGGAAGAGCATGAGGTGCTGCTCGAATTGTCGGCCCACCGCCGGGGTGGGATGACGCTCGAGAGCCAGTGCAGCACGCCGGCTGGCCAGGAGGGTCGCCCCTGCGCGGTCTTGGCGGCGGTGCTTTTAGAGGTCGATCGGCGCGGTCTGCTCTCCGGCATTCACGATCAGACCCCGGTGACCCTCGACATCGTCGGCGGCGAGGGGCCTCTGGTTGACGCTGCGGCCGAAGGCATCGACGAGCCAATCGAACCGCCTCCGACCGCCACCATCGACGCCGACCCCGTCGGCGGCCGGCCGCGGACCACGGCAGGCCGCAACGGCCCCAGGCTGGCTCCCTGGGCCGCCGAACTCGAAGAACGGCGGCGGCTGGTGGAGCCGGCTGTTCGGGCCCATGGGGTCGAGATTCCGGATGCCCGGCGGGCCGGCGGCGCGCTGGTCTTTCTCCTCGACACCGTAGCCTCGGCCGACGCGCGGGCCGCGGTCGTCACACCCTGCCGGATGCAGCTCGATGTCGCCGGCAACGCCACTGGTCGTCCTCGCGCGGTGGTACTCGGCCCGGGCGAGGTCGAACTGGAAACCCTCGACGCCGAGGAACGGGACCTACTCCAACGGTTGCTCGGCGCGAGCGGTGCGAACGACGGCAGCCTACCCCCCCCGCTCGAGCGCCGCACGATCGCCAAGATCGTGATCTCGCCTCAATCAGCCGCCGCGCACCTGGCAGCCCTGTGCGAAGCCGGTCGCCTTGTCGTCCAGCCCGAGCCGCGGCGGGCGCCGGATCAGATCGTGCCCCTCACCTGGGATGGCGGCCGGCCCTGGGAATTCGCCTTCGTGATCGAGCCCGACGACGATTCGCTCCCACGGAGCCGCCGGGCCGTGAGCGACGACGATCAGCCGCCTCCCCGCCCCGCCAAGGCGATCCTCACGGCGGCGCTGGTGCGGGGCAGCGAGCGGAAGGAACTTCGCGATCCGCGGGCGATCCTCAAGGCGGGCATCGTCGTGTTCAGCGACCGAATCGCTCGGCTCGTCGCCAGCCCGGCAGCCGCCTGGATCGATCAGTTCGACCGCCGCGGCCCGATCGAGTTGGCCGCGACCCACGTCGATGGGCTGATCGAACGGATTGCGCTCTTGGCCGACGTGCCCCGGGTCGTGCTGCCCGCCTGGACGGGCTGGCGGATCGAGTCCGGGCCACCGCTGCCCAAGCTCGTGCTCGACGACTCCCCGGCCGTCTCCGACGAGGATCCTGAACCGGGACAACGGCGGCGGCGGCCCCAGGCCCGGGTGCAGCTCGCGGGACGGATCTGGTTCGACTATGCCGGGATTCTGATCGCCGCCGACGATCCGGCGGGCGGGGCGGCCGACGCAGACCGGCGGGTCTTCATCCGTCGGGATCGGGCTCGGGAGCGGGAGGCGCTCGCGGTGCTGCCCCGCCATGGCTTCACCGCCCCCCGCGGCGCCGGAGTGGATGGCGGCGACCTTCTGCATCACGTCGAGGTCGCCCGGAACCGGCTCGATGGATCGGTCTCGCAGTTGGCTGCGACGGGCTGGGCGGTCGAGGTGGCGGGCCGCCGCTACCGGCCGGCCGGCAGTGTGGCCTGGAACGTCACCAGTGGCATCGACTGGTTCGAGCTCTCGGCCGAGATTGACTTCGGCGGGGTTGCGGCCGGTCTGCCAGCCCTGCTCGAGGCGTTGACCGCCGGCAGCCGGTCGGTGGAACTGGCGGACGGCACGGTCGGGATCCTCCCCGAGTCGTTCGCCGTCGACCTCGCCCCGTTCGTCGCCTTGGCCCAGAAGCACGACGGGCGACTGCGTTACGGTCGGATCCAGGTGGCCCTTCTCGACGCCCTGTTGGCCGGCCAGGCCCGGACCCGCTTCGACGAGGCGTTCGAACAGTTGCGAGACCAGCTGGCCGCAGGGGAAAAGCCCGACGCCGAGCATGAGCCGGAAGGATTTCGGGGCACGCTCAGGCACTACCAGCGGGAGGGACTCGGCTGGCTCGCCTACCTCGAAGGACTCGGCCTAGGCGGCTGCCTCGCCGACGATATGGGCCTCGGCAAGACGATCCAGGTTCTCGCCTTGTTCGTCCGGCGCAAGGCGGCCTTGGCGGCCAGCGGGATCCCCTCGCGGCCCAGTCTCGTAGTCGTTCCCAAGAGCCTCGTTTTCAACTGGATCGAAGAGGCGGCCAAGTTCGCCCCGATGCTGCGGGTCGCCAACCACACCGGGAACACCCGCTCCGACGCCGGCGGTGATCTGTCCGAATATGACCTCGTGATCACAACCTACGGAACGCTCCGCCGCGACATCATCCACCACCGGGAGCGGGAGTTCGACTACGTCGTGCTCGACGAGGCGCAGTCGATCAAGAACGCCGCCAGCCAGGCGGCCAAGGCCTGCCGGCTGCTGCGGGCCAGGCACCGGCTGGCCCTCACGGGCACGCCGGTCGAAAACCACATCGGCGAGCTCTGGAGCATCTTCGAGTTTCTCAATCCCGGCCAGCTCGGCAGCGCGGCCCGGCTCCGCCGGTTTCTGGCTGACGGCCGCGGCAGCGCCGAGGTGGTCGCCCGGGCCGTGCGTCCCTACCTGCTCCGCCGCACCAAGACCGAGGTGCTCTCCGATCTCCCCGAGAAGACCGAGCAGACGCTGTTCGTGGAACTCGGCGAGACCCAGCGGAAGGCCTACGACGAACTTCGCCATCACTTCCGGGCGGAACTCTCGGGCAAGATCGGCCGGCTCGGCATCGGACGTTCCCGGATCGCCGTGCTCGAAGCCCTGCTGCGGCTGCGCCAGACGGCCTGCCATCCCGGCCTCGTCGATCCGGCCCGGCTCGACGACGCGTCGGCCAAGCTCGACACGCTCATGGATCAACTCGATGAGGTGATCGACGAGGGGCACAAGGTGCTCGTGTTCAGCCAGTTCACGAGTTTCCTGGCGATCCTTCGTCGCCGCCTCGAAGCCAAGCCGTTTGTCTACGAGTATCTCGATGGCCGCACCACCGACCGCCAGGCCCGCGTGGCCCGCTTCCAGGAAGATCCCGACTGCCGACTGTTCCTCGTGAGCCTCAAGGCAGGCGGCCAGGGTCTCAACCTGACGGCGGCCGACTACATCTACATCCTCGACCCCTGGTGGAATCCCGCCGTCGAGGCCCAGGCCGTGGACCGAGCCCATCGCATCGGCCAGACCCGCCGGGTTTTCGCCTACCGCCTGATCGCCCGCGACACCGTCGAAGAGAAGATCCTCGCCCTCCAAGACAAAAAGCGGGAGCTCGCCGAGTCGATCGTGCGGGCCGACGAGAGCGTGATCTCGGCCCTCACGCCGGAAGACGTCGAACTGCTGCTGTCGTAAGGCACCGATGTCGGGAGGGGCTGCCCGTGCCCCGAGAGCCGGCCCAGGAAACCAGCGGAGCCATGGATGGCGAAGCGGAGTTTCCTCGGAGTGAGCGAAGCCCAGGATGGGCGCAGCGAACGTCCGGCGACGGGGCATGGGCAACCCCGACCCACCAGCCGACCCTGCTTCTGACCCGCAGAGCCCGGCCCCGTCCGGCCTCACCAAATTCTCACGTTCGCGAGCCTCCCGACAGCGAACATACTTGCTCCGATTGCCGGCAGTTCACCCTCCTCTCGCGTTCCTTCCACACCGATGCCAGACACCCTCGTGCACCAGGACCCGGACGTGAAGCATTCGTCGTCGAAGTTCCGCAGCGGACAAGCGGCCCGTGAACGGCACCAGATCCTCGTCGTCGATGACGAGGACGACCTGCTCGAACTCGTCAACTACAACCTCACGAAGGAAGGGTACGACGTCGCCTGCGTCGGGAGCGGGGAAGAGGCCCTCAAGGCGGTGCGGCGAGACCTTCCCGACCTGATCGTGCTCGACCTGATGCTGCCGGCCGTCGACGGCCTCGAGGTCTGTCGGCGGCTGAAGGCCGACGCCCGAACCCGAGACGTCCCGATCATCATGCTCACCGCGAAGAGCGAAGAACGGGACATGATCGCCGGCCTCGACCGCGGTGCGGATGATTACATCGCCAAGCCATTCAGCCCCCGCGTCTTGACGGCACGAATCAAGGCCCTGCTTCGGCGGCGAGATGCCGTCAAGGAAGCCGAGGCCGAGATCACGATCGAGGTGCACGAACTCTCGATCCATCCCGGCCGTCACGAAGTGACGCTCGCCGGGCATCCCCTGGAACTGACCTATACCGAGTTCGCCCTGCTCCAATTCCTGGCCAAGCGGCCGGGTTGGGCCTACACCCGCACGCAAATCGTCGACGCGGTCAAGGGAGAGGATTATCCTGTCACTGAGCGGTCGGTCGACGTGCAGGTTGCCGGCCTCCGCAAGAAGCTCGGAACCTTTGGTTCCTACATCGAAACCGTCCGCGGCGTGGGCTACCGGTTCCGGGCGTGATCCTCGTCCTACCGGCTCGCCCTCATGCCCCGAACGCGGCTCGTCTGGCGTCTGTTTGCGGGCTGGTGCCTGCTCGTGGGTGGGGTGCTCGCCGGCTGCTTCTGGTTGGCGAGCGTGCAGCTTTCCTCGCTCGCCACGGAGTCGCAACGGCAGCGGCTCGCCGACCTCGGCCGTAGCTTGTATGGAGCCGCCCGAGACGAGTTGCCCACGGGGGACCCGGCCGCGATTGCCCGGCGGCTTCACGATCTCGCCGCCGGCCAGGGGTTGGAATTCGACCTGCTGACCGCCGATGGCACACCGTTGAACGCGACCCGACCCGACCTGCCGCCGGCGGGAGAGGACGCGGGCCCATCCGGCCGCCCCGTGCAACCTGGCCCAGCTGCGGCCGGCGGCCGCTACGACGTAGCCACCGGCCGCCGGTATCTCTCGGTCACGATCCCGCTCGACGACGATGCCGCCGCAGGGCTGCGGGTGACAGCCGCCACCACCTCGACCGATCGTGCGCTGTGGCGGTCGCTCGGCTGGCTGACCGGCGGCCTGACGATGATCGCCACGGCGGCGATCGCCACCAGTTGGCTCGTCGCACGGCGGACAGCCCGGCCTGTTGAAGAACTCTGCGCGGCAGCCGCCCGCCTCGCCGCCGGGGATGTCGACGCCCCGCTGCCTTCGACCGAACTGGCCGAAGTCACGGGCCTCAGTGAGGCGTTCGGGTTGCTTCGCGAGCAACTCGTGGAGAGGGGCCTAACCATCGGCCGCCAAGGCACGCAGCAGGAGGCCGTGCTCGGCAGCATGATCGAGGGCGTGCTCGCAATCGACGCCCGGCAACGGATCGTGGGCATGAACCGAGCCGCGGCCGCCCTGCTCGGCATCGATCTCGAGGGCGTGATCCGTCGCCCGCTTCAGGAGGTGATTCGAAATCCAGACCTCCGCCGATTCGCCCTGCTGGCCATCGACTGCCGCGACCCAGTCGAGGACGACATCGTGCTGCGGGGGGGCCGCGATCGCACGATCCGCCTGCGAGGCACCGCGCTCCGCGACCTCTCGGGTGAAGGGGGCGCCGTCATCGTGCTCAACGACGTGACCGACATGCAGCGGCTCGAGAGTGTCCGACGGGATTTCGTGGCGAACGTGTCCCACGAACTCAAGACCCCGGTCGCCTCGATCAAGGGCTTCGTCGAGACGCTCCTCGACGGCGCGCTCGACGATCCGGCCAATGCCCGTCGGTTTTTGGAGATCGTAGGCCGACAGGCCGACCGTCTGGCATCGATCATCGAGGATCTCCTGGCGCTTTCGCGGATCGAGCAGAGCGAAGGTGCCGGCAATCTCCCGCTGGAGACCACTCAGATCGCCGACGTGTTCTCCGCGGTGATCGCCGACTGCGAACCACGGGCCGATGATCGTTCGATTCGGCTCGATGTGGCCTGCGCGGAGGGCATTGAGGCCGAGGTCAACCCGCCCCTGCTCGAGCAGGCGGTCATCAATCTCGTTGACAACGCCATCAAATACAGCGAGCCAGGCCGCACCGTGTGGCTGACCGCAGAGTCGCTTCCGGCTCCGTCCGCCACGGAGGTGGTCATCCGGGTGCGGGACGAAGGCAGCGGAATCGACGCCGAACACCTCCCAAGGTTGTTCGAGCGGTTTTATCGGGTCGACAAGGCCCGCAGCCGCACCCTCGGCGGAACCGGGCTGGGGCTGGCGATCGTCAAGCACATTGTGCAGGCCCACGGGGGCACGGTCACCGTTGAGAGCATCCCTGGCGTCGGTAGCACTTTCACCATTCGGCTCCCCCGAACCCATCCGAAATAGGTGGTGCGCCGGCTCGGTGGTCAGGCGTCGCGGTGGGGCCGGGCGTGAAAGTCGAGGATCTGCTGCCAGGCGTCGGCGGGCGTCTCGGCGTAGCTGAAAAGGTCGAGGTGGTGGTCGGCGATCACGCCGGAGTCGGCGAGGAACTGAAAGTCGATGACACGCGACCAATAGTCTCGTCCGAAGAGAATGATCGGCAGGGGCTGCATCCGGTGGGTCTGTCGGAGCGTGAGCGTCTCAAACATCTCGTCGAGGGTGCCGAAGCCTCCGGGAAAGAGCACGACAGCAGCTGCCCGGAGAATGAAATGAAACTTTCGCAGAGCGAAGTACTTGAACTGGAAGCAGAGCTCGGGCGTGATGAAGGGATTGGGCTGCTGCTCGGCCGGCAGCTTGATGTTGAGTCCAATCGACTTGCAGCCCACGTCGAAGGCGCCCCGGTTGGCTGCCTCCATGATGCCAGGCCCGCCACCGGTGATCACCACGTAGTCACGCTGGCTTTCGCACTGGTTGTCGATCGAGACGAGCTTGGCGAATTCCCGGGCTGCGTCGTAGTAGTGGCTGTATCCCACCAGCCGTTCCGCCCGCTCCACGGCCCGTGCAGCCATACGGTCGCCCGGGTTGGACTCCGCGGCCCGACGAGCCTCCGACAATCGTCGCTCAGCGGTCGTCTGCTCAACAATCTGCGTGCCTCCGAACACGATCACGGTCGAGTGGATCTTGTCCGCCTGGAGGGCGAGTTCTGGCTTGCCGAGCTCGAGGAGCATCCGCACACCCCGCATCTCCTCCTTGGCCAGAAGCTTTGGGTCGTCCTGGGCCAGCAGGTAACTCGGCGAGCCGAGGATCCGCTCCATGTTCTCGGCCACGAGCGCCACATCGTCGCCGAGCACCGTATCCGGGAGAACCGGGCAGGCTTTGGCAGGCCGGGCAGGCGGGCTTGAGGCTGGCTTTTTGGCCATCGGAGGAGCACTCCTGTCGGGAGGAACGAGGACCGCCGGCTCAGGCAACGGGCGGCGGCAGTTTGAAGGACTGGCCGATCGATGGCAACTCCACAGCCCAGCCCCGGGTGGTCGCCAGGTACTCGGCCATCCCTCGGGCCGCCGGTGGCTCGCCGTGGACCAGAAAGGTCTTGTGCGGGGCCGGCATGCCCGCCAACCAACGGCCAATCTCGTGGCGGTCGGCATGCCCGGAAAAGGCGTCGATCTGCCGCACCCGGGCCCGCACGGGCACGTCGCGACCGTGGATCCGGAGATACTCCGCGCCGTCGAGCAGGGTTCGCCCCCGCGTGCCCTTGGCCTGGAAGCCGGCAACCAGCACCGTCGTCTGTTCGTCCGGCAGGCGGCGGGCCAGATGATGGAGAATCCGCCCACCGTTCATCATTCCGCTCGATGCGATCACGATCCCCGGGCCCCGGTGCGTGTTGATCGCCTTCGATTCATCGGGAGACCGGGCCAGCCTGACCGACGGATTGACCAGGGCCTCGGCCACCCCAGCGAGCTTGGCCTCGCTGAAGTCATGCTCGCCGTGGTGGCGACGAAAGATCGCCATCGCCTCGACCGCCATCGGAGAATCGACCCAGATCGGCACCTCGGGCACCCGTCCAGCCGCCATCAACGTCCGGAGGAGATAGACGAGCTGCTGCGCCCGACCGACCGCGAACGAGGCGATCAGCATCATGCCTCCCTGGGCCACCGCCTCGTTCACGACCGCTTCCAGCTCGTCGAGCGGCCGTGTGGGCGTGTGATCCCGGTCGCCGTAGGTGCTCTCACAGACGAGATACTCGCAGGCAGGCGGCGGGGCGGGGTCGTTGTAGAGCGGAGCGTCGTAGCGGCCGACGTCACCCGAGAACACGATCCGTACGGGCCGTTCACCCGGATCGGCAACCTCCGCTTCCAGAAAGGCGCTGCCGAGCATGTGCCCCGCTTCGTGAAACCGTCCGCGGATCCCGTCGGCTGCGTCGAACCAGATGCCCCGGTCGATCGGCCGCACCCGGCTGAGGGTCTCGGCGACGTCGTGTTCCTCGTAGAGCGGCAGCGCGGGCTTGTGCTTGGCGTAGCCCGTGCGATTGGCGTAAGCCGCATCCTCCGCCTGGCACTTCGCCGAGTCATAGAGGAGGAGCCCGAGGAGATCGGCAGTGGCGGGGGTGGCGAGGATCTCGCCGGAGAATCCCTCCCGCACGAGCCGCGGCAGCCAGCCCGAGTGGTCGATGTGGGCGTGGGTGAGCACCACGGTGTCGATGGTCCGCACGGCCACGCCGAGCGGCTCCCAGTTCTTGAGACGCAGCCGCTTCTCCCCCTGAAACAACCCGCAGTCGACCAGGATTCGACTCCGGCTCGAGGCGAGCAGATGCCGCGACCCCGACACCACGCCGGCTGCTCCCAGAAACGTCAGTTCCGCCATCGGCTCGCTCCCTTTTCGTGCAATCGCCTTCGTGCGTCTTTCTCAGGGATGGTCCACGGGCGGCGGGCCGTGACCTGCTCGCTTCGTCTCTCCCGCCACGGCGATGCTACCTGAGTCGATCCGCAGCGATTCGAGCCAATGGCTCGTGCCACCGCCCTCGTGGGTCGAAGGAATGTACACCTCGAGCACGAGACGATCCTCGAGCCGCCGGATCTCGGTCACAAGGCCCAGTCCCCCCAACCGATAGCCGAGTTCCCGCAGGATCGGTCCGCGGGGAATCGGCAGGCTGCCCAGCCGGGCGTCGGCGAACGTGATCGCCACATGGTTGGGCTCGAGCAGGCGAACAGTCGCCTCCACCCAGGCCGTCGCCGCCAGCGGTTCGCGGCCGACACGGCAGCCCGCCCGCAGCCCTCCGGGCAAGAGTTGAATCCGGGGTGATTCGAGCCCTTGGGGCAGCAGGCCCGCATGGTTTCGCGGCAGATCGACCGCGAGCCAGGCGTTGCACTGCCGTTCCGTAAACGCTCCATCCCACGGCCCCTCACGGACGAAGGCGGCATGGATGGCCGCAACGTCGGTGATCAGGCGGCGGACATCCTCCTCGGCGGTGGCGGCTGAAGCCGCGGTCGGCCGGCCCGCAAGCGGACCACCAACAGGCAGCCGCTCCCGATGAAACTCCGGCTGCCTCAGTGCGGCCCCGGCGAGTCCCGCCAGACTCACCAAGGTGACCGCGAGCACGCCCCAAAAAAACCGTCGCGGCCGACCTGGCGGGGTAGGCCGCGACGGTTCGAAGTCGTCGGGAGGAGGGGCGAGATTCAGTTCGTTGTCCACCATTGAATTCTGACGGACCGACGTCCGCCGGGGCAAATCCCGGACGTCGGTCAGTCCGTCGGTCTTCAACCCACGCAGCGAAACAGCCCGGACAATGGGAGTTCCGCTTCGGTCTCGAGCATCACCTCTCCCAACGACTCGTCGTCGAGTTCGTCCCGCAGCACGCGGACATGCGGCGGGGCCTGAATCCCGATTCGCACCTTGTCGCCGCTGACGCGCACCACCGTCACCACCACCGAATCACCGACCCGAATCCGTTCGTTCTGCTTGCGGGAAAGCACCAGCATGAGAGGACCTCCGGTTGTCCTGGGATATGAATGGGATGAATCTAGCGGGGGATATGTACAAATGTCAATGCACTCCGGCAGCTGGCTTTGCCGCGGGAATCCATCGGCTCCGAACGTCCCCCGAGCGCCCGCCCCCCTCCGGCCGCCGGCTGCGGACACGATCGGAGGGATCGCGACGCGGCGGATTAGGAAAGATGTGAGCCTGAGGAAACATCGTCCAGCCAGGCAGTCTTTCTTGCCTCGACGTCAGACCGCGCGGACGAAACCTGTTGTGCCGATCGCGCCGGTTCTCGGCTGCCTCGTCGAAGAGCCTGTCGGCTACTCAATGGCGACGGCAGCCGGGCGATCCATGAAGGCAGCGAGTCCGACCCGCTCTGCCGAGGCCACCGCGTGGCGAGCCTCCTCGAGCTTGGCCTGGTCGGCCGCGAGCAGCCGCGGATGGCTGCGGTGGACGGAACGAAACCGGTCCGTGCCGCCCGGCAACAGCCCGGCCCGCGGCTCGATCTCGAGCGTTACCTCGGCGGGGATCGCAGCCTCGTCGTCGAGCCGCTCGTTGAGCGCCAGGCGGGGAAACGGAGGAATGCCGCCCGGCTGGAGCAGGGCCTTGAGCAGGATCGCCGTGTCGGCAAACCGGCGGTAGGTCTCGGCGGCCTCGGGCGACGGAGCTTCGACGTGGGCAACCGCGTACCGCACCCGTGGCCCGGCCAACTCCAACTGGCCGTCGGATTCTTTGATCCCAGCAGCGACGTCGGGCCCGCCGGCCCAACGGACGAGCCGATCGTCGCTTTCCCGCGCCCATCGCGCCAGCGAGACGCTCAGTCGCTCGAGTCTGATCAGGGGAATCTCGGTCTTGAGCCGCCGCACCGGATCGATGACCACGATCCGTTCGCGGGCCGGATCGTGCAGCACGATCTCCGTCAACTGCATCGCCTCGCCGGCGGCTGCGTGATCCTTCGGCAACTCGAGGAAGTCCCAGGCAACCCCCTCGTGAAAGAGCGTCAGGCTCCGGGCAACGGGCGCGGCAGCGTTGGCAAACAGTTCGCTCTCCACCCGAAACGTGCACGGCTCGGGAAAGGGCCGAGGCTCCTCGGGGGAATCCGCGACGAGGGTCGGGGCGAAAGACGCGAAGGCCAATGCGATCAGGAGCAGGATTCGGATTCCGCGCATGCCGAAGGTCTCCAGAGGGCGGCTCGGTGACCGGGGAAGGTAGCGGGGAGGGGCAAGCGGCGATAGGCCGGCTTGGGCGGCAGGAGCGACCAGCGGGCACCTGAAGCGGATAGGCTCGGGGGTCGGCGAACGCTCGCGGAGCACGTGGGGCGTATCCTCGCCCGCGACGCGACTTTTGCCGCCCCCGAGCCGGTGAAGCTTGCTGTCCCGTGGACAAAGCCTTCCATGGCCTTTGTCCACTCCGGCGACCGCAGGAAACGCCAAGGGTTTCCGGGGTCGCCAATCGCCGCGTCCTGCGGCTCATAAAGCGGGAGGCTCGGGGGTCGGCGAACGCTCGCGGAGCAACAGGGGCGTATCCTCGCCCGCGACGCGACTTTTGCCGCCCCCGAGCCGGTGAACCACCACTTCCGGATGCAGTCTTTTTTCCCGGGAAAACCGGTCCAGTGACTGCTGCGATCCGCGGGCGGTCTGGTACGCTTCCGGCGTCACTGAGTCGCCGATCATGCCGTCATTTTCAGCCCTCCACTGGTTCGCGCCCCTCGCCGCCTGGAGCGTGTGCAGCCTGGCAATTGCCGTGGTGGCAGCCGAGCCCGACTGGCCTCAATGGCGCGGCCCGAAGGGCGATGGCCATGCCCCGGCCGCTCGCGACCTGCCGATTCGCTGGAGTGAGTCCGAGAACATCGCCTGGAAGCAGCCCCTGCCGGGCCGCGGCTGGTCCTCGCCCGTGATCGGGAATGGTCAGGTCTGGGTGACGACGGCGATCGAACGAGCCGCGACCGAGGCCGAACGGGAGCGGCGACTGGCCAGCCGAACAGGCAACCAGCCGGTGGACGTGGCCGCGGAGGTGACCTTCCGGGCGATCGGCCTCGATCAGGCCACCGGCAGGATCGTTCACGACGTGGAACTGTTCACGGTCGTCGACCCCCAGCCGATCCACGCGCTCAACTCCTACGCCTCACCCTCGCCGGTGCTCACCGACGGCCGGCTCGTCTGCCACTTCGGTGACTTCGGGGCCGCCTGCGTCGCGACCGACTCGGGCACGGTGCTCTGGCGCAATCGCGAGCTGCGGCTCGACCACGTCAACGGCCCGGGAAGTTCGCCGATCGTGTGGCAGGATCTCGTGATCGTCCACCTCGATGGCAGCGACACCCAGTCGATCGCCGCCTACCGGCTCGCCGACGGCACGCTCGCCTGGCAGACCTTCCGCAGCGGTGAACTCCGCGCGGATCCCGACCTCAAGAAGGCCTACTCCACGCCACTGGTCGTCGATCGCGGCGGCCACGATGAGCTTGTCTCGCCGGCCGCCGACTGGGTCTACGGCTACGACCCGGCCACCGGAAGCGAGCGCTGGCGGCTCTCCTACGGCGTGCTGGGCTACTCGGTCGTGCCTCGGCCGGTGGCGGCCCACGGGCTCGTCTTTCTGAGCACGAGTTACAACCAGCCGGAGGTGCTCGCCCTTCGGCTCGCCGGGCCCGATGGTCGGCCAGAGATCGCCTGGCGAACCAAGAAGGGTACGCCGTCGATGCCCTCCCCGCTGATCGTGGGTGACAGCCTCGTGATGGTCAACGACAAGGGCGTTGCAAGTTGTCTCGATGCCCGCACCGGCGCGAGCCACTGGACCAAGAGACTGGGAGGAAACATCTCCTCGTCACCGCTGCTGGCCGACGGCCGGATCTACGTCGGCAACCGCACGGGCGAGATGTTCGTGATCGATTCGGGGGCCGCCGGCGAGTTGCTCGCGACGAACCAACTCGACGCCGGCATCTTCGCCTCTCCGGCCGCCGTCGGCCCGGCCCTCTACATCCGAACCGAAGCGGCGGTCTACCGCATCGAACAACGGCCGATCGAACCGTGAGTGGTCGGTGTGGGCCGGCGATGGAACGGAGCGGAATCAGGCAGCCTCCCGGGCTCAAAAACACAGGCCGCACCCCGTTTTTTTGCCGTGGTTTCCGCTGGTGAATGCCACCGTGGAGGGCTAGGCTTGAAGGGTGTGGGGTCGGCTTCGCAACGGCCTTTCCGAAACCGCTGGTTCCGGTCTTGTGTCGCCCGGCCGCCTGGGGGGTTTTTTGTGTTCACTCGGTTGGACTGCCATCGTCTGGGTCGCTTCTCGCTCCTGGCCGGCATCGTCGCCTTCGTGGCTGGCTGTGGGGTCGGCGGCAAGGTCGCCCACCTCTCCGGCGCTGTGACGCTTCGCGGCAAGCCGCTGCCAACGAATGCCCAAGCCTTCGTCACGTTCGTGTCCGCGGCCGATTCGAAGCGGTCGGTGTCGGTGCCGATTGCGGCTGGAAGGTACGACTCGCCCGACACTCCCTTCGGTCCCTGTCGGGCGTTTTTCGAGATCACGACCACCGGTCCGGAGAAGATCAGCGACCGTACCGGCCAGCCCTACCGCGATGTCATCAGCCACGTGCCTGCCGGCGCTGCCGAAGGCATTCCGCTCGAGGTGACCGGTGATAACCCCAATCAGAACTTCGACCTGACCGACTGACCGATCCGCCAGACGACCAGACCGCTCACTTTTTCTTTGTTCGCCCATCATTCGACGCCCGTGAGATCATCCATCATGAACACGTCCGCCACCCGCCGCGGCTTTACCCTCGTCGAACTCCTGGTCGTGATCGCGATCATCGCCACGCTCATCGGCCTGCTCTTGCCGGCGGTCCAGAGCGCCCGCGAGAGCGCCCGTCGCAGCAAGTGCTCGAACAACCTCAAGCAGCTCGGCCTGGCGATGCACAACTACGCGTCGGCCAAGAAGGGCCTGCCGCCGATGGCGAAATATTGGACGGCCGCCGAGTATCAGGCGGGCTACCCGGTCCGGGGTCCGGGCAACTGGTACGACGACCACGGCTGGTACACGCAGCTGCTTCCGTTCATCGAAGAGGCGAAGCTCGCCGACCAGGTGCGGCTCGATCGGAGCCTCAGCGACGCGGCCAACCAAGTGGCCCGCCGCACCTTCATTCCGATGATGGCCTGCCCCAGCGACATCGGCCTCCAGCGAAACGAATGGGCGACCACCACGTGGGCCCGGGTGCGGGGCAACTACATCGCCAACGCCGGCAACACCGTCTACGGCCAGCACGACGTCGGCACGATCCAGTTCCTCGGGGCCCCCTTCCAGCCGCGGAAGGTTACGAACATTTCCGCGATCCCCGATGGCTCGAGCAACACGCTCATGATGTCGGAAGCGCTCGTGCTCCCGGAGACGGCCGGCTGGGGCGGCCCCTACTCCGACGTGCAACTGGCGATCGGAGGCCACATGTTCACCGGCTTCAATCGGCCGAATGCGACGGGCGCCGCCGGCGTGGACGCCGTCTGCCGGATGGGAGAATGGTGGACCAACGCCCGCGATGGCTGGACGGCCCAGGGCCTGCCGGTGACCGCCGGCCGAAGCCCAGGAACGCCGGTCGCGATCCCCGCCAACGCTCCGCTCGATGCGAGGATCGACAGCAACGGCCACAAGCAGCAGCACATCGCCGCCCGCAGCAAGCATCCCGGCGGCGTGATGGCTTCCCGCTGCGACGGCTCGGTCGGCTTCTTCAACGACAACATCGACCTCGACACCTGGCGGGGCCTGACGTCCGCCGCCGGCAGTGAAGTCACGCCCTAGACGGCGTCTGAGATAGCCGTAGCGACGACTTGGCAAACTGAGCAGGGGAGGCGAGGGGTCGGCGAACGCTCGAGGAGCATGGGGCGTATCCCCGCCCGCGACGAGACTTTTGCCGACCCCGAGCCGGTGCTATACGTAACCCGGATGCGTTCTAGGCCCTTCGAGCCGGCGTGCGTCAGGGCTGCGGGGTCGCATGCCGTTCGAGAAGGTCGAGCGGCACCACCGCCAGCGATCGTTCGTGGGTCGCCGCGAGGATCACCGGCGGTGCCACACCGGCCCGGGCCGCCTCGAGCCAGCGGCCAGCACAGAGGCACCAGCGATCGCCCGCCTGAAGGCCGGGGAAATCCCATTGCGGCTGCGGGGTCACGAGGTCGTTGCCGGCCCGCACGCTGAACTCGAGAAACTCCTTCGTCATCACGGCGCAGACGGTGTGGACGCCCGAGTCATCGGCGCCGGTGCGGCAGCAGCCGTCGCGGAAGAATCCGGTCAGGGGCTCGCGGGAGCAGGAAGCCAAGGGACCGCCGAGCACGTTCCGCTCGGGCGTCCGCGTGGAGTCGGCCGGGGAATCGAAGGCGATCATGATCGGCTCGGCATCTACCGGCTCCACGGCCTCGGCCCGTCCCGGTGGGCGATCACGATATGATGGGCATGGCGTTCCCCAGGCTGCAACCGGCGTTTCCAGCCCGGAGACCGTTTCCTCCGTCCAGGTTCCATGCTCAGCCTGCAATCCGCCTCCGCCGCCCGCTGGCTCGCCCAGGTCGACACCGACCTCGAGACGGTGCTGATCGACCATGCCCACTGCGAGAAAAAAGCAGCGGGGGTGGCCATGAACATGCTGTTTTCCTACGTCGATCACACCTCCCTGGCCCGGGCGATGACCGAGATCGTGAGCGAGGAACTCGAGCACTTCAACCTGGTGCTCGATCTGCTCGACCGCCGGGGCATCCGGTTTCGCAAGCTCGAGCCGAGTTCCTACGGACCCCGGCTCCACGAGCTGATCCGTCGTGATGAGCCGGGCCGGGCGATCGACCGGCTGCTCGTGGCGGGCCTGATCGAGGCCCGCAGCTGCGAGCGATTCTCGCTGCTCGGCGAACACGTGACCGACCCAGAACTCCGTGACTTCTACCGGGGGCTGTTCGAGTCGGAGGCCCGCCACCACGCGACGTACGTCAGGCTGGCGGCCGACTTCGCCCCCGAGGCGGTCGTGCGGAGTCGGCTCCACGAACTGGCGGCCGCCGAGGCGACGATCATCGAGCAGGGTGACCCGCTGCCGCGGATGCATAGCTGACTCGACCTTCCGCCCTCTCGATCCGGCCGGCTGGCCGGACCCCCACCCATGCCATCTCCACCGCGACCGGGCCGAAGCCGCCGCTGGCAGGTGCCGGTCAACGAGTTGATCGCCGGCGGGGCGATCCTCGCCCTGGCGGCCTGGGGCGTGATCCACTGGCTGGGCCTGGCGACGGTGCCGGTGTCGCTCGGGCCGCTCGATCCGGCCCTCTGGCTCCCGAGTCGCCAGCTCACGCTCGCCGATCTCCCCTTGGTCGCGATGCTCATCGCCGGCGGCATCCCGCTGGTGGGCGACCTCTTCATGAAGCTCGCCAGCGGAATCTTTGGCTCGGATCTCCTGGCGGGCATCTCGATCGTGACCAGCGTGATCCTGGGCGAATACCTGGCGGGCGTGCTCGTCGTTCTGATGCTCTCCGGCGGCGAAGCGCTCGAGAGCCGGGCGGTGAGCCGGGCGGGCGACGTGCTCGCGGCCCTAGCCAAGCGGATGCCCACGGTCGCCCACCGCCGCGTCGAGGGCCGGCTCGTCGACGTTCCGCTCGGGGTCATCCGGGTCGGTGACGTGATCGTGGTCTTGCCCCATGAAATCTGCCCGGTGGACGGTACGGTCATGATCGGACGCGGCTCGATGGACGAGAGTTACCTCACTGGTGAGCCGTATCGGATGGCCAAGGCCCCCGGGTCAGCGGTGCTCTCCGGCGCGATCAACGGCGAGGAGGCATTGGAAATCCGGGCCGACAGGATCGCGGCCGACAGCCGCTACACCAAGATCATGGAGGTACTCCAGGCGAGCGAGGCCCGCCGGCCGCGGCTCCGGCGGCTGGCCGACTCGCTCGGAGCCTTCTACACGCCGCTGGCCCTCGCGATCGCGGCAGCCGCCTGGTGGGCCAGCGGCGAGCCGACCCGGTTTCTGGCGGTGCTCGTGGTGGCCACGCCCTGCCCGCTCTTGATCGCGATCCCGGTGGCGATCATCGGCGCCGTGTCGCTGGCGGCCAAGCGGGGCATCGTGATCCGCGATCCGGCGATCCTCGAGCGGCTCGACACCTGCCGCACGGCGATCTTCGACAAGACCGGCACGCTCACCTACGGCGAGCCGAGCCTCACCGAAGTGCTTCCGGTCGGTGGCCTGCACGAAGGCGAGATCCTCGAACTGGCCGCCAGCCTGGAGACCTACTCGAAGCATCCGCTCGCCGCCGCGGTGGTGCAGGCCGCGGCCGACCGCGGGCTGCCCGTCGGGCAGGTCGATCAGCTCGCCGAAAAGCCGGGCACCGGGCTGACCGGCCGGGTCGTCCGCGCGACCGACGGCCTACCGCATACGGTCAGGATCACAAGCCGGCACAAGCTCGCGGCGGGCGACCCTGCGGCTGCGGCCCGCCTTCCGCCTCAGGCGGCGGGCTTGGAGTGCGTGGTGCTGATCGACGGCCAGGCGGCAGCCGTGCTTCGGTTTCGGGATTCGCCCCGAGCCGACGGCCGGCCGTTCGTCAGCCATCTGGCCCCGGCTCACGGGCTCGATCGCGTGATGCTCGTCTCGGGCGATCGGGCCAGCGAGGTGCAGTGGCTTGCAGACCTCGTGGGCATCACCGAAGTCCACGCCGAGGTACCGCCCGAGGGCAAGCTTACGATCGTCGAGCAGGCGGTGGCCGAGGCGCCGACGCTGTTCGTCGGCGACGGAATCAACGACGCCCCGGCCCTCGCCGCCGCGACCGTCGGCATCGCCATGGGCACGGCCAGTGACGTGACCACCGAGGCGGCCGGCGCCGTGATCATGGATCAGGCGCTCGAGCGAGTGGATGAACTCTTCCACATCGGCCGGAGAATGCGGGCGATCGCGATGCAGAGCGCCGTGGGCGGCATGGCGGCGAGCCTCGTCGGCATGGCCTTCGCGGCGGCCGGACTCCTCCCTCCCGCCGCGGGTGCCCTGCTCCAGGAGGCGATCGACGTGGCGGCCGTAGTCAACGCGCTGCGGGTCTCGTGGCTGGCCGGCCCGCTCTCGGACTACCGCGAGGACTGAACCGGCACCACCGCGTCGGTGACAGCGTTTCCAGCCACGCTGCCGCAGGCCCACACGGCCATACCGGCGCAGGCGCCGGCCAGCATCCCGGCCGGGCCCGCCGGCGTCCCGGCGATCGCGAAGGCCAGGGCACTCGTCGCCAGGCCGGCCCGGTCGCCCGCCCGGCGACACGCCTGCTCGTCGAGCCCGGCCTGATGCGCCCGCCACTCGGTGGCGAGCGCCACCGCTTCCGAGGCGAGCGCACTCGGCACGAGGGTCTTGAGACCAACGCGAACGGTCGTGCCCACGGCCGTCCGGATCGCGACCCGACCGGCTGTGCCGGCAGCCATCCGGGCCGCGACCGCCGCCGTGGTCCGGGCGGCTGCGGACCGGACCCGGCGAGCCACGATGTCGATCTGCCGGCTCGCGGGCTCACCGGTCGCGCACCAGGTTGCGAAGTGTTCGCAGTTTTGTTCGACCGGGCAATAGCCGGGCCGCCCCACCTGGGCGGCAGCCCGGGCGGCGATCTCCTCAGGCGTGTACCGGGCCGCTCGGAACGGCACGGCCCGCACCGGCCGGCCGTCGGCAAACTCGGCCCAGGATGTCTGCACCACCGACCCGCCGCCGAACGGATTCGTGAAATCCGTCGGCCGGGCGTGCACGACGGTGCCGTCACCCAGATCGATGCCGTGATGGATGTAGCCAACGGCCGATCCGGCCAGCCGTCGCTCCACTTCGAGCCCGTCACCCCGCGCCATATCCGTATCTCCTCCGCTGCCGATTCTACGCGTTGTCGACTGGAACAGTTCAGCGGTTTCCCGGCATGCCCTGCATGCCGCGCTCACATTTTTCCCGGCCTCCCGACCCCGGTACGCTATCGGCCTCCGACCCCCGCCAGGTTCACGCGTCCTATGCACGGCCCAATTGACCCAACCGCCGAGCGAGCGCTCGCGCTCAACCTCGACCCCGAGGTCTACGGCACGTTTGCCGAGATCGGCGCCGGCCAGGAGGTGGCCCGCTGGTTCTTCTCGGTGGGGGCCGCGGCGGGCACCGTGGCCAAGACGATGTCGGCCTACGACATGGCCTTCAGCGACGCGATCTACGGCAAGGCTCCGCGGTATGTCTCGCGGGAGCGGGTCGAGGAGATGCTCGCCCACGAGTTCAGCCTGCTGCGGGAGCGGCTCGATGCGGCCCGGGGCGACACGACGCGGTTCTTCGCCTTCGCCGACACGGCGGCCGCGCGGTCGTTTTCCGGCGGCACCGACTGCCATGCCTGGGCCGGGATTCGCTTCCAGCATGCGGTGCGGGCCGAGCCGAGCGATCTGTTGATCCACGTCAGGCTGCTCGATGCGACCAACCCGCTCCAGCAGGAGGCGGTCGGCCGGCTGGGTGTGAACCTCGCCCATGCCGCGCTCAAGCTCTGGAAGCAGCCGACGACGATGGTCGATGCGCTGCTCGACGAGATCGGTCCGGCGCGAATCGAGATCGATTGGATCTCCGCACGCGGCCCCGCCTTCACGGCGAGCGACGATCGGGTGCTCACGCTCCACCTCGCTCGCCGGGGCTACGCGCCGGCCGTACTCTTTGACACCGACGGCCGCCCCACGCTCGCGGCCGAGGCGATGCGGAAGAAATGCGTGCTCGTGGAACGGGGTCGATTCGCCCCCGTCACCCGGCTCAACCTCGAGATGCTGGCCCGAGCCGCGGCGGCGTTTCAGGCCGACGGGGCCGGCGAGGTTCGCGAACTCTTGGAGATCTCGATGCGGAATCTCCGCGGCGACGCCCAGGTGGCCGATGCCGACTTCCTCACCCGCATCGATCTGATCGCGGCTGCCGGCAAGCACACGCTCGTCAGCGGGATCGGCCCCTTCTACGACCTGGCCGAGTATCTCGCCGCCCGGCATGTTTCCCGCACCGGTCTCGTGCTCGGCGTGCCCCTGTTGCGGGCGATCTTCGACGAACGGCACTACCGGTCGCTGCCCGGCGGAATCCTCGAGGCCTTCGGACGGCTGTTCACCCATGCGGTGCGGCTCTATGTGCATCCCACGCGGGACGCGATCGACGGCCGGATGGTCACGGTCGACAATCTCCGGGTTTCAACCCACCTCGCCCCGCTGCTCGAATACCTCCGGGCCAACGGAATGCTCCACGGGCTGGCCTGCGAGGAGTCGGACCTCCGCACCTATTCCAGCGACGAGGTCCGTGATCGAATCTGCTCGGGTGATCCAACCTGGAAAGACCTGGTCGCGCCGGAAGTGGCAGCCTTGATCGAAGGCCGCGGCTACTTCGGCGGCCACTGCGACCTTCCGTCGCCATAGCCCCGCGACGTGGCGTTGCCGGAACCCGGCGGTCAGGTGATCGCGCCGGCGATCGCGGCGGAGAGGGCGGTGGCGAGCGTCGCGATCACCAGCGCCTTCAGGCCCAGCCGGGCGAGATCCTGCCGCCGCTCGGGCACGAGCGCCCCGATGCCTCCCACCTGGATTCCGATGCTCGAGAGGTTGGCGAAGCTACACATCGCGATCGTGGCGATCATCGTCGATTTCTCCCCGAGTCCACCCCGGGCGAGCTTGCCGAGTTCCTCGTAGGCCATCACCTCGTTGGTGACCGTGCGGATGCCGAGCAGGCTGCCGACCGTGCCGGCGTCGCTCCAGGGCACACCCAAGAGCCAGGCCACCGGCGCGAGCAGCAGCCCGAGGATCCGCTGGATCGAGAGATCCGGATCGCCCACCCAGCCCCCCAGCCAGCCGAGGGCCATGTTGCCGAGCGCCACCAGCGCGATGAAGGCGATCAAGACGGCCCCCACGTTGGCCGCAAGGAGGAGCCCCTCGCGGGTGCCACGGGTGGCTGCGTCGAGCAGGTTGGCGTCGGGGCGGGTGTCGTCGATCGCGAGCCGGCCGAGGGTCTCGGGCTCGCCCATCTCGGGCACGAAGATCTTCGTCAGGTAGATCGTAGCCGGAAACGTCATCAGGATCGCGGTCAGCAGGTTCCGCGAGGCGGCATCCCGCAGCGGGCCCTCGCCCCCGCCGATGAAGCCGATGTAGGCGGCGAGCATCCCGCCGGAGACGAGCCCCATCCCGCTGACCATCACCACGAGCAGTTCCGAGCGGGTCAGCCGGGCCAGGAAGGGCCGGATCGTGAGCGGGGCCTCCGTCTGGCCGAGGAAGATCGAGGCAGCGGCGTTGAGCGTCTCGGCGCCGCTCGACCCGAGCAGCCGGGCCGTTACCCAGGCCACGCCCCGCACCACGAACTGCATGATGCCGAGGTGGTAGAGCACGGCGAACAGGGCGGCGACGAAGATGATCGTGGGCAGCACCCGGAAGGCAAACACGAAGCCAGCCGGCCCGTCGGCCGCCACGAGTTTGGGGCCGAACAGAAAAGTCGCCCCCTCGAGCGCGCAATCGAGAACCGCCGCCACCCAGGCGGCAGCAGCGTCGAGGGCCCGCCGGCCGGCGGAACTGCGGAGCAACAGGGCTCCGAGCCCGCACTGGAGCGCAAGCCCGCCGACCACCATTCGCAGCGAGATCGCCCGGCGGTTCTCCGAGAGCAGCCAGGCCGTGGCCAGAATCGCAGCCACGCCGAGCAGCCCCTGAAACCGCGCGAGATCATCCATGGTGTGCATCGTCCTCGGCTGTTCCCACCTACAGCCTGTGTCGGCCGTGCTGGCGACAGAATACTCCGCGGCGGCGAGGCGGGATATGCCGCAGGCTGCCAGCGCATCGCCACCTCGAGTCGCGCTCCGCCCCCTGGGCAGCAGCGGCCCGCTTTCCCCGCAGAGTGTACTTATGTATCCTCTTTCTCGCAATTGGCTTCCGACTTCGGAAGCCGTCTACACTACGGTGCATGACCGCCAAGCCGCAGACTGCTGCCGGAACCTCACCGCCGCCCGATGCCGACATCGTGGCGTTCGGGTTCGATGTCTTCGATCGGATCGAGCAGGCGATCGCCATGGTCAAGGAACGGCTCAGGCGGGCGGTGACAGCCCTCGAGGCGGGGAACATTCCCTACGCCGTCGTGGGCGGCCATGCCGTCGCGGCCTGGGTGGCCCGGGTCGACCCAGCCGCCGTGCGGACGACGGTCGATGTCGACCTGCTCGTGTCTCGGGCCGATTTCGACCGGGTGAAGGAGGCCCTGGAGGCGGTCGGGTTCATCCACTCGTTCACCTTCGGGATCGACATCTTCGTCGATGGACCCTCGGGCAAGGCTCGGGAAGCGGTCCACATCCTGTTTGCGGGCGAGCGGGTGAAGCCCCAGGACGCGGTGCCGGCCCCCGACCTGGCCGCAGCCGAGCGGATCGATGGCTGCCAGACGATGGGCCTCGACCGGCTGGTCGTGATGAAGCTGATCGCGTTTCGCCTCAAAGACCGCGTCCATCTCCTCGACATGATCGACGTGGGCCTGATCGACGCCACCTGGCTCGAGCGGCTGCCCGAGCCCCTCCGGCCGCGGCTCGCGGAGCTCCTCGCGAACCCCGACGGCTAGCTCGCATCGCTGACGGCTCTAGCGACGAGATGGCACCTCGGGCGAGAAAGGCGAACAGGGAGGCGAGGGAATCGGCGAACGCTCGCGGAGCGATTGGGGCGCATCCTCGGCCGCGAACCATGCAACGTCAGCGAAACCACGGCAGGTCGTCGCGAGAAAACATCTCCGGCTGCGTTTTTTCAGCCAAGTGTGGCACGACGGGGGTGGACTTGCTATGACGTTGGTCGAGTGGATCGCGACCATCGTTCGCCATGACCGTGGCCCAAGACGTTGATACGATCACCCGCCCGTCCTGGTGTCCGTCGATCCGACCACACCTGCCACCGACATCGTTTGCCTCGTTCATGATTCGTGTTTTGGCACCCCGCGTCACCCCGGAGATAGCTCATGAATTCCACCGCCGTGTCTCGCCTGGTCCGCATGGGCTGGCTCTGCAGCGTTTCGTCGCTTGCGTTGGGTCTTTCACTGGCGGCATGGTCGCCGTCCGCCAAGGGTGGCACGGCCTATTGGAATGCGGGTGCGGCCTCGGGTGATCTCACTCCGACGAGCGTCACCGACGTGCCACTGACGGTGGCATTCGGTAGCTTTTCACGGGGCAACAATCAGGGCAGCGAAGTCGACAACAATTCAACTTCGGCCTCGTCTGGCTACTCCTTTAATCTCAACGGGGTCTCGACGAGTGCGTCGGGCAGTTTCAACTTCGGGGCCGACACCCTCGTGGGCACGACCCTCGACACGGCCACGAGCACCTACTTCGCCGTCACCGTCACTCCTAATTCGGGCTCGGTCTTTGAACTGACGGCGATCGAATTCGGTACCCGTTCGACTCTCAACGGTCCGAAGGCCTGGACCCTCCGCAGCAGCCTCGACAACTACGCCACCGATCTCGTCACCCCGGGAACGCTGAACAACAACTCAGCCTGGGTCTACGTCAGCTCGACCCTGACGACGCCGCTTATCGGCTCGGCCGCGACGGAACTGCGGATCTATGGCTACAACGTCGATGGCCCGCAGTCGTTCGTGTCCAACACCTGGCGGCTCGACGACGTGCAGCTGCAGGTCGTCCCGGAGCCAGGGATCGCCGGATTGGCTGTCGTCGCCTGTGGACTGGGCCTGGCAGCCCGGCTCAGAGCAGGCCGGCTGCGAGAAAGGCAATGATCGACAGCGCTGCCGCCAAGAGGGCGTAGGGCAGCTGGCTCCAGGAATGGGCCAGGTTGTCGCAGCCCGAGGCCTGCGAGGCCAGGACGGTCGTGTCACCGAAGAAGCAGGCGTGGGAACCAAACCCGCCGGCCGACACGACGGCGGCGATCGCCAGCGTGGGATTCGCACCGACGGACTCGGCCAGCGGAACCACGATCGGCAGGGCGATGGCGTAGGTGCCCCAGAACGACCCGGTGGCAAAGGCCACCCCGGAGAGGCAGACGAACGCCGCCGCCGGCAGCAGCCGATGGTCGAGCCAGGGGCCGAGGCCGCCGATCACGAATTCGGGGAGGTGGAGCCGCTCGTTCACATGCCCCAGCATGAAGGCCAACAGCAACGTGACCAGCACGGGCACCATGTCGGCGAGGCCCTTGCAGCCCGCCTCCGAGAGGGCCACGACCGAGAACCGGCGGCGCCAGACGAGCTGCTGCACCGCCACCATCCCGATCGCCCAGACCGCCCCGCGGAGCGCGTCGTTGCCCGAGAGCACGGTCGCAACCACGAGCGTCGCGATCGGGAGGAAGAAATCTGAGAGCTTGCCGATTGCAGCGACGGGTTCCTCGGCGGGCTCCTCGTCGGCGGGCGAGCCCGGCGGCGCCACGCTGCCGCCCGCTGCGACCCGCTCGTCGGCCCGCCGCATCGCCCCCCAGGCCGGAATCCAGCCGAGGCTCACCAGCGGCACGAGCAGCACGGCGAACCAGCCGTAGAACGCAAACGGGATGATGCCGACATAGGCCGACAGGCCCCCTCCGGGCGGCGCCGCCCCGGTGGTCTCGAGCAGGCCCGCCACGTAGACCGCCCAGGTGGAGATCGGCACCAGCAGGCACATCGGAGCGGCCGTGGAGTCGATCACGTAGGCCAGCCGTTCCCGCGGCACCCGATTGCGGTCGGCCACGGGCCGCAGGGTGCGGCCGAGGACGAGCGCGTTCAAGTAGTCATCGATGAACACGACGAGCCCGAGGCCCCAGGCCAAGAGCAGCGTGCCGCGGCTGCTCGTGACATACTGACCCACGAGCCGGCCGAAGGCAGCCGCTCCGCCGGTCAGCACGAGCAGCTGGATCAGAACGCCGAACAGCCCGCACACGACCAGCGCCCACGCTTCCCCACGGGCCGCAAGCCGCTCGACGAGCGAGTCGGCCATGCCATCCATGCAGCCCGGCCCGTCGAGCATCACATGGCCCACGACGACTCCGATCAGGATCGCGGGAATCGTGCTGCGGAGCAGGATCGCCGCCGTGATCACGCAGAGCGTCGGCAGCAGGGCTACCCAGCCGGGTTGTTCCACACATTCATTCCTGAGGGCCGTGTTGGAGCCGGACCACCTGAAAGATACGATGCGGCGAGCAGTTTGCCTCTTTGCTTCACCCGGGGGAAACACCAATGCGCCGCCCGTTCGCCCTCGCGACCCTCGCCCTTCTGCTCGCCGCCGGGCCGGCCGAGGCGGCGAAGCCGCGGATCGCCATGATTCCCAAGGGCACCACCCACGTCTTCTGGAAGACCGTCGAGGCGGGTGCCCGCGAGGCTGCCGCCGAGTGCGATGTGGAGCTCGTCTGGAAGGGCCCGCTCAAGGAGAATGATCGCGGCCAGCAGATCGGGATCATGGAGCAGTTCGTAACCGCCGGGGTTGCGGCGATCGCCCTGGCGCCGCTCGACGCCGCGGCGCTCCGCCGCCCCGTGGCGATGGCCGGTCAGCGGAGAATCCCGGTCGTGATCTTCGATTCGGCCCTGCAGGGCGAAGCGGGGCAGGACTTCGTCAGCCTCGTCGCTACCGACAACCGCCGCGGCGGGGAACTCGGCGGCGCGAAGCTCGGCGACCTGCTCGGAGACACGGGGAAGGTGGTGCTGCTCCGATACCAGGTGGGCTCGGCAAGCACCGACGATCGCGAGGCCGGGTTCACCCGGGCGATCGCAGCGCGGCCGGATATGGAACTCATCTCGGCCAACCGCTACTCCGGGGCCACCGCCGGCGAAGCCAAAACCGCCGCCCTCAACATGCTCGACACGCTGAAGACTGCCGACGGCATCTTCTGCCCGAACGAGTCGTCCACGTTTGGCATGCTCTTGGCCCTGCGGCAGCATAACCTCGCCGGCCGGGTGAAATTCGTCGGCTTCGACACCTCGCCGGCCCTGATCGAGGCCTTGCGAAAAGGGGAGATCGACGCGCTCGTCGCCCAGGATCCCCGCGCGATGGGCCGGCAGACGGTGATCGCCGCGGTGAACCACCTCCAGGGCAAGCCGGTCGAACCGGTCATCGACACGGGTGCCACGATCGTGACCCGCGACAATGTCGACAGTCCCGAGATCCAGAAGATCCTCCAACTCCCCTGAACGAAGCCGCCTCATCACCGGATCGCCTCGCGATGCGGGGCGTGCGTAAACTCTTTGGCGCCACCGTCGCGCTCGCAGGCGTCGATCTCGAGGTGCGGGCCGGCGAGGTGCTGGCAGTGGTCGGGGAAAACGGGGCGGGCAAGAGCACCCTGATGAAGGTGCTCGCGGGAGTGGTCCGGCCCGATGCCGGGGAGATGTGGCTCGATGGCCAGCTGTACGCCCCGCGGTCGCCCCGCGCCGCCCGAGCGGCCGGTGTGGCGATGATCCATCAGGAGTTGGCGGTCGCGGCCCATCTGAGCGTGGCCGAAAATATCCTCCTGGCCGCGGAGCCCACGTGGGCCGGCTTCATCGATCGCCGCGGGATGCGGCGGCGCGCCGGCGAGGCCCTGGCGAGCCTCGGCCGGGCCGACATCGCTCTCGACCGGCCCGTGGCCACGCTGGCGATCGCCGACCGGCAGGTGGTGGAGATCGCGCGGGCGGTGGCGGTCGGCTGCCGGGTGCTCGTGCTCGACGAACCGACGAGCAGCCTGACCCGTGAGGACGTTCGCCACCTCGAAACGCTCGTGAAACGGCTGCGGGACCGCGGCCACGCGATCCTGTTCATCTCGCACGTCCTCGAAGAGGTGCGGGCCTTCGCCGACCGGGTGACGGTGCTCCGCGACGGGGCCACGGTGGGAGGCGGCGAGCTTGCCGCGGTCTCGGATGACGCGATCGTCGAATGGATGGTGGGCCGGCGGGTCGCCGACCTCTACCCCCGTTCGCCGCGGACCCCGGGCTCGGAGCTGCTCACGCTGACGGAGGTTGCCGGCCGTCGGCTTCCGGAGTCGGCCTCGCTCACGCTGCGGCGGGGCGAGGTGCTCGGGATCGCCGGGCTCGTGGGGGCCGGACGGACGGAACTCGTGCGGGCGATCTTCGGCCTCGATCCGATCCGCCGCGGCCGGGTGCGGGTGGCGGCCGCCGAGGGGGCGGCAGCCCCAGCCCGCCGCTGGGCTCAGGGTGTGGGCATGGTGAGCGAGGACCGCAAGGGGGAGGGGCTGGCCCTCGATCTCTCGATCGCCGACAACCTCACCCTCTCCCGGCTCACGGGACTCGGTCCTCCGGGCTTCGTCTTCTCGAAGCGGCAGGCCGCTGCGGCGCGGGCCTGGATCGAGCCGCTCGGGATCAAGTGCCGCGACGTGGCCGAGTCGGTGGTCAGGCTTTCGGGCGGCAACCAGCAGAAGGTGGCGGTGGCCCGGCTCTTGCATCATGACGTCGACCTGCTCCTGCTCGACGAGCCGACCCGTGGGATCGACGTCGGGGCGAAGGCGCGGATCTATTCGCTGATCGACGAACTCGCCCGGAAGGACCGGGCGATCCTGCTCGTCAGCAGCCACCTGCCGGAGCTCCTGGGCGTCTGCGACCGAATCGCTGTGATGCGCCGGGGGCGGCTCGGGCCGGCCCAGCCGGTGGCGGAACTCGACGAACACGCGCTCTTACAGGAGGCGATTCAACCTGGATGACGATCTGGCTTGAGAAACTCGGACCCTTGGCGGGCCTCGCGGGGGTGGTGCTCCTGTTCGCCGCGCTCCGGCCGGCGGAGTTCGCCACCGCCGGCAACGCCGAGATCATGTTGCTCCAGACGGCGGTCGTCGCGACGGCGGCCCTCGGGATGACACTCGTGATCGTCAGCGGCGGCATCGACCTCTCGGTGGGGGCCCAGATCGCCCTGGCCACGGTCACGCTCGCGTCGCTCCTGGCAGCCGGCTGGTCGCCGGCCGCGGCGGTGCTTGCCACGGTGGCCGGTGGCGCCGCCTGTGGCTGTCTGATCGGCAGCCTCGTCGCCGGTCTGAAGCTGCCCCCGTTCATCGTCACGCTCGGGATGTGGGGCGGGCTCCGCGGGCTCGCCAAGGGTCTCGCCGGGGAGACGATGGTGGTCGCCCCCGCGACCTGGCTCAACGACCTCCTGATGGCACTCGGGCCCGACCGCCGCTGGCAGCTCGTGCCGCCCGGCGTCTGGCTCACGATCCTGCTCGCGGGCGGCGTGGCGGTGCTCTTGCAATTCACCCGCTTCGGCCGCCACGTCGTGGCGGTCGGTTCGAGCGAGCCGACCGCCCGGCTCTGCGGGGTGGCGGTCGAGCAGACGCGGATTCTCGTGTACGCGATCGCCTCGGCCCTCACGGCCGTCGCGGGCGTCCTGCAATACGCCTACCTGACCGTCGGCGATCCCACCACGGCCCTTGGGATGGAGCTCGACATCATCGCGGCGGTGGTGATCGGCGGAGCGAGTCTGGCCGGCGGCCGCGGGTCGGTGGCCGGCACGCTCGTCGGGGCGTTGATCATGACGGTCGTGGCCAATGGCTGCACCAAGCTCGAACTGCCCAACTGGGTGCAGGAGATCGTGACCGGTGTCATCATCGTGGCCGCCGTCACCCTCGACCGCCTGCGGCGGGGCGAGGAGTAGGATCGACTCCATGAAACCGACCCGCCTGCTCGACCGTTCCGTCACGCCCGAGGGCGCCCCGCTCACCCTCCACGAGCACGACGGCGACTTCTCGATCCGGGTCGACGGCGTGGAACTGATGTCGACGCGGCAGCACCACTCCGAGGAGCGGATGGCCGAGCTTGCCTGCGGCGACCTGCGGGACCGCCCGGCTGCGACGGTGCTGATCGGGGGCCTCGGCCTCGGCTTCACCCTCCGGGAAACGCTCAAGCACCTCGCGGCGGATGCGACGGTCGTGGTGGCCGAACTCGTGCCGGCGGTGATCGCCTGGAATCGCAATCCGGCCTATGGCCTGGCGGCCGACGTGATCGACGACCCGCGGGTCGAGATCGTCACCGGCGACGTGGCCGACCTGCTTGAAGCGAGCCGCGGCCGCTTCGATCGGATCATGCTCGACGTCGACAACGGGGCCAGCGGCCTGACGGCGGCGGCCAACGACGGGCTCTATTCGCCGCAGGGCCTGGGGGCCGCGCGGGCCGCCCTCCGACCCCGCGGCCGCCTCGCCGTCTGGTCAGCCGGCGCCGACCCGCGGTTCGTGGCCCGCATGGAAGAGGCGGGCTTCGACGTCGAGGTCGTCAAGGCCCGCACCCATCCCACGAGCGGCAGCTGGAACTCGATCTTCCTCGGTACGCGGGCGTGACCCGACGCCGCTCGGGCTGCGGCGTTTCCGAGATGGGTGCTCCACCGGCTCGGGGCGGCAAAAGTCGCGTCATGGGCGAGGATACGCCCCATGCTCCGCGAGCGTTCACCGACCCCCTCGCCTACCCCCAAACCTGCTCCACCGGCTCGGGGGCGGCAAAAGTCGCGTCGCGGGCGAGGATACGCCCCATGCTCCGCGAGCGTTTGCCGACCCCCTCGCCTTTGCCCACAGCGTGCCGACTCGTCGCTCCAGCAAACTGAGATTGGATTTACTCCAACCGTTCGAGGATGAGCGATGGTCGGGTCACGGGCTCGGGACCGATGCTGACCGCACCCGCCACGAGGTCGCTGGCCGCAGGCACCGCGGCCGCGTGGGGCGGATTGAAGTGGAGTTCGGCGATCACATCGCCGGCCGCGATGCGGTCGCCGACCGACTTGACGAGCACGATCCCCGCCGCCGGATCGATCGCATCTTCGGCCGTCGCCCGGCCGGCACCGAGCAACATCGAGGCCTGACCCACCGGCCAAGCCTTGAGTTCCTGGATGAAGCCCGCTCGCTCGGCCCTCACGGTCTCGAGCCGCTTCGCCCGCGGGAGCACGCCCAACGGATCGTCGCAGACCCGCGGATCGCCCCCCTGGGCCGCCACCACCCGGCGGAATCGGTCGAGCGCCGAGCCGTCGGCGATGCTCGTTCGGCAGCGTGCCAGGGCGTCGTCACGGCTCGGTGCCACGCCGCCGAGCATGAGCATCTCGGCGGCCAGTTCGAGCGATACCTCCATCAGGTCCTCGGGCCCCTCGCCCCGCAGGCACGCCACGCACTCCCGCACCTCGAGCGCATTGCCGACCATCCGTCCGAGCGGAGCATCCATGCTCGTGAGGATCGCCCGCACCGGCTTGCCCATCGCCCGGCCGATCGAGGCCATGCTCTCGGCCAGCGCCCGGGCATCTTCGCGTCGAGCCATGAAGGCGCCGTCACCGCTCTTGACGTCGAGCACCAGGGCATCGATGCCCTCGGCGAGCTTCTTCGACAGGATCGACGCTGTAATCAGCGGGATGCTCTCGACCGTGGCCGTGGCGTCACGAAGGGCGTAGAGCACCCGGTCGGCCGGAGCGATCTCGGCGGTCTGACCGATCAGTACGAGGCCACATTCGCGGGCGATCCGCCGGTAGGCGACCAGATCGAGGTCGATCCTGAAGCCGGGGATGCTCTCCAGTTTGTCGAGCGTGCCGCCGGTGTGGCCGAGGCCTCGGCCCGAGACCATCGGCACCGTCACCCCGCAGGCGGCGGCGATCGGCGCCAGGATCAGGCTCGTCTTGTCGCCCACGCCACCGGTTGAATGCTTGTCGATTTTTGGGCCGGGGATCTCCGAGAGATCGAGCACGGTGCCTGTGTGGAGCATCGCCTCGACGAGCGCCGCCGTCTCGGCCGTGGTCATCCCCCGCCAGACGATCGCCATCGCCAGGGCCGCCCACTGATAGGTTGGCACGAGACCGTCGGTGAGCCCCTCGACGAGAAACTCGATCTCAGCGGCGGAGAGTTCGCCCCCGTCGCGCTTGCGGCGAATCAGATCGACGGCCCGCATCGGTCTGTCTCCGACCCTGGTGAATGGACGGGCGTCACTCGGCCGGCTGCGTCGCGAATTGCCGATCGCCCGCGTCGCCCAGCCCCGGCAGGATGTAGCCCACGTCGTTGAGCCCATCGTCGAGGGCTGCCACGTGAATCACGACATCGGGCACGCCAGCCCGTAAGGCCTCGATCCCCTGCGGTGACGCGATCAGTCCCACGAACACCAGCCGGGGGATGCCCGCCGCGCGCAGGATCTGGCAGGTCCGTAGGGCCGACCCACCGGTCGCCAGCATCGGATCGACGACGATCGCCACCGAGGCGTCGAGCTTCGGCGGCAGTTTGTTGTAATACTCCTTGGGCTCGAGCGTGGCCTCGTCCCGGTAAAGGCCGATGTGCCAGACCTGGGCGTCGGGAATCAACTCCAGCAGCCCGTCGGCCATTCCGAGGCCGGCCCGCAGGATCGGTACGATCGCGATCGTGTCGGCGAGCCGACGGCCGATCGCCTCGGCCAGCGGCGTGCTCACCCGGACATCGCAGGTGGGAAGATTCGCGGTGGCCTCGACTGCGACCAGCCGCGTGAGGTGTCGCACGACCCGGCGAAACTCCGACGGTTTCGTGGCCGGATCCCGCAGCGAGCAGACATGGTGCGCGACAAGTGGATGCGACGACACGTGCACGCCTTGCATGGCCACGGTTCCTCCGGAGGTGAAGAATCGACCGAAACACTCGGGGCCGGGGACTCCGTCGGAAATGGCCGCCAACGGATACCGTTGAGATGGCTGCCGCGGATCATACCCGGTTCGCCACCCGGCGTATGATGGCACCCGTCCTCCGTGTCAGGATACAGCCCCGCGATGACCAACGATTCCCCCATCTCTCCGCTCCTCGCCGCGGCTCGCTCGGCAAGCCGCCAGGCCTATTCCCCCTACTCCGGCTGGCAGGTTGGCGCCGCGGCCGAGTTCGCGGAGTCTCCCGGGCCTCACCTGGGAGCCAACGTCGAGAACGGATCCTATGGACTGACGATCTGCGGCGAACGCGCGGCGATCTTCGCCGGCATCGTGGCCGGAGGCCGCAGGCTTACCCGCATCGCCCTGACCTGTCGCGACCGGGATGGCGGGCTCGTGGCCAAGATCTCGCCGTGCGGGGCATGCCTTCAAGTGATCGCCGAGTTCGGCACGCCCGACATGGAGATCGACATCGATGGCCGGGGTGTGTTCCGACTGTCCGACTTCCTCCCGCTCCCCTTCGCCGCGGAGTCTCTCAAGGGCTGACTGAAGCAGTGTCCGGCTGGACCACCCTGATGATCAGAGTCCCTCCGTTTCCCCCGGAAGCCACCGTCCCATCATGCGAATGATCGTGCCCTGGATCCCGCTCCTGCTGATCCCGCTCTCCACCGGTGGCCCGGTCGGAGCCGATGGGCCTCCGCAGCCCATCGTCACCGCCCTCACATCCCGTCCTGCCGACTCTGCTGAAGCCGGCTCCGTCGCTGACGAGGCCAATTCAATCGTCGAGCCGCTGCCCCCGAATCAGTTCGTCAATCCGATCGGTGAAGCCGCCGACCCCTGGGTCGTCCGCGATCCGAATCATGATCGCTATCTCTGGTGCCTTTCGGATGGGAATCGTGGAATCTCGATCCACACGAGCAAGAGGCTGACGTCCTTAGGCCAGAAGCACGTCGTCTGGCGGGCGCCCGACACCGGCAGATGGTCCCGCGAGATTTGGGCGCCGGAACTCCATCTGCTCGATGGCAAGTGGCACATCTATTTCGCCGCTTCCGACGGAAACAATGCCAACCACCTGGCCTACGTCTTGGTCTCGGCCGACGACGATCCCCTCGGGGAATACACCCTGCATGGCCCCTTGGAAACCGGCGACGTCGCCGGGGAACCGATCTGGGCGATCGACATGACGGTCTTGGAACACGCAGGCCGCCGCTACGCCATCTGGTCGGGCTGGGACGAGCCCGGCAGTGACCGACAGTTTCTCTACGCCGCCGCCATGAAGTCGCCGACCGAACTATCGCATTCGCGGGTGCGGATCTGCCGAAACGACGATTTCCCCTGGGAATTCACCGAGGATGATGGCCGGGGACGCGGGCTCCACGAAGGACCCCAGGTCTTCACGACCGATGACCGCACGCTCGTCATCTTTTCGTGTGCCGCCTCCTGGCTCCCCACCTACAAACTCGGATGCCTCGAACTCACCGGCCCAGACCCGCTCGATCCGGACTCGTGGACAAAGCAGGAGCGTCCTGTTTTCTCGGGAACCGATCGCACCTATGGCGTGGGTCATTCCTGCTTCGTCGCCTCGCCGGACGGTACCGAACTCTGGCACGTCTATCACGCCAAACGAGATCCCACCCCCGGATGGCGACGCTCTGTCTTTCTTCAGCCGCTGGAGATCGGCCCGCGGGGCTTCCCTCGCTTCTCTCGGCCCGTCGCTCCGGGCCAGCCGCTGCAGCGTCCTTCCGGGGAGCCACCCTTACCTCCAGCCGACCTTCCGCTCTCGGCCTCACTCGCCGCAGACTGCCCCCTGGTAGCCGACCTGACTCCCTACGGGCATCACCAGTTCATCGAGTTCAAAACCGACGGGCTCCATCTCGGCCGCGTGCCCGACCAGCCGGTGAATGACTACCGCTGCGGCGAAAAGGTGATGCTCGATCGCCTCGTTCCGAACGACGTCTCCGTCGAGGTCACGATCCGCTTTCCCGCCGGCGGGTCGGCCCGCGATGCCGGCATGCTCTTCCACACCACCGGCAGCGGCGTCGGGTACGACGCGCAACGTGGCTTCTTTCTCGGCCTGATACCCCGAAACAAGCTCATGGTCTTCGGGCGGACCGACGGCACTCAGTGGCGAGAAGTGAGCCGATCGGCCATCGACATCGATCCCAGAATGCCACAGCGACTCCGACTGGAGATCCGGGGTGAGAATCTTGCCGGCTACCTCAACGGACAGCGAACCCTCACCGCCCGGGCTCCCGGGCTGCACGCCGGCCAGCTCGGCTTCCGCGTCGTCGATACACACGCGGTTTTTTCCGATCTCGATGTGCGGTAGAGGGAGCCACGCGGCTCACAGTTTGTGCTGCGGCCGGCCAGATGGCTGACATCCGACTGTGTCCGCCACGTCTCGGCTCGTCGACTCAGTCGCCCCGGTTCCTCTGCCGGTAGTACTTCAGCCCCGGCACGAAGAAGCAGATGCCGCTCACAAGGCCAAAGATCACGTGCTGCCAGGCCGGTAACAGGCACATCACAAGCGCCGTGGCGAACAGCACGGCGGCCTGGATGTAGAACACGCCTGACAGAATCCCCGCCTTGGCGAAGAACACGATCCCGGCGAAGAGCGCGAGCACCGGCGAGAGTGTGAGCACGGGGAGCCCGAGAAACTGCTCGACCCCGAAGAGGAGGCTGCTGGCGATCACACTGCCCGCCCAGACGTGGGCGATCTGCCGTTCCACCGCCGTCACCGGGCCCGTGCGGTGGCGAAGCGCCCAGAAAATCGGCGCCCAGACAGCCAGCCCACCGGCCCAGAGCAGGATGTAGGGCCAGCGACTGTCCACGCCCTGCCAGGCGAGCACGTCGGTCACCACGCAGAGGGCGAGGATCACGACGGCGTGCCCCATCCAGAGCAGCCCCCAGTTCTCGAGCACCACGGCATGGTGGGTCTCGCGGAACAGCCTGGAGAACACATCCGCCAGCCCGCCGCGGCGGGCCATGATCGGTTCGCCAACCAGGAAGGCCTCCAGGTCGGCGGCGAGTGCTGCGGCCGAAGGGTATCGAAGGTCGGCCGGCTTCTGGAGGCTCTTGAGCGCGATCATTTCGAGATCACGGTCCACCCCCGCGGCAATCGAACGGGGCAGGGGCGGATCGCTCTCCAGCACCGCCAGCAGCGTGTCCATCGGATTCGACGCCTGGAAGGGCGGGCGGCCCGTGAGCGTCAGATAGAGGATGGCGCCGAGGCTCCAGACATCGCTCGCCGGCCCGACGTCGCCCCGGCTGCCGGCCGCCTGTTCCGGCGACATGTAGCAGGGCGTTCCCAGGATCGCACCGGTGTGGGTCACCGTCTGGTCGGCCTCGATCCGCTTCGCCAGACCGAAGTCCGAGACGTGGGGCACACCGGCCTCGTCGATCAGGATGTTCGACGGCTTGAGGTCGCGATGGAGAACGCCCCGGGCATGGGCCGCATCGACCGCCGAGGCGACGGTGGCCAGCAGGGCCGCGGCGTCTCGCGGCGGCAGGGAACCGGCCGCCAGCCGCTTCGCCAGCGTCGTCCCCTGAATGAACCGCATGCTGAAGAATGGATGGCCATCGCACTCGCCCACCTCGAACAGCGGCACGATGTTGGGGTGGTCCAATTGGGCGGCCGCCTCCGCTTCGGCGCGGAACCGGGCCAGATCGGCCGCGGTCGCCAGGTCGCGTCGCAGGAGCATCTTCACCGCCACAATGCGGCCGAGGCTGAGCTGACGGGCCCGGTACACCACTCCCATCCCACCCCGGCCGATTTCCTCGAGCAATTCATAGTCGCCGAAGGCGGCCGGGAGCGGCGTCACCCCCGGGACGAAACCCCCAAGACGCCGGGGCGGCGCTGGGTTGGCGGGCTCCGCAACAACGCCGCTCTCCGACAGAGCCGCCTCGAAGATCGTCGATTGCTCTGCGACCGCGTCGGCCATCGACATGGTCGCGAACAATTCTCGCAACTGCCCGGCGAGCCGGGGATGGGCGACTGCATGCCGCTCGAGGAGGGCCATGGCCGCGCTTCCCGGGGTTTCGGAAAGCTCATCCAACAAACCGGCGAGCAACTCCTCGTCGGCAGGCGACAGTGGCTCGGACACGGCGGACGAACCGAATCGGGTCATGGTCAAAAAGGTCGCTCAAACGGATGCCTGTCATACCCCCAGGGATGATAGGCGGCCTTTACCCGCCGCCCACCGGCATCAGGCCGAACCCTCGAGCATGCTCCGCAGACGGCGCATCGCCCGGAGGTACCGCATTCCGGCGGCAGGCTTCGAAAGACCGAGCACATCGGCTGCCTCGGCGGTGGACAGATGTTCGAAGTGCCGCAGCAGCACGATCTGCCGGTCGGCCTCGTCGAGTTGTTCGACGGCCGCGGCGAACCGCCGCTCCAGTTCCCTCCACGTGGCAGCCGCGGCCGGCGTCAATTCACGGTCGGCGAGGCAGTCGGCCAGGTCGAGCTGGGAATCGTCTCCGCGGCCGGCGGTCACCAGCGGCACCTCCCGATCGAGGCTCCGACTGCCGGCCACGCGATGCCGGCGGTGGGCATCGATCAAGCGGTCGCGGGCCATGTGCCGCAGCCAGAGCCCGAACGGCATGGTGGGGTTGGCCAGATAGTCACCGAGCCGGCGGTTCGCTTCGAGCAGCACGTCCTGCACGATGTCGCTCGCATCGACCCGCCGCTGAACCACGCGATCCATCCGGAGATCGATCATCCGCCGGATAGCGGCCCGGTGCCGCTCGAGCAGGCCGTTGACGGCGTCGCCGTCACCCCGACGCACGCGGTCCAGAAGCACCATGGTCACGGCCGGATCGGCAGGTTGGTCACGCTCCAGCCCTGTCTCCGGGGAATCGGTCATCGGGGGCCTGTGTGCAAACCAGTGAACGGAGGGTGTCGGAACGCTCTCCCATCGTACCAACGTGTCGGCTTGTCCGGTGGTAACGACCGTGCAAGGCATGCCGACGAGGGCGACCTTGGCGGTGACAAAAAGCCTGCTTTCCGCCCCGGTTTTTTTTGCCTCTGCCGCCGGCGTGATCCATAATCGCGAGCGGTCAAACGGATGGGCCGCTGGCTGCCGCGGCCGAGCGCGGCGTCCTGTGAACGGATTGCCCTGTGACAGTGGTCCTCCTCCGCCCACGGTTCGTGCCTGCCGGAAAGGTCCTGTCGGGCCTGCTCTGCGGCCTGCTTGCCCTGCTTGCCACCGGACAGGCGGCGGGCGAGCCTTTTCTCCGCTGGCTCCCCTCGGGTTCGGCCACGGTCGCCGCCCAGCCCGATGATCTGGCGGCCCGCACGACGGCGCTTGCCCATCAGGGACGCTGGTCGGATGTTGTCAGCATCTGCGAGACGGCTGCGCGGAAGGGCACGCTCGATCCGGCACTGGCCCACCAATACGATCTCGCCAAGCTGCACTGTGATATCGCCCGCCGGCACGCGGAGCCGGCTTTCCGCCAGCAGTTGGCCGTCCTCTCTGAAGCCGATGCCCGCCGAGCCTACGGTGAAGTGCTGGCGCGGATCGGATCCCACCACGTCGAGACACCGGACTTCGCCCGGCTCTCAGCCCGCGGTCTGCGGGCGATCGAGATCGCCCTCGACGATCCGGCCTTCGCCGCCACTTACGCATCGCAGTCGACACCGCAGCGGCGAGCCGCCTACGCCGAACAGATCGGACAGATCGTGACGGCCCGCCCCGTAGCCTCCCAGGCCGATGCCGAAGCGGTGGCAGCCTGGATCGCTCGGGCGGGTCACTCGATCCTCGGCATCCCTCCGGCAGTGTCGCTGATGGAGATGGCGGCGGCCGCGGTCGGCGGCCTCGACGAGTATTCCGCCTTCCTCACGACCGGCCAGCTCGACGACCTCTACGCCCAGATCGAGGGCAACTTCGTGGGACTCGGCGTCGAACTCAAAAGCGCGGCCGACGGGCTGCTCGTCGTCCACGTGATTCCCGGCAGCCCGGCCGACCGGGCTGGCATCCGGGCCGGCGATCACCTCATCGGCGTGGGCGGACGATCGATCGGCGGTCTGAGCGTCGACGAGGCGGCCCATCTGCTCCAAGGCCCCGAAGGATCGATCGTGACGCTGGCCGTGGCCCGAGGCCCGGGCGCGGCCCGGGCGATCACGGTGCGGCGGGAGCATGTCGAGGTGCCGAGCATCGAGGAGGCGGGCCTGGTCGATGGCACGTCCGGCGTGGCCCGGGTCAAGATCACCTCGTTTCAGAAGACGACCGCTGCCGATCTCGAGGCTACGCTCCGCCGCCTCGACGCGGCGGGCATGCGGGCGCTCGTCATCGATCTCCGTGGCAACCCCGGTGGCCTGCTTTCGGCGGCCGTGGATGTGGCCGACCTGTTCCTCGATCGCGGGCTTGTGGTGGCGACCCGCGGCCGCAGCCCCGAGGAAGATTTCAACTACTCGGCCGGGCGGCCCGGCACCTGGCGGATGCCCTTGGTGGTGCTCATCGACGGTGACTCGGCGAGTTCGAGCGAGATCCTCGCCGGCGCGATCCGAGACCACCGGCGGGGCACGATCGTCGGAACGCGGAGCTACGGCAAGGGCTCGATCCAGGGAATCTTCCCGCTGGAAGCGGCCGGCGTCGGCATGCGGTTGACCACTGCCAAGTTCTTCTCCCCCCGCGGCCTGCCCTTCAGCGGCGTGGGGGTGGAACCCGACGTGCCGGTGCAGACGGTGGCCCGCCCGATCGACGGAAGTGTACCCAGAGCCGTCGAGCCGGCTGGCGACCCGGCCCTGGCCGCAGCCATCGAAATCGCAAGGCGGACGGTCGTGCGGCCCGCAGCCGTGCCTCCGGGCCGCTCCACCGCGGCTCGCTAGCCCAGACCGGGCCTTCCCGGCCAGACTCCATCCATTGAAGACGGCCGGTCTCCCGGCTACCGTGACCCACTCCGGCCTGCGGTGGAACGTTTCCGCCCGTGGCCCAGCCAGCCCGATTCGGAAGGAATGAAGGACACTCCATGACCGCCTCCCGCGCCAGTGCCATCGCCGCCATCAACTCCTACCGCTCCGCCGGCCAGGCCTGGAACTTCCGCGAGACTCCCACCAGCGAAATCTTCGGCGCGAATGTCTTCAGCCAGGCGGTGATGAAGGCCCGGCTTCCCAAGAGCGTCTACAAGGCGCTCCAGGCGACGATCAAGCAGGGCAAGCCGATCGATCCCTCGATCGCCGACGCGGTGGCCATGGCGATGAAGGACTGGGCAATCGAGAAGGGCGCCACCCACTACGCCCACGTCTTCTACCCGCTCACCGGCCTGACGGCCGAGAAGCACGACAGCTTTCTCTCCCCGACCGGCGACGGCACTGCGATCGCCGAGTTCTCGGGCAAGGAGTTGATCCAAGGCGAGCCGGATGCATCGAGCTTCCCCTCGGGCGGCCTGCGGGCCACCTTCGAGGCCCGCGGCTACACAGCTTGGGATCCGACGAGCCCCACCTATGTGCTCGACAACCCCAACGGCACCACCCTCTGCATCCCGACCGCGTTCTGCTCCTGGACGGGCGAGGCCCTCGACAAAAAGACGCCGCTGTTGCGGAGCATGCAGGCCCTCGACAAGCAGGCCCGCCGCGTGCTCGCCCTGTTCGGACACGACGACGTGGGGCAGGTGTCGGCCTCGGCCGGCCCCGAGCAGGAATACTTTCTCATCGATCGCAACTTCTTCTTCAACCGCCCCGACCTGATGATGACGGGCCGAACACTGTTCGGCGCCCGGCCGCCGAAGGGGCAGGAGTTCGAAGACCAGTATTTTGGGGCGATCCCCGAGCGGGTGCTGGCCTGCATGCTCGAAGGGGAACGAGAGCTCTACAAGCTCGGCGTGCCGGTCAAGACGCGGCACAACGAAGTGGCCCCAAGCCAGTACGAGATCGCCCCCGTCTACGAAAACGCCAACATCGCGACCGACCACCAGCAGATGATCATGCTGACGCTGACCCGGGTCGCCCAGAAGTACGGTATGTCCTGCCTGCTCCACGAGAAGCCGTTCGCCGGCATCAACGGGTCGGGCAAGCACGTCAACTGGTCGATGGGCTGCCGGCTGGGGAACCTCCTCGAGCCGGGAGAAACGCCCCACGCAAACATGCAGTTCCTCGTGTTCTGCGCCGCGGTCATCCGGGCCGTGCATCTCCACGCCGATCTGCTCCGGGCCGTCGTGGCCTCCAGCGGCAACGACCACCGGCTCGGCGCCAACGAGGCCCCGCCGGCGATCATCTCGATCTTCCTCGGGGAGCAGTTGTCGGATGTCTTCGAACAGATCGAGAAGGGCAAGGTCACGGGCAGCAAGGCCTCGGGCACGTTGACGGTGGGCGTCGACACCCTCCCGCCGCTGCCGATGCATGCCGGTGACCGCAACCGCACCAGCCCGTTCGCATTCACCGGCAACAAGTTTGAATTCCGGGCCGTCGGCTCGAGCCAATCGATCGCCGGACCTCTCGTGGCGCTCAACACGATCGTGGCCGAGAGCCTCGACTTCATCGCCACCGAACTCGAGCAGGCAACCGGTGGCGACCTTGCCCTGCTGCCCGCCGCCGTCGAGTCACTGCTCCAGAAAATGATCTCGGCCCACAAGGCGGTCGTCTTCAACGGCAATGGCTATTCGCAGGAGTGGCAGGACGAGGCCGCCCGGCGGGGGCTGCCCAACCTCAAGGCCACACCCGAAGCGCTCGACGCGCTGGTCAATCCGGCGACGATCGCGATGTTCGAGAAGTACGGCGTGCTCTCGGAGCGCGAGGTGCGCAGCCGCTACGACATTTACATGGAGCGGTATTGCAAAGACCTCAATACCGAAGCCCAGGCGGCCCTCCAGATCGCCAAGACGATGATCCTGCCGGCGGCCTACCGCTACCAAGGTGAGCTCGTGGACATCGCCACCAAGCTCAAGGCGCTCGGCCAATCGCCCCACCTCGGCACGCTCGAGAAGCTGACGAAACTCGTCGGTGACCTCGAGTCGCGGATCGACTCGCTCGAGCAGACGACGGCCCACCACGGCGGCGACCTCCGGGCGGAAGTCGGGCACTTCCACGACGACGTGGTGCCCGCGATGGCAGCGGTGCGTGAGACGGCCGACCAATTGGAGACGATCCTCCCCGACGACCTCTGGCCGTTGCCCACCTACCGCGAGATGCTGTTCATCAAGTGACGCTGCCCGAGGCCCGAGATCCCGACCCGACGACATCCGTATCGGCCGCCGCCCTGGCAGCCGAGTGCGACCGGCAGGGGCTCGTCGTGCCCGCCGAGGCGGTCCCGGGGCTGGCGGCCTACGCGACCCGGCTCTGGGACTGGAACGAGCGACTCAATCTCACGCGGCACACGGACCCGGAACGGTTCGTGGCCCGGGATGTCGGGGATGCACTCGCGCTTGTGCCACACCTGGCCCAGGGAGAACGGGTGCTCGACGTCGGCACGGGGGGCGGGGTGCCGGGGGTGCTGCTGGCCATCCTCCGCCCCGACCTGCGGGTGGAACTCTCGGAGAGCGTGGGCAAACGGGCCCGTGCGGTGGCGGCGATCCTGGCGGAGTGTGGCCTCGCCGTGCCGATCCACGAAGGACCTGCCCAGGAACTCGTGGCCCGGCGGCCATTTGGTCCCCGGCGGTTCGACACGCTCGTGGTGCGGGCGGTGGCGCCACTGGCCAAACTCCTCGGCTGGTTCGAACCGCTGGCAAACTCCTACGGCCGGATGCTCGTGATCAAGGGACCACGCTGGGACGCCGAACTCGAGGAAGCCCGCAGCCAGCGACGAGCGCGGCACGTCACCGTCCGCCGGATCGCGTCCTGGCCCCTGGCTGGCGCGGATGGCGAGAGCGTGCTTCTCGAAATCCGCGCCGCCTGACGAGCACCCGTCGCGGACCGCTCCGGAACCGATCAGAGGTTCATGCCGAGGTAGCCGCCGGTGGCGTCACTCTGAGCCTGCTCGCGGGCCAGGCGTGCCTTGGCTTTCGACAGGTCGCCGGCGGCGATGTACCGGTTGAATTCGGCCTCGACCGCATTTTTTGCCGACACCGTGAGCCATTCCACGGCTGGCTGCGTGAGCCAGTCGCAGGTCTCGACGTCGAGCAGGATCTCCAAATCGCTGCCGGTCGCCCTGAGGTCGGCCTCGTCCGTGAACACCGTGCCCTCGAAGCGAAACCGTACCCAGCCCGTTGCCTCGTCGTTGGTGAAGCGGAAGGTGCAGGAGCCGTCGGTGAGGTAGTAGGCGTTTCGCGTCCCGTGAGCGGTGACGGCCCGCTGCATCCGCTCCAGCCTGGCCCGGTAGCGGGGAGAGGCGTCGAGCGGGATGTCGAGCCGCGGCACGCTCCGCAGGGGCGTACACTCAAAGATGATGGCGACCGGTGGATCGGAATCGGAACCGCTCATGGTGTTTCTGTCAGAGTCTGGAAAAGGCGTGCCCCCGCAGGATGCGGCGGCCGGCGGCCCAGGAAACCCTCGGCGTTTCCTGCGGTCGCCCACGGGGAAAAAGGCCGTGGAAGGCTTTTTCCACTCACACCGAGTCTACCGCAGGCTCGTGACCGCGGCGGTTGTGACCGGCTGGCTGGCAGTGGCCGGCGGAACCGCGTCAGCCGCCGATGCACCCGGTCTGCTCAGCGAAACCCGGCGGCTGATGGGTGTGCCCTGGACGATCACCGTCTCTTCGCCCGACGCCGCGTTGGGCCGGCAGGCGATCGCGGCGGCCTTTGCCGAGATCGCTCGGGTGGAGCGGGTGCTCTCCGACTACGATGCCGAGAGCGAACTCTCCCGGCTTGCCACCCGGGCCGCCCAGTCGGAGCCGATCTCCGTGAGCGACGATCTCTGGCGGGTGCTCGTCGCGGCCGAGGAATTCCGCCGGCGGACTGACGGCGGCTTTGATATCACGGTCGGGCCGCTCACGAGCCTCTGGCGGCAGTCCCGCCGGAGCGGCCGGCTGCCTCGGGCCGACAAACTGGCTGCCGCACGTGCAGCCGTCGGTTCCGGCACGATCGAACTCCTACCCGAACGTCAGGCGGTGCGGCTGCCGAAGCCGGGCACGCGGCTCGATCCGGGCGGAATCGGAATGGGCTATGCAGCCGACCGGGCCATCGATCGGCTCGAGTCTCTCGGCATCGCTGCGGCCCTGATCGACGCCTCGGGCGACGTGGTCGTTTCCGGGCCGCCCCCCGGCTCACCCGGTTGGCGGATTCAGGTCGCCCCGCTCGAGCCCGGCGGTGAGGCGGAAACCCTCGTGCTCTCCCATGCGGCGGTGACGACGTCGGGGGATGCCTACCAGGCGGTCACGATCGACGGAACTCGCTACAGCCACATCGTCGATCCGCGGACGGGGCTCGGGGTACCCGGCCCCGCCGCCGTGACGGTCATCGCCGCCGACGCCACCACCGCCGACGCCCTGGCGACTGCCGCCAGCGTGCTGGGGCCCGACGCTGCTTCCGCCGTGATCGCCACGTACCCGGAAACATCGGCCCGGTTCGTCTGGCGGACAGAAGGCGGCATTCGCACGAGCACCACCGGCCCGTGGCCCGGCCCCTGATGGGCGATCGGCTTGATTGTGTGGTAGAAGTCCGGCATGAAAACCATCCTCTTCGTCTGCGTCGAGAACTCGAACCGCAGCCAGATGGCCGAGGCCTTCGCCCGCATCCACGCCGCCGGCCGAGTCGAGGCAGCGAGCGCTGGATCGAAACCCTCCGGCCGGGTGAACCCCCGAGCCGTCGAGGCGATGAAGGAACTCGGCTATGACCTTTCGACCCACGCGTCGAAGGGGCTCGACGAATTCAACGGCCGTGACGTCGACGTGGCCGTCACCATGGGCTGCGGCGATGAATGCCCGCTCGTGCAGGCCGGCCAGCGTCTGGACTGGAAGATTCCCGACCCTCGGGAGATGAACCCCGAGCAATTCCGCGAGGTTCGCGACCTGATCGAGCAGAAGGTGAAAGACCTGCTCGCGAGCCTCGACGACCATCCCTGACAACGACCGCCGTGGACGAGCGTCACTCGCGCGGCAGATCGACGTCCACGTAGCCGATCATCATCTCCTCCCAGGTCTGCTCTCCCCAGGCAACCGAGATCGTCGGATCGGGGTTGGCCGGATTGTCGGCCGAGTTGTCGAACACGGCGTCGCAGACGATCCGTGAGCCGGCCGGGAGCGTGCGGGGCCGGGCGAGGGTGTAATACGTCTGCCAGCCAAAGTCGTAGGCGGGCACGTCGAGCAGAACCTCGGCCGCCGTGCCCGGGGCATGAAGCGTGTAGCGAAACGCCTTGCCGCGCAGGTGCATGTGGGGCATGAAGCTCAGAAGACGAACCTCCCGATCGAAGTGATGCTCCGCCTGCACCGGGTGCGAGTCTGCTCCCGCCGGAATCAGAAACCGCGGGTTGGCGATCCCGAGCGTCACCGCCTCCCGCACAGGCGGCGTGGTGGCGAAGATCAGACCCACCTTCGACCGATCGGTCTGAACGCGGCCATTGGGCGTGTAATGCAGCTGAAACTTCAGGCGGCTTCCGGCGGGAATCTTCTTGGCCGTGCCTGCGGGAAAGACCGACGGCATGTCACCCGGCGCGTAGCCGCAGAGTTGACCGTCGGCATCACCGGCAATCCGCCGACGGCCTCCGTCCGGCGGCTCCACGAACACAAGAATGTGGTGGACGACCGCGGAGTTGCCCGGTCGGGCCTCGGCCGCCTGCACCCAGACATCCTCGGTGAAGCCGGTGGGCACCCGCATCGTGACATAGGGCACGGTGCCCTGCGCAGGTACGGTATTGCTCTCCGGAATCTCGAAGACGACATCGGGCACGCCGATCGTCCAGCCCTCGGGCCACTGTCGCGGCGGCGGTTCGTGGGAACCGTCGCCCTCAGGCGAACCCTGATCGACCCACGCCAGAAGCACGGCCCGCTCCCGGGACGTGAGCCGGCGATCGTTGGCAAACGTGCCGTGGCGGGGGTCGGCATGCCAGGGCGGCATCCGTCGGTCGGCCACGACCTCGGCGATCATCGCGGCATGGCTCCGAGCGTCGGCGGCGGTCAACAGGGAAAACCCACCCACCTGCCCGGGACGATGGCAGGCCTGACACCGGTCCTGGAGGATCGGGGCGACGTCGACCGCATAGTCGACCCTACCCACGTCGGGAGACGGTTCGGCGGCATCGAGGTGGGCCGTGATGGCCGCAGCCGCCGGTCGCACCCGTTGCACCGCAGGCAGCGCCGGGCCGTTCGGCTGCACCCGCGTCAGGCGGCAGCCGGCGACGTCCGTCGCCTTCACCACCACGGCCCGCCCGGGCCGCGCGAGGACTGCCTCGATGGCGTCGGCGAGGTACCGCTGTCGGGGCTCGGGCCGCGTGAAGTCGTAACCATATTGATCGTCGATCGCACCCCGATAGCGAATCCGGGCCCGGGCATCGAGCAGAATCGCTTCATTGGATCGTTCGACGAGCAGGGCATCGGCCTGGACGTTGCCGACGTCGTGCAGGATCGGGAACCCCGGCTTCCGCTCGTCGGCCCATTCCCGCAGTTCCTCCAGGGTGTCCCCCGCGCCCGAGGCGATTCCAAAGAACCACACGCCCCGCTCGCGGTAGTGGTCCGCCATCTCGGCCAGCCGCGGAAGATACTTCTCCCCCAGCGGGCAGCCCGGCGACACGAACACGAGCACGACTCCGCGTGCCGGCGTGGCCCCAAGCGCGGTGGCCAGACCGGTGTTCCGCGCAGCGAGGCCGTAGAGCCAGACCTCCTGCCGGGCCTGGACATCGACGAGCCGGAAATCCCCGACCCGACGGCCGACCAGGCGATCGAGCGGCAGGATCGACTCATCGGCCGGCGCCGGGCCAAGAAGCAACACGACCGCGATCGCCCCGGCCAAGGTTCGGGGGAAGTTCTTCCACAAGGCCGTTGGATTCGCCGCGAGAGTACGCATGGAGAGAGAGTCTACCGCGGGTGGTGCAGGCTGTGATGAGTCCTCGGAAAGGGATCCAACGATCCTGCCACAATCCTCGACCGGACCGGACTCCGCACGCTATCTTTCACGCTCATGGTTTCCCAACACTCGCCCGCATCGCCCTCGATTCAAGGCCCGCTGCCGATCATGGGTACCGTGGCGATCCTCGGAATAGGCCTCGCGTTGTCGCTCGCCGGCTGCCGGCCGGAGGAGACGGGCTTCTTCGGCACCACCGAGCCCCGTCACGGCCCCGGTGAGCTCTGGATGAACAACGCCGGCGAGCCCGAATGGCTCGATCCCAACAAGTGTGCCGATGGCAACGGCGGCGAGATCCTCTGGAACACGTTCGCTGGACTCGTGCAGGCTCATCCGGCCACGCTCGAGCCGCTTCCCGAGATCGCCACGCATTGGGAGGTCTCGGCCGACGGCCGAACCTACACGTTCCACCTCCGCCCCTCCGAGTGGTCCGACGGCACGCCGCTGACGGCCCACGACTTTGTCTATTCGTTTCGCCGGCTCGTCGATCCGGCGACGGCCAGCAAGTATGCCACCAACGGCCACATCTTCCGGGGCGGCGCTGCGATCAGCCGGGGTGAGGCCGCGCCCGAAACCCTCACCGTCCAGGCCCTCGACGACCTCACACTCGAGGTGACGCTCGAGAACCCGATCCCCTACTTCCTCCATTTTCTCACCTTCTATTCCTTTATGCCGATCCCGCGGCACCTGCTCGAGGATCTCGCCACCCGCGGCATCGATCCGGAACTCTGGACACGACCGGAGCACGTCGTGTGCAACGGGCCCTATCGGATGACAGAGTGGACGTTTCGCCAGCGGATGGTGTTCGAGAAGAATCCACGGTATTGGGACGCCACGAACGTCCGCCTCGAGCGGGTCCGGCTGGCGATGGTGGAGAGTTACACGACAGCACTCAACATGTACGCTGCCGGCGAGTTCGACTGGCCTGGCAGCAACACCTCGCTGCCAGCCGAGTTCCTGGACGAGCTGGCCCGCTACGGCGACTTCCATCGCCATCCCTACCTGGCGGTCTACTTCTACTGGATCAACACCCAGGCCCCGCCGCTCGACGATCCGCTCGTCCGCCAGGCCCTCTCGCTGGCGATCGACCGGGAGGCGCTCGTGGCCCACGTGGCCCGGGGCGGCCAGATCCCGTCGGCAGCGCTCGTGCCCGACGGGCTGGCCGGCTACGAGGCGATTCCCCTGCCGCTTTTCGATCCCGACCGGGCCAGGCAGCTCCTGCGGGAGGCCGGCTACGAGCGGCCGGAGGATCTGCCGCCGGTAACGCTCATGTACAACACGTCGGAGGGCCACAAGCAGGTGGCTGAGGCGATCCAGCAGATGTGGAAGAAGGAACTCGGAATCCGCGTCGAACTCGAGAACCAGGAGTGGAAGGTGTTCCTGGCCAATGCCGAACAGATGAACTTCCAGATCTGCCGGATGGGCTGGACCGGTGACTACGCCGATCCCTTCACGTTCCTGGAACTGCTCACGACCGAGTGCGGCAACAACCACTCGGCCTGGTCGAACGCTGAGTACGACGAGCTCCTGGCGGCCGCCAACCGGGAGAGCGACCCTTCCCGGCGGCTGGCCCGGCTGCGGGAGGCCGAGGCGTTGATGCTCGAGGCCCAGCCGTTGATCCCGCTCTACGTCTATACCCGCTCCCAGCTGATCAAGCCCTATGTCCGTGGGATCGAGGGCAACCACCAGGATCGCCATCCCTGGAAGCACATCTGGATCGACGAGCGACGACCGGATCGCGATCGTCAGCCCGCACCCGCCGGCCGACCGCCCGCGCCCCCCCGTCCACCGGCGGCAGTCCATCCCTCAGCGGCAGCCAAGGAGAAGGCGGCATGAAGGCCTACGTGATCCGCCGGCTCCTGGAGCTGATTCCCACCGCCCTGATCATCATCCTCGGGTCGTTCGCCCTGGTCCGGCTGGCGCCCGGCTCGCCCTTCTCGAGCGAAAAGGAGATTCCGCCGGAGGTTCGTCGGCAGCTCGACGCCAAGTATGGCTTCGACAAACCGCTTCCCGAGCAGTTCGTCCGCTACCTCGGCAATCTGCTCGTGGGCGATCTCGGCCCCTCGACCAAGTATCCCCAGCGGAGCGTCAACGAGATCATCGCCGACGGCTTTCCTGTCTCGCTCACGCTCGCCGGGGTTGCCCTCGTCTGGTCGCTGCTCGTGGGCATCACAGCCGGCATCATCGGCGCGGTGCGGCAGAACACCGTCTGGGATCATGCCGCGATGGCGGCGGCCCTGATCGGGATCAGCATTCCCAGCTTCGTGCTCGGCCCCCTGCTCGTGCTGCTCTTTTCGCTGCGGCTCCACCTGCTTCCTCCCGCCGGCTGGGGCGACCTCCGGCACGTGATCCTGCCCGGCATCACGCTGGGAACGATCTACGCCGCCTCGATCGCCCGGCTGACCCGCGGCGGCATGCTCGAAGTGGTGCGAAGCGACTTCATCCGCACCGCCCGGGCCAAGGGTCTCTCCGAGCGGCTCGTGATCTGGCGGCACATGCTCAAGGGAGGCCTGTTGCCGGTGGTGAGCTATCTCGGACCCGCCATCGCGAGCATGCTCACCGGGAGCGTGGTGGTGGAGAAGATCTTCAACGTGCCGGGGATCGGTCCCTACTTCGTCGACGCGGCCTTCAATCGCGACTACTTCCTCGTGATGGGGATCGTGGTGCTCTACGCCTTCTTCCTGCTCCTGCTGAACCTGGTCGTGGACGTGATCTACGGCTTCCTCGACCCGCGGATCGAGTATCCATGACCGCTACGGCCTCGCCTTCCGCAGCCAGCCTCGTGACCGGCACCTCGCTCTGGCAGGACGCCTGGCGGCGGCTCCGGAAGAACCGCCTGGCCGTGGCCAGCGGGGTCGTGATTCTGTTCTTGGCCGGGGCGAGCCTCGTTGGGCCGGCCCTGATCGCGGCCACCTGGGGCTACGACTACGAGACCCAAGACCTCGCCTACGGCGCCCGCCCCCCGTCCTGGAGCCACCCCTTCGGCACCGACTTCTACGGCCGGGATCTGCTTACGCGCGTGCTCTATGGCGGCCGGGTCAGCCTCACGGTGGGTCTCCTAGCGGCCACCGTGGCCGCCACGATCGGCACGGTCTACGGAGCCGTGGCGAGCTACGCCGGCGGCCTGGTCGACTCGGTCATGATGCGGGCCGTCGATATCCTCTACGCACTGCCCTACATGTTTCTGGTGATCATCCTGGTGACGATCCTGGGCAAGAGCCTGCTGCTCGTGTTTCTGGCGCTGGGCGCGGTGGGCTGGCTGCTCACGGCCCGGATCGTCCGCGGCCAGGTGATGAGCCTCAAAGAACAAGATTTCGTGACCGCGGCCCGGAGCCTGGGTACCCCGGCCAGCGACATCATCTTCCGTCACCTCATTCCGAACACCCTCGGGCCGGTGATCGTCACCTTCACGCTCACGGTACCCTCGATGATCCTGCAGGAGGCTTTCCTATCGTTCCTGGGATTGGGCGTGCAGGCCCCGCGGCCCAGCCTGGGAGCACTGATCAACGACGGGGCCAACCAAATGCTCGTCTTCTGGTGGACGCTCGCCTTCCCCGGCGGGGTGATGGCCCTGATGCTCTTCGCCCTGAACTTCCTCGGCGACGGTGTGCGGGATGCGCTCGACCCGAAGATGAAACGGTGATCACACTCGGTGGCCCGCGCCGGAGCCGACGCGGGTCGGCGGCGCCGGCGCGACAATCGCTCCCGAAGATGAAATCCTGAGGCCCGGACAGGTGAGTGAACCCGAAGCTGTCGTGTCTGTCTCCGACCTGCGGACCTACTTCCACAGCGACGACGGCATCGTCAAGGCGGTCGATGGCGTGAGTTTCTCCGTGCGCCGCGGCGAGACGCTCGGAATCGTCGGGGAGAGCGGCTCGGGTAAGAGCGTGGCCTGCCTCTCGCTGCTCGGGCTCGTGGCCAGGCCACCGGCGTTTCACCCGTCCGGCGAGGTCTGGTACGGCGGACGCGACCTGTTGCGGTGCAGCGAGCGGGAGCTGGAGGCGATTCGGGGCGACCGTCTGGCGATGATCTTCCAGGATCCGCTGACGTCTCTGAACCCCTATCTGCGGATCAGCCGGCAGTTGACGGAGGTGCTCGAGGTTCACAAAGGGACCTCGGGCGCCGAGGCCCGCCGGGCCGCGATTGCGATGCTCGAACGGGTCGGCATTCCCGATGCCGACCGGCGGATCGACCAGTATCCCCACCAATTTTCCGGAGGCATGCGGCAACGGGTGATGATCGCAATGGCGCTGCTCTGTCAACCGGAGGTGCTCTTTGCCGACGAGCCGACGACGGCCCTCGATGTCACGATCCAGGCGCAGATCCTGGAATTGATCGCCGACCTGCAACGCTCGGCAGGCACGGCCGTGGTGCTCGTCACCCACGACCTCGGCGTCGTCGCCGGCAGCACCGATCGCGTCGCGGTGATGTATGCCGGCCGGATCGTCGAGACAGGCCCCACCGCGGAAGTCTTCGCCTGTCCGCGGCATCCCTACACCCGTGGTCTCCTGGCGAGCACACCCCGGATCGACACGCCCCCCGGCAGCCACCTCGAGGCGATCCCGGGTATGCCGCCAGACCTGGGTCACCTTCCGGCCGGCTGCCCGTTCCACGTGCGCTGCAGCCGCTCGATCGATCGGTGTCGATCGGAATATCCGCCATTCACAAGGCTGTCGGCCACCCATGCGGCCGCGTGTTGGAACATGGAGGAACCCTCGTGAGTTCCGACGAAACCGCCTCCGAACGGCCGCTCCTCGACGTCCATGACCTCGAGATCCGATTTCCGGTGACGGTGGGCGAGGGCTGGCTGACCCGCCACCGCCAGGAGGTTCGTGCCGTGGATGGCGTGAGCTTTTCGGTGCGTCGCGGCGAGACCCTCGGCCTCGTGGGGGAGAGCGGCTGCGGCAAGTCGACGACCGGACGCGGCGTGCTGCAGCTGCTGCGGCCCGCTCGCGGCGAGGTCATGTTCGACGGCCTGCCGCTCCACGACCTCTGGGTGCGGCGGGGCCGCAGCTGGGCCTGGGGGCCGGAACTCAGGGCCCTGCGGCGGCGGATGCAGATGATCTTTCAGGATCCGTTCGCATCGCTGAACCCGCGGATGACCGTCGAAGCCATCCTCGCCGAGCCGCTGCGGAACTTCGGCCTGGCCGATGGCTCCGACCGCCGGGCCCGGATCCAGTCATTGCTCGAGACCGTGGGCCTGGATCCCCGGATGATCCGCCGGTATCCCCACGAGTTCTCCGGTGGCCAGCGGCAACGGATCGGGATCGCCCGCGCCCTGGCCCTCGGTCCCGATCTCATCGTGGCCGACGAACCGATCAGCGCGCTGGACGTCTCGATCCAGGCCCAGATTCTGAACCTCCTCCAGCAATTGCGGCGGGACCTGGGGCTGACGATGCTCTTCATCGCCCACGATCTGGCGGCGGTACGGCTCGTCAGCGACCGGATCGCCGTCATGTACCTCGGCCGAATCGTCGAACTGGCCGACGCCGTCACGATCGTCGCGGCCGCCCGGCATCCCTACACGCAGGCGCTGATCTCCGCCGTTCCCGCCCCCGACCCCGTCGCCGAGCAGACCCGGCAACGCATCGTGCTCGAGGGTGAAGTGCCGAGCCCACTCAATCCGCCTGCGGGCTGCCCCTTCCACACCCGCTGCCCGCTCCGAGAAGAACGCTGCCGCCACGAGGTTCCAGTGCTCCGCGAGGTCGCCCGCGGCCACACCGTCGCCTGCCATGTGGCTTGACCGCTGTTGCAGCGCCCGCCGGGCCTGAGTGAACAAGTCCTCCTGATTCGAAGCCACCTGGTCCGGGTTACAAGGTCGGGGCTGCCCGTATCCCGAGAGCTGGCGTAGGAAACCGAACGAAGCCAGGATGGCGAAGTGACGGTTTCCTCCGAGTGAGCGACGGCCTGGAGGGCCGGAGCGAACGTCCGGCGACGGGGTACGGGCAGCCCCGACCACCCAGATGACGTCGCCTCCGCCCCTCCATCCGGCAGCAAACATCCGGCGACGGGGTATGGGTCAACCCGACCCCTCAGGTGACGCTGCCTCCAACCCCAGAAACCCCAAGCTTTCCAGCTTCGCGCGATCCCGGCGCGACTGTGACGATTGCTCCAAGTTTGCGGGTTCGAGCGTCCGATACCACCGATGCTGCCGCTGCGCCTCGGGTGCGGTCCTGCAGGCACGGAGTCGGGGGGCCCCGTGCCGGGAGGGACTGTCATTCGACAGCCAACCCCTCGAGGCGCAACGGCGGCAACCGGATCGACATCAACGCCACCGCACGGCTAAGCCCCCATGCCACGCATCATTCGACAAGCCTGGGTTCTGCTCACCAGCATCACGCTCGTGGGCTCCGGCTGTGCACCGCGGCAGCCGTTCTACTTCTTCGAGGACGGCGACCTGTCGCATTACGTCGGGGCCGTCCAAAAGATGGAGTATCCCGACACATGCCAGGAGCCGCTCGACGAGGCCGCCGGTGCGACCGACCCGATGACGCTCTCGAATCCAAACTTCGAAGAAATCTGGGAATTGTCGCTCGAAGAGGCAATCCGCACGGCCCTTGAGAATGGCAAGGTGCTGCGCAATCTCGGCGGTCGGTTCGCGAGCTTCGGAGGTCCTCGGCCACAGACCGGTGAGCCAGCCGTCTCGCTGCTGACGGCACCGAACCAGACGCCGACTGTGTATGACCCCGCCATCGTCGAAACCGACCCATTCCGCGGCGTGGAGAGCGCCCTGGCCTTGTTCGATGCCCAGCTGACGAGCTCACTCACCTGGGACCGGCAGAATCGGCCCCAAAACATCGATATCGCGGGCGGCAGCATCTTCCCTCGCGTGCTGCTGGGTGACACTGGCAACATGACCACAGGCATCACGAAGCGGACAGCCACCGGTGCCACCTTCGGCTTCTCAAACCAGACGCTGTACGACAACAACAATTCGCCGATTCGCGAACGAGATCCGGTCACGGGCCAGGTGGTCGTGCCCTCGACCTGGACCACCAACTACGACTTCAGCTTCAGCCAGCCGCTCCTCCAGGGAGCGGGCGCCACCTACAACCGGATCGCCGGACCCGACGCCTTCGAAAACCTCTACGGTCGGCCTGTGTTCCGCGGCGTGCTCCTGGCCCGGGTGAACGCCGACATTTCACTGGCCGACTTCGAAGCCGGGGTGCGGAATCTCGTCAGCGACACCGAGCAGTCGTATTGGGAACTCTACTTTGCCTACCGGAACCTCGAGGCACGGAAGGCCGGTCGTGACAGCGCCCTCGAAGCCTGGCGAAAGGTCCACGCGCTCTACGTCGAGCAGTCCCGCGGCGGTGAGGCCGACAAAGAGGCCCAGGCCCGCGAGCAGTATTTCTTCTTCCGGAGCGAGGTCGAGCAGGCGCTCACCGACGTCTACCGGGCGGAGAACCGCCTGCGATTCATGATGGGCATCTCGGCCAGCGACGGCCGGCTGATCCGGCCCTCCGACGAACCGACCACCGCCCGGATCACGTTCGACTGGCAGCAGTCGCTCGTCGAGGCGCTCTCCCGCTCGGCCGAACTCCGCAGGCAGAAGTGGTTCATCAAGCAGCGGGAACTCGAGCTCGTGGCCGCCAAGAACCTGATCCTGCCGCGGCTCGACCTGATCGGCAGGTGGCGGTTCCTCGGCATGGGCCAAGACCTCATCAATCAAAATTACAACCCCTACGAGGCGAGTAATCCCGTCGACCCGCTGTTCGGCACCGATGCCTACTCGACGCTGTTCTCGGGCCGCTTCCAGGAATGGCAGGCCGGAGCCCAGTTTCAGATGCCGCTCGGCTTCCGTCGGGAACTGGCCACGGTGCGGCATCATCAACTGCAACTCGCGAAGGCCAGGGCCCAACTTCAGGATGAGGAACTCGAGGCATCCCATGCCTTGGTCGATGCCGTCCGCAACGTCGACACGAACTTCGCGCTCGCCCAGACCAACTACAACCGGCGGGTCGCAGCCGAACGGCAGGTGGAGGCCGTCCAGGCCGCCTACGATGCCAACACCGTCACCTTCGACCAGCTGCTCGACGCCCAGCGACGGCGGGCGGAGGCGGAGAGTTCCTACTACCGGGCCCTCGTCGACTACAACCGTTCCATCTCCCAGCTCCATTTCCGCAAGGGCTCGCTGCTCGAATACAACGGCGTCTTCCTCGCGGAAGGCCCCTGGCCCGGCAAGGCCTACTTCGACGCCCACCGCCGGGCCCGGCAGCGGGATGCGAGCCTCTACCTCGACTACGGCCACTCGCGACCCGGTGTGTTCAGCCGCGGGCCGATCTCCCAGGAGTTCGAGTCCCTGGGTGGTGGGTCACGGGCGGTGCAGTTGCCGCCGATGGACCCCGCGACCCGCCAAGACGAACTCCCGACGAAGGAAGAACTGCCGGCGATGCCGGGTGGCAGCCCACCGGAACTCCTCCCTGCCCCGGCCCTCTCCGCTGCGGGTCGGTGAGTCACGGCCGGTGAGAGCCATGGTCAGGGCTTGCCTTCGAGCACGCCCTGCTGCTCGATCCACGACCGCATCGCCTGGCCCTGGTTGCGGTACACGGCCAACAGCGGCCACTGGCGGTCGGTGACCACGGCCCGGATCTTCTTCTGGTCGATCTGCGAGAGCACGAGAAACACGAGGTTCCGCCGAAGGTTCTGATCGTCTCGGGCGAGCGCCGACTCGTCGGTTCGCAACCGAGGCTCGTGGGCCAGAAGTTCCGTCTCGAGCAGATCGTGCTGCCGCGTGCTCAGCCCGAGTTGGTCGTCGAGCTTCACGAGCGCCTCGAGCACCATGCTCCGCCAATGGAAGCTCCGCCGCTCGGCCTGCTCGGCAGCCAGACACCGTCGCTGCTCATCGTCGAGGGTGGTCTCGAGGATCGTGGAGAACAGCGACCCGGTCTCAAACAGACCCCGCATCGCATCCCGGCACCGCTGCACGTCCTGCTGAAAGGCATGCCACTGCTTCTGGCCCGCAGGATCGTTCATGTTGACCTCCATGCCTGCGTACCGATCCCGGACGGCGTCGATCTCGGCGACGAACCGCCGCACGTCCGACTCGATCGCGAGTTGCAGCCGGCGGCGCTGCGCAGCCGTGAGTTCGCAGGCGGTCTCGATCCGCTCGAGCCGTTTCTCACCCAGGCTCCGGCCCCGGGCGGCGGTGCCCGTGTCGCCACTGGCGGACAGGCGACCGGGCCGGCGGCCGAGCACGACCCCGCTCCGCAACACCCAGCCGTTGCCGTGCTGCTCGAAGAGGTTGGCATCGAAGTTCGCTCCGAGATCGACCTGGTGCGGCTGGGCGGCAACCGCCTGGCCCGCGGGCGGCTCGGCCGTCACCTCGTCGTCGACCGCCCAGGCCGGGGCGGCGACTGCGACCCCGTGCAGCAGCGCCGTGAGGAACCCGACCTGCCGGAGCCCGTATCCGTCGGCTTTCATCGCTCGGCTCCCGGCCACCAGGCGTCGATCGTCTGAATGCCCTGGTTGTCCAGGTTGATGCCGTGCTGCCGCCCGATCAGCCGCTCCCCGGCGGCCTGGCACCAGTCCGACCAGGCCGTCGCCTGCTCGGGCCGCAGGTGGGGCGCAATACAGGCCGCGGCGTAGTCGGGAGCGGCGGGATAGCCGTTGATCAGCCCGTGATGCTCCCCGAGTGACCGGAGCCAGTCGGCCTGCCACTGCCCCTCGAGATCGGCTTCGATCGCCCGCCGTTGGTCGCTCGTGAGGTCGAGCTGCCGATCGAGCTTCGTGACGATGATCACCCGGGCCGCTTCGGCCCGGCGGGCGTCCCGAGCATGTTGCTCCGCCTCATAGGCGGCAAATTCGCCTGGCAAGGCCAGCGTTTGGAGCAGGGCCGCCAGCGGCCGCCGGATTTCGGCCCGCGGTTCGAAGGCGTCCTGCCCGAGCCCGCCGGTCAGCTGCCTGGTGGCGAACTCCTTCGCGGTGGTCTTCACCGCCGCCCGACCGGCGGCGAGCAGTTTCCGGCGGGCGTCAGGCTCAAGGCTGCCGCAGGCCTGGCGAATCAGCTCCAATTCGCTCGCCAGGACCGGTTGGAAGAACCGTTCCATCTGCTGAGCCTGCTGGTCGATCTGGAGCCGCCGCTGACGATCGAGCACGACTGCCGGGGCGTTGGCCACCGGTGCCGCAAGCGCCTCGAGCCCGCGTTCGAGCACCCAGCCGAGGATCCGGGCATCTCGCTGGGCGGCCTCGACGGCGGCGGCCTCGACCTGCTGGGGCGGCCGCAGCGGCACCGCTGGCTCGACGGCCGGCGGCACTGGCGCGATCCCCTCCTCGAACTCGAGTGGCATCACGTTGACCGGTGCGAGAGGCGACTGCTCCGCCGGAAGGTTGGTGGCACTGCCCGCCACGAGGCCCAGCCAGGCGACCAGGTGGCCCGCCTGCGGGCGATCAGAGTGCCCTGTCGATCTCATCGTTCGTACACCGGAAGAAACTTGTAGTTCACTGCGAGCGCCAACAGCGCCATCGCCGTATCGACCGTGCCACCGAAACCACCGCCGCGGCCAGCGAAGCCGGCGAAACTGCCCTGCTTATCCTGGAGTTTCTTGAGTTCCTGCACGAGTCCCGCGTTCCACTCTTCCCAGGCCTCCACATCGCCCTGGAAGAGCGCCTGGGCTCGGTAGTATCGCGTATAGGTCGGGTAGCCCTCCATCCCGGCCTCACCCGCCCGGCTGCGGCCCTTGAGATAGCCGAGCGACCTGCCATAGTGCGGCAGCGATTTCTGTCGGGCAATGGCGGTGACGAGCACGGCGATGCTCGTCACCGCGTCGCTACCGCCGCCTGGGCTGCCCGAATAGCCGACCTGCCCGTTGGGTCCGGTCATCGCGGCGTAATACTTGATCGCCTTGTCGATCACCGCGTCGGGTACTTCCACGCCGGCGTTGCGGGCCGCCAGGAGCCCCATCAAGACGGCCCCACTCACCGAGGTGTCGGCATCCCTGGCGTCGGGCGAATACCGCCAGGCGCTATAGGGATTGTTCTTGGCCGAGGTGACCGCACAACGGGCCGCCAATTCCAGCGCCTGGCCGAGCGAGCGGCCCACGCCCCGCCCCTTTACCGCGGGCACCTCGCTCCAGAGCGCCCGATCGTCGACCACGCCGTAGGCCTCCGCCAGGGCGAGCATGCCGAAGCCGTGTTGGTACATGCTGTCGTGCCCGCGGCTGCTCCCCAGAAACCCGGTTTCAGGGTCCTGCTCGAGAATCATGCTCCGGAGGGCCTTGCGGATCGGGACGCGGTACGGACCGAAGTTGGGATCTTCGCCCGAGGCGAGAAGCACCATCACCGCCATCCCGGTGACCCCCGGCCCCGCCTGACCATCCTTCCAACCACCCGATTCGTCCTGCGTCGAGAGGAGATAGCGAATTCCCGCCTCGTAGACCTCGCGCACATCGCGGGGCACTGGATCCCCATACCGTACGAGCGGCCCCTCTGCCCGCACGGGCAGCCTGCCGACCGCGGGCAGACCAACGGCCACGACGGTGAGCCAGCGAACGAACCGTGATCTGACGACGTGCGAAGTCATGGCCGTGGCTCCTCGAGCACCTGTCTCATGGTCAACTGCCGTTCGACGTGTCCGACCCCTGGCTCTTCGGACCGATCGATTTCGTGCCGCACGGGAACCCACGCCCTCGGCTGAACCAACGGCCGCAGGACCTGCTCCGGAATCCGTCCCATCCGTGCCATGACCAGCGAGCGCTGGAGTTTCGTCATGCGGGCGTCGAGCGTGGGATCGCAGGCCGCGGCGAACACCGCCAACGGTGGCACGTCCGCGGCGAGGATCGCCAGGGCCTCGGCGGCAGCCGCATCCGACTGCCACAGCGCAGGGGTGCCGTCGTCGAGCAGAACGCTCTCCAGCATCGATCGCCACCGGTCAGCCCGGCGGGTGGCAACCCATTCGGCCAGCCGATCGGACTGGTCGGACTCGAGCACACCGGGCATGGTGGAGGCGAACAGGGATGCAGGGCCGAAGAATTGCTGCCACCGCGAGCGGCAGGCCGTGGCCTCGGCCCGCAGTTCGACCACGAGTTCGCGATCGAGCGATCCGGGCCGTACGGACATTTCGATCCCCGCATACCGCGACCGGGCGGCGGCCACGTGTGTGGCGAAACCATTGAGGTCACTCGCGAGCGCGAGCCGCAAGATCCGCTGCTGATCGCCCGAGAGGCTGCACACGTCGCCGAGCAAGGCAAGCCGTTTCTCGCCGTTGTGCCGGAGTTGGGCCACGATGTCTTCCGCCGGACGACCCGCCCGAGACTCGGGGCCGAAGACTATGCGATCGAAGAGACTGCCGAGCTCCACCGTCGGTGAAACCGGGATCGGTCCACCCGGCAAGACGACCCGTTGCTGGCCGACCAGGGGGTGGTTGCCCATCACGACGAAGGCTCGCAGACCGGCGGCCGGGATGGCCGAAGAATCCTTCCGGACCTGCTCCGCCGACTCCTCGACCACGACATCGTCGGCGGCAGGCAACTGACCCGCGAATGCCAGGCCAATGACGAATGCGGTCGCCACCGTCCCGCCGAGTGGCCGGCCGCAGCTTGTTCCGGTCGAGCACCAGCCCCCGCCGCTCATGGCCGCTGCCTCTCGAGTCGGTTGAAGTAGGTATCGAGCCCGGCCCGAAACTCCTCCGGCAACACCCGGCCGGAAACACCCGTCGCCTGCTCGTCTTCGCCACCGGCTTCGGCCACGGTGCGATTGCCGGCGCCGACGAGCGCGAGTGCCGACGTCGTAGCGGTGCCGGTGCCTCCCCCGCCGGGCGTCGTCCCACCACCACCACCGCCGCCACCGCCACGGTTGGCAGCGGCCGCCTGGGCCGCGAGCAAAAGTTCAATCGCTTCGGTCTCGGCGCCGAGCGCCTTGGGGCCGGTGTCGGGGGCGGCGAGGATGTCGATTGTTTCCACCATCACCTCCTCCACCTTGTCGAAGAGCTGGATTTCCTGGGCAAACTCCCGCTCCCCTTCCGGTTCCTCGAGCAGGCGATCGACGAGGCCCACGATGCGGTCGGCGAGCCCCTCCTGGCGATCGGCCAGGGCGAGGGCCGCTTCGGCATGGGGATCGTCGCCGACCGCCCCCCGGGTCTGCTCGACCACCCGAGTCTCCTCCCGCAGGTTCATCTCTTCCTCCAGGATCTTCATCATCTCGAGCACCACTTCCGGCGGCACGCTCTCCCGGGGCGGTCCGTCCCCGCCCCCCTCGCCCCCCTGGGCCGGGGGCACGAGATCGTCCGCCAGCCGATCGAAGGTGTCCGACCAAAACTCCGTCTGGGCGATCGACATCCCGGCTTCGGTCGGAATCGACTCCGACAATTGCCGGAGGCTGCCGAGCGCGTCGAGTTCCTTCATCTCCTCGAGCACGGTCTGGAAGGCGGGCAGTTGGCGTCGGTCGAAGTAGGCCTGAAGATCATCCATCAGGGCCGAGATCTTCTCGGTCTCCCGGGTGTTCATCGCCTCGACGCCTTCAAGCGCCGCCCGCACGCCATCGGGCTGAACGGCCGGAGCCACGAACGCTTCCGCAGCCATCGCCGCGAGCCGGCCGCCGATCGAAGCCTGTTCCCGCGAGGCGAGCTTGAATCGCTTCACGAACGTGCTGCCCTCGAGTCGGGCCATCACGGCCGCCAGTTCATCGGCGACCTCGGCGAACTGGGCGAGCAGTTCCTCCTGCTTGGCGATCGCCGAGTCGAGCGCCTCGTCGGCCGGCAGGTCGTCCGCCTCTCGAGGTTCACCATTCGGCTGCGGGGGCGACACCCCAGCCTGCGTGGTCGGCAGGCCTAGCCGGCCCGGCCCGCCGGGGCCCGCCTTCGGCGGTTCAGCGGCATCGGCGGGTGGCTGCTGCGACGACTCCTGGTCGACGACCTGCGGCACAGGTGGCTGCCCAGGCTCCGCGCCGGACGAGGGATCCTCCGAGCCGGCTCCCGGTTGGCTGCGGTTCTCTCCCACCCGTGGCGGCTGGTCACCCGGATCACCCGGCGGAGACTCAGCTGTCCCTGGCCGAGGCTGGCCTGGCTGACCGGCCGCCGGCTCGCCCGGCGTGCCGCCTGACGCCGATGCGACCTGAGCCGTCGCCGCCTGCTCGAGGAGCTCGGCCACGCCCGGCATACGGTTGGCCGCGATGTCGGCCAGGGACTGAATGTCTTCGGCGAGCCGTTCGAGCGTGGCCGCTTCAAAGTCGGGATTTTTCATCGCCTCGCGGACGAGCTTCCCGCCATCCTCGACCAGACGCTCGAGACGCCGGGCGTTGGCCTCTTCGGCGATCGCCTGCCCCTGCAGCCGTCCCCGCATGTCCTCGTCGAGCAGCCGCTCGGGGGGCAGTTCCCGCAGTTCCTTGTTGGTGGCCAACAACCCCATCTCCCGATCGCGGACCTCACTGGCCTGCTGCCGGAAGTTCTGGAGCCGGGTGTTGAGCACGAGTGCATGCTCGGCTCGATCGAGCACATAGATCAACAGCGGCGGAGAGGTCGAGCGGTCGCGGCCGGGCTTGTAGTCCTCGGCGAAGGCGGAGAGCAGGATCGGCTGCGGCGTGATGCCGAGCGCGTCGGGGCAGAAGGTGGCCACCGCTTCGAGCGAGTCGACCTCCGGGCCGCCGGCCTGGAGCAGCCGCTCTCCGCCGGTCTGAGCCGCCGGATCGTCGGTGCCCGTCCAGTCACCGATACCCTTCCACTGGAGGCCTACTCGCCGCACGCCGAAGTCGTCGCGGGCGGCCACCCGAAACCGGAGGGTGTCGGTGTTCAAGAGGATGTCGCGATTGGGGGGCAGATCGACCGCGACGACCATCGGCGGCTCGTCCTCCCGCGGCACGACCGCCAGCTCGAGCGGCCGGCTGCCGGCCAGGCCGTGGCGGTCCTGCCAATCGAGCACAAGCGTCGCCTTCGACTCCACCGGCATCGGCGGCGTGCGAATGACCGCGCCAGCCGGCTGGAGCAGCTCGCCAGCAAAGGTCGCCGCCGCGAGCTCCCGATCGGCGGTCGCCTCGAGCGCGACCGTGCTTCCGACGAGAGCCGACAGCGTGCCGCCGCGAATCTCCTGCCGCTCGAGGGCGGTCCGCTGCAGGTAGTCCGGCAGCCTGATCTCCGCCATCAACACGTTGATCTCAGGCCGGAGCATCGGTTCGATCCGAGCCCGCGGCCGGGCGTCGCCCACGGCGATGGCGAGCGGGGCCGAGGCCAATTGCGGCGGCAGCGTGAAGCGATAGCGGCCATCGACAAGCTCGGCAGCGAGAGGCGTCTGGCGGCCGACCCGGGCGGAAGCCGTGGCGGGCCGCCACCTGGTCGTCGGCTCCAGCGGCACCGTGATCTCGGCCGGTTCGCCGTGAGGAATCACGACCGCGTCGGGCAGAGGAGCGACGCGGGTGAACGTGAACCGCTCGACGTCTCGCCAGGGTGCGAGCAGCCGCGCCCAGGCGTTGGCCGCCGCGGGTGGCGTCACCCAGGCGACGGCTCCGGTCACGGTCGCGAGCAGGGCCGCCGCCACCAGCCAGCGGCGATGCCGCGGCCGGGGAACGGCCACGAAGAAATCGAAGGCCCGTGACCGCTCGGCCACCTGCTCGATCGCCGCCTCGCACAGCCGCCGCGAGCGGTTGGTGCCCGTGGCCTCCGCCCGGCCCTGGTCGCGAACCAATTCGATGATGCCCAGCAGCTGATCACCGAGCCCGGGGAACCTCCGGCCGACGAGCCGCGCCACCTGATCGAGACCACGGTGCCGCCAGATCCAGCGGTGAAACGCCACCGGCACCAGGCCACACGCGACCACGGCCACCGCGAACAAGGCATACCGCAGCCACGATGGCGTCTCGATCAGGCGATCGACGAGAAAGAGCAGCAGGTAGCCGGCCAGGACGCCGACGATCGCCGCGCAGACCGCCTCGACGATCTTGACGAGCCAGACCCGGCCGCGAAAGGCGTAGAGCCGCGCGGCCAAATCCCTCGGCAGCTGGATGCCGGCCGCTCCCCCTTGGCCCGCGTCGCTAGCGAAACTCATCGCACCGCCTCCTGGGCCCGATCCCGTTGTCTGTTCCTTCCGGGACGCTCATTGGTTTGAGGGGTTGCCCGTGCCAATCGAGCGGCGTAGGAAACCGAGCGGAGCCAGGAAGGCGAAGCGAGGTTTCCTCCGAGTGAGCAAAGGCCACGAAGGCCGGAGCGAACGTCCGGCGAGATGGCATGGGCAACCCCGGCCCGCGCTGGATGAAGCCCGCAAAGCCTCATTCTCGCCTCTCCAGGAAGAAGAAGCGAGTCCCGGAGACCGTTTTTCCCGGTCCGGGGTTGCCCGTGGCTTCTCGTCGGACGCTCACGCCTCGGTTCATACGAGCCCCTGCCGCTTGCGTCCCACCCAGAACAACCCCAGGAGGCCTACGAGCAGCCCAGCCACTGCCGGGTGACACCAGAGTTGAAGCCGACGAACCTCGGGGGGCGATTCCGGCAATTCCGCAAGCGTGGCGATCAAACCGGCGAGGTCGTCCTGCGGCAGCACCCGGCCGCGGGTCACCTGGGCGATCTCGGCAAGCACCTCGGGCCGGGCGGCGGCGCCGACTCCCTCGGCCGCCGAGCCCTGGACGAAGAGCGAGGCCTCGAGGCTATCGGACGTTTCCCGACAACTGAGCATGATCTCATGCCGACCCGGCTCGGCTGCGGTGAACGAGCCGGCGAACACGCCCCACTCACCATCACCCGCCGGCGGCGCGAACCGCACCGTCTCCACCCGGCCACTCGGCGCCGTGATCCGCGCGGCCACCTCGCCTCGGATGAGCGGCTCGCCCGACGTGGTCGCGACCCGGGCATCGAGCACGATCGCCTGCCCGAGCTCGGGCTGCTCCGGAGAGAACGAGAGGCTCATCCGCTCACCCTTGGCCATGTTGCGGCGGTAGGCCATCCAGCGGACCACCTGGCCCCAGAAGCGGTAGTGGTATTTGTCCTCGACCCCCTTCCGCCACCGCCACGCCCCGTCGGTCGCCATGTAGAGCACCTTGCCGGCACCGTAGGTGCGGGTGACGAGCAGCGGGATCCGACCATATTCATTGGCCACGTCCTCGTGGACCGCGAGCACCTCGCTGCCTGCCTTGGCCCGCAGCACCGGCCCGTACCACTGCCCTCCCGGCAGGCTCTCCCAGACGGCGAGGTTCTCAGTCGGAGAGTCGGCGAGCTTGGTCAGCAGACTCTTGCGACCGGCTTCGGTGAGCACGAGCCGTCTGGGAGAGTCGGTCGCAGTTCCCTCGGGCGTCGCCGGATCGATCACCACCGGCACGAGATCCTCGAGCGGTGAGCCGATGAACGAAGCCTGCTCGCCCCGCCAGCCCGGCATGAACACGAGGCCGCTGGCCTGATACTCGACGAGGCCTTTCAGGAGTCGGCAATCCTCTTCGGTGAGTTGTTCAGGCGAAAGCCCCACGTCGCCGAGGAACACGACGTCAAATTGCGAGAGCTCGTCGAGGCCGCTGGGAAACTCCCGGATGTAGTCGCGGTTGCCACCGCCCCGCTTGCTCAAGCCCGGCTGGAAGAGCAGGCAGGAGACCTCGACCCCCGGATCGCGGGACAAGGCGTTTCGCAGATAGCGATACTCCCACCGCGGCACGCTCTCCACCACGAGCACCTTGAGCCGCTCCTCCCGAACGGCGATCGGAGCCGTCCGCTCGTTGTTGTCAGGCAGGAGCTCATCGGCTTCCGCGGGGAGGCTGAGCGTGAGGGTGTAGTCGCCCACGGTCGCGGGCGTCCAATACAGCCACTCACTGACCGTGGCCATCGGCGGCAGCCGAATGTCCTTGCGGAGCGTTTCTCCGCTCGAAGTCGTGAGAATGGCGGGAATCACCCGCTCGGTCGGCAGCGTGGAACGGACCGTAAACGGCACCCGCACCGGCTTGCCGACCACGCCGACCGTGGGGCAGTCGAGGCTGACGAGTTCGACGTCGGGCAATTTGGTGGGACTGCCTGCCGCCACTGCGAACACGGGCACCTGGGCAAGCCGGAGCCGCTGCGCCACCTCGAGCGGCGGTTCGCCTTCGGTCCAATCGCCGTCGCTCGCAAGCACCACTGCCCGGAGGCTCGCGAACTGATCGGCGGCGGCGGCCAGCGGTCGGGCCAGGTCGGTTCCCGCCGCCGCGGTTCCCGCCGAGAAGGGCTCGATCACGACGCGAAACCGCTCGGCGAGCGACCACCAGAAATCGCTCGTCGCCAATTCGGCGACCGCCTGCCGCCGTGAGACCGGACCACCGGGTCGAACCACATCCTGGGTGTCCATGCTGGGCGAGGCATCGACGAGGATGGCGACCACCGGCTTCTCGGTGGGCCGGTACTCCTCGACCCACTCCGGCTGGTTGAGCAGCAGGGCCACGATTCCGGCAATCAGCACGCGAAGCAGTTCCACGACTCCCGTGCCCCAGGCGTAGCCGCTCCGCCGCCAGGTGATCGCCGCCACGACCATCGCGGCCAGCACGAGCGCGGTCGAGAGCACGATGGTCCAGGGCGTGGTGAAAAACCGCAGGCCTTCGAAGGCGGGTAGGGCGGTCATGCGAGCGCCTCCTCGAGCGGTCGTCCGCCCGGAGCGAACGATCGCGACCTGCCATCACTGGCCGACTGGCTCCGCGGCAGGCTCAGAATTCCCTCGGCGACGAGCGCCACGAGCATCGCGATCAGGAAGGCCCGCCAGATTTCCTGCACCACGCTCTCGCCGCTGCCGGGTTCTCCGGAGATCCGGGCGTAGGAGAGCCCGCGAAAGAGCGCGTCGATTCGCTCGTCCGACAGGACCGGTGCCGTGTCCTCGGCCAACGGTCGATTCACCGCCACGAGCCGGCCGCCGGCCGCATAGACCCCCGACACGAACCCCGCGTCGCTCGAGAGCGCTCCGTCAGGTCCGACGAGTCGGGTCCAGGCCGCCGTGCCTCCCTGGGCCTGGACGGCCGCGGCCGAACCCGCGTCGAGCTGCCGCGCGCCGGCGAGCGGGGTGAGTCCACGATCGATCGCCCGCTGAACCATCGCATAGAAGACGATGCCTTCGCCGGCCAGCGACGAGTCGCGGCTCGTAGGCAGCGTGGTGCAGCAATACACGCCCGTCCCCGTCGGGGTGCGGGCGAAAAGGGGCACGCCACCGGGGAGTGAGGCGAGCGGCACGACCTCACCGGCGAGTTCGCAGGTGCGCCGGATCATGAGTTCCCCCAAAGGCAAGGCGCCACCTGCGAGGGTGTTCGCCAGAATGTCCTGGTCGGTTCGCCACTGCTCGGGTGCGAGGGCCGGCTCGTGACTCACCCACGTCCGCCACGAGATTCCGGCAAAGGACTCGGCGACAGGATGCTCGGGAGGAAAGAAGATTACCTGGCCCCCGCGGGCCAGAAACGCCCCGACGAGTTCGGCCTCGCGGCCGCTCGGCAGCGGACCCTGCCAGAGCACGGCCGCGGCTTCATCCCAGGCGGCCGTGGCCAACGCACCGCGGGGCACGCGGTCGGCGCGGCTCTCGAAGTCCTTGCTGGGCGGGATCGAGGCGGCCAGTTCCAGCAGTCGACCGACCCCGTCGTCGTCGGCCACGACGAGCGTCACGCGCGGCGGCGGATCGTCGAACACGAAATAAAACTCGTTGTCCGCCGGGTTGGCATCGGCGGGAATCGAAATCCGACCATGGCCGCGGGCCTCGGCCCCGCGGCCCAGAGGCAGAACATGATCGGCGAGCACCGCCTCGCGGCCGGTCACGGCCAGATCCACGACGGTCACCACGCCATCAATCTCGAACTTGAGCGGGATCGTCACCGGCTCGGGTGTGCCCTGGACGTCGGTCCGTGTCACCTGCACGCGAACCACCAGTTCGCGGGCCTCTCCCCGCCGCTGCACCCGCTGGTCGGTCACGCGGACCGCCAGGTTGCCCACGGCCGGCGCCGGAAAGGCCACCAGCTGAAACCGCACCTGCTGCGGCAGCTTGGCGAACGCGTCCCGCATGCCCGCCCAGCCCCCGGTGTCGATCGCCCAGTCGTTGGCCCGGCCATCGGAACAGATCCAGATCTCGGCGGTGCCAGCCGCGTTCTCCCGAATGAAGTCGTAGGCGGTCTGGAGCCGGTCGGCAATCGCGGTCGGCGCGGCGGTCGGCGCGGCGGCGGGGAGGTCGATGAGCTCTTCGGGCTCGATTTCGAGCGGACGGCCGGTCGCCGGCAGGAACAGGCAGTGGGCTGGCGCGAGTGTCGCCAGCGACTGGGCCAGCTGACGGCGGCCCGAGGCCAGTTTCGAATCGGCCACATTCGGATCGCGGGCCTGCATGCTCGGGCTCGTGTCGAGGATCACGATCGCCGTGTCGGGCCGGCCACCGCCGGCCAGCGCCAGCCAGCCTCGGGACAAGGGGCGTCCCACCGCCAGGATCACACCGGCCACCGCCAGCATCCGCAGGAGCATGATCAGCCAGTGCCGCAGCCGCGAGTAGCCGCTCGAAAGCGCCTTCGCTGCCACCAAGAACATCATGCCGCCCCACTGCACCGTCTGGAATCGCCGCTGATTGATCAGGTGGATGATCAGCGGCAACGCCACCAGCGGCAGCGCCGCGAGCACCCAGGGCTGGAGGAACGTCATCGCAGGCTCCTCCCGGCCGCCCGGCCCACCAGAAACCGGGCCAGCACCTGCTCGGCGGGCCCGTCGGTGGCCACCCGGTGATAGTCCACGCCCGTCTCGAGCATGATCCCGCGGAGCTGCTCGAGATAGGCGGCCACGGCCTGGTGGTAGCGGTCGGCGATCTCGATCGGATCGGCGAAGATCGTGCCGCCGCCTTCGAGGTCGAGGAACCGGGTCGGCCGTTGAAAGTCGAAGGCGAGCTCCTGCGGATCGAGCAGCTGAAACACCGCCACGTCGTGCCGTCGGAACTGGAGGTGGCCGAAGGCACTGGCCAGGTCTTCCGGCGGCATGAACAAATCAGACACGATCACGACCAGCGCCCGCTGCCGGGTCGTCTCGGCCAGTTCGTGCAGTACGTCGGGCAGCCGCGTGGGCCCCGCGGGCGCGGCCTCGTCGAGCACATCGAAGACCAGCCGCAGATGGGCCGGACTCCGCCGGGCCGGCAGGCTCCGCACGATTCCACCGGCGGCGCAGGTGATGCCCACCGCATCGCCCTGCTGGCTGGCGAGATACCCGAGCCCGCCGCAGATCCGCCGGGCGTAGTCGAGCTTCGAGAGCGGCTGGACTCCCGGGACGGCCGCCGGCTTGATCGAGTGGTAGGCCATCGACCCGCTCGTGTCGAGCACGAGCATGAGCCGGAGATTGGTATCGGCCTCATATTCCTTGACGTAAAACCGGTCTGATCGGCCGAAGGCCCGCCAGTCGAGCCGCCGCAGATCATCGCCGGGTACATACTTGCGGTATTCCGCGAACTCGACGCTCGAGCCTCGATGGGGGCTCGCATGCCGGCCCGACACGCTGCCCACCATCGGCCGTCGCGCGACCAGCGGCACACCCGCGAGCCGCGCGAGTGCGGCCGGATCGAGAAAGCTGCGGGGCTGGCGGTCGGAGAACATGACGGGGCCCTCACCCCGCCTCTTCGTCAATCGTTTCCTTGACCAGTCGGGCCACGATCGCCTTGGCGTCGATGCCCTCGGCCTGGGCGGCAAAGGTGGTGATCAGCCGGTGGGTGAGCACCGGCGCCGCCACCGCCTCGACGTCCTCAAGCCGCGCCATGTAGCTGCCTGCCAGGGCAGCCCGCGACTTGGCCCCGAGCACGAGATATTGCACGGCCCGCGGCCCCGCCCCCCAGGAGACGAGCGGCTTGAGCCAGGCGGGGGCGGTCTCGCCGCGCGGCCGCGTTTTTCGCACGAGCCGCGCCGCGAATCGGTAGATGTGGTCGGGCACCGGCACCCGCCTCACCAGCTGCTGATATTCGACGATCTCGGGACCGGTGAGCACATGCTCGAGCGCAGGCGGGGCCTCGCCGGTCGTGGTCCGGGCGATCGCGACCTCCTCTTCCTCGCTCGGGTAGTCGAGTTCGACGAGGAACATGAACCGGTCGAGCTGGGCCTCCGGCAGCGGGTAGGTGCCCTCCTGCTCGACCGGGTTCTGCGTGGCCAAGACGAAGAACGGTGGCTCGAGCTTGAAGGTCTTGCCCACCACGGTCACGCGGTGCTCCTGCATCGCCTCGAGCATCGCGGCCTGGGTCTTGGGAGGCGCGCGGTTGATCTCGTCGGCCAGCACGATGTTGGCGAACACCGGGCCGGGCACGAAGTGGAATTCCCGTCGCCCGTCGGCCGTCTCCTGAAGAATATCGGTGCCGGTGATGTCCATCGGCATCAGGTCGGGCGTGAACTGGATCCGGCTGAACTTGAGCGACACCGTTTCGGCCAGCTTGCTGACGAGCAGCGTCTTGGCCAGGCCCGGCACGCCCATCAGCAGCGAATGCCCCCGGGCGAAGAGGCAAATCGCGAGCCGCTCGATCGTCTCCTCCTGGCCGATGATCACCCGGCCGAGTTCGGCCTTGAGCCGGGCGTGGATCGCCCGAAGGCGGTCGAGCGCGGCGACATCGTCATCGCCCAGCCGGGCGGCGTCGGAAACGGTGGCCATCGGGTCTCCCGGAGGGGAACAGGGAACACGGCGGCGCGGGCCACCCAGACCCGCCTAGTATGCCTCCCCGCTCGAGACGCTGCACGCGCCGGCTCGCCCGCCTCCCGCCGCCTGGGTGGCGGGCAACGAACTGCGTCCCCTTTTTGCGTCAGGCTGCGCGGCGGCGAGCCGGCGCAGGGACAGGACCGGCCGCCAGCCGCCGGGTTCGGGCGAAGAGTTCGTCGCTCCGTTGGCGGCCGCCGAGCCGCGCCCAGCCCTGGAGCAACCTCGCGACGACGCCGTCGCCGAACCGATGCCGCCGGCCGTAGATCACAAGCTGGCTGGGGTTGAGAAACAGCCGTGAATAGCCCTCGGCGATCATGGTTCGGTGGAACGTGGCATGCTCGAGATCGTCGGTGCCATAGCGGCCCGCGGCGTAGGCGTCCAGCGCGTAGATCCCGAGACCGCCGAAGCAACTCGTCACAGGGACGAGCCCGGCGCCGCGGTCGTACACCATGCCTCCAGCCGCCGCCGTCGAGAGCGGGGTGAGCGCCGCGTCGAACCGCAAGGCCCAGGTGTCGTATTGCCGCAGGGCATTCATCCGCAGGCCGTCCCGCCGGCAGATCAGACCGTTGGAACCGACGAAGTCCCAGCCGGGATGGCCGAAACTGTTGGCCACGCCGTCGATGCTGAAGCCGCCCTGCACATCGAAGTCGAGCAGCATGACCGCGTCGTACCGGTGGCAATGGTCGAGGACTGTCTCCTGGCACCGGCTGCGGTAGAAGGCCATCCGCGCGGCACGGTCGAGACAGCGGGTGGTTGGGTTCACTGGGTCAGCGAGATCCTCGCTCGTCACCAAGACTCGCCGATTGCCTCGGCCCCACCGGGCCAGGAGCAGTTTGGTGTCGTCTTCGGAGTCGTTCTCGAACACGACCACCCGATAGTCGGCGAAGCAGCGGGCCAGGTTTTCCACCCGTTTGATCGTCAGCGGCAGGATCGCTCCCACGTTGCGGGCCAGGCCGGCGATCGCGACACGACTGGCGGCCATGATGGCGTAGCCGCGGCGGCAGGCGGCGTAGTACTCGTCGGCGTGTTCCGGCAGTGGCGGAAAGGCGTGCTCGGGAAACACCGCCGCCGTGAAGTCGGCGGCGTCGAGCGGCGGCATGGGGAGGCTCTGGGTCACGTTGATGCGCAAGCTCAGGCGGCTCGCCTCCACGGGAGCGACGCGGTGCGGCGGAGGCGGCGAAGTGGAGCCCGCAGTCGAGCCGCCGGATGGGCGAAGGGCGCGACGGCCGGCGTGAGCGGCGCAGGGACGCCGTCGCCGCCGGAGGCAGCATTGCCGTTGGTGGACGGCGCATGCCCAGCCGTGAGTTTCCGGGCCAGCTCGAGGTAGCGGGTGGTCTGGAGCCGGACGTCCCAGGCGGCTTCGGCATGGCGACGGGCCTCGCGGCCGGCTGCGGCGGCCCGGAGCGGATCCCGGCACAACGCTCCGAGAATCGCTGCGGCTGCCGCGGTGTCATCGACGGGCACGAGCCAGCCGGTGCGGTCGTGAGCGATCATCTCGGGCAGGCCTCCGGCCGCAGCCGCCACCACGGGCACGCCGCAGGCCATCGCCTCGACCACCGTGTTGGGCAGGTTGTCTTCGCGGGCCATGGTGAGATGCACGTCGCAGGCATGGAGCGCCTGGCGGACTCCCGCCTCGTTCACCGTGCCCAGATGCCGACACGGCAGGCCGGGCACGGTCGATCCACCGGCCCCGTACGTCACCACGAAGGGCTGCGGACCGGCGTCGGACGACGCAGCGACATCTGCGGCCGTGCGAGCGATCGCCGCCACGGCTGCGTCGCCTCCCTTCCGCCGCTCGTCGAGCGACACGCTGCCCAAGAGGATCCCCAGTCCCTCGGCGGGCAGGCCCAACGCCCGCCGGGCCTGGGCCCTGTCACCGGCTGTGAACAGAGCGAGATCGATGCCGTTGGGGATGACCTGGACCGCGTGGCTGTCGGGATCGAAGAGACTCGAGCGGGCGAGTTCGCCCGCCAGCCAGTGGCTCGGCGCGACGAAGGTCAGCGGGACGCCGTGGAGTCGACGGCGGGAGCGGGCCAGCCCGCGGGCTGCCAGTTCCGCAACGGTCGGAGCCAGTTGCGGGCAGCCCTGACAGGTGGTCGTGAAGCCGGTGCAGCCTGCCGCGTAGTGGCAACCGCCGGTGAAGGGCCGCATGTCGTGCAGCGTCCAGGCGACGGGTCGGCCCGAGGCGACGATCCGGCGAATGCCCTCGGCCGCAAGAAACCCCGCCACCCAGTGGACATTCACGACGTTACTGCGGGTCACGGCCGGGTGGCTCGAGAGATCCCAGGCCGGCCAGTCGGCCGTGAACAGCGTGTTGGACAGCGGCGTGCGACCATGGCGGATCTTCCGGCGGATCCGTCGGTCGAGCCGGCGGATCGCGGGCGGCCACGGACAATTCGCCCGGGTGACGATTCCGACGTCAACGCCGGCACCGCGCAGGCCGGACACCAGCCGTTCCATCGCAATCGCGGCACCGCCGGCGTGGCCCCCGTGGGTTGCCAGACAAGCGATCCGCGGCTGGTTCCGAGGCACGGCGGCCGACATCATGTCTTCACGCCCTCGAGGTAGAGCGAGTCGGGTTTCCGGGGGCGGCCTGACTCGTCGGCATCGAGCCGAGCCGCGGCGAAGTCGGGAATCCGCGACGTCACGGCGTCGGTCTGCCGGACATCCGTGAAGCCGGCCTCGACGAGGAGATCGGCGAGCGAGATCCGGTCGTACATCCAGCGGTGTCGCTCGCCGCGGGCCTCGAATCGGGCGACCTCGCGCGGACTTGGCGGCTCGGCCAGCAGGATCTCGCCCGGCGGCATCAGCGGCTCGGCGTGGAGCTCGCGGTGCGCCGCGAGGGCGGCGATGCCGCGAGCCGCTTCCTGCCCCAGCCGCGACTCGATGAACTCCCGACACGGCACCGGTTCACAGCTCCACCAACGGCGCATCGCACCACCGGAGCGGCCCCTCACGAGCTGGTCGAGCAGTTCGACGGTCATCCAGCGGTGCTGCCAGCGGCGGTCCGGAGTGGGGCTCGCGGCCGCCTGCTCCAGGCTCGTGAGGTACGCCCGCACGATCCCCTCGAGGTCGGGAACCACGATCCGCACGATCCCGCCGGATGCGAGCAACCGCCGCATCTCGCCGAGCAGCCGCCGAGCCTCGATCGGTGCGAGGTGCTCCAGGACGTGCGCTGCATAGGCGGCCGTGAACGACTCCGACGGAAACGGAAGCGGCTGCCGGAGATCACAGGAAATCACGTCGTCGCCCGCCGGAGCCAGGTCGACATTGGTCCAATCCGGATGCCGATGTTCGCCGCAGCCCAGATTGAGCCGGCTGCTGGTGATCGGTCGAGGACGGCGGCGGGAGGCGAAGCGGATCATGGGAACAGACGACATGAGGTCCAAGAGGGGTCAGGATGCAAGCTTGACGGCGATGCGTCCCGTGTAGTCGATCCGAGACAGAAAGAGTTGGACGCCGGTCACTGAGAGGTATTCGTCCACCGCCTGCCGGGCACCCTTCCAGTGGCCATAGTCGTCGATGATCAGGACACCCCCGACGGCAAGCCGCGGAAAGAGATGGATCAGTTCGTGCCTGGTCGATTCGTACCAATCGGTGTCGAGCCGAAGCACGGCGATCCGCGGGGGCGCCCGCTCGGGAAGCGTCTCCTCGACCCGTCCTTGGATATAGCGGACGAGATGCTCCGGATAACCGGTTGATGCCAGGTTCTGCCGGACCTCGGCGAGCGGACCGAAGGCCCAGGTGCTGCCGGTCTCCCGATCCTCAACCGCCAGCAGTTCCTCGGCGGCGACGTCACCGATGTCGCGATCCATCGATCCTGGCGGCGGCATGCCCTCGAAGGTGTCGAAGAGATGCAGCGGTCGCGCATGGCCGAGTTCGAGAAGCGTCAGGGCGGCGGCCATCATGCTGCCGCCGCGCCAGACACCGCATTCGACGATGTCTCCTTCGATCCCGTGCCGGCAGACATGCGTGACGGCGTCGCGGACCGCCAGGATCCGCTCCGGGCTGGTCATCGTGTATGGAGCCACCCGCTCGATCACCCGCCGGGCGACCGGATCAAGGTCGGGAGGGAGCGTCGGGCTGCGACGCGAGCGGGGCTTTCGAAACAAGCGAGGCATCCGCATGGGCAGGGGTATCCGCTTTGGCAGGGGTATCCGCTTTGGCAGGGGGTAACGACTTTGGCTGGGTTCGTTCCCGGGATCGACCCGCCGCAGCTGGTCCGGACAACACTCGGCAAAACGCGGCGTCGCGCGGGGCTATCCCACACTTCCGGGCGTCACCGCAAGGCCGGTCGGCCGCTCAGGCCTCGCATCCACGGCCGAGAGCCCCCAATCTCCGCAGCCTGCGGCCCGCCGCGAGACCGCCGAGTCCAAGCCCGCAGGCCGCGGGAAATGCAGAGCCGAGGCGGGTTGCGGCCGTGGTGCCTTCGAGGAGGGGCACGTCAGCCAGGAGGATTCCCTCGACACCCAGCGGGAGCCGCCCGCTGATTCGGCCCGTCGGCTCGATCACACAGGTCTCGCCCGTGGAGCTGCACCGCACCAGACACCGCCGCAGTTCGATGGCGCGTTGCTGTGCGAGGAGGCGGTGCTGGAGGAGCGTGAGCGGGTTGGTGAAGGCCGCCCCGTGAATCAGTGAGATGAGCAGGTTGGCCGACCGCTCGACGACCGCCGCCGCCGCGACCGGCACCATGTCTTCGTAGCAGAGAAGGCTACCGATCCGGGCTGGTCCACAGACGATCACCTCCGGCTCGCCGCCCGTGTCGTAAGGCACAGTCACGGGAAACGAGAGCCTGAGTTCCGGAATCACGTCGGCAAAGGGAACATATTCGCCGAACGGCATCAGGTGCCGCTTGTGGTATGAACCGACCAGTGCCTCGCGCTCGTCGAGGAGTAGGGCCGCCTGATAGATCCGCTCGGGTTTTTCGCGATAGCCGCGGTAGATGCGGCCACCGAACAAGAGAGGACAGTCCGGCTTGGGCCACGGCCGCAGACCCCGAAGCGGCTCGCGGGATCGACGAAACACCTCCGTTTCATCGGCAAAGGCCGTCAGCCCCTCTTCATACGAGCCCCCGCTGCACTCCGGCCAGCAGACGAGTTCGGGCCGCAGGGCGTCACCGCAGGCCCGGCGTGACAACGATTGGAGCGTCTCCACCGCGGTGGCGTGATCGGGGTCGGCCTGGACGAGCGCCAGCCGCAGGCTCGGCGCGGCGGCGATCCGGGCCGTCTCCCGCCCCATGGCAAACCAGCCGTAGGCGAGATTCGCGACCGTCACACCCACGGCGGCAACGGCGATCAACGTGGCTGGGGTCCCGCGGTGTTGAGACAGAAGCCCGCCGAGCACGACGAGCACCCCGGCGGCGGCGAACAGCATGAAGGTGGGGCCCTCCGGACCGAGCAGATCGGCCGACTGCACCACCGGCAGCCAGGCCAGTTGTGAGTAGCCCAGCTTCCAGGGAAACACCCCCGGCATCACGGCCTCCACCACAACGGCGGCGAGTCCGGCCGGGAGCCAGGCGTTTCGCGGGTCGGAGATGAACCGGGCGACGAGCCAGAAAGGGATCGCCAGCCGGCAGGCATCCCAGAGCACGATCGGCGTGGCGAAGGCAAACCCGACAGCAGTGCTCGAGCGGGTTGCATCGGCGAGCACCGCCGGCGTCCAGTGAAAGGCCAGGCCAATGGAGAGCGTGGCAGCCGCCAGCACGGCGAGTTCCGTTCGCCAGCCGCGGCGGCCGGTGACGAGCATCAGCCCTCCGCCGCAGCCGAGCCAACCTGCCGGCACCAGTTCTTCGGCGAGCCAGGGCGCCGCCACGAGCACCCCCGTGCTGACGATCGCCGCAATCCAGAGCGCGGGGCGGGAGTCGGCGGTCATGGCCTGGTGCCTTGAACGAGAACGGCGGACGGACCGAAGCCGATCCGTCCGCCGTCATGTCTTGTCAGTCGCTCATCCTGGCAGCGATCGGGCGATCGCCACCGGCTTCGCTCAGAACTTGACGCCACCAGGAGCGCCGACGAGCGTCGCCGTGGTGCCGTCCTGCTGGGCATAGAGATAAATCGTCTTGAACGTGCGGGTGTCGAAGGTCCGCAGTTTGTTGACGGTCGAAGGGGTGCTGGGATTGGCCGCGAGTGCCTTGAAGGAGCCCTGCGGCACCGAGAACTGCGAGATTCCGTTGGCAGCCAGCGTCCGGGCACCGCTGATCAGTTGGCTCTCGGTCGCGGCATTGGGTCCAGCAGCGACGGCCACCGCGGCCGGGCCGACGTTCTTCATCCGGATCGGAATCTGCGTGCCACCGCCGGCGAACACGCTGGCGGAGATGGCGACGACAACCGCGAAGGCGGCAGCGACCGAAACAGTGCGCTGAATCATGGCGAAACCCTTTCAAAGGCAAGCGAACGACGAGCGAGTGAGTGGCAAGTCTGGAGAAGGTCGACGGAGCCGCCTCCACCGCCTTCCATCAGCCTCTCGTATCCTACAGGTCCGAACGGCAGGGTCAAAACCGGCAAAAAACCCGCAGAACGCCCGGCTTCCGCCGGCTCGCCGCTCACGGGAGCGTTGCGTCGGTCTCCCCGCCCGCCTTCGTACAGGCCGCGATCAAGACCAGCGGACTCGTCTGGTCGGTCATGAACGCCACCCGTCCATCCCCGAACAGGCCGAGCACGCCGCCGAGATGGTTGCTGCGAAAGCCATCCACCTCGCGGGTGTTGAGCACCGGCGAGTTGTGGAGGAAGCAGTTGGTACCGCAGGCCCAGCGGGCATTGCCGATCGGCGACCGGCTGTCGGCGTCGGCGAACCCGCGGTCCACGCCCTCGGTGACCACGAGGGTGTGAGACAGTCCGTCGGTGATCTCGGCGGTGCGGCAGGGCCGCGGACAGGCGGCGGCGGTCGCGTAGAGCACGCCGCCGTGCTCGAAGCCAGGCGGCAGCACGGCATCGTCCGAAAGGTTCACACTCGTGCCGAGGATGCCGCCGTAATCCTGCTTGCCGGGAAACCGCTCCATGGCCGCGGGACAGACGTAGGTGGAGACGACCTGGTCGGCGAGATCCGCGTTGCCGCCGGGGGCGTTCCAGGGACGCGAATAATCGATCCGGCGACCGAGGTTCGCTTCCTCGAGATACGGCAGGATGAACGAACTCCAGGCATGGTGACGGAAGCTGATCGCATCGTCACCGGGTGGAAAACTCCGGCGGGCCGATTCGTAGCCCGTCAAGGCGAGGCCCATCTGGTGGAGCTTGTTGCCGCACGAACTCCGCCGGGCCGACTCACGGGCCTGCTGCACGGCCGGCAGCGAGAGCGACACGAGCGTGCCGATGATGGCGACCACCGCCAAGAGTTCAACGAGGCTGAAGCCCCGCCGCACCAGCCCGGCCCGGATCGCGATCTTCCATCCGGCGGGTGGTCCCATGCGAGGTATTCTCCCACAGGAAGGATACGGAGCCCGAACCGCGGGTCAAACCTCGCACAGGTCTCGCCGAACGGCCCAGCGTCCGCGGGACTCGGGTCTGGGGCTTCTTCTGAAGAGCATGCTCGCGTTCACCCACTGCCTCGACGCGCCGCGGACGTCAGGACCGGAGCACCTGCTTGCGGGTTTTCCAGCGGCTCCGATCGAGCACATACCCTTCGCAGCCGTCGGCCTCGAGCGTCGTCAGCCGGGGGAAATAGAGCGGCCCCTTGTAGGCGTCTTGCAACCGCCAGCTCCGGACGGCCGAGGCGTGGTGATGCCAGGTGTGGATCGAGAGCGCCGGATTGAGCACGGCCACCCCAGCCGCGACGGCCTCGTAGGCCAGCCGGCTCTCACAGGCGGGAATCCCCAGCGTAAACCGGGCGTCGAAGGGAGGCAGGTGTCCGGCGCGAAAGATCCAGGTGTCCTGGGAATGAGAATAGAACCGCCAGGTCGTCGGATCGATCCGGCCCTCCATCGACGGCCCGGAGGGATCGTCCCAGCGAGACAAGGCCACGAGCAGCGGGCGGTCGTGCCGCTCGAAAAGCTCTTCGACTCGGGAGAGCGAGTCGTCGAAGGCGATGTCGCTGTTGGCCACCACGCACAGGTCCCCCGCGAACCGCTCGGCGGCCAGGGCGAACAGGTCGGCGAAGGTCTTCCGCCCGCCGTCGGCCACCGGCTGGATGGCGGCGAACAGTCCGGCCGCCGCGTTGAGCTGCCGCACCCGGGCCAGTTCCGCCTCGCGGATGGAATCGGACGACGTGTAACGCTCGTGGATCAGGATCATGCGGCGGGTATGCTACCGCTCCCGGAAAACCTGCGACCAGGCGGAATCCGCGGCAGATTCCCCGGCATGGCTCCGGCCCATTCCCTTTCTTCCCCTCCGAGGCATTCATGAAAATTCTGGTCACCGGCGGGGCGGGCTTCATCGGCAGCCACATCGTCGATGCAATCCTCGCGGCGGGCCACTCGGCGGCGGTCCTCGACGACCTTTCGAGCGGCTCCCGCGAAAACCTCCCGGCGGGCGTGCCGCTCCATGTCGCCGACATCGCCGATGCCGACGCCGTCGAGCGGGTCGTCGCCGCCGAACGGCCGGACGCCGTCTGCCATCAGGCGGCGCAGATGTCGGTCAGCCGGTCGGTCCGGGAGCCGGCCTTCGATGCCCGCGTCAACGTGATCGGCCTCGTCAACGTGCTCGACGCCGCCGTCCGGCACGGGTCGAAGCGGGTCGTGTTCGCCTCGTCCGGCGGCGTGCTCTATGGCGACGTCACCACTCCAGCTCCGGAGGATACTCCCGCCAATCCGGTCAGCCCCTACGGGATCACGAAGTGGGTCGGGGAGCGGTATCTCGAGTTCTATGCCCGCGAGCACGGCCTGGCGACGGTGGCCCTGCGCTACTCCAACGTCTATGGCCCGCGGCAGAATCCGCATGGCGAAGCGGGCGTGGTGGCGATCTTCTGCAAAAAGTTTCTGGCCGGCGAACCCGCCCGGATCAATGGCGACGGGCGGTACGTGCGGGACTACATCTATGGCCCCGACGTGGCCCGGGCCAACCTCGTGGCCCTCACGGGCGATCTGCCGCAGGTGCGGTCCGGCTCGCTCGTGAGCCTCAATATCGGCACCGGCCACGGCGCGGATGTCAACGAGCTCGAGGCGATGATCCGCGGCGCCATGCAGGACGTGCTCGCCGCCCGTGGAAAGCCGGCCTCTCTCCCGCTGCCCGAACATGGTCCGGCCCGGGCTGGCGACCTTCGCAGCAACATGGTCGACCCGGCCTCGGCCGCGACGGTCCTCGGCTGGCGACCCGAGGTGAGCCTGACCGACGGCCTGGCCCGTACCGCCGCCTGGTTTGCCAGCGGGGGCTGAGCCCGGCGGCAGACCGTTTCAGACCTCGATCGACGGGCGATTTGGCGTTGGCTGGCCACGGGCGGACTGCTACCGTCCGGCCGCCATGCCCTCCCCGCCCCATCCACGCCGTGACTACGCCGGCCGGACCGCCGTGATCTGCGGAATCGGCGGTCAGGACGGTGCCTACCTCGCCGCCCACCTCCTCGACCTCGGCTACACCGTCGTCGGCACCAGCCGCGATGCGCATGGCCGATTCGAGGGACTCACCGCCCTCGGCATCCGCGACCGCGTGAGCGTGGTCTCGATGTCGCTCGTCGACTTTCGCTCCTCCTTCCAAGCGCTCAAGAAGGCCCAGCCCGACGAGATCTACAACCTCGCCGGCCAGACGAGCGTGGGGCTCTCCTTCGACCAGCCGGTCGAGACCTTCGAGAGCATCGTGGTCGGTACGATCAACCTTCTCGAGGCGATCCGGATGCTGGGCCGACCGGTGCGGCTCTACAACGCGGGCAGCTCCGAGATGTTCGGCAACGCCGGCGATGAGGCGGCAAGCGAAACGACCGTGCTCAAGCCGCGGAGCCCCTACGGCATCGCCAAGGCCACCTCGTTCTGGCAGATCGCCCAATACCGTGAGGCCTACGGGATCGCCGCCGCCACCGGAATCCTGTTCAACCACGAGAGCCCCCTGCGGCCGGAGCGGTTCGTCACCCAGAAAATCGTGGCCGCGGCCTGCCGCATCGCCCGCGGGGAGCAGGAGTCGCTCACGCTCGGTGATCTCTCCGTCCGCCGTGACTGGGGCTGGGCGCCTGAATACGTGGTGGCCATGCACCAGATGCTGCAACTCGACGAACTCGAGGACTTCGTGATCGCCACCGGCAGAACGACGAGCCTCGAGGAGTTCGTGGCGGCGGCCTTCGCGACGGTCGGCCTCGACTGGCGGCGGCATGTCACACGCGATCCGCGACTCGTGCGGCCGAGCGAGATCGCGTGCGGTCGGGCCGACACCCGGCGGGCGACCGCGCGGCTCGGCTGGACGGCGACCTACACCATGCCCGACGTGGTGCGAATGATGGTCGAGGCCAGGATCGCCCGAGAGGCGGCTGGCCCTGCCCGCCGGGCTGCCTGACCGGGGCGGGGGTTACTCGTCGGCGATGCCGTCGAGCAGGCCGCCGGCGATCCGATTCGAGAGGACTCCCGAATCGAGGTATCGCCGCATGGTGTGCATCTTGCCCACGACGCTCGCCGCGTCGGTGGCCACGTATTCGAGTCCGTCGGGCAGCCAACGTCGGGGCATGCCCACGTAGCCCATCGCCTCCGACTGCACCTCGGGTTCGAGCAGCGGGAAAAACTTGAGCGCCTCGTCGCGGGAATTGATCACGAGCGTGAAGCGATCGAGGCCGTCGAGCATGCTGCGGAAAGGCCCGCGGGGTGCGGCGGCGTCGCTCCGGATCGCGGGCACGACGAAGACGAGGTGGGTGCGGCCCGGCCGGTTGGCCCAACGCTGGCCCGGGAAGGCCGGCAGATCCTGGCCGGAGAGATCCTCGAGCGCTTCGGCGGCCACGAGCGCCCCGAAGGAATAGCCGACGATTCCCACGGGCTGCTCCGGCTGCACCTGCCCGAGGAACCAGGAGAGATAGTGGCCGTCGGCATACGCCCGCTCATACTTCCGCCGGCCATCCTTGAGCAGCATTCCTTGTTTCTGGCTCGGCCAGGAGAAGATGACGACGCGGGGCGATCGATTGCCGGGCCGGCATGCCGCCAGGCGGCGAGCAAGTTCGATGCCTTGCGACTTGGCATCGCCGGCGTCGTACCGATTCCCGTGAACGAAGATGACAAGCGGCCGGTCGGGCGACGCCAGCAGCGAATCGAGATCGGATCGCTCCCAGAACCGGCAGGAGCCGCCGCCTGCCAGCCGCTCGACTCCGAAATCAGCAGGAGCGGGGCCGCGGCAGATACCCGGCAGGCGGCGGGTACTCGCGATCCAGACGTCGAGCCCCGAGGAACATTCCGCCTCGAGATCGACCTCGCCAGCGACTGGCCCTTCCGTGACGGCGTCGGTCAACGTCGCCCCCGGGCAGGCGGCGACCGCCCCGCCCACGAACAAGGCGACCACAACGGCGAAACGGCGGCGGTACAACTGCGGGTACATGGCTCAGATATCGGCGTCGGTTCCGGCGGCCGCCAGAAGCCGACGAATCGGGTTTGGCGGCGACGATCCAACCGTAGCATGCGGCCCGGCGCGGCATGCCCTGGAGCGGAGAATGTGCCAGGGTTTGCCACCCGGCACGACCGCTACGACCGGACCTGCGGGTCGCGCTGTCTGGCCGCGCGGGTTTCTCAGGGGCCCTCACCGTCACGGTCACGAATCGTGAGCTACTGTTTGGATGGCGTCGCGACCGACGCCATGTCCTTCCCCTCGTTCCCGTCGCCGCCGGCCTCGCTGCCGGTCGCCTTCCCGGAGAGATTCGTCATGGTGCGGTTCGGATGTCTGGCGCTCGCCCTGGCTGCCCTGGCTGCCGCGCCGGGGTGCAGCAGTTGCATGGGTGGCAACTGCCGCCGTCCGTCGTTCATGGAGTTCCGCTCACCCTGCGGCGGCGGTGACTGCCCGCCACCGATGGCCGCGCCCTGCGGCCCGGTCTGTGAGCCGTGCGGCGGAATGCCGGCCGCGGCTCCCTGCTGCGAAGGCGGAATGTCGTCGCTGCCCGCCGGAGTGCCGATGGGGGCCCCGGTCGGGCATGCCGAGGGCACCTTCAGCTGAATGGCTCTTGGCTGCTCCCCGCGGTGACGCGCCGCCTTCGCCGGCCACGCGTCGGGAGAACCGCGGCACGTCGTGTGCCGCGTCCCGATCCGGGCGGCTCGTCACCGCGGGGAGCAGTTGGGGTTCGTCGCGTCCGTCCGCTCAACGTGCGGCCGTCGCCGGTTCGCCCAGCGAAAACGACTCTCCGTTGACCAGCACGTCGGTGCATTCGAGGGCCTGCCCTTCAGCCACGGTCAGTCGCGGCGTTTCGGCGGTGATGCCGAGATCGGCGAGCCTGATCTGCTCGATCAGATCGCCGGGATTGCCTCGCAGTTCGCCGAGCGAGCGAAACGAACCGGTCACGTTGCGAACGGTCACGTCGCGAACGATCGACTGCGGCGGCGCGTGCCCCTGGGGGTCGAAGAACTGCGTCCAGGGCTTGACGTCGAAGATCGCCTGGGCGTCGGTTGCCTGGATGCCGTCCACGACGATCCCTTCATAGAGCTGCGGCGTGTCGGGGCGGAGCTTGAGCCGCACGAGCGGCACATCGGCGCCGAGTCGGCAGTTTCTGAGGGTCACATCCCGCACGATCGTGGCCTCGCTGCCACAGGTGACCGCGCCGTGGCCGCTCTGGAAATCGCAGTCTTCGATCGTGATGTGCTCCACCGGCGGGCTCGACTCATCCGCGAGCGCGAGCGGCCCCTTCGTGCCCTTGAGCGCAATGCAGTCGTCACCGACCGAGATCAGGCACCGGCGGATCGTGACCCGCTGGCAACTGTCGACGTCGATTCCATCGGAACTGGGAGCCCGATTGATCGCCACCTCGTCCCAGGGCTGCTCGGCTCCCACGATCGCGGGCGGATCGCCATGGGGGGCCGTGATCGTCACGCCCTCCACGAGCACGTCGCGGCAGGCGTAAAGGTGGAGGTTCCAGAACCCGGAATCCTTCAGGCTGATGCCTGAGACGGTCACGTCTCGGCATTCAGCCAGGTACACGAGCCGGGGCCGCTCCACCTCGAGATTCGTGCACTTCCGATTCTCGGCCCGCCGCTGCCAGAAGGCCTGCCAGAAGGGCCGGCCGTTGCCATCGAGCGTGCCCGGCCCGGTGATCTTCACGCCTGTCAGCCCGGAGGCGTTGACGACCGCCGGCCGCCAAGGCTCGAAATGCCCCTCGATCCTGGTCATCTGTTTGGGATAGTCCGCCAGGTCGGTCGAGCCCAGGAGCACCGCGGCCGCGGCCAGGTGGAGTTCGACCCCCTGCTTCAGCGTGACCGCTCCGGTCGTGAATACACCGGCCGGCACGGTCACCCGGCCGCCCCCGGCGGCACTGACGCGATCGATCGCCCGCTGGATCGCGACCGTGCAGACCTGGTCGCTCCCGGCCACGGCGCCGGTGTCCGAGATGGATAAGTCGAGCCCTCGACAGACCGCGGGGAGGAGACAGACCGCCACTGCCAGCAGAAAGCCCGACAACGGCACGGCGGTCTGCTCTCGGGCTTGCACGGGGACCCCTACCCTCAGGCTTCGGCTTCGGCGTCGCGGGCCAGTTCCTGGTCGATCAGGATCAGGCCGTGGCCGTCGCCCCCGACGAGCATCAGCCGGTCGTGAACATCGTCGGCCTCAGCGGTGTCGGCGATCTGCTGCGGCACGAACTGGGTCAGGAAGCTGTGGGTGAGGTGGTCGTTGTGCTTGTCGGCCAGGTCGATCAGGTCGTTCATCCGCTGGAGGAGCACGTGCTCCTGAGTGCGGACCATGTCGAACGCCTCGATCGGACTGGCCCATTCGCAGGTGGGTGCTTCGATCGTGCCGAACTTGGCCTGGTAGTCCCGGTCATTGAGGTAGTCGACGAACAGGTTCATGTGGGTGAGTTCGCCATGGGCCTCACCTCGGAACCAGGCGGCCATGCCGGTCAACCCGCGAACGTTAGCCCACGATGCCAGGGAGAAGTAGAGGAAGGCGGCCGAGGCTTCGATCTTGATCTGCTCGTTGAGGGCCTCGGCGACTTCGTTGTCGAGGGATTTGCGAAAACTCACGGGACGGTTCCTCCTGGTGATGGGCGGGTCGAGCGAGGCTCATCAGGGCCGCGGTCGGCCCATGTGCCCGCGGCTTGTCCGTGCTCCGTTATATACCGGCGGCGGCAACCATGGGCCGGCTGAGCATCGGCCGCCGGCCCGTCCTCCGGAAACCTCCCGGAAGCCGCGGTGATCGCGGCGATATACTTCCGGGCTTTCCCCCCGTCTTCAAGCTGCCATGTTCGAATCCCTCACCGCGTCGCTCTCCACCGCCCTCACGTCGCTCCGCGGCCGGGGCAAACTCACTGCCGCCAACATGCGGGAGGGTCTCGCGGACGTGCGCACGGCCCTGCTCGAGGCCGACGTGGCCTACGACGTGGCGGATCAGTTTCTGGAGCGGGTGAGCGAAGACGCGGTCGGCGAGAAGGTGCTCGAATCGCTCGATCCGGCCCAGCAACTCGTGGGCATCGTCCACCGGGAACTCGTCAACCTGATGGGGCCGGTGGATCACTCGCTTCATCTCGAGGCCGGACGCACGACGGTCCTGATGCTCTGCGGGCTCCAGGGGTCGGGCAAGACGACCTCCTCGGCCAAGCTCGCCAAGAAGATCCTCTCGACCGGCCGGGGCGTGATGCTCGTGGCGGCCGACCTGCAGCGGCCGGCGGCGATCGAGCAGCTCGCCGTGCTCGGAAGGCAGCTTGGTGTACCGGTTCACACTCCGGCCGACATGCCCGGCGACGCGGCGACCGATCCTGTGGCGGTCTGCAACGCGGGGGTGGCCCGGGCCAGGAAGGAGAACGTCTCCGCGGTCATCCTGGACACCGCCGGTCGCCTGGCGATCGACGCGGAATTGATGCAGGAACTCGCCAAGATCGACCGCACCGTCGGCCCCGATCAGGTCTACCTGGTGGTCGATGCCATGACCGGGCAGGACGCCGTCGCCAGCGCCAAGGCCTTCAACGAGGCACTCGAACTCGACGGCGTGATCATGACCAAACTCGACGGCGACGCCCGCGGCGGTGCGGCCCTCTCGGTCAAGAGCGTGGCCGGAGTCCCGATCAAATTCATCGGCACGGGCGAGCAGATCGAGGCCTTGGAAGATTTCCACCCCGAACGAATGGCGGGGCGGATTCTCGGCATGGGCGACGTCGTCTCGCTCGTGGAGGAGGCCCAGCGGAAGTTCGACCAGGACGAAATGCGCCGCCAGGAGGAACGGCTCAAGGCGGGCGAGTTCACGCTCGACGACTTCAAGAAGATGCTCTCCCAGACCAGACGGCTCGGCCCCCTGGGGAAGGTGCTCGGCATGATTCCGGGCATGGGCGGCATGCAGGAGATGCTCGGCGGGGCCGACCTCGAGAAGGACATGAACAGGCTGTTCGGCATTATCGACTCGATGACCCCCGACGAGCGGCGGAATCCTGGCCGGTTCGTCGATCAATCCCGCCGCCGTCGGATCGCGGCCGGCGCCGGCGTCGAGCCGCACGAGGTCGGCGACCTCGTCAAGCAATTCGATGGAATGGCGGCCATGATGAAGGGCATGGCCGGGCTTGGTATGCGGGAACGGATGCAGCAGGTTCAGCGTCTGCAGGCCCAAATGACCAATCCGTCCGCCCGGCTGGCCAAGCCCAAGGGAGACACCGGCAAGCGGCTTACGGCCGACGAACGGCGGAAACTCAAGAAGCAGCGGGAAAAAGACGCCCGGCGAAAAAAGCGATCCGGCGGCGGGCACGAAGCCGATTGACCGCTGCGTCCGAGGCGTTTTTCCCGGAAAAAACCTGTTTTCAGGATGCCTCTTGGGTTTCCGCCGGCGTCGAATATGCTACGGGACTACGGCGGATGGCCTTTCCCAGGCTCCGCGACCGGGCGTTGCTGACCCGGCGGCGGCTCTCCGTAGCGGACTGGCCGCGATCCTGCCAGCCATTTTCAACACATCATCAGTACGGCAGACGAGAGGACCTAGATCGTGGCAGTTGCGATTCGAATGAAGCGGATGGGACGGAAGCACCGAGAGTATTACCGGATCTGCGCGAGCGATCGCCGCAGCCCTCGCGATGGCCGGGTGATCGAGGAACTCGGCACCTACGATCCGCATGTCCCCGAAACAGATGCCCGCTGCACGCTCAACGGTCCGCGGATCGAGTATTGGATCAGCGTCGGTGCTCAGCCCAGCGACGCCGTTCGGGTCTTGATCAAGAAGTACGGCACCAACGGCACGCATGTGCAGCAGATGGAACAGGCCCGCGCCCGGCTGAAGCTGCCCAAGATCGTGCCCGACGCCGGTCCGCCCGCCTTCGTGCCCGAGGTCAAGCAGCCCGAGCCGCCGGTGGCGGAAGCCCCTGCCGCGGAGGCGGTAACTGAGACCCCTGCCGCCGAGGCCGTTGATGCAACGGAGGCGGTGGCAGCAGCGGAACCTGCGTCCGAGTCCTCTGCGTCGGAACCGGCAGCCGACGAGGCGAAGAGCGAATAGCCCGACCCAGACCTTTGCCCTCCCGTCCGGCGACGCTTCCCGCCGCGCGGCAGCCTTCCCGTCATGCGCATCGACATCCTTACGCTCTTTCCGGGCATGTTCTCGGGCTTCCTTGATGGGAGCCTGCTCGGTGCAGCGCGGACGGCTGGGATCCTCGACATTCGGCTGGTCGACATCCGCGACTTTGCCGAGGGGCCTCATCGCCAGGTCGATGATCGGCCCTTTGGTGGTGGTCCAGGCATGCTGCTGATGCCCGGCCCGGTCGTCTCGTGCATCGAAGCCGTCCAGCAGGCCGCTCGTCCTGCGGGTCGGGTGCTGATGCTCACGCCGGGCGGTCGCCGGCTCGACCAGGCCGTCGTCGAGGAACTGGCCGCCGAGCAGCGGTTGGTGCTCGTTTGTGGCCGCTACGAGGGCTTCGATGCCCGCGTGAAGGAGACGGTGGCCGCCGACGAGATTTCGATCGGCGACTATGTGCTCTCCGGAGGCGAAGTGGCGGCAATGGTGATCGTCGATGCCGTCGCCCGGCTCGTACCTGGCGTGCTGGGAGATGAGGAAAGCGCACGTCAAGACTCCTTCTCCGGCGCCGACCGGCTCGTAGAGGGCCCGCAATACACCCGGCCGCGCGAGTTTCGCGGCCTGCACGTGCCCGAGGTGCTGCTCTCGGGCGACCACCGGCGGATCGCGGCCTGGCGTCAGGAACAGGCCGTTGAGGCGACCCGTCGGCGGACCACCGTCCCACCTACGCCGGGCCTGGCCCGGAGGAGCACCCCATGAACCGGAAGATTCTCGCCGCCGTCGAGGCCTCGAGCCTCAAGTCCGAAGTTCCCTCGTTTGACATCGGCGACACCGTCGATGTCCACACCCGGATCCTCGAAGGGGACAAGGAGCGGATTCAGATCTTCAACGGCGTGGTGATCGCCAAGGCCGGCAGCGGAAGCCGTGAGACCTTCACCGTGCGGCGGATCGTCGCGGGCGAGGGCGTCGAGCGGAAGTTTCCCCTCCACTCTCCCAAGATCTCGACCATCGAGGTGAAGCGGTCCGGAGTTGCCAAGCGAGCCAAGCTCTACTACCTGCGGGACCGATCAGGCAAGGCGACTCGGCTCCGCGAGAAGCGGGACGAAACGACCGCCAAGAGCAAGCCTGCCGCCAAAAAGAAGCCGGCGACCGCCAAGGCCTGATCCAACGAAGGGGCCGCGATGCCCTCAGCCCGGGACGAACTCGGCCGCCGCGGCGAAGACGAGGCTGCTCGGCATCTGCAATCGCTGGGCTATCGGATTCTGGGCCGACGCGAGCGGGTGTTGCGGGGAGATATCGATATCGTGGCCCTCGACGGCCGGACCGTCGTGTTCGTGGAGGTTCGCTCGCGATCCGACACGAGCCACGGCCACCCGGCAGAAACGGTTGGGCCGATGAAACAGCGACGGATCGCCGAACTGGCGACCGCCTACATCCGCCGCCATCGGCTCCAGGATCAGAGCGTGCGAATCGACGTCGTGGCCGTGACCTTCCCAGTGGAGCCTCGAGCCCGGCCGGTCATCGAGCACTACCAGAACGCATTCGAAAGCCCTTGGTAACGCGGCTGACTCACGCGGGCCCGGGGGGGAGTTCGTCGGCGGAAGTGAACGTGCGAAGGATGCCTGTGGGGAGCCGGCGGGCGAGCTTGTCGAACCTCAGACTCGCATGGTTGGCGGCGGTGCGAACCGGCACCCGCCGGATCAGCACGCCGGCCACCTGGTCCGGACGTCGGCGGGCGACTGCAGCATAGACCTCGGGGTCCTTCTCACCCGAATCTCCCACGAGCACGAATCGCCGCAGCGGAAAATCGGACAGGATCTGCTCGATGACGCGGCGCTTCGACCGCTTTCGAGCGGTGATCCGCCCCAGCGGGGTCGAGTCCTTGAGCCGAAAAAGCTTCAAGTGCATCGAGCCAGCCGGAAGCCCGGCTGTGCCGAGGAAGCTGGTGAGGCTGGTCGAAAGCTGCCAGGGGCTCGACGAGACGTAGTGGAAGGAAACTCCCCCCTCCTCCCATCGGCGATACACCTCCGGCATGCCGGGCACGGCAGCAAACTCACGCACGAACGTATTGCGGAGCAATTCCCGCCGGTCGGCCACGTTACTGATCTTCACGGTGTCGTCGATGTCGGAGATCACCGAGATGCCGGTATCGGGCACCACTTGGATGCGGCCCTGCCCCGGGCCAGGTTCGCCAGGCTCGTCATCGTCGGGAACTTCCGTGTAGGGGAGCCAGGGACAGCCGGCCGGCTCCGACCGGACGGCGTGCGCATCCACGAATCCCTCGTCGAGGTCGACGTCGGCCAGAAAGTGCCCGGTGCGGTCCGACGGCCCCGCCTCGATCCGCCGGTCTCCGAGTTGCACCCGCACACGCCGGCCTGCCACCCGCTGAAACAGGAAGGATTCCGCCCGCCGCCGAAACATTTCGGTCTCGAGTTCCGCTTCGTCCAGATCGAGCAACCGCTTGAACACGGCGACCGCGATGGCCCGCCGACGGCTCCGCTCGGGGAGCGGCCGGGATACCATGCCCGCCACGGTCGCCCGCCAGCCCCGCGGGGTCCGTCGCGCATAGGTGGGAAAGAACACGATCATGCGGCGGGCCAGGGGCGGGTTCGCTTGAAATCAGTTGCTCCCCATCTTACAACCTTCAACTACGGGGGCCGCGACGAGTGTCGGCCGCCGGTCTGGAGCTATTTCATGGGTGTGAAGAAGACGGGCAAGGGACGACGCAAACTCGGCCAGAAGAAGCGCCGGATGCGGGCCCGTATCCGCCATCGCAAGGGCTGACCGGCGGGACGACCCGCTCGCCATCCTCCGGCAGGGAACGCTTCCCCCTCCAGTCTTTTTCCGGCGGCTACCGCCGGCGGCACAATCGCGTCAGATTCGTGCCGAACCGCTTCTCGCGAGTTCTTCGCGGCTCTGACTCGGTTGCCGCGCGCACTGCATGGGGTAGTGTTGCGTGGCTTTCGCCGGAATCGCCCGCTGGTGCGGGGTGCGATCCGCTCCTGCGAAGGCCGGGCCTGGCGAGGAGACGGCGGGATGCGCACGAATGGGTGGAGAACCACGATGGCGATCGGTGCGGCGCTGGTGGCCGCCACCGGGTCGATCGGTTGCAAGACGTTGAACGAGCGATACATCGCTCTCGAGGTCTGGAAGTACGAGAAGTGCTTCGGTCACCTGCCTCCTGGCTTCGTGCCACCGGGAGCTCAGGCTCCTGCGGCTCCCACGCCCCGGGTCTGCGGGCAGGCGGCGCCGTGCCAGAACGGCTGCCAGGGCGCGGCCATGGGCGGCTGCAACGACTGCGATGGAGGCATGGCCGGCGGGGTGATGATGGAGGGCGGCATGGGGGCAATGGGCGGCATGCCGGCCGGTGCCGGGATGCCGACGCCCGCCGGGGTGACCGCTGGCAAGCCGGTGGTGATTTCCGACGAGCTGGTCGTGCCGTAGCCATCCACACGACTCACCCCAGCGTCTCGGCAGCCCCGGGAAAGTCCCGGCGTTCGACGTCGGCCCTCCAGGTGGCCAGGGCCTCCGCGATCGACGTCCGCGAGTCTGCGTACTGCCGGACGAACCTCGGCACGCGGTCGAACGCGAGGCCGACAAGGTCGTGCATCACGAGAACCTGGCCGTCGCAATCGGGCCCCGCGCCGATCCCGATGGTCGGCACCGGCAGCGTGGATGTGATCTCGGCAGCAACCGCCCGCGGAATGCACTCGAGGACGACGGCGAACGCCCCCGCGGCAGCGGCGGCGGCGGCATCCTCAGCGAGCCGGGCGGCATCCCGCTGCATCCGGTAGCCACCGAGCTGATGCACCGCCTGAGGACGGAGTCCCACGTGGCCCATCACCGGAATGCCCGCCCCGACGATCCCGGCGATCACGTCGGCCTGGCCGGCTGTGCCCTCGAGCTTGATCGCCTGGCAGCCGGTCTCCTTCAGGATCCGAGCCGCCGCTGCAATCGCCCGCCGAACGCCGAGGTGCTGAAGGGGAAACGGCAGATCGACCACCACGAGCGCGCGGGCCACAGCCCGGGCCACGATCTCCCCGTGATAGATCATTTGGTCGAGAGTGGCGGGCAGCGTCGAATCCCGACCGGCGACCACCATGGCCACACTGTCGCCGACAAGGACGCAATCCACTCCCGCGGCATCGGCCAGCCGGCCGGTCGGCCAGTCATAGGCCGTCACCATCGAGAGTGGGCGGCCGGCCGCCCGGGCGGCGGCAATGTCGTGAACGGTCACCCGGCGGGGAGCGGGGGCCGGAGGCGATCGCTCCGCCGAAGTCATGGCAAGCTTTCCGGAAGGGACGGGACCTCTCACCACCGAAGTTTACCTGCAGCCCGCGGGTTCCCAGGCGTCCTTTTCCCAGACCACCCGAAATCCCCGGAGCCCGCGACCGATGACCTTGCGGCACCCTGGCGCCGCCCTATAATCGCGGGGTTCCCACGGGAAGGCAGCCGGTATTCGAGTCAGGCTCGGCGGCCCTCTCGGCGGCTGATCGCCGCGGGTGTAGCTCAGTTGGTAGAGCACCACGTTGCCAACGTGGTTGTCGTGGGTTCGAATCCCATCACCCGCTTTTCCCCTTCTCCTTCCTTCTCGGATTTGCCGATGTCGTCCCCCGCAATCGATGCTCCCTCGGCCGACACCTCCCCCGCTGCCGAGGCAGCCGTTGCGGCCCAGCCGCTCGACCTTGATGTGGCCATCGAAGAGGTCTCGACCTGCCAGCGGCGGGTGAAGGTGACGGTGCCCCGAGCCGACATCGATCGCTACCGTGATGACGCGATCAAGGACCTGATGCCCTCCGCGCTGCTGCCCGGCTTTCGTCCCGGACGGGCTCCCCGTCAATTGGTCAGCAGCCGGTTCAAGACGGAACTGGCCGAGCAGATCCGATCCAAGCTCGTCACCGACGCGATGACCCAGGTCTCGGAGAGTGGCAAGCTTGCACCGATCAGCGAGCCCGACCTCGATCTCGGCGCGGTCGTCATTCCCGAGGAAGGCCCGCTCACGTTCGAGTTTGCCATCGAGGTGCGGCCCGACTTCGAGTTGCCATCGTGGAAAGGACTCGCGATCAACCGCCCCGCCCGCGAGATCGGGAAGGTCGACATCGAAGAGGCCCTCGGCAATATTCTGCGGGAGCGGGGTCGCTACGTTCCTCATACCGGCCCGGCCGCCGCCGGCGACCTGGTCGTCGCCAATCTCTCCTTCCGTGACGGCAAGGACCTGCTCTCGCGGGTCGAGGAGATGGAGATCGTTGTACGGCCGAAGCTCTCCTTCGCAGACGCTGAACTCGAGGGCTTCGAGGCCATGGTCGCCAAGGCCAAGCCGGGCGAGACCGTGACCGCAACGGTTCGCGTCTCCGCCGAAGCCGCCGCCGAGGCGTACCGAGGCAAGGACGTGACGCTGGAACTCGAACTGCTCGAGGTCAAGAAGCACGAACTCCCGACCCTGAGTCCGGCCTTGCTCGAGGAACTCGGAGGCTTCGAGACGGAGGATGCCCTCCGGGAGGCGGTGCAGAAGCAGCTCGAGGGACAGCTGGAGTGGCACCGCCGCAAGCAGGTACGGCAGCAGGTGGCAGCGGCGCTCACAGCCTCGGCATCCTGGGATCTTCCCCCGGAACTGCTCCGCCGGCAGGCGCAGCGGGAACTGGAGCGAGCGATTCTCGAACTCCGTCGGAGCGGCTTCGACGACGATTCGATCCGCCGGCATGTGAACGAATTGCGGCAGACGGTGATGGCGAGCACCGCGCGAGCTCTCAAGGAGCACTTCATTCTCGAGCGGATCGCGGAAGACGAACAGATTGCCGACACCGCGGCCGACTACGACGCCGAGATCCGGGCGATCGCCTCGCAGGCGGGCGAATCGCCCCGCCGGGTGCGGGCCAGCCTCGAGCGGCGGGGCTTGATGGATGTGCTTCGCAACCAGATCATCGAACGCAAGACGGTCGATCTGATCACGTCCCACGCCTCGTTCAAGGACGTGCCGTTTGAATTCCCTGCACCGGACACCGAGGCGGTGGACCACGCGGTGTGTGGAGTCGTGGTCGGTGAAGAGGAAATCCCTGTCGCCGCCCATGCCGAAGCCTCCACCCGGCCGGGCGGCCGCGGCTGATCGACCTGGCCGCATCCTCCAGCCGGTTTCCCCTGCCGATTCCCCCAGAGCGCGATGAACACCATGCCTGGCCAGTTCCTGCCCCGAGCCTCGTCAGCGCACCGCGACTACCAGCGGCAGCGAACAATGACGCTCGGTGATCTCCTGCTCGAGAACCGGATCGTCTTTCTTCAGGGCGAGATCTACGACGGCAACGCCAACGAAGTGGTGATGAAGTTGCTCTATCTCCAGAGCGAGAATCGCCGGAAAGACATCCACTTCTACATCAATTCGCCCGGTGGCAGCGTGACCGCCACGATGGCGATTTACGACACGATGCAGATCCTCTCCTGCCCGGTCGCGACCTACTGCGTCGGCCTCGCGGCGAGCGGCGGGGCGGTGCTCCTCGCCGGTGGCACGAAGGGCAAGCGGTTCGCCCTGCCGCATGCCAAGGTGATGATCCACCAGCCCTACGGCCAGGTCGGCGGGCAGGTGAGCGACATCGAGATCCAGGCCGACGAGATCATCAAAACCCGCTCCGTCCTCAACGACATCCTCGCCGCCCACACCGGCCAGCCGATCGAGCGGATCGCCAAAGACACCGACCGCGACCGCTACCTGTCGGCGACCGAGGCCAAGGACTACGGCCTCGTTGACGAAGTCCTCGCCAAACCGCCGGCTGTGGCCGAGGAAGAAAAAGATTGAACCCGCCGCGGCGGTCCTGGCCCCCTGAGATCAACCAGCCATGCCTCTGATTCCCTACGTGATCGAGAAGAGCGGCCGCGAAGAGCGGGCGATGGACATCTATTCCCGTCTGCTCAAGGACCGGATCGTCTTTCTCGGCACTCAGGTCAACGACGAGATGGCCAACGCCATCGTGGCCCAGCTTCTGTTCCTACAGCAGGACGACCCGAAGAGCGACATCCACCTCTACATCAATTCGCCCGGTGGGAGCGTCACCGCAGGCCTCGCCATCTATGACACCATGCAATTCGTGACCTGCGACGTGGCCACCTACTGCATCGGACAGGCCGCCTCCATGGGAGCCGTGCTCCTGGCCGCAGGTGCCAAGGGCAAGCGTCGAGCCCTCCCCAACGCCCGGATCATGATCCACCAACCGCTCGCCGGCATGGAAGGCACGGCGGAGGAGATCATGATCCACGCCAAAGAGTTCAAGAACGTCAAGCACAAGCTCAACAACATCCTCCTCAAGCACACCGGGCATCCCCTGGAGAAGATCGAGGAAGACACCGATCGAGACCGGTTCATGTCGGCGCAGGAAGCGGTTGACTACCGGCTGATCGACGAAGTGATCGAGCACATGCCGACAGGGAAGGGGGCTGGCTGATTCTTCGGGGTGGATGCCGCTTCGGTAACCACCTCCGCTTCGGTAACCGCCAACCAACACGTACGGGCCCCGCGGGGCCGATGAGGCGCAAGGAGGCGCGTCATGAAACCGCAGGATCGATCCACGCGACGATTCGGTCGCAGGGCCGGCTGGCTTTGCCTCATGGCTCTGGTCGCGGTCGGCTGCAAAAGCGACCTGAACCAGCAGCTTCTCGAACGGGAACTGCGGTATCAGGAGGACCAGATCTACCAGCTCCAGGACGAACTCCAGGAGAAATGCGGCCGTCTCGACGTTGTCGCGAGCGAGAACGCGAGCCTGCGGAAACAACTGGGGATCTCCGCCGCCGATGATCCAGCCCCGGCAAGCCGCAGTGGCCGCGGCCGATCTCCGGCGGTGCCGCCGGCAGCGACCGTGCCGCCGTCGATCTCCCTGCCCGACGCCCCGGCCTTCCAGCCCTCCCGAGCAACGCCCCCCGGCGGCTCTGGGCCACCCGCGACCCTGGCCCCGCCCACTCTCGAGGGCGTGCCGCCCCTGCCCGATGAGCCCGGCCGCCCGGCGGCTGCGATCGATCCCGGCGAGAGCCTCTCCCTGCCCGCTCCCGCCACGGCCTCGATCGACCCTGACGCCCGGCCGATCGAGACCGCCGACGATCCACCGGCGCTTGTGCAGATGTCGTACGAGGAGCCGGTGGGCCACGGCCCGGCGGCACGGCTGCTGGTCAACCGCTCGACGGCCACGGTGATCGACGTCGATCACGATGGCCAAAGCGAAGGCATCGCCCTGGTGGTCGAGTCGCGGGACGATCGGGAACGACTCACACCGCTCGCCACCGACCTGACCGTGGCCGCCTTCGATGCCACGGCACTCCCGGGCAGCCCGCCACTGGCGAGCTGGACGATTGCCGCCGCCGACGCCACCGCGCGGTTCCGTCCCACAGGCCGCCGTCGTGGCATGTTCCTCGAGCTGCCCTGGCAGGGCACGCTCCCCAGCGGTGACGTCGTCCGTCTTCAGGTGACGGCCAGCAGCCCCGCCGGCCCGCTCGAAACTGAAGCCGTGATCCCCATTCGCTGATGCATGGGCCCAAATGCCCGGCACAGAACAGCTCAGGGCCGTTTCCGGCCGGCCAGGGCCGCGGCCCCCAGCCCCGCGGCGAGAATCGCCAGCGTGCCGATCACGGGGATCAAAAACGGATGAACATGCACCAGCCACGCCGGCCAGGCGGCCTCGAGGATCCCGCCGAAGGCGTGCGCGGTCGAGGCCCCGGGAAAGCCGAGCAGAAAATCGGCGAGCGACGGCAGACTCATGGCCGCGATCGTGGCCACGCCGAAGGTGACACCGACCATGCCAGCCCGCGAACTGGGACGGCTCGAACCAATCCCGAGCAGAAACAGCCCCAGCATGCCGCCGCCGAAGATCCCCGCCAGGGCCCACCAGGCATCGAGCGCGCTCTCGACCCGGACGAGCAGCAGGGCCATGCCGGTGCCGGCGACTCCCCAGACGATGGTGGCCAGCCGGAGCACCCAGAGCGACTCCCGGTCGCCGGCCATCGGCCGGATGTGGGGCAGATACCAATCGGTGAGCGTCAGCGTGGCCGAGGAATTCAGTGACGTCGAGACGGTGCTCATCGCCGCCGCGAAGATCGCCGCGATCAGCAGGCCCGTGACCCCCGGGGGGAGCACGGTGCCGATGAAGTGCGGAAAGACCCGGTCGCCGAATGCTTCAGGAGCGAGTTGGGTGGCCCGGACGGCCAGCGCCTCCTTGTAGCCAGGGCTCACAGCCTCGACACCCTCGGCGGCTAGCTGCCGTTCCGCGACGCTCTCCCGGAGTTCGGCGAGCCCGCCGGGGTGGGTGTGGTAGTAGGCGAACAGGCAGGTGCCGATCAGGAAGAACAGGGCCGAGATCGGCACGTACAAGAGTCCGCCGAGCCAGACAGCCTTGCGGGCCTCGGCGTCGGAGCGGGCGGCGATGTACCGCTGGACATAGCTCTGGTCGATGCCGAAGTTCTGGAGATTGATCGCGAGACCGTACACGAGCACCACCCAGACTGTCGGGGCCGTGAGATCGAGTAGATTCCAGCTGCCGAGCGAGAGCTTGTCGTTGGCCACCGCCAATCGGGCCGCTTCGAGCGGCCCCCCAGGAATCCCGAGCAGGAGCACCCCGAGACAGACGATCGCCCCCGCCATCAACACCAACGCCTGGAGCGCGTCGGTCCAGATCACCGCGGTGATGCCACCGACGAACGAATAGGCGGTCACCACCACGCCCGTGATCAGGATCAGCGTATGGATGTCGATCCCGAGCAGCACCTGGAGTGGCAGCGCCATCAGGTACATCACGGTGCCCATCCGGGCCACCTGCGTGAGGAGGTAAAAACCACCGGCGTAGATCCGGGCCCAGGGGCCGAACCGCTGCTCCAGATGGGCATAGGCCGACACCTCGCCGCTGCGCCGATAGTGCGGGATGAACACGCCAGCCGCAACGGCGGCGGCGAACGGGATCGACAGGCTGAAGACGAAGGCATTCCAGTTGCCGGCGAACGCCTTCCCGGGCAGGGCGAGGAAGCTGATGCTGCTCAGGTAGGTGGCCATGATCGAAAGGCCGCAGACCCAGCCGGGCAGGCAGCGGCCCGCGGCCGTGAATCCGTCGGCGGTTCGATTCCGCAGGCCGAACCAAAGTCCCACGACCAGCGTGGCCGTGAAATAAGCACCCAGGACCGCCCAATCGAGTCGCGTGAAGACGGTCGTCATCGAGACTCCAGCCCCCATACCGGCGATCCCGACCTTCGTGCTCGCGACGCTGCAGCCCGATACCGTACTCCAGCGTCGCCCGCAGCCTGCCCCGATCCAGGTCCGATGGGCAGGCCGCGGGAGGTCGCGGAAGAACGAGGCTTACAGCCCCTGGTCTTCTAGGAAGTTGAGCAGGTCGGCGACGCGACACGAGTAGCCCCACTCGTTGTCGTACCAACTCACCACCTTGACGAAGTTGCCAAGGCCCACCGTGTCGACCGCGGAAAAGATCGAGCTGTGGGGATCCTTCTTGAGGTCCGTCGATACGAGCTCATCGTCGGTGTACCGCAGGATGCCCTTGAGCGGTCCAGCGGCGGCCTTCTTCATGGCGGCATTGATCTCGGCCACGGGAGCGTCCTTGGCGAGCAGGGCCGTGAAGTCGACCACGCTCACCGTCGAAACCGGCACCCGGAAGGCCATCCCGGTGAACTTGCCCTGGAGCTCGGGGATCACGAGGCCCACGGCCTTGGCGGCGCCCGTGCTCGAGGGAACGATATTCAGGGCGGCGGCCCGCGCGTCCCGCAGGTCCTTGGCGGCCGTGTCGACCGTCTTCTGCGAGTTGGTGTAGGCGTGCACCGTGGTCAGCAGGCCCTTCTCGATTCCGAACGTCTCGTGCAGCACCTTGGCGACCGGAGCCAGGCCGTTGGTGGTGCAGGACGCGTTGGAGATCACGTGGTGCTTCTTCGGGTCGTACATCTGGTTGTTGACCCCGAGCACCACCGTCAGGTCCTCGTTCTTCGCCGGGGCGGAAATCACCACCTTCTTGACGCTGTCTCGCTTGTGGGCGACGGCCTTGGTGGCATCGGTGAAGAAGCCGGTGCTCTCCACCACGATCTGCACGTCCTCGCTGCCCCACGGAATGGCTCCGGGATCCCGCTCGGCGAAGACCTTGATCTTCCGACCGTCGACGATGATGTCGTTGCCCTCGTGGCCGACCGTGGCGGCGAAGGGGCCGTAGTTTGAGTCGTAGGCCAGCAGGTGGGCGTTGGTCTTGGCGTCGGTGAGGTCGTTGATCGCCACCACCTGAACGTCGCCGTCAAGGCCATACTTCTCGTAGATGGCGCGGTAGGTGAGGCGGCCGATGCGGCCGAAACCATTGATGCCGACGCGAATGGGCACGGGCGAGGTCTCCTAAAAACGGAAGGCGGGCCGATCTCGACGACGTTGAAGAGACCGGGCCACGGAAGCGGCGGAATATACACCGGCGGGGAGATGGTTCTCAAACCGACTGCCGCGGATCGGAGCCGTCAGCCGGGTCGCCCGTCCTGGTCCGGGCGCGGTAGGCTTTCGCGGAGCCATGCCCGAACCCGTCATTCTTCTGGAAAACGTTCGGAAATCCTTCGCCATGCCGGGGGGTGAGCGAGTCGATGTGCTCGATGTGCCCGGCTTCGTGCTGGCTCGGGGCGAGCAGGCGGCGCTCGAAGGCACGAGCGGCTCGGGCAAGTCGACGCTCCTCCTCGTGATCTCCGGCATCATGCGGCCCGACGCCGGCCGGGTGGTCGTGGCCGGCACCGACATGACCCGCCTCGACGAGGGCCGCCGCGATCGGCTCCGCGCCGACACGCTCGGGCTGGTGTTCCAGCAGTTCAACCTGCTGCCCGGTTTCACCGCACTGGAAAACGTCCTGGTGGCGATGTCGTTCGCATCGGGGCGTCCCGACCGGGCCCGGGCAACTTCCCTGCTGGAAGCCGTCGGACTCAGCCAGCGACTCCATCACAAGCCGGCTGAACTCTCGATCGGCCAGCAGCAGCGGGTGGCCGTCGCTCGAGCCCTCGCCAATCGGCCACAGGTGATTCTGGCCGACGAGCCGACGGCCAGCATCGACGCCGCCCACCAGCAGCAGGTGGTCGACCTGCTCACCACCACCTGCTCCGAGCACGGCGTGGCGCTCTTGGTGGTCACCCACGATCCGGGAGTGGCCCGCCAATTTCCCCGTCGGCTGCGGCTGGAAGACTTCAACCGGGCGGGACGATCATGACGCTCTTCGGCATCGCCTGGCGGAGCATTCGGCAGCGGCTCCTTACGAGCGGCCTGACCGCCTTGTCGCTCGCGCTCGGCGTGGCGCTGGTGGTGGCCACGCTCGTGATCGGAGGCCTCGTCCGTGATGCCTTCGCCTCGGGTTCCGGGCTGGGCTACAACCTGATCGTCGGGGCCAAGGGCAGCCCGTTGCAGCTCGTGCTCAACAGCGTCTACCTCGTCAGCAAGCCGATCGAAAACATTTCCTGGAGCTTCTATCAAGAGTTCCTGCCGGCCGCCGCCCGTTCCGACGGCCAGGCGGGCCGCTACGCTGGCAGCGTGAAGACGGCGGTCCCGATCTGCATGGGGGATTACTTCAAGAGCTTCCGCGTCGTGGGCACGAGCGCGGCCTACTTCGACCGGCTGACCGTCGGGGACGGCCGGCCGTTCGCCTTCTCCGCTGGGCGAAACTTCCGCGACGACGAGTTCTTCGGCGGCGTGCTTGGCAGCGCGGTGGCCACACGGCTCGGGCTCTCGGTCGGCGACCACTTTGCCCCCACGCACGGGGCCGATGACGGCCTGGAGCACGATCCGTTCATCGTCATGGGCATTCTCGCCCGAACCGACACCCCGGTGGATCGGGGCGTCTACGTCAACATGGAAGGATTCTATCTCCAGGAAGGGCATGCCAAGCCTGTGGAGGCCGACGCCGCGGGCCACGATCATGCACCGCCGCAGGCAGAAGTCCGCGCAACGACCAGCGAAGCCGGTGATGCCCACCCGACACCTCTGCCCTTCGCCCAGCGGGAAGTGACCGCGATCCTCGTGGAAACCGCCGCCCCGGCCGGGATGCCTGCCGAACTCCTGGCAATGGGCCTCAAGACGACGATCAACGAGGGCCGCGACGGGCAGGCAGCAGAGCCCATCCGCGAGATCCGGACGCTGCTCGATCTCTTCGTGCGCCCGCTGGAGCTTCTGCTCCTGCTCGTGACCACGCTCGTCGTGATCGTTTCGGCGATCGGAATTCTCGTGAGCATGGTCGGCTCGGCCCTCGAGCGAACCCGGGACGTGGCCGTGATGCGGGCCCTCGGAGCCCGCCGGAGCCATGTGCTCACGGCCGTGCTGCTCGAGGCGGTGATCCTGGCCGTTGGGGGCGGCCTGGCCGGCTGGCTGCTCGGCCATGGGATCGTGGCGGCGATCGGCCCGCTGATCACGACCAACGCCGGCGTCTCGGCCGGGTTCTTCTCGGCAGCGCCGGCGGGCGAGCTCCTCCTGGTGCCGTTGCTCGTGGGCCTGGCCGTGCTCGCCGCCCTCCTGCCGGCCTTGGCCGCCTACCGCACCGACGTCGCCAAGTGGCTGTGACGCAACCGCATCCGCGAGCGGTGGTTCATCGGCTTCGGGGGCGGCAAAAGTCGCGTCGCAGGCGGTCGGGTCGGGATCCCGCTACAATCACAGGCATGATGCCCCCACATCGATCACTTCGGCGTGTGATCTGGCTGACCGTAGCCGCGGCCACCGGTATCGGCTCGTTCGGCCAGCCGGCCCAGGCGTGCCCGTTCTGCTCCGCCGTGTCGCTCACCTTCGCCCAGGAGATCGCCCAAAGCCAGGCGGCAGTCATCGCCCGGCTGATCGAGCCGCCGCCAGCCTCGGCGCTCGGGCCGACGGCGGAGGGACCGCTTCCGAAGGGCAAGTTTGCGGTCGTGGAAGTCCTCAAGGGGGACGATCTCGTCACCGACGCGGGCCATACCGCCGGTGGGGAGAAGCCGGTGGAGACGATCCTGCTCGAAGACAAGCCGATCGGCACGCTGTTTCTGCTCATGGGCATGGACGTGGAAGCACCTGATCTCGTCTGGAGCAGCCCCGTGCGTGTCAGTGAACGGGCGGTCGAATACCTGCGGAAACTCCAGGACTTGCCCGAGCAGGGCCCCGAGCGGCTGGCCTTCTTCCTCGACCACCTGGAAGACGCCGATGATGCCTTGGCCCGGGATGCCTACGACGAGTTCGCCGTAGCACCCTACGCCGACGTCCGAAACCTGAAGGACCGGCTCGATCCCGCCAAGCTCCTGGCCTGGATCGAAGACCCGGCTGTCCAGGCCAATCGTCGCCGGCTCTACGCGACGCTCCTGGGGGTCTGCGGAAGCGATGCCGAAGCCAAGCGGATCGCTGCGATTCTCTCCGGCGAGGGCATCGCGGCGGAGCATGCCGAGGTTCGCGGCGGCCTCGATGCGCTGATCGCCTGCTCCGTCGCGCTCCAGGGGGCCCCGGCCCTCGACCAGGTCGACGAACTATTCCTCGATCGGAAGCGGGGCGGTAACGCGGCTCCCTTCACCGAGACCTACGCAGCCGTCATGGCCCTGAGGTTTTTGGGCGAAGAGTCCGACCTCGTGCCGCGGGAGCGTGTGCTGGAATCACTCCGTCTCCTGCTCGACGAGCCAAAGCTGGCCGATCTCGTGATCGCCGATCTGGCCAGGTGGCAGGATTGGTCTGTCATTGACCGGCTCGTGACGATCTTCAAAGACGCCAAGGCCGACAACATCTTCGTCCGAGAGCCGATCGTGAACTACCTGCGGGCGTGTCCGCTCCCGGCGGCGGCCGCGGCGATCGAGGAACTCGAGGCCATCGACCCGGACGCCGTCAGGCGTGCCGCCACCCTGGCCGGCCTGGCCGGCATCACGGCGGCCGCTGGTTCGGAAGCGCCGGCGGAAGGAGCAGGGTCGCCCACAGGAGAGGTGGTCCTTGCCGACCAGATCGGTGCCGTGGTCGGCGACGAAGACCCGACCGACGACGCACCGGGAAGCGACGGCGCCAGGACGATGGTCGAGGCTGAGTCGGCTCCGCAACCGCCTGCCGCGAGCGGCTGGAAGTGGGCCGTATGGGCGGCGGTCGTTTTGGCCGTGGCGGTTTTGGGGCGGGCCGCCCTCCAGCCGGGCTCGACCGGCGGGTAGTCTCAGCCGAATCGCCCCGAACAACCCCGGAGTCGCCATGGTCGCCGGCCTCTTCGATTCACCCTCCACTCCGCTACGCCAGACCAACTCCGCCAACCTTGCCGGCGACGGCGATGGCTATCGGCCGATCTCCGGCACGGCGATCGCTGCGGCGGCCCTCGCGGCCGTCTCTCCGCTGGTCTTCCTCGGCTGGTCGTTCGTGGCGGTCCCGGCGATCGCGACCGTGCTTGCGGCCGTCGCCCTCCGTGACACCCGCCGCCGACCCGAAGCGGTCAGCGGGGCCGGCATCGCCGCGGCCGCACTCGCCGTGGCTGCAAGCCTGTTGGTGGGCGGCGTCGCTCGTCTGGCGATTGTCTACGCCAACGAACTGCCCGCCGGCTACACCCGGCTCAATTACACACTCCTCCAGCCGTTGCCGGGCGACCCCCCGACGGCAGTGCCCGACTCAGCCCGTGCGGTGGCTGGCCGCGACGTGCTTCTGAAGGGCTACATCTATCCCGGCTCCAGGCAACGGGGAATCACCGATTTCCTGCTCGTTCGCGACCAGGGAGATTGCTGCTTCGGTGGCAATCCCAAGATCACCGACCGGGTGCTCGTGCGGCTGACCGACCAGAAGGGGATCGAGTTCACCCCGGGTCTCGTCAAGATCGCCGGGCGGTTTCGGATCGAGCCGGCCGGAGCGCCCGACGCCGGCGGAGGAGTGCTCTACCATCTCGACGACGCCACCGTTCGCTAGCCCGCCATGCCCACACGGCCGAGCCTGATCGTCATCGGCGCCTTTCTCAGCCTTGCCGGCGGCTGCGGGGATCGGCTGCCGCAGCTCGAACCCCAGGTGACCGCATCCCCGGCGGGAATGGCCGGCGATCCGGCACCCGCCGTTCAGCGAACGGCCCGACCGGTGGGCAGCCCGCGCGAGATCAGCTTCGACGACATCAAGCTGGAGATGCAGAAGGGCGACCCGTTCGTCCGCGACCTGCTGCCGGTCGCCGTCACCGCCCTGGCCGGCGCACCGGTTCGAATCCGAGGCTACATCCTGCCGAGTTTCCAGCAGACGGGTCTGACCCAGTTCGTGCTCGTCCGCGACAACCAGGAGTGCTGTTTCGGGCCCGGAGCCGCCCTTCACGACTGCATCGTGGTGCGGATGCGACCAGGCAAAACGGCCGATTTCTCGATCCGGCCGGTGGCGGTCGCGGGCACGTTCCGGATCGACGAATTGCGGGCTCCCGACGGGACGCACCTCGCAATCTATGCCCTCGACGGCGACGAGGTGAAGTAGCCCCTTCCCGGTGCTACCATCTCCGCGACGCCGTAGGAGTGGCGGTCCCGTTTGCGAGCAGGCTCCTCGATGTTGTATTGGATCTACGACATCCCCACGTCGACCTTCGCGGCCCTGGCCACCGGCCTGGCCGTGGCGGTGTATTGGGTCGGTGCGATTCTGCTGCGGCCGATCCTCCGGCAGTTCGTCAAGCGGACGAGTGGCGCCAACGACGTCGTCGGCTACGTGCTCTCCTGCTTCTGCGTGTTCTACGGCCTGCTGCTCGGCCTGATCGCCGTCACGGCCTACCAGAATGCCGCCGACACCGGCGCCAACGTCACCCGCGAGGCAGCGGCGCTTTCGGCGCTCTACGAAGACGTCTCCCGCTACCGCGAGCCCTACGGCCAGAACCTTCGCTGGCTGCTGCGAGACTACACCCGCTATGTGATTCGCTACGCCTGGCCGCTCCAGCAGCGGGGCATCGTGCCGGTGGACGGTGCCGTCCGAGTGCAGGCCTTCGAGGAGAAACTGCTCGACTTCCAGCCTCAGTCTCCCGCCGAGGAGATCGTGCACGCCGAGGCCCTGCGGCAGTTCAACACGTTCCTCGAGTTCCGCCGGATGCGGCTGTTCTCGGTGCATACCGGCATCCCGGCGGTCATGTGGTATGTGGTGATCGCCGGAGCGTTGATCAACATGGCGTTGGTCTGGCTCTTCGACATGCGGCTCATCACCCACTTTGTTCTCGGCGGGCTGCTTTCGGCCTATCTCGGCACGATGATCTTCCTGATCGCCGCGATGGACAATCCCTTCCGGGGCGAGGTCAGCATCTCCGCCGAGCCGTTCGAGGATCTCTATGCGCACATGGTCGAAGAGTGATCACGAGCCGGCCGCCGGAGGCCCGGGCCGTGTGAGTCGCCGCGGCCTGCTTGCCGGCACCGGCGGGGCGGCCACCCTCGCGGCCGCCCGGGCGCTCGCTCCAGCCCTGTTCACGGGCTGCGCCGCGGGCCTGCCGCGTGGTTCGAAGCCCATCGTGGCAGGGCTCTTGCATTCGCAGACCGGCACGCTCGCCATCAGCGAAACGGCCCTGCGGGATGCGGAACTCTGTGCGATCGAGGAAATCAATGCCTCCGGCGGCCTGCTTGGCCGCCCGATCGAGGCTCGCAGCCCCGATCCCCGCTCCCGGCCCCTCGACCTCTTTCCCAAGCGGGCCCGCGAACTCTGCGAGCGGGCCGAGGCGGCGGCGATCTTCGGCTGCTGGACGAGTTCGAGCCGCAAGGCGGTTATTCCCGTGATCGAGGAATACGGCCGGTTGCTGTTCTATCCCGTGCAGTATGAGGGCAACGAGGCCTCGCGCAACGTGATCTACGGTGGCTCGATTCCCAACCAGCAGATCCTTCCGGCGATCGACTGGCTGCTCTCGCCGGCGGGCGGGGAGCGGCAGCGAATCTTCCTCGTGGGAAGCGACTATGTCTTCCCGCGCACGGCCAACCTGATCGTAAAGCGGTATCTCGCCGCCCGGGGCGTAGAGCCCGCCGGCGCGGCGTACGTGCCGCTCGGTCACCGCCAGTTCACCGGCGCCGTCGAGATGATCCAGGCAACGAAGGCAGACGCCGTGCTCTCGACGATCAACGGTGACTCGAATGTGGCCTTCTTCGCCGCCCTGACCGAGGCCGGGCTGTCGCCAGAGGACGTGCCGGTGGTGAGCACGAGCATCGGCGAAGACGAACTCCGCAACCTGCCGCAGGCGCACGTTCAGGGCCACTTGGCGGCTTGGAGCTACTTTCAGAGCCTGCCCACCGAGGCCAACCGCGGCTGGGTGAACCGCTTTCGCCGGGAGTTCGGCTACGACCGGGTGACGAGCGATCCGATGGAGGCGGCCTACTGCCTGGTGCACCTCTGGAAGCAGGCGGTCGAGCGGGCCGGATCGCTCGACACCAAGGCGGTGCGGGAGGCCCTCCAGGACGACCTCAGGTTTGCCGGGCCGGGCGGCGAAGCCCGCATCGACCCCGCGACCCAGCACACCTTCAAACGCTTTCGGCTGGGACGGGTGCGGCCCGATCGGCAGTTCGACATCATCCATGAGTTGGTCGATCCGATCCCCCCGGAACCCTTTCCGCAGGTGGCGTTTCCCGGCTGGCACTGCGACTGGACGGCCGACGGGCTCACCCAAGGCGAGGAGGTGGTGATCGATGGCGATCTTTGAAGTCGAGGAATCCCAGTCGATGCGCTGGGTTCGCATCGACCTGTTCGATGACGACTGCCGCACCGAGCGGGGAGCCCTCAACCACCTGCAAGGCGCGGTCACGATGACCGTGCCATTGCCCTCGCTCCGGAGCATGTGGGTGTCGCTCTTTTCCGACGAATCGATTCTCCGGCCGCGCTACGTCGGCACCGGCAGCGTGTTCCTCGACTCCTCATTGGGCGGGTACCACGTCTTCACAATCGACTCAGGCGAACGGTGGATCCTCGACACCCGCTGCTTCTGGGCGAGCGACGGGGAAGTACAACTCCGCATCCACCGTGAATCGGTGCCGACCGCCTTCTGGGCCGGCGAGGGCCTGCTCTGGTACAAGACGGCGTTGTCCGGCCGCGGCACGGTGGTGCTGGCGGTGAACGGGCCGGTCGAAGAGGTCACCCTCGACAATGACCGGCTGGTCTGTGACGGGCCCTTCGTCGTGGCTCATACCGCAGGCATTCGCCTGCGGATGCGGTGGCCGGCCAAGTCGTTCTGGAGCGCCTGGCTCGCCGGCCAGGCTCGCACCTTCAGCTACGAGGGCACGGGCAAACTCCTGCTCTGCACGGTCCCCTACTGGCGGCGGCGCATGGAATTGGACCGGGCCACCGATGCCGCCGCCTACACCTGACTGCCGATGTCTCGTCAGAGACCGCGGAAAAAGGTGTGGGTGATCCCCAGTTCCCGGTCAGGCGGCTGCTCTTCGAACGTGATCGACGGCAGGGCGCCGATCGCCTGGCGGAGCTCTCGGTCCCAGCTCGAGCGGATCGCGCTCAGCTCCGTGTCGGGTTCGCTGAACCGCCGATACCGGCGAATCTCCAGTTCGTCAGCCGCGTAGACGATCAAATCGATGGGCGGCCCCACCGACACGTTCGACCGCATCGTCGAATCGAGTGAAATCATCGCGTACTTCACCGCCTGCTCGAGAGACGTGTCCTCGTAGCGGATCCCGCGGTCGAGGATCGGCCGGCCGTATTTACTCTCGCCGATCTGGAGAAACGGGGCGGTCCGGGTGCACCGGAGCGGATTCCCCTGGGCGTAGACCATGTAGATCTGCGGCTCCTCGCCCCGGATCTGTCCGCCAAGCAGGAAATTGACCGCATAGGCGATGTTGTCCCGCTCCATGAAGGGCCCGTCGAGTGCCGAGATCTCGCGGACGTGCCGGCCGACGCAGCGGGCGGCGTCATAAAAGTTTGCCACGTCCACGAGCCCGCGGCCGCTGTGAAACTCCTGCTCGATCCGAGCCAGGATCGACTGGGTGAGCGAGAGGTTGCCGCTCGAGAGCAGCACGAACACCCGTTCCCCGGGTACGACGAAGGTGTGCATCTTGCAGCAGATGTTGACCTGGTCGATGCCGGCGTTGGAACGGGAATCGGAGGCCATGACGAGGCCGGCTTTCGTACGGAGACCCAGGCAATACGTCATCGCTTCCTCCGAGTGATTCGCAGCGGCCGGCCTGAATTGGCGCGGGCTTTGCACTCGACAAGCCTAGTCTCAGCCGCGGATCGGCGGAACCTCCAGAACCCGCAGGAAACCGGCCCCGCGCCGCAGCAGACCTGGCAGCCGTGCCTGTTGGGCAGGCACCTGCTGCCTGGTTCGTGCGCAACGAATGGTGGCGGGGCGATGATGTCGGAATTTGTCATGGCGCCATCCCGTAGCGATCAAACGATGGCTTCACCTCATTCGGTCGCTCCGCAAGAAGGGGCCCTCCTCAGCCACTACTCCGTCGGGCCGGCCTTCGACGAAATGCTGGACGAACGACTCGTGCCGCGGCCCGATTATGCGCCGCTGGCGAAACGGCTCCGGCAGACCACGGGCGAAGAATTCAGCCGCCGTAAGGCGATGCTCGACCTCTCGATGCGACAGGACGGCGTCGGGTTCACCGTCTACCGGGCGGAAGAGGGGATCGAGCGCGTCTGGCCGATGGACCCCGTGCCGCGGATCATTCCCGCGGCGGAATGGGAACTGATCGAAGCTGGTCTCGTGCAACGGATCACTGCCCTGAATCAGTTCCTCTGGGACGTCTATCACGAACAGCACATCCTCAAGGACGGCGTGGTTCCCGCCCGGCTCGTCCTCCAGGGCTCCTCATTCCGCCGGGAATTCGTCGGGGCCAACGTCCCGCGGCGAATCTACATCCACATCTGCGGCACCGATCTGATCCGCGGAGCTGACGGCTCCTACCTCGTCCTCGAGGACAACGGCCGCACGCCGTCGGGGGTGAGCTACATGCTCCAGAACCGCCAGGTGCTCAAGCGGGTGTTCCCCGCGCTGTTCGCCGACTACGACGTCCTGCCGAACGATGACTATCCGGCGGCCCTGCTCGACGTGCTGCGGTACATCGCCCCGGAATCGGCCGGCAGCCCGACGACGGTGCTGCTCAGTCCCGGCATGTACAACTCGGCCTATTTCGAGCACAGCTTCCTGGCCCAGCGGATGGGGATCGAATTGGTCGAGGGCCGCGATCTCGTCGTGGATGCGAATCGGGTGTTCATGCGGACTACCCGCGGCCTCAAGCGGGTCGATGTGATCTACCGCCGGATCGACGACGACTTCCTCGACCCGCTGACCTTCCGGGCCGACAGCGTGCTGGGCGTTCCGGGCCTGGTGAATGCCTACCGGGCCGGCAACGTGGCGCTGGCCAACAGCATCGGTACCGGCATCGCCGACGACAAAGGGGTCTACCCGTTCGTCCCCGACATGATCCGCTATTACCTCAAGCAGGATCCGATCCTGCCCAACGTCGAGACCTTCCGGCCCGAGGTGCCTGCCCATCTGAGCCATGTGCTGGCCAACCTCGAAAAGATGGTGGTCAAGCGGGTCAATGAGTCAGGCGGCTACGGGATGCTCGTTGGGCCGGCCTCCACGGCCGAGCAACGGGAGGAATTCCGGCGGGCGATCCAGGCGAACCCCCGGGATTTCATCGCCCAGCCCACGATTCAACTCTCCACCCATCCGACCTTCGTGGACGGAAGACTCGAGGGACGGCACGTCGACCTCCGGCCCTTCGTGCTCTGCGGGGAGCGGGTCGTGGTCACACCCGGAGGTTTGACGCGGGTGGCCTTGCCCAAGGGGAGCCTGGTAGTCAACAGCTCCCAGGGAGGCGGCAGCAAGGACACGTGGATCCTGGCGCCTGAATCGCGGAGCGAGGCCGAATCATGCTGAGCCGAGTCGCTGACGCACTCTTCTGGATGGGCCGGTATCTCGAACGGGCGAGCAACCTCGCCCGGGCGGTCGACATCACCTTTCATCTCGACCTCGACCTGCACGGTGTGCTCGCCAATCCGGTGGAACTCGAGTGGAACGCGTTGCTTTCCATGCTCCGGCAGCCGCCGCCCCAGGTTCGCCCGGGTGAAACACCGGTCACGGCGGTGAGCCGCTGGCTGCTGCTCGACATGACCAATCCCGGCAGCGTGATGGCCTGCGTCAATCGGGCGCGAAACAACGCCCGGAGCATCCGCGGCTCGATCAGCACCCAGATGTGGCGGGAACTCAACAAACTTCATTGGCGGCTCTCCGACCCCGGATTCCAGTCCCGGGTGGCCGAGTCTCCCCACGATTTCTGCGACGAGGCCCAGGTGGGCGTGCTGCTCTGCCACGGCGTCTGCGACGCCACGATGATGCACGACGAAGGCTGGCACTTCATCCAGGCGGGTACCTCGCTCGAACGCGCAGACAAGGTGCTGCGGACGCTCGATTCGACCGTTCGGCTGCTTGAACGCACCGACTCATCCGACCTGCCCGTGGGGACGCTCCAGTGGGCGGCCGTGCTGCGGAAGTGCCGGGCCTACGAGGCCTACCAGCGGCTCTCGGTCAGCCGCGTGGAACCGGAGCGAGTGATCGAGTTCCTACTCACGAATCCAGACTTCCCGCACTCGGTGCGATTCTGCCTCGAGCGGGTGCTCGACTCGCTGACGGTGATCAGTGGGCGGCTGCCGGGCCGCTGCGACGCCGAATCGACGCGGACCGTCGGCAGCCTCGTCAGCGAACTGACCTACCTCGACACGGACGAGCTCGTCGGGCCACGGCTCCACGACTTCCTCTCGACCGCCGTGGTTCGCTGCGGTTCGATCGGCCAGCTCCTCCAGCAGCAATATGCCCTCAACTGAGCAGGGAGATCCCACACCCATGATCCTCGAAATCCAACATGAGACGGTGCTCGAATACACCGAGCCGGTCCGCGAGTGGCTCTGTGAACTCCGCATGGAGCCCGTCAACGACACCCTGCAACGGTGCCACTCCTTCCGTGTCGACGTCAACGAGCCCGCCACCGTCTCCGCCTACGTCGACGGCTTCGGCAACCGGGTGCATCACTTCAATCTGCTCGCTCCGTCCACCCGGCTGCGAATCCTGGCGGCGAGCATCGTCGAGACGGAGGATTCGGCGGTCGGCCCGATGGCCAGCCAGACCGTCTTTCCGCTCGACGAATCCATGCTCCCGCTCGACACCCTCGACGCCCTGCCGCTCCGCGGGCCGACCAGCGACACACCGCTGTTGACGCCGCATCTCGAGGCGCTCCGGCCTCTGCCACGGATCCGGGTTGGGATGTGGGTCTGCCAGGTGGCCGAGTACATCCGCGGGAACTTCGTCTACGCCCGTGACGTCACCGACGCCAGTTCTCCGATCGATCACCTGCTGACCCACGGGCAGGGCGTCTGCCAGGACTTCACCCATCTGATGATCGCGATCCTCCGGTCCTTCGGCGTGCCGGCCCGGTATGTCAGCGGATACATCCATCGGCCCAACCGCGATTCCGAAAGCCACGCCTGGTGTGAGGTCTGGCTGCCGGACATCGGCTGGACCGGCTTCGACCCGACCAACGGGTGTCCCGTTGGCAGCCAGTTCGTCAAGACGGCCATCGGACGGGACTACACCGACGTGCCCCCGAGCAAGGGCACCTACCGGGGATCGGGGAGCGAGCGAATGGAGGTGCGGGTGGCCACCCGCACCCTCGACCGACTCCCGTCCCGAACCTGGCACGACCAACTCGCCCCGCTCGATGTCCCGATGCACGCGGTGCTCAGGGGCCCAATCGTCTGCCAGGTGGACGAGCAGCAGCAGCAGCAATAGGCGTGGTCTGCAGGGCAGCCATCCGGCAGGGTTGCGGCGGCGGCCATTCCTGCGATATTTCCGGCTCCAGCCCGCCAGCTCCCTGTCTTCGAGACCTCGCCCAATGAAGATCCACGAATACCAGGCCAAGGACCTCCTCCGGGCCGCCGGTGTGCCGGTGCTCGCCGGGAAGGTGGCCCGCACCCCGGCGGAAGCCAAGGCCGCCTACGAGTCGCTCGGGACCCCGGTCTGCGCGGTCAAGGCGCAGATCCATGCCGGCGGCCGCGGCAAAGGACAGGTGCCAGGGTCCGGCCAGCGCGGGGTGGAACTCGCCAAGAGCCCGGCCGATGCCGAACGAATTGCCAGCGGCCTGCTCGACCAGACGCTCGTCACGATCCAGACCGGTCCGGCGGGCCAGGTGGTCCGTCAGGTGTTCGTCGAGAGTGGCTGCAGCATCGACCGTGAGCTCTACTGCGCGATCCTGGTCGATCGTGCCGCCGGCTCGCCGGTCTTGATCGCCAGCACAGCCGGCGGCATGGACATCGAGGAGGTTGCGGCCAAGACGCCCGAACTCATCCTGGCAGAGCCATTCGATCCCGACCGTGGACTGGCCGGCTGGCAGGCCCGGCTGTTGGCCTCGAAGCTCGGCCTTCCCACCGCCTCATGGCGGCATGCCGAGACCTTCTTCCGCAGGCTCTGCCGGGCCTTCGTTGATCTCGACGCCTCGCTGCTCGAGGTCAATCCCCTGGTGCTTACCACCGATGGTGGACTCGTGGCGCTCGACGCCAAGATGACCTTCGACGACAACGCCCTCTACCGCCACAAAGACGTCGCCGCCCTCCGCGATGCAGCCGAAGAGGAGCCGGCCGAGATCCGGGCCGCGGCGGCGGGTCTTTCGTACGTCAAACTCGACGGCACGATCGGCTGCCTCGTCAACGGTGCCGGCCTGGCGATGAGCACGATGGACCTGGTCAAGCTCCACGGCGGCCAGCCGGCCAACTTCCTCGACGTCGGAGGCGGCGCCGACGTCAATCAGGTGACCGAGGCCTTCCGGATCATTCTCTCCGACCCGCACGTCAAGGCGATCCTCGTCAACATCTTCGGCGGCATCATGCGGTGCACCACCATCGCCACCGCCCTGGTCGAAGCCTCGAAGACCGTCGGCTTCACGGTGCCCCTCGTCGTGCGACTGGAAGGCACCGAGGTCGCCGAAGGCAAGAAGATTCTGGCCGAGAGCGGCACCTCGATCATCGCTGCCGACGGCCTGACGGAGGCTGCGAAAAAGGTCGTCGCCGCCGCGGCCGGCCAGGCCTGACGAATCCTCGGATCATCACTTCCATCCCGCCGGCTACCGGCTTCCTGCGTTCGGTTTTTCCACCATGAGCATCCTCGTCAACCGCGACACCCGCGTCATCTGTCAGGGCATCACCGGCAAGGTCGGTGAGTTTCACACCCGGGGCTGCCTCGACTACGGCACCCGGATGGTCGGCGGCGTCACGCCGGGCAAAGGGGGCGAAACGGTCGCTGATCTCCCGGTCTTCAACACCGTCGCCGAGGCCCGCGACGCCACCGGCTGCAACGCCACGATGATCTTCGTGCCGCCCGCCTTCGCCGCCGACGCGATCCTCGAGGCGATCGGGGCGGGCATCGAACTGGTGGTGGCGATCACCGAAGGAATTCCCGTGCTCGACATGGCCCGGGTGCTGCCCGTGCTGAGGGACTCGGGCAGCCGCCTGATCGGCCCCAATTGCCCCGGTGTGATCACGCCGGGCGAGTGCAAGATCGGGATCATGCCCGGCTACATCCACGCTCCCGGTCACGTCGGGGTGATGAGCCGCTCGGGCACCCTCACCTACGAGGCGGTCTGGCAGCTGACGCAACTCGGCCACGGCCAGAGCAGCTGCGTCGGACTCGGCGGCGATCCGCTCGTCGGCTCCTCCTTCATCGACATCCTCACGCTCTTCGAGGCCGACCCCGACACCCACTCGATCCTGATGATGGGCGAGATCGGGGGCAGTGCCGAGGAAGAAGCGGCCGAGTTCGTGAAGCACCATGTGACGAAGCCCGTGGCCGCCTTCATCGCCGGCCGCACGGCCCCCCCCGGAAAGAGGATGGGGCATGCTGGGGCGATCATTTCCGGTGGCAAGGGGACGGCCGACGCCAAGCTGGCGGCCCTCCGCGACGCCGGGATCGAGATCGCGGAAAGCCCGGCCGACATGGGTGCCGCCATGGTCCGGGCCATCGAACGCCGGCGGAAGTAAGCCGGCCCCCGGCGACCGCGAACTGGCGGATGCTGGCGTGCGTAGGTAGGGTTGAAACAAGCGCCGACGCGGCGGTTCCGACGGGCGGAACCT
>CAMDDJ010000002.1 GCA_945891385.1 Candidatus Kuenenia stuttgartensis | reverse complement strand
TGAGGCAGGAGAGTGGCAAACCCATGTCATAGCTGCCGTTCTTTCGCATACCTTTGCCAAGGAGATTGCGGGGTGATCGTTGAGGAGTTGGTCAAATTTGTAGCCCGGGCTTTCCTCGTATCTCTGCCACTGCTGCCGGTCGAGTACAGCCATCCCTGTGCAATAGGATGAAAAATAATCGTTCATAGATTGCCTTCGTTGATCTTGAGGCAACGCACTGCCATCGTCAGATCGCCGTCGCACGCCTTCAATAGCCCCCTCGCCGCTTCAGTGACAGTCTTGGAGTCTTGGCGTTGTCTACATCTGTACGGGCCTATGCAAGCATGAGCTTGCTGCGGCGTGATCTCGACACCGAAAGCCTTGCATTTCTGGACGAAGTAGCTGGTTGAGTGGCTGGACCCGTACTCCGCTGCAATTCGCCTAACGAGATCACTTTTGGATTCATTTCTCATTGCAGCCACTCCTTGCGACCTGCGTGGCTTCCATCCAAGCCGCGACGTCATGCTTACGACTGAGCAGACCTTTGATATAGCTGCGCACAAGATCACTCAGTTCTTCAAGTTTGCACCTCAACGATGCCATCTCCTGAAGAATCATTTCTGTCTCAATCTCTTTAGTTCTCATAGTGGGTTCTCCGTTGAAGCTTGGTGTATCCGTAGGTCTATACACGGTTTCTCAACGAAAACGTCTTTGAGCCTTCAGAGATCGCTACTCTGGCCCCAGCCAATAACCGAATTGCCAAAGATCAAAGACCAATCAAAAACGAGTTGACTGGTGGGGAGGACAACCACTGCCAACGTTCATCCCATGATTGAATGTATGGGTGCTTCTTGCTGTAGTTATCTTCTCCTTCTTCATTCTTGTAGGAATCTTGAAAAGATTAATTTGGTTTGTGAGAACATCTTTCAAAATGTGTTCATCACTTTTTTCAACGTAGATCGAATCGTGAACCGTGAAAAACGGGACGTGCGATCTGTCAACAAACTCTCGCACCACTCCCCCAAAGATCACCTCAGTCTCAATATCCTGAAGAAATCGCGTCATTGCTCTGTGTTCGTGTTTCTTAATCTCTTGAACAATGCGGGAATAGGTCGGGAAGAATTCGTCAAAGACAGGGAATACGGCCATTCTCTTCATATCCTCATTCGTCATGTTCAGCATCTTGCAGAATGAAGTCTTGACCTTCTTTCTTGTTGGCCGTCCCGGAGAACGCTCCGCAATAAACCCGTACAAGCTGCCACGCTGGCAGATATCGAAGTACATGTCGCGTTCTTTCAACGGAATCTCAATATCGATACCGGTACGTGCGTAGAGCGTTAGCAGTGCTGGCTGGAAGTTGGCAAAGTCATAACCCACAACGTCCTTGCCGTTGCACAGAAGAGCGTTTCGAATGTCTTTTGCGATATTGGTAAATGGCGAGTGATATCTCCCATAGGAATCAACGCGACTCCACCACCTCCCACGATAGAGTGTCGCAATGCGATAGCGTTGCAGGTCGGGCCACGTTGATTGTTCACACATAGCATCTAATTGGGCGACTTGATCTTCGGGCAGTGAAAACGAGGTGAGATGCCGCTCTGCTGCCTCGTATTCGTTGCTGTAGCGATTCCACAGACCACTCCAAGTGCGCTTAATGCGTATCTTGGTTCGCCTCTGCGGAACACTGTAAAGGGTGAGGCGATCCGTCCAGCGATTGGAATTGAGTCGGAATGAATACGGATAGGACTTGTCTTGAAAGTGAGCGTACTTAGCCTTCTCGTTACGCTCGATGAATCCATCTCGTTCAAGTCGTGCGCAGGTCGGGCGATAGTTAGAAGCGATTGACTTAAGGATCTTCCCGCTGACGTTGATCCACTCTCCGAAAAGTGAATCCTTATTTGTTGGCTTGCCCTTCGCCTCCTGCTCTGACCGGTACTTCCTACATGCGTTGATGTGACCGCACACGATGCGGGAAACGATTTTCAGGGCGTGTTTATCGTTGCCGTAGGGCGAATCGCAGAGTGATTGTGGAACGAGTACGAGCATCAGCGTTCCCCCAGTTCTTCACCAGCGGCTTCCTCGCAAATCAGAAAGCCTTCAACATCCTCCAGCGACGCCCCCACAAAGCACTTACGGAAAAACCACGACAACGCCAAGAGGATCAATAGCTCAACCATCACGCCCCCTTCAGCATTGAGGGAGCTGACGCGAATGCTTCTGCATGACTTGCTGTCTGCATTCGGTAGTTAGCCATTGAGATCGCCTCAGAATGGCCAAAGTAGGCAGCGACCACATGAGATGGCAGCACATTGCAAGCATCGGTGATTGCTGATCGTCTGAAATTCACGAACAACTGCGGCCAGACTTGCAGACCAGCACGTCCCAACCATCGCAACGCTCGTCTACGGAGCGCAGCCCCTGAGATCCGTGGAACGATTGGGGAATCATCAGCCTGACGCTGCTCATACTCTCTCTTCAATACTGGAAGCACATCTGGGTGACTGATGGGGCAGACCCGAAAAGCCTGATTCTTGTGGTGTTCGTTCTTCTTGGAACGAATGGTGATCTGCAACCTAGCCCAATCCACATCTCTCCAAGTGAGAGCATCAAGTTCGCTAGGGGCGCGAAGCCCTAGATACCGCAACAAGACGAACCGTGTTCTATCTTCATCGGACTGCAAGATATTCCACAGTTTGGCTGTCTGCGCTTGATCGATGTAGTGCCACCTTCGCTGATCCGGAAGCACCGCCTTTGGCATATCCTTCGCCTTGAAGGGGTTCTTGGTGATCAAACCGTCCTCAAGCGCTGCCTCCATGATCTGGCTCGCATATCCGAGCGTTCTCCTCGCAGTTGAAAACTCTGCAAGGTTTTCCTTCTCGATCAGCCATTTCTTGAAGTGATGGGCGTCTGTTTTCGTGACCTCCCTGATGTCCCTATCTGGACCCAAGAATCGCTCCAATCGTCTTGCCGTAGCAATCAGTTTGCGTTCCGTCTCCCCACTCTTTGCAGCCGTGAAACGGCTCAAGTAGCCACACAGCACGAATGCACCGGCGTTTTCCGAAGGCTGATCCAGTGACACACCAAGATGACGAAGCTTTTTTTTCAGTGCCTCACCGTGACCTTGCACGTAGGCGATGTCTTGGGGAAGGAATGGGAGATTCCCTAGACAGCTTTGGACTAACCGCCTTGCGACTGTCTTGAAAATGCGGGCATCTTCCTTGGTCGTACACGGCGGGAAGAACAAGTTGCAGACTTTCCCATGCACACCCTTGATTTGAATTCTTTTTGATTTTGCTTTTGCCATTTGATTTCATCCTCCTATTTTGTATTGTAGTTCAACGATTATTGAGAAAGGTCAGAACAACGGTCGTTGACCATCTGCGGGTTCGTGTGCCTAGTGGCAACGGTGCAGGGATACTTCCATTCTTCAGCAGTTTTTTGAAGGTATTTGGGCTAATTTGTAGCATTTCCCGAAACTCATTCGCCTTTACGGTTGGGCGATCATGGCTCATGTCCTCGTTTTTCATTATTGATTTACTCCTGTTTTTAGCGATCAATCTTATGACGGTCATTCTACAAGAGAAAATCCTCGTTGTCAACAGAAAACTTCAACAAAATTGGTGTTTGCTAGCCGTTCTATTGGCGATAGGGTTTGGTTAGAACAAAGAAAGCACCAAGAGAAAAAGAGCATGAAAACCCCCTCTAAGGCGGCATCACAGCTTGAATCGCTGGGCAAAGCCCTTGCGCGTGAACGCCAGATTCAGAACTGGCAGAAGGAGATTGCCGACAAAATCGCAACGCTGGAGTCCCAGCAGAAACACGCAGACCGCGAAGCGGCAGAAATTCAGAAGGTTTTGGAAGCTGATCCAGAACTAACGGCTGTTGCTCGACAGATGATGCAGCAAGCGATTAGTCGTCAAGGGACTGGAGATGACGAGTTTGCAATCTACAACCCGAACTACGTCACTTCAGAGGACAAGAGGAAGTTGCTGAGGAAGATCCTGCGAGATTTTCAACAGGAAAGTCCCTCATCTGATTCCATGAGCTTCGCCGCGATTAAGGGTGTCCTGAAAAGTCGATACGGAATCGAAACGGCATCGGCTGGGCTTTTTTTCCGTAGGGAATTGAAGGATTGGCAGACAAGAGGCGGAAACAAAAATAAGAGCGTAGTGCTTGAGCCAAGTCGTTTAGTGGATTAGCCTAGAGAAGTCGCTAAAACAGTCGGTACTTGTTTTTTTTGTTGGTTTTGGGGGTCGCGGAGTCCTATATCGCCCACTAAGCATCCCCCACGAGGCCGTTCTCAAGAATCGACTTCATTGTCGGGAAATCCGCCGCCGATCTCGAACGCGGCCTCCCGGACCGCCCCGAAGCTGGCCGGCCTGGAGAACCCGATCGCCCCTGGTTTCTGCGTGGTTACCTGAAGCCAGCACGATCGGCGTTCCAAGACACGCGGCCGGCCTTTGAATTGCCCGAACATGGATCTGCCGAGGCCCATGCCGTGGTGAGTTCGAGCCCAGAGAGGTGTCTGCGTTTCGTGGTGGCGGTTCAGACGTTCTCGCTCTCATCGGCCGTGGAGTCCGTCTCTTCGAATTCCTCGTCGTCATCCCAGGGCCAGAAGAACATCTGAACCTGTCGGAGAATCACGACGTCCTCTTCGTCGTTGACGTCGATTTGGAACAAGAGGCCTTCGAACTCGCTCAGGTCCTTGGGATCGACCGGCGAGATGATCACTGTCTTCTCGTCGCTGGAACTCTTTTCGGCAGTCACGAATGAGTAGCGGGCAACGTCACCGTGAATGTCGATCTCTTCAGCGGTCTCGAAAATTTCTGCTTCGCCCTCGATCTGGAACTGCGACATCGGTCCGGCTTCCTCAGATGGTGAAATGACGGCAACACACAGCACGTGAGCAGCCAAAGCATACCCCGGCCCCGTTCATATCAATCACGCAAGCACAGGAACCACCACGTCCCACGACACCGGCCAGCCCAGTTCTCGCCGGGACCACAGCCCACCAACACCCTCGTCCACCAGACAAAAGACACTGCCGCAAACCGCCGCCGCCCCGCGAGCGGCTCCACGAGGCCGCTGGGGAAATTGCCGTCCGGGCCATGAACAGGTTGAAGAAGTGCCAGCCACTCAATCTGGGAAAAATCCCCGATTGCATCCTCGTGGGTGGACGCTACTGGCCGGGCGCACGGCCCGCTCAGGCGGCTTGTCGCAGCGTCGGCTCCGACGCGGCGTGGGGCAGCGCGACCGTCTCGCATCCGCCGTACGAGGCCGGTCCTGAACTCGCCTGCAGTTCATCGATCGAATAGAAGGCGTCGGCATCGAACTGCCGGACCAGGGTCAGCACCTGTCCGAGACGGCGGCGGCGGATGACGGTGAAGACGATCTCGACCGGTCCTTGGAGGCCGTGCGCCCCGATCCGTGTCACGCCACAGCCGGCATCCCGAAGCAGCTCGACCAGGTGCCGCGAGTCGCGACCGGTGATGACCCGCACGAGCACCGATCCGATCGCCAGCCGCTGCTCCAGCGTCATGCCCAGGTAGTTGCCCGCCACGAATCCGCCCGCAAAGGCTGCGAAGCAGAGCGGCTGGTCGAGGTTGGTCATCACCTGGCCGATGGCAAACAGCCAGATCGTGACCTCGAAAAAGCCCAGTCCGGCGGCCATCGCCTTCAGGCCTCGACCGATGAAGATGATCCGCATCGTCGAGATCGCGACGACCGCCATCTCGGCCAGAAAAATGGAAAGCGGGAGCAGGAGTTCGGGCATGATCGGCGGCCGTAGGCCAGGTGTGAGGCTCCGGAGGGGTTACTTCTTCGGGGCGGCGGCCTTCGTCTTGTCCTGCTTCGGCTTCTTGTTCTTCTTGTCGTTCTTCTGCGAGTGGTTGCCCTTGCCCATGGTCTGACTCCTTGTGGTTCGGATCCGGGGATGCTGCCTACTTCCACGCCGACCCTAGCGTTCCTCGGCGCACGATGGCCAGACCGATTCCGCCTTTCCTGTTCGTCAGGCCGGCAGGAAAGCCGTCGCGGCGAACCAAATCCTCATCAAATCCGTATCGAATTCCAACAGGGGAGGTCTGGACTCCCCCCGTAGGATTGCTCTTGACGGTTTCGCCTGGTGCAGATTTTCGCCAGCAGACCATCGCCAGCCCGATGCCACCCCGTGGATGCCAGTGAGGGATGCCATGCAACGCGACGACCTGTTCTCCCTCTGCAATCGATTCGCCAGCCGCCGCCGGCACGTGCTCGGCGGGCGTGTGAGCGTGGAAATCATCGAGTCTGTGCGGGATCCGGTGCCGGAGATCATTCGCAGTTTTCGGGAGGCCGAGATCTCGGAGAGCGAAAAGAATTCCCTCCTTTCCCTCTTCTGCGAGGAAGACGAGGCCGACTTCTGCGATGAGGGAGTCTGCGTCACCGATCCCTACGCCGACGAACTCGCCACGGCGACCGACGACGACGAACTCGGCTGATGCCGAAGGTTCACTCAGCAGGGAGTGCCGGCATTGACCGGGCGGGCGGATCCAGGCTGGAATCAGCCGGATGAGTCCGCGTCGCCCTCGATTTCGTCTGCCGCCTCCTCCGCCGGGCCTGCCTCCGAAGGCCCGAAGGCTGTACGTCGCCCTGGCAGCAATCCTGTCGGCCGTGGCCACGGTCACGATTCCCATGTGTCCATTGGCCGACTCGGCCGGCCGGCCGCTGTGGCGGGTCGAGCACGTGCACGATGGCGATACGGTGACCTGTCTCGACGAACGGGGGCAGTCCCGCAAGATCCGCCTCCAGGGCATCGACGCGCCGGAGCACGGCCAGCCATTCGGAGATGCAGCCCGGCGGGCCCTCGCCGACAAGGTATCCGGCGGAAGTGTCCGCGTGGAGGGCGACGCGATCGACCAGCACGGGCGGCTTCTCGGCACGCTCTGGATCGGCGAGCGGAATCTGAATCAGGAATTGGTGGCCGAGGGGCTCGCCTGGGTGTTCGGCGGATTTGCTCCCGACGAAGACCTGGTGGCTGCCGAGGAGGCGGCCCGGGCGGCCCGCCGCGGCCTCTGGTCGAGCGATCAGCCGCCGGTTTCCCCGCAGGACTGGCGGGCGACTCATCCCCGCGGGATCACCGGGCAGACCCGCTGACACCGCCCGCCGCCGCTGGTCCACTTTCGGCAACCAGGGCGGTCGTTTAGTGTCAGGGGTCGTATGGGTAATCCACGTGACATCGTGATGACGGGCGTCGGGGTCGTGAGTCCGATCGGGATCGGCTCCGAACCCTTCTGGGAATCGCTAGCGGCAGGCCGCAGCGGAATCCGGCTCGTGGATCTCTTTGATTCCAGTTCTCTGCGGGTGCGGTTCGGCGGGCAGATTCCCGACTTCGACGCCAAGCAGTACGTGCGGCCGCGAAAAAGCCTGAAGGTGATGAGCCGCGAGACGCAGCTTGGCTTCGCGGCTGCCGATCTCGCGATGACCGACGCCGGCCTCACGGCCGGCAGCCTCGATCCGGAGCGGTTCGGCGTGGTCTACGGCAGTGACATGATCTACGCCGACCTCGAGGACCTCGCGGAGACCTACCGTCGGAGCGTGCTCGATGGGCAGTTCGACTTCCAGCTCTGGTCGGAGGCGATCCAGGAAGAACTGCACCCGCTGTGGCTGCTCAAGCATCTCCCCAACATGGCCGCTTCCCACATCGCGATCGCCTACGACGCCCGCGGTCCGAACAATTCAATCGTGCTCGGCGATGTATCGAGCCTGTTGGCGGTCGCCGAGGCGGCCGACGTGATCCGCCGCGGCTGGGCTGACGCGATGCTCGCCGGGGGCACCGGCTGCCGATTGCATCCGACGGCGCTCGTGGCCCGCGGCGATGCGCTCTTGTCGCATCGGGCCGATGACGAGCGGGCCGCCAGCCGCCCCTTCGATCGCGACCGGGATGGCCTCGTCAACGGCGAAGGGGCCGGCGCGATTCTGCTCGAGTCCCGCGAGCATGCCGAACGGCGCGGGGCGACGATCCGGGCCGAATTCGTGGCAGCCGCGGCACGGTGCGAGAGCCGCGCCCGGCGGGATGGGCTCACCGGCTCGTCACTGCGGCAGGCGATCCGGAGCGTGGTCACTGCCGCCGGCTGGCGGCCCGAGGAGGTCGGCCACGTCAACGCCCACGGCGTGAGCACGGTGGAGATGGACCGGGTCGAGGCCCAGGCGATCGCCGTTGAACTCGGCGCGGTGCCGGTCACGGCAGCCAAGAGCAGCTTCGGACATCTCGGAGCCGGCGGCGGCGTTGTGGAACTCGCGGCGAGTATCCTCGGCCTCGAGCGGGGGCTCGTGCCCCCCACCCTCAACTACGAGACACCCGATCCCGAGTGTCCGGTGAACGTCGTGTGCCGCTCGCCGCTGGCCGGCCGTCCGGCCACGGCGGTGAAGGTCAACCTCTGCTCGACCGGCCAGGCCGTGGCCGTCGCGATCCGCAGCGACTGACCGCCTCCGGGATACCCTTCTGCCGGGTTGCCAACCGTGCCAGGAAGGCGAGGGGGTCGGCGAACGCTCGCTGAGCAATCGGGGCGTATCCTCGCCCGCGACGCGACTTTTGCCGCCCCCGAGCGGGCGATCAATGACTGACTCAGCTCGTGCGACCACCTCGCCCGGATCCACACGCACGAGCACCATGCTCACCAGCTGCCGTTGAAGCCGAACGAGACGCCGTTGTAGAAGGTCTGGCCACCGACGTCGATCGCGTAGTTGTCGCGATTGTCGAGGTTGAACTGCCGGGTGGCCGTCGCCATGCCTGCTACCCAGAGGAAGTCGTAGCCCACCTGGAGCGAGAAGTTCGGGTTGATCTGCCAGCCCGCCAGGAGCGTCAGGTCGCCGATGAAGCCGGCTGCCGTCCGAGTAATCGAGTCGCTGAAGGTGTAGGGCGTGTCGCTCGTCTGTCCCTGGGGCTGGCCGGTTCGGTTGATCCCGTAGGCCTCCTGGGACGCACTGGCGAAGGAAAGGGCGGGAGCGGCTCGGCCGCGGAGACCCCAGTAGTAGAACTCGTTCTGGCTGATCAGCTCGCCGCCGATGTTGAGGCCCAACAGCCAGTTGCCGGTGTTGATCGTGTACTGGCCGTAGAAGTCGTCGGTGGAGACGCCCGGCCGGTCGCTGATCAGCTGCCAATCCTCGTTGACGTTGGCCAGTCGGATGCCAGTGATCAGGGCCGGCAGCCAGCCGCGTTCGGCGTGGCGGGTCCAGCTGCCATTGGGCGACATCACCAGTTGGTCGCGGCCCAGGCGACGCCGAAGCTTGTAGTTCCACTCCCAGCTGTTGAAGTCGGAGTTGAAGCTGGTGGTGTAGCGGCCGGCGGCATTGAAGCCGGGGGCACCGTAGAACAGCGGAGTCCAGAGCGTGTTGCCCCCGACGCCATTCCAGCCGTCGAGACTCTCGTAGCTCATGCCGCCGTAGTAGATGAATTCTACGTACCGGTCGCGGTCGAGGTAATCTCGGCCCAGCGACTTGCCGATCGTGGCCCGGGCCCCGGGCGCGACGTTGAACGGCTGGGCGAAGGTGGTGTAGGTCACGGTTCCGGTGACGATGTCGGCCGCGATGATGTCGCGGTTGTTGCGGCTGCGCTCCATCCAGAGGCTCTCACCGCCGACATACCAGCCGCCGTTCCAGAACCAGCGGCCCGAGGAAGCCTCGAACGGCATCTCCTCGAGGGCCGATTCATCGAGCAGCATGCCGCCGAAGTCGGGATTGGTGACGTCCATGATCCGCGGCGGCTCGACGAGCGCGCCGTCGGCCACGAGTGATTCCGGGACGACCGATCCTGGCATCACCGATTCCGGCATCACAGAATCGGTCATGCCGCCACCGAGGCGAGGAGCGGACACCGCGTCGTCGACGACCGGCATGTCCATCTCGGGGATGACGCTGTCGGCATCGAGGATGAGCCCTTCTTCGAAAGCCACCGGTTCGGCGGTCGATTCCTCGGGTTCCGGGGCAACGATCTGGGAATGATCGAGGGCGGAGGCCGAGGCCGGCTCGGCGGCCCGGGCGGGAAGCCAGGCGGACGCGGCGGCCGAGGCCACCACGACGGCGAGGGTTCGCGCGATCCAGGTGTTTAGCGAAGCAGTCACGGTCGGGCTCATCCTGGGGTGATGCGTCGGGAAAACCCACGACACCGGCAGGATCATCGTCATCGTCACCACCGCTTCCGCAGGAATTTTCCGAAATGTCGCCCATTCCCGCCCCCGCTTGCCCAGCTTGCCGGGGCCACCTGCCGCCGGGCCAACGGCCTTTACGAGCGGCATACCCGCGACAACCCGTCGAAAACGACGGAGCCTCCAGCCGCAGGCTGCAACGGTTCGATTGCTGTTGAACGTCGGGCAGTCGTTCGGCTGCCGAGGAGAGCCGCATGGATTCGGTGCGTCACAAACTGCTTCTGGCTGGGCTCTTGGCCTTCTTCCTGGGCGTCCAGTTCCGAGTGGTCGATTCCTTCACGCTGAATGAACGGTCGACCCACTTCGTGGCGGCTCGTATGGGTGGGGGAGAGTCACCAATGGCATGGCAGGCGCCACCGCTGCGGAAGGTCGTATCACCGCCCCGCTGGTTGGGTCTCGCCCTGATGAGCGTCGGCGCCGTGCTGACGGTCAAGAGTCTTTCGCTCAGGCAGGGCGGCTGAGCCCGGATCAGTCAGCCCGGTTCGGCGAGGGCGTCGCGGATCACGACTCCCGAGACGTCGGTCAGCCGGACGTCTCGGCCGCTGAAGCGGTAGGTCAGCTGGGTGTGATCCATGCCTAGCAGATGGAGCATCGTGGCGTGGAGGTCGTGGATCGTGAAGGGTTTGTCGATCACCCGATAGCCGTAGTCGTCGGTCACACCGATCGTCGTTCCGCCGCGGATGCCGGCACCGGCGAGCCAGAGAGAGAAAGCCTGCGGATTGTGGTCGCGACCGTCGCTGCCTTGGGCGAAGGGCGTGCGGCCGAACTCCCCGCTCCAGACGACGAGCGTGGACTCGAACAGTCCTCGCGCCCGCAGGTCGCGGAGCAGGGCCGCGATGGGCTGGTCCACGGCTCGGGCATTCTCACCATGGCCCTTGCGGAGGCCGTGATGCTGATCCCAGCGGTCGTTGCCACTCGTCTGCGGGCAGGTGAGTTCCACGAACCGCACGCCCCGCTCCACCATCCGGCGAGCCAACAGGCACTCGGCGGCGAAGATTCGAGTCGGCTCGAACTCGCTCTCCATCCCGTAGGCCCGCTTGGTCGCCGCCGTCTCCCCGGAGAGATCGAGCAGCGCGGGCACCTCCGCCTGCATCCGCCAAGCCAGTTCCTGGTTGGCGATCGCGCTCTCCAGGGCGTCGGGTGGACCGGCGGCTCCGGCCATGCGATTCGTGAAGCCCTCGTCGAGCCGACGGGTCAGATCGAGCGTGGCTCGCTGCCTAGCGGCCGATGGATCCTGGGGGATGACGTTGGCCAATCCGGTGCCGGTGGGCCGGATGACCGAACCCTGGCAGGTCGCCGGCAGGAATCCGTTGGTGAACGTGTCGAGGCCGCCCGGCGGAATCAGGCCGCCATTGATCACGACGTATCCCGGCAAGTCATCGTTTCGGCTGCCGAGGCCGTAGCCCGTCCACGCCCCCATGCTCGGTCGGCCTTGGAGCCCGGACCCCGAGTGGAGGAAATAGTTGGCACTGGTGTGTTCGGGAAACTCGCTCGTCATCGAGCGGATCACGGCAAGTTCATCGACCAGGCTCCCGATCTCGGGAAACAGGTCGCTCACCGGAATGCCGCTCTGGCCCCGCGGGTGAAATGCCCACGGACTCGGCAGGACCGCCCCGACGTTGTTGAACTGCGTGGCATCCACCTTGAAGAGCGAGCGGGGATCCTTGCCGGCGTCCTGGTCGAGCCTCGGCTTGGGATCGAAGGAATCGACCTGTGAGACCCCGCCGTCCATGTAGAGAAAGACGACGCTCGTCGCCCGGGCCGGATGATGGACCGCCGGCAGGATGCCGGAACTGCCGCGAGCCGTCTCGCCGTGGAGGAGGGCCGACGCTGCCACGGCACCGAAGCCACAGCCCGCCTGGCGGAGCAGGTCGCGACGGGAGAGCGGGGCATGCCGCACATGTCGGCTGTGGGAATCGGATTGGGTCATGGCACGAAGCTGAATTCCTTGGCGTTGATGAGCGCGTGGGCGAGGGCGGCCCAGGCGGCCGGAACCGCCTGGTCGGTGGTGACGTCGCCGCTGTGGCTGGTGGTCTGGGCGGTCAAGAACTCGAGCACGTCCTCTGTCTCTTCAGGCTCCGGGGGCCGGGCGAAGGCCTCACGATACATCCGGTCGATGCGGTCGCTGGGTGAGAGACCTGGATAGGCAAGAACTCGGGCGGACCAGCGGTGTGCCTGCTCGACCACGAACGGGTCGTTCATCAGCGTCAGCGGCTGGGCAGGCACGTTGGTGACCGTCCGCCGGCCCATCGTCTGAAATGGCACCGGGTAGTCGAACGCCACCAGAAACCCAGGCAGGAAATTCCGGCGGACGGCCGTGTAGATGCTCCGCCGGCCGGCGCCGTCCATGGGCCCCGGGGTGGGCCGGCCGCGGCCCGCGTGGAACTCGGTCAGGTGTACCGGCACGCTCGGGCCCCCCACCTGAGGATCGAGCCGCCCTGAGACCGCCAGAATCTTGTCGCGGATCGCCTCCCCCTCGAGGCGGCGGATCGGTGCACAATGGAGCAGGATATTGAGCGGATCGTGTTTCGCCGCCGTCGCTGACCTGATGGAACTCATCCGCCACGTGCTGCTCGTCACGATCTCCCGCACCAACCGCTTGACGCTCCAGCCCTCCTGGACGAACCGCACGGCCAGGGTGTCGAGCAACGCCTGGGCGAGGGGATCGGCCGGCGGTTCACCGAGCAGGCCGAAGTTGTCGGGGGTCGCCACGAGGCCGCGGCCGAAGAGGTGATGCCAGATTCGGTTGACCGCCACCCGCGCCGTGAGTGGGTTGTCGGCGGCGAGCACTCGGTCGGCGAGCTCCCGCCGGCCGGAGGAATCGGTCGGCCAGGGTGGCTGGTCGCCTCCGTCGATCGCTTCCAGAAACCGTCGCGGCGCGCTGGAACCGGGCCGAGCCGCCGAACCTTTCACAAGCACGAACTGATCGATGCCGTTGCCATCGAGGATCGCGGCCACCGTGGCCGAGGCTCTTCGTGCACGGCTGAAAACGGCCTCCTCGGCGGCTGCCGTCTGGGCAGACTCGTCGGCGAGCTGTCTGGCGACGCCTGCCGACCAATCGATCTGCGGTGATGCCAGGAGCCGGCTGGCAAGAATGGCCTGCTCCGGCGGGAGGCTGCGTCCTTCACGGCAGGCGTTGACCAACCCTGCCTGCAGTTCGCGAAGCGTGTCGAGCGGCGGTGTGGAGCGTTCGCGGAACGCCGCGACGAAGGGGTCAGGGCGAACGGGCTCCTCACTGGCGGCCACGACCTCCGCCACCTCGGCGGCCCCGGCGATCGCCGCATACTCCACATGGACGACGTGGGACGTGTCGATCCAGCGGAGGTCGCGCTTGAGATCCTGGCGCACCCACCGCCACTCTCCCTGCGTGTCCACCTGCATCACGTTCGTCCCGTAGAGAGGTCCGTGGATCAGTCGATGGCTATCGACGACGGAGACGATCTGCAGGTGGCCGCGAACGCGATGCCAGAGCACGCCCTGAGAGAGGCGGACCTTGGGCGTCCGCAGGATGCGGCCGGCTCGATCCACCTGACCGATCGCGCCAGGTTCGCGGCCGCCCTGCGACGAGGTCTGCGACCAGACGGCGTCGCTCCGGGCGACGCTCGTGCCGGCGAGTTCCACGCGCGGTCCACCCTCCGCTGATACGCTGCGAACCTGGCCGATCGGCGCCAGGCTCCAGGCGGCCGCGTCGAGAATGAGAGGCGTTGCGGCATCGCCCCGGGTGTAGTCGGCGATCTGGGTCTCGACCTCGCGCCGCGCGTCCGAGATCTGGCACTCGGCGGCCGATGTCGCCAGTTCGGCTGAAGTCGGCAGGGCGGCCGCAGCATCCGGCACGGTCACCAGCAGTTCGCCGACCAGCGGCAGAAGGCGGTCCTGTGAGGCGGCCCGCACGTCCTCTGCCTCGGCAGCCACCGCCCGGTTGGACTCGAGCGATTCAAATGGCACCTGCCGATAGCTGCTCGACATCAGCATCCCGGCGATCGCGTAGTAATCCGCGGTGGAGATCGCGTCGAACTTGTGGTCATGGCAGCGGGCACAGCCGAGCGTGAGGCCGAGAAATGCCTTGCCGAAGGTGTCAATCCGATTGTCGACCCGATCGGCCTCGTCCTGGAGGATGTCGACGGGCGAGTGCACCTCTTCCCCGAGAAACCAGAAGCCGGTTCCCACGATCGATTCGTTGGCACCATTCGCGTCGAGCCGCGGATCGGCGACGAGGTCGCCGGCAAGCTGTTCACGGATGAACCGGTCGTAGGGAAGGTCGGCGTTGAAAGCGGCCACGACCCAGTCGCGGTACCGCCAGGCATCGGGGATGTCGAAGTCGAACTCATGGCCGCGGGACTCGGCATACCGCACCACATCGAGCCAGTGGCGGCCGAACCGCTCTCCGTAGTGGGGCGAGGCGAGCAGTCGGTCGACATACCGCTCGAAGGCGGTGGGATCGGGATCGGCCGCCACGGTCTCGACCTCGGCCGGATCGGCCGGTAGGCCGGTGAGGACCTCGGCGGCCCGGCGGACGAGCACCGCCGGCTCGGCTTCGGCCGCCGGCGCCATCCCCGCCGACTCCAGTCGCGCGAGCACAAACCGGTCGATCTCGCCGCGACACCAGGCTGGATCCCGCACGTCTGGCGGGACTGACTGGCGAGGCGGCTGCCAGCACCAGTGTGCGGCTTTGCGGGCCGCCATGTCGAAACCGCTGACGCTGGCAGCCTTGCCATCGTCAGGCCAGGGCAGCCCGCGGCGGACCCACTCTTCGATGGTCGCGATGGCCTCGGCCGGTAGCTTTCCCTCCGGCGGCATCTGCAGGCTGCCGTCGTAGCGGACGGCCTGGACGATCAGGCTCCGATCGGGATCGCCCGCCACCGCCAGGCCCTCGGTGGTGAGAAAGTCGGCCCGCGAGTCGAACGAGAGGCCGCCTTCTGGGTCGCCTGCCTCCGCCGAATGGCACTCGACACAGTGGGCCACGAGTAAGGGCCGCACCCTCGACTCGAAGAACTCGTGGTCGGCCGCTGGTAGGTCGGCTCCGCGGGCTGCGGCGGTCTGCCAGGCCACGAGGCCGGCCACCACGCCGACCAGCGCGAGTCTCTGCGGAACAAAGAGCATCGGCGGCACCAACCGAAGACTTGGATCTCACCCGGGAGTCCAGTCTACGGGAGAAGCCTTCGGGTTGCCCGTGGCCGTTCGCCGGACGTTCGCCGGCGTGGCGTATAGAGGGGCGGAGACGACGCCGCCTGGTGGGTCGGGGTTGCCCATACCCCGTCGCCGGACGTTCGCTTCGCCCATCCTGGGCTCCGCTCCCTCGGAGAGAACTGCGCTTCGCCATCCATGGCTTCGCTGGTTCTCTACGCCGGCTCTCGGGGTACGGGCAACCCCGACCTGGCAACCCTTTTCCTTGAGGCCCTTCTTGGGAAGCCCTTCCGGGGAAGCCCGTGTACCAGTTGACCTGTGGGGGCAGGCTTGCAGCCTGCCTAATACGGTGCTGATTCGTCTTCAGCCCGTAGATCCACCCATCCGCGCACGCCCACGGCCGCCCGGAGGTGCGGCCGGCGGCCGGAGGGCCGCCGAGGTGCAGGGGGCATGGATGCCCCTGCACCGCTGAAGCAGAGGCACTGATTCGCCTAGGCCGCCGTCACGCCGTGGCTCTCGCCGAAGTAGTACTTCTTGGCGTCGGGATGGTTGAGGACCTCGTCGGCCGATCCATGGCAGAGCACCTTGCCGGCTCGGATCACGTAGCTCCGGTCGGTGATCGCGAGCGTCTCCCGCTCGCGATGGTCGGTGATCAGGATCGAGATGCCATCGTCCCGAAGGCCCTTGATGATCTTCTGGATCGAGTGGATCGTGACCGGGTCGATGCCGGTGAAGGGTTCGTCGAGGAGAATGATCCGCGGCTCGGTCACGAGACAGCGGGCGATCTCGAGTCGCCGCTTCTCACCCCCGGAGATGTAGTGCGACTTCGACTTGCGGATCCGTGCGATGTCGAACTGTTCGAGCAGTTCCTCACACCGCCGGCGCCGTTCCTTCGTCGGCATGCCGATCAGTTCCATGATCGCCAGCAGGTTCTGTTCGACGGTGAGCTTGCGAAACACGCTCTGTTCTTGGGCGAGGTAGCCCATGCCGCCGTCCCGAGCCCGCTTGTACATCGGCCAGCCGGTGACCTCGAGATCGTCCAGGAGCACGCGGCCCGAGTCGGGGATCACCATGCCGCAGGTCATGCGGAAACTCGTCGTCTTGCCCGCGCCGTTGGGGCCGAGCAGCCCGACGATCTCGCCGGGATCGACGTAAAAGTCGACGCCGTCCACCACCCGACGGCGGCCGTAGTTCTTGACGAGCCCCTCGACCGACAACAGCGACATCCCTGCGCCTCACCGGGTTTGGGCCGCCCGTCCGGCGGCCATCACCTCACAAACCGCATCCTCGCGAAGTTGGGCAGGCAGGGCAATCGCAATTCCCAGCCGCACCGCTCGGCAGCTTTTACATTCCAGGAGGTGGGAACGGCGTGGGGCCAGAAGACCACCAGTGCCCTGCCAATCAGGAGCCGGCGGTCCACGTGGTGGATCGGCTCCTCAGGGGTGCCCCAGGCTCGACCGTCCTTGCTGGCCGACGAGTTGTCGCCCAGCATGAAGAACTGGTCCTCATCCAGCGGGAAACGGATCACCGGCTCCTCTGGCTCGCGGCCGATCAGCGCCGCCTGGGAGCCGCTGGCCACATAGTAGACGTCGCGGAGCACCCGTAGGTCGGCGACGGTCACGTTGGCCCCGCGGGAGGTGATGCCGGCAGGCGCCAGATCGTCGGCCGCCCCGCCGAGGACTCCGCCGCGGACGACCGGCCGCGCTGCCGACGCCTCGTCGATCGACCGGGTCCAGGTGGCCGCCTGGTCGGTTGTCACCCGCCGGCCGTTCACGAACAGCGAGAGCTCGTCGTCGACGTTGGCGAACATCACCTGCCAGCGGCCTGTGCCGAGAATCCCGCTGTTGCCCAGAGCAAGCTGGTTGCCATCGCGGGAGAGCGTGGCGACACCGGTTGCCAAGTCGATGGCACACTCATGCCGAATTCCGGCCTCGACGAGATCGAAGACGACCGTGCCGCCATCCCCCTGGTTTCGGAGGTCGCACTCGACTGCAAGGTCGCCCACCCAGTGCGCGCCATCGAGCAGGGCCCCGAGGACCTGAGACCGGTGCAGCGCGACGTACTCGGGGTCTTGGTTGTAGGGCTGAAAGTCGCCGACGAGGGCGGGTTCCACCTGGGGCGGTGGCCCGGCAGGGTTCCAATCCCGCGGGATGCAGTGCCGCCAGCGGAGCGTCGCCGGAGCCGCCGCGTTCGTGCTGAACGATTGGCCGTCATCCGTGGTCGTCCACCGGTCGCCGCCGGTCGGGTCGTCGGCCCAATCGATCCAGGCAGCCGGCCAATCCCGTGCGAGGTCCGAGGGCGGACGATGGCGGCTGTCGTGGACGCACTGGAGCATCGCGAGGAGACGATGCGGTGGTTTGCGGGCGATGACCGGCTCGCCGGTGCCGCGGTCGGTCCAGATGTCGCCGCCGGCGATGCTCACCGTCTCGCCCGGTAGGCCGATCAGCCGCTTGATGTAGTTGACCCGGGCATCTTCCGGATACTTGAAGACCACCACGTCCCAGCGGGAGGGCTCCACGAAATCGTAGGCAAACTTCTCCACGATGATCCGGTCGCCGGTGTAGGGGGGGAACTCGTGGAGATAGCGGCCCGAGGCGTCGGTCAGTTGGGTCTCGGCGCCGCAGTTTGGGCAGCGGGCTCGGCGGACGAAGGCCCGCGGCTCGAGCCGGCAGGTCGCTTCGTTGAGTTCCTTGCTGCAGCCCACCCTGAAGTCCTCGCCGCAGGTCTCGCAGACCAGGTCGCGATGCCGCCCCATCAGCGTGGGGGCCATCGAGCCGGTTGGAATCACGAAGGCTTCGGCCTCGAACGAGCGGAAGAGCAGGGCGAGCACAAAGGCCACCACGATCGACTCGACCGTTTCGCGGCCGCCAGCGAGCGGATTGCGGATCTGATCGCCAGGCCGCGGCGCGACCGATTGGGCAGGGTGTTCTCGACTCGCCATCGGTCTTCTCGCGCTACGGAAAGAGAGCCGGGAGTCTATCCCCGGGGCCATTCTGGGTGAACCGGTGTCGGGCCGCTGCCGGGGAAAACGGCTCAATGCCCGCCGGGCCCGCGCGGCAGCCCGTTCACTCGGCCAGGATCGCCGCCACCTTCTTCTCGATGTCGTCGTAGTTGAATGGCCGGCCGAGATCGCGGGCCGCTCGTTCGTCGTCGTAGCGGATCGACCGCTCGCCGTTTGGCTTCCAGATATACACCGCCGGCACGCTCGCGAGGTCGAGTTTGCGGTAGAGGTCGTCGGCCGGTTCGCTCGAAATCAGATTCGTCACCCGGCCGGCGCCGACACGTTCGAGGAACTTCGTGATCGGCGGCACCAGTTCTTCGGGGTCACCGCTGCCGTCGTAGTCGAAGGCCAGCGAGATGCAGACCACCCGGTCGCCATGTCGCCCGGCCAGGGCGACGAGTCCGGGAAACTCCTTGACACACGGGGGGCAGGAGGTACTCCAGCAATCGAGCACCACGACCTTTCCGAGATGCGAAGCCACTTCCTTCATCGCCCCCGCATGATCGACGAGCCGGACCGCGATGGGCAAAGCCGGATCGGCGGGGGTCTCGGCCGTCGGCGGCACAGGGGCCGCGGCGACAGGAGCCTCGGCCTCGGGCGTCGCCTCAGTGAGCTGGCTGCCGCAGCCCGCGGTCAGGCAGGCAGCGAGGCCGACAATTGCCGCCGACCAGCCCGCTGGGATTCCTCGCCCGCGGCTCGAGCCACACACTATGGGGACTGGCTTCCTCACCACGCTGCGTTCCACCATGTCCCGGTTCGAGCACATCCGCCACAAGCCTCCTGAGTCGCCCGCGGCCGCCCGCGAACTCATCGTGGCCTGCCCGCCGATGCGGAGCCACGTGAATCTCTCGCACATCGTACGAACCTGCGGCTGTTTCGGCATCCAGCGGGTGATCGCCTGCGGGGCCGCCGGCATTCACGGACGAATCGCCCGCGACGGTGCCGAGGCGGTGGAGATCGAAGTGCACCGTAGCCTTCCGCCGGTGCTCGACCGGCTGCGAGCCGATGGCTGGGAACTCGTGGGGCTCGAGCAGGCAACCCATTCGGAGTCGCTCTTCAGTTTTCGCTTCGTCGCCCGGACGGCGTTGGTGATCGGTAATGAACGGACCGGGCTCACGCCGGAGGAACTCGCCCGGCTGCACCGTGTGGCCGAGATCCCGATGGCGGGGCTCCCCCACAGCCTCAACGCCGCCACAGCGACCGCCATCGCCGTGTACGAATACTGTCGCCAGTGGCCGGCTGGGTCTGAGACTCGCCCATGACGCTCCTGATCGGCACGGACGAAGCGGGTTACGGGCCGAACCTCGGCCCGCTCACGGTGGCAGCCACGGCCTGGCAGGTGGCCGCTCCGCCTGATGCTGTCGAGGCGATCCTGGCAGCGGCCGTGGACGCCGCGGTGCCCGCCCGGCTCTGGGGCGACTCGAAAACCATCTATCGGGCCGGGGCCGGCTTTGAGCAGCTCGAAGGCGGCGTTCTGGTCGCTCTCGGTTTGACAGGTGCGTCGTTGCCAACCGATTGGCCAGGCCTGGCCGTCGCTCTGGAACTCACGGTCGGTGATCCACCTCCCGAACAGGATGCCATCGATCGACTGAGAGTGCCTCGGCACCAGGAGGCTTCCGCCTGGCATGACGCGGCAGCGGAGATCCGGCAGCGTCTCGGCGGGCGGGGCGTGCGGCTGGCGGCCGTCCGCTGTCGGGTTGTCCAACCGGGTGAGTTCAATGGCCTGCTCGATCGCGGGCTCAACAAGAGCGACATCCTGTCGAAGGTCACGCTCGACCTGGCAGCGTCGCTCGCGGTCGTCGGGCTCGCGGACGCGTCGGCAGAGCCCCTCGTCATCTGGTGCGATCGCCATGGGGGCCGCCGTCGCTACGCGGCTCAGGTGACCCAGGCCTTTGACACGGGGTTGGTCTCTCCACTCGAAGAGACGCCGGCCCGCAGCAGCTATCGGATCGGCACCGGTGGTCGGATCGAGTTCTCGGTCGGCGGGGAGTCGCGGATCCCGGTGGCGGTCGCCAGCATGACGGCGAAGTATGTGCGGGAACGGGCCATGGAGGCCTTCAACGATTTCTGGGGGGCTCGGCAGCCGGGCCTTGTCACCACCGCCGGGTACCCGGTGGACGCTGGCCGCTGGCGGGTGGAAGCGACTCCGGCGGTCGAGCGAGCAGAGGTCGGCTGGGACGCTGTCTGGAGGCGGGCCTAGCCGACCTTGCGGCCGTTGCCACGCGGAAGCAGAATCGTTCTATGCCGTTGCTCGCCACCCGCCTCTACGTCGTTCGTCACGCGGTCGCCGAAGACCCCGGAACCGGCATCGACGACCATGCCCGGCGGCTGACGGGGAAGGGGCGGCGGCGGTTTGGCCGGATGGTGCGGCGGCTTGCCCGCATGGGCCTGGAGGTGGACGTGATTGCCACCAGTCCGCTCGTGCGATGCCGCGAGACGGCCGAGATCCTCGCGGCGGAACTCGTAGGCCAGCCGCGGATCGAGGTCGTCGACGCCCTCGCACCCTCCTCCGACTGGCAGGCGATCGTGGAGTGGACCGTGGAGCAGGAAGCGGCCAGGGTCGCCTGGGTCGGCCACGCTCCCTGCGTCGGCCGACTCGTGGCCCTCTCGGTCGGAGACGGCTCTGCGGCCATTCGGATGCAGAAGGGGGCCATCGCGTCGATCACGCTCGATGACGGCCCCGGGCAGCCCGGTGAACTCGATTGGCTGGCTGTGCCGGACATGCTCGGTCGGCGACGGTGAGCCTGCGGGTAACGGTTTTCCGACGGTCGCTGGCTGCCTATGATACCCCCGGCGATCTCGCGATTGAGCCTCCCACGTTGTCTTCGGTGACCATCCTCCTGACGCCCATGCTTCATCGTCTCCTCAGGTTGTCCTCTGCCGTCGTCCTGGTCGCGACAGGGTTCGTGGGCTGCTCACCCCAGCCAGGCGCCGGGATTCCCGAGGACGTGATCGAGATCGAAGAGATCGAGATGGCGCCTCGCCCGAGTGAACCTGCTCCCGAGAGCGGTGCCAACGCTCGGCGGGAAGTCGATGCGGAGAAAGCCGCCGCGGACAAGGCAATTGATGAGGCCGCCCGCTCGATTCAGCCGCCTTCCGGCGGTGTCACGCCGGAGCCGGAGCCGGCGGCGAACGGCAGTACCACCCAGCCCGAATCGACGGCCGACCAGTGAGCACCGACAGGGTTTTGCTGCCGTTGTCGCAGGCCAGCCGGCCGCTGTTCGCGGGCGTCGATTTGGGCGGCACGAACATCAAGGCCGCGCTCGTCGACGACGCCGGCCGAATGGTCGCGTTTCACACCGAGAGAACCCACGCGGAACGGGGGCCCGAGGATGCCGCGGCCCGCATGGGCCAGGCCGTCCATGCCGTGGCCCGCCTGGCGGGGATCGCCACGGCCGACATCGCCGGGGTAGGCCTCGGATCGCCGGGCCCGCTCGACATTCCGGCCGGCACGATCGTCCGCGCAGGCAACCTCGTGGGCTGGGACGACTTTCCGCTCCGGGATCGCGTGGCCGCCCACTGCGGCCGGCCGGTGACGTTCGCCAACGATGCCAACGCGGCTGCCTACGGTGAGTTCTGGGTGGGCTCCGGCCGAGACGCCGGCTCGCTCGTGCTGATCACGCTCGGCACCGGTGTCGGAGGCGGCATCATCATCGGCGACGTCAACGTCGAGGGGGCCCACAGCCATGGCTCCGAATGCGGCCACATGATCGTCGATCCCACGCCGGCCGGCCGGCCCTGCCCGTGCGGCCAGCTGGGGCACCTGGAGGCCTACTGCAGCGCGAAGTCGCTCGTGCTCCAGGCCGAGGAGGCGCTGGCCCGCGGGGCGACTGGCTCGCTCGCGAGTGCGGTGGCGGCCGGAGAGCCGCTCACGCCGATCCTGATCGGCCGGGAGGCGGGGGCCGGCGATGTCTTGGCCGCCTCCCTGATCGAGGAGGCCGCCCGCTGGCTCGGCATCGGCATCGTCTCGATCATGCACGCCATCGACCCCGAGGCCGTGATGATCGGTGGGGCGATGACGTTCGGGGGTGAGGCTTCACCGGTGGGGCGGACCTTCCTGGGGCGGATTCGCAGTGAGGTGCACCGCCGCACGTTTCCCACGCTGGCAGCCCGGACTGCGATCGGGTTTGCCAGCCTCGGGGGAGACGCCGGGGCGATCGGGGCGGCGGGTTTGGCCCGCCTGGAAGCTCGGCGGCGGGTAGAATCCCGTCCATGAGCATCGACTGCAAGCACATCCGTAATTTCTCGATCATCGCCCACATCGACCACGGCAAGAGCACCCTTGCCGATCGGCTGCTCGAGGCCACCGGCACGGTCGAGAAGCGGCAGCTCAAGGAGCAGATGCTCGACGACATGGAACTCGAGCGGCAGCGGGGCATCACGATCAAGGCCCGGGCCGTGCGGATGGAACACCGCCACAATGGCGAACGGTACGAGCTGAATTTGATCGACACGCCCGGGCATGTCGATTTTCACTACGAGGTCTCCCGCAGCCTGGCCTGCTGCGAAGGCGCGCTCCTGCTCGTCGATGCCTTTCAGGGAGTCGAGGCCCAGACGGTGGCAAACGCCTACGCCGCCATCGGCCAGGATCTCACGATCGTGCCGGTCATCAACAAGGTCGATCTTGTCCACGCCCGCGTCGACGAGGTGCTCCAAGAGATGGAGCAGAGCCTGGCGATCGATCCCGACGAAGTGCTCCGTGTGAGCGCCAAGACCGGCATCGGCATCGGCGACCTGCTGGCGGCGATCGTGGATCGCATCCCGCCTCCGCAGGGCAACCCCGACGCGACGCTCCGGGCGATGATCTTCGACAGCCACTACGATTCGTACCGCGGCGCGATCACCTACGTGCGGTTGCTCGACGGCAGGATCACGAAGGGGCAGAAGATCCGTTTCCTGCGAACGGGCACCACCCACGAGGTGCTGGAACTGGGACAGTTCGTACCCCAACGCCGCGCCTGCGACGAACTCGCGGCGGGCCAGGTGGGCTACCTCGTCTGCAACATCAAAGACGTCAAGGATGTCCACGTCGGCGACACGGTGACGATTCCGGGCGAGGACGGGGCGTCGCCGCTGCCCGGCTACAAGCCACCCCAGCGGATGGTCTACTGCGGCCTCTACCCCAGCGATGGCGAGAACTTCGAGGAACTCCGGGACGCGCTGGAGAAGCTGGCGATCAACGATCCCTCCTTCGAATACCAGCCCGAGAGCAGCGAGGCGCTGGGCTTCGGCTTCCGCTGCGGTTTCCTCGGGCTTCTGCATATGGAGATCATCCAGCAGCGGCTCGAGCAGGAGGCCGACCTCGACCTCGTTCAGACGGCGCCCAACGTCACCTACCAGATTCTGAAGTGCGACGGTGAGACGATCGAGATCACGAATCCTCAGGATGTGCCCGAGACCGGGCAGATCGAGGAGTTTCGCCAGCCGATCGTGCGGACGAACTTCCTGGTGCCGGTCGAGTTCATTGGCCCCGTGATGCAGCTCTGCACCGATCGGCGGGGCACGTTTCTCAAGACCGAGTATCTGTCTCCCACCCGGGCCATGCTCAGCTTCGACCTGCCTCTCGCCGAGGTGATCTACGACCTCCACGACAAGCTCAAGAGCGTGACGCGGGGCTACGGCACCATGGATTACGAGCTGGTCGGCTACTTCCCCGCCGATCTCGTGCGGCTCGACATCCTCGTGGGGGGCAAGAAGGTCGATGCACTCTCGATCATCTGCGATCGCCGCGACGCCGACCGCCGGGGCCGGGCGATCGTCAAGAAGCTCCGGGGCGAGATCGACCGGCACATGTTCGAGATCGCCCTCCAGGCCGCCATCGGCACGAAGGTGATCGCCCGCGAGACGATTTCCGCGATGCGGAAGAACGTGACGGCCAAGTGCTACGGCGGCGACATCTCCCGCAAGAAGAAGCTCTGGGCCAAGCAGAAGGAAGGCAAGAAGCGGATGAAGAGCATCGGCTCGGTCGACATCCCGCAGAAGGCCTTCATGGCGGTGCTCGACACCGGCGTCGAGCGGCAGTAGCGCGGCGCGCGGAAGCAGCGTTCACTGGGCGGCCGGATGAAGGGGCGGAGGCGACGTCAGTTGGTGGGTCGGGATTGCCCATGCCCCGTCGCCGGACGTTCGCTCCGGGCATCCGTGCCCTCCGCTCACTCGGATGCAGACAGCGCTGCGCAATCCTTGCTGCGCTTGTCTGCATACGCCGGCTCTCGGGGCACGGGCAACCCCGACGCTGAGGACCGTTTTCGAAGTGCTCGCAGGGCCCGTGTACCAGTTGGCCTGTGGCCGCGGGCTTGCGGCCTCACTACCGCCGGGGGATGAAGCCCAGGTCGAGGCCGAACACGAACATCATCATTGTGAGGATCAGGGCCAGGCCGAGGTAGGAGAGGGCGGCCACCACGTTCTCGCTCGGCGGCTTGCCGCGGACGAGTTCGTACAGCAGGAATACCATGTGGCCGCCGTCGAGCACGGGGATCGGGAGGAAGTTCACGACGGCGAGGTTTGCCGAGAGCATCGTCAGGAACAGGAGCAGGCGGCCAAACCCCTCCTCGGCTGACTTCCCCGCCTGCTTCGCGATTTCGATCGGACCGCCGAGCAGTCGGGGGCTGATCGAGTTGCTCGTGAGCTTGCCGAGGAAGCTGTAGACGAGCGACAGATCCTCGCCGGCCTTGCGGAAGCCGCGGCGAAAGGCGCCGGCGATCGACCCGGCCTTCATCATCCGGTAGACGGGCTCGAACACGAGGCCCCGATCCACGACGAACCGATCGGCCGCGTCGGCTGGGAGAAGGGTGACGGCCCGCTTCTCGCCGCCGGCCGAGGCGACCTGGAGCCGCAGCCGGGTGTCGGCCGGCAACCGCTGGAGCATCGCCGCCACGGCCGGCCAATTGGCCTCGTCGGCGAGCGGGATGCCTTGGTCCGTGGGGGCCTCCTCGCCCTCCGCGAGAAAGTTTGCCTCGAGGATCCGGTCGCCGGCGACGAGGCCTGCCTCGGCGGCGGGCGAGCCGGGAGCCACGGCGGTCACGACCGCATCGACCTCGAGCGCCAGGCCCAGCGAGGCGATCGACTGCGGACAGGCGAGGCCGGTCGTCTCGTCGTCCCGCCAGGTCACGACCCGAGGCACGACTGTGACCTCGCGATCGGCACCAGCGCGGCTGATCGTGAGGCTGACTTCAGTTCCCGTCCGCCCTTCGAGTCGCTCGTCGAGCGTGAGTGGATCGCCGAGCGGCTCGCCGGCGACCGCCACGATCCGGTCACCCGGCTCCAGGCCGGCTGCGGCGGCCGGCGAGTCAGCCTGGATCGCCTTGATCGGCCCGGCGGTCATCTCGAGCCCGGTGACTCTTCTGGGCTGCGGCGGCAGGACGATTTCCAGCGACTCAACCGGGCCAGCCGGCTGCTTCCCAGCAGCGGGTTGCCGATCGACACCCAATCGAACCGGCTCGCCTCGCCGACCGGCGAGCACCGCTATCAGTTCGGCATAGGTGGCTACGGCTGTTCCATCGACTGATCGGATGGTGTCACCGGCGGCCAGGGGCGGTTCAGCCAAGCCTGCCGCTCCGGGCAGGCCGGCCGAGATGTCCGGTGGCAGCGTGAGCGAAAAGGGGCTGGTCACTCCGATCGTCGGCGCGCCCAGGTCGGTGTCGGGCTTGAGGCTGAGCGTGCGGGTGCTCTGGTCTGCCGGGCGATAGATCGTGAAGTCGATGCCCTTCGCCACGTCGCCCACCGTCACGCCGTGTCGCAGGTCGCTGAAGATCGGATCCTGGCGGTCGCCGATGGCGGTGATCTCGTCGCCGGTCCGCATGCCCGCCCGCCAGGCGGCGCCGCCGGTGCGGACGCTCGAGATCGCGCAGGTGAGTTCCTTCACGCCCAGCCCGTAGGCAAGCGAAGCCATCAGCACGGCGAAGATCACGTTCATGATCACGCCCGCCGAGATGATCGCCATCCGCTTGGGCACGCTCTGGGCGGGGTAGCTCCGCGGATCCCAGGCCGGATGGGGATCGGAGGTCGGCTCCGGCGGCAGGTCGCCGGAGCCCATCCTGCCAGCTGCGTGGGCCCCTGCGGCCCGGGCCCGCTGTGCCTCCGCTGCTGCCGCCGCCGGGTTGTCGTCCTGGCCGAGCATTTTCACGTAGCCACCCAGTGGGATCGCGCCGATCCCATACTCGGTCTCACCCCACTTGAAGCTGGCCAGCTTGAGACCGCCCACATCGAAGCCGAGGAAGAACTTTTCGCACTTCACACCGCAGGCCTTGGCGACGAGAAAATGCCCGAGTTCGTGCACGAAGATCACGAACCCGAGCCCGCCTGCAACCTGCAGGATCACGCTCCAGCTCGACGGCTGCAGGATCCATTCCATCCATGTCGCGGCCGCCACGGGCCCCGTCAGGATCGCGAGCACACAGCCGTCGTTCAGACACAAACCCACTTGGCGACCTCCTGCCTGGCCCAGGCATCGAGACGACGGACGTCTTCGAGCGAGGGATAGTCCTGAAACGGGTGCTCGGCGAGCACCCGTTCGCATACGTCCGCAATGTCAGTGAACCGCAGCGATCCTTCGAGGAATCCACGAACCGCCTCCTCGTTGGCGGCATTGAGCACTGCACCGGCGGTGCCCCCGCGGGCGGCGGCCTCGTGGCCGAGTCGCAGGGCCGGAAACCGCTCGGGATCGGGCGGCTCGAAGTCGAGCCGCAGCGACTCGCTGTAGTCGAGCCGTCGAGCCGGGCCTGCGATCCGGTCTGGGTAGTGCAGGGCGTAGTGGATCGGGAGCCGCATGTCCGGCGGGCTGAGTTGGGCGATCACGGCACCGTCCACGAATTCGACGAGCGAGTGGACGATCGATTGCGGATGGACCACCACGGCGAGCTTGCCAGCTGGCAGGCCGAACAGCCAGCGAGCCTCGATGAGCTCCAGGGCCTTGTTCATCATCGTGGCGGAATCGATCGTGATCTTGGGGCCCATCGACCAGGTGGGATGCTGGAGCGCCTCGGCCGGCGTGACCTGCGCCAGCGACTCCCGCGACCGCGTACGAAACGGTCCGCCGCTGGCGGTGAGCACGAGGCGGTGAACCTCGGCCGACCGGCCGCAGGCCAGCGCCTGGTAGATCGCCGAATGCTCGCTGTCGACCGGGATGATGCGGGCGCCGGTTTCGCTCGCTCGGCGGATGACGAGCGGCCCGGCCATCACGAGCGTCTCTTTGTTGGCCAGGGCGATCGTCTTGCCCGCCTCGATCGCCGCCCAGGTGCTCCGCAGACCGGCCGCACCAACGATCGCGGAGACCACGCGATCGACCTCGTCGGCTGCGACCAATTCGTCGAGCCGCTCCGGGCCGACCGCCAGGTCCGTGCCGGCCGGCAGGGCACCGGCACCGATGCCCGCCGCCGCCTCGGGGTCGGTCACCACGAGCCAACGCGGCCGGAGCCGATGGGCCTGTTCCAAGAGCGGTCGCACGCTCGAATGGGCCGCCAAAAGATAGGGCTCGAGCCGGCCGGTCGCCGCTTCGATCACCTCGATCGTGCTGCGACCGATGCTCCCGGTCGAGCCGAGTAGCGCGACTCGGAGTCCCGCTGGCTCCCGGTCGGCCGGCTGCGGTCGAGGCAGACCGTCCGGGTGATCGGGGCAAGTTGCAGGCATGAGGGAGGGCCGGAGGCAGTGACCAGAGGGAAGTCCTAGTTTAGGACCATGGGGCGGTAACTTCCAACGCCGAAGTGGACCCGCCGGGGAACGGGGGTGGCCCGTTTGTCCCCGGGTTTTCCTCGGCATACCATGGCTCCTGACGCCCCCTAGGTGCCGCGCGAGGCCGGGCGCGGACCCCACGGGATGAGGCATGAGCAAGAAGCGAGACTCCTCAAAGCGGCCCACCGACCGCAAGCCCTCCTTCGGGGGCAACCTGGTCTGGTCTCTGCTGGCCGCGGGCGTGGCCTGCCTGTTCGCCCTGAGCCTGATCAGTGCCACTCCCGAACTGGAGATCTCCTACAGCGATCTCCAGCGGCTGATTCGAGCGTCGACGGCCGAGGGGTCGGAGCGGACTGTCGCAATCTCGCTCGGCGACGACGACACCCGGTCGGCCTGGTTTACCGACCTCCACGACGTCGTCCTCGGGGCTTTCGAGGTGACCGGCCGGGTGCGGCAGGTACCCGCCAGCCGGGCCGAGGGAGAGGAGGAGCCGATCGGTGGCTCTCCGACCGCGGCATCCACCAGTGTCGACCGCCGGTTTCGCACCGCGAAACTGCCCAGTGAGACATCCGAGTCGGAACTCAAGGCGATGCTGCACGACCATTCCGTGGCGTTTCGCTACGAGGATCCGCCGAGTCCTTGGCGGAACTGGCTGCCGATGCTCGTGCTGACGGGCCTGTTCGGGCTGCTCTTTTTCCTGATGCTGCGACGGCTCGGCGGCGCAGGCAGCCCGATGGCCTTCGGGCGAAGCCGGGGGAAGATGTACGCCCAGGAAGACCTCGGCATCACCTTCGAAGACGTGGCGGGCATCGACGAGGCCGTCGAGGAGCTCCGCGAAGTGGTGGAATTTCTCCGGAGCCCCGAGAAGTACCAGGTGCTTGGCGGCCACATCCCCAAGGGCGTGTTGCTCGTCGGGCCGCCGGGTACCGGCAAGACGCTCCTGGCCAAGGCGATCGCCGGCGAGGCTGGCGTGCCGTTTTTCGGGCTCTCGGGCAGCGATTTCGTCGAGATGTTCGTCGGCGTCGGGGCTGCACGGGTTCGTGACATGTTCCAGCAGGCAGCGGCCAAGGCGCCCTGCATCATCTTCATCGACGAGCTCGACGCGTTGGGCAAGACCCGCGGCACGAGCGTCGTCGGAGGTCACGACGAGCGGGAGCAGACCCTCAACGCCCTGCTTGTCGAGATGGACGGCTTCGGCAGCAACTCCGGGGTGATCGTGCTTGCGGCCACCAATCGGCCCGAAACACTCGATCCGGCGCTGCTCCGCCCGGGACGATTCGACCGTCACGTGCTCGTCGATCGGCCTGATGTCAGGGGCCGCGAGGCGATCCTGCGGGTGCATATAGCCAACGTGAAGCTCGACCCGGCGGTGGATATCTCCCAGATCGCGAGGATCACCTCGGGCTTCGTCGGGGCCGACCTGGCGAACCTCGTCAACGAGGCGGCCCTGCTTGCGGCCCGCAACGACCGGCCCGCCGTCGGCATGAACGAGTTCAACGAGGGTGTCGAACGGGTGACCGCGGGTCTCGAGAAGAAGAAACGGGTGATCCACGAGGACGAAAAGAAGCGGGTGGCCTACCACGAGGCGGCCCACGCCCTGGTCGCCTTCTCGCTCCCGAACACCGATCCGGTTCACAAAGTCTCGATCATTCCCCGCGGCCTGGCGGCTCTCGGCTACACGATGCAGCGGCCTGAAGACGATCGTTATCTGCTCACCCAGTCCGAACTCGAGAGCCGGATTCAGGTGCTTCTGGCCGGCACGATCGCCGAGGAGATGGTCTATGCCGACGTCTCGACCGGCGCGCAGAACGACCTGGAACGATCGAGTGAAATCGCCCGAGCGATGGTGATGGACTACGGAATGAGCCGGCTTGGCCGGGTGACCTACCGGGAGAGCCCGCGGTCGCCGTTTCTGGCCGCCGGCGGGGGCGATCTGCCGACGGCCCGCAGTCACAGCGAGCAGACCGCGCGGGAGATCGACCAGGAGGTTCGGCGGATCATCGACGCGGCCATGGAGGCTGTGCGACGGATCCTGGAGAGCCGGCGTGCTGCGCTCGAGGCGGTTACCGCCCGGCTGATGGAGAGCGAGGTGATCGACGGCGAGGAACTCAAGTCGCTCGTCGAGGCCTCGACAGGTGCCCCGCAGCTCGTGCCGGGCACGCTCCCGGAGCGGCGACCTGTCCGCCCGGCGGCCGTGGATCCTCCGGCTGCGACCGGCTCGGCGGAGGCCTAATTCGCGGAGGCTGACCTCGTTGCTCGGTGCGACCGGCATGACCGGCAGCTCTGACGGGCAACTGGAGTCCTCTGTCGTGAGCGTCGATGTCTTCGACAACGACCGTGGGAGTCGGCGTTCAGGTCGAACGGGAGGCCGGAGGTTCGGGCGATGTGGAAGAGCTTTCTGTTGGCGGGAGGCATTTTCGCCTGCGTCCTCGGGGCGGAGATGCTCCTGATCGACTCGGCTGAGATCGTGCCATTGAGCGGGGGCGGAGACGCGACGACCTTTCAGGCGCCCGATTGGGCGCCGTGGACGCTGCTCTCGGTCGGGGCTGCGACGATCCTCCACTTCTGCCAATTACCAAGGCTGGGTGGCGCGGCTCCGCCATCGCATTTTCGCTAGGGTTGCCGCCCGTTAGCTGGTGGCATGGCGGACGGTTGACGTAGGGTCATGTCAGTGCCTCTCCCCGCCACTACCGCAACGCACCCGGCCCGCGACACGGTGCTCTACGACGGCACGTGCCGCTTCTGCAGGGGACAGATGGCGATCCTGAGGCGGCTCGACCCGACCGGTCGGCTCGCCCTCGTCTCGCTGCACGACCCAGCCGTGGCCCGCGACTTCCCGGAACTGCCGCGGGACGTGCTGCTCGAAGAGATGGTGGTGGTCGATCGTGGCGGCCGACCACGGGCGGGGGCGATTGCCTGGAGGCATCTCACCCGGCGTCTGCCGCTCCTCTGGCCGCTGGCCGTGCCGCTGCACGTTCCAGGCAGCCTGCCGCTCTGGGACTGGCTCTATCGGCTAATCGCCCGAAACCGCTACCGGTTTGCCGGCAGCTGCGACGAGGGCACCTGTCGAATCAAATGATCCCGGTCAGCGGCAGAAACGAGTGACGTCAGCCGACCATCCACTCAGACTTCGGTGTCGCCGCCGGTGCTCCCCTCGAGTTCCTTGAGAAGCCGCGTCATCGTGTTGGCATGGACGCCGAGCAGTTTCGCGGCATTGGCCTTGTGACCACGCGTCACCTCGAGCGCCTCACGGATCGCCCGCTCGCGGAGCTTGGCCAGATCGAGGCAGGGCAGCCGACCGGAGTCGCTCTGCCGGGCTGCCGCGGACGTCTTGACCGGCACCTTGGGGGTCGTCTGAAGCACATACGACTGCTCGAGCACGTGCTCGAGTTGACGGATGTTGCCCGGCCACTCGTAGCCGCAGAACTCAGCCAGCATTTCAGGCGTGAATTCCCAGGGATCGAGGTGATACCGGTCGGCGAACCGTTGGGAGAAAAATTCGATGAACGACGGGATGTCTTCCGTCCGCTCACGCAGCGGGGGCACCCGCAACTCGATCATGTTCAGCCGGTAATAGAGATCTTCCCGGAAATTTCCCTTCTCGACCTCGTTTTCCAGGTCTCGATTGGTGGCGGCCACGATCTGCACGTCGATCGGCACCGGGTCGGAGGCTCCGACGGGGGTCACCTCCCGCTGCTGCAGAACACGGAGCAATTTCGGCTGCAGCTCCGGGGGCATCTCGCCGATCTCGTCAAGGAACACCACGCCACCTTCCGCTGCGCGGAAGATACCCAGCGAACGACCCGCGGCACCGGTGAAGGCTCCCTTCTCATGGCCAAAGAGTTGGCTCTCGGCGAGGGTCGGTGTGAGCGCGGCGCAGTTGACCGGAATGAATGCCTTGTTTTTCCGGGGTCCGCTCCGATGCAGGAGGCGAGCCCAGAGCTCCTTGCCGGTGCCCGTTTCGCCCACCACCAGAACAGTGCATTCGACCTCGGCGGCTCGTTCGATCGACTTGGCAATCCGCCGCATGGCGGCATTGGATCCGAGCACCCAATTTGAGCCGAAGGGCGATTTCGGCTCTGCGACGGCGGTCGACGGGCCGCTGTCTTCGACAATGGTCGGATCGAGCGACCCGCCCCGCGGGTCGCGGCCCGCCGAGTCGGCGGCTCGAAAGCTCAGTGGTCGCATCGACATGGAGCAGGTCCTTTTCGTGCTCGAAGCGGTTCCGAACGCGTGCCAGAACAACCTCGAACCTGCTTGCCCGAGACGCTCGTAAGTATCTCCCGGTCGGGGGCTGGATGCAACAGCCTGACCAGCGAATTGAGCGGTTTTTTTGGGGCCCGCAGAGCCTGCTTTTGCCGGAAAAAACCCGATCTCCGGCACGGCTGAGTCGGGTTATTCCGGATCTTCAGCCACCGGGACACTTGCAAAAAACAAAAGATGCTGCCAGGGGAGGCGGTCGAAGGCGCGTTCCAGGCGGAACCCGGCCGGCTCCAGTTCCTTGCACACCTGAGCCTTGGTCATCTTGTGAAGCGGCTTGATGGGCACGGCCGGATCCTCGCCGCGAAACTCGGCCAACACGAGCCGTCCATCGGCCGCGAGGCTTTCTCGAAGCCGGGCGAGCATCTCGGCCGGGTGAGAGAATTCGTGATACACGTCGACGCAGAGAATCAGGTCGAGCTCACCGGCCGGGAGCCGCGGATCGACGGGTGAGCCGAGAATCGGACGGATGTTGGTGAGTCCCGTCTCCGAGGCGCGGTGGGACAGCATCCGCAGCATCTCCGGCTGGATGTCAACCGCATAGACGGTGCCTTTCGGGCCGACGAGCCGCGCGAGTTCGAGCGTGTAGAAACCGTTGCCGCAGCCGATGTCGCAGACGGACTGGCCGGGCTTGATCGCGAGCGCTTCGATCAGCAGCCGGCAGTCCTCCTCACGCTGCCGGCTCTCACGAACGAGCCACGGAGCGCCTGTATAGTGCATCGTCTGGGCGATCTCGCGGCCCATGTAGTGGGTTGGAGCCGGTGGAATGGCAACTGGCTGCGCATTCGCCGCGGCAGCGGCTCCGAGCACGGCGATGCAGACGAGTTCCCGCATGCCCGGCAGTATACGTCGGGGCCCGCATACGGGGTGATCAGGATACGGCGTGATCAGGCCGCGGGGTGATCAGGCTGCCGCGGCGGCCAGGTCGAGCGCCGCCTCGCCTTCGGCATCGCAGACACTGGCGATGGTAATGCCATGCTGGCTGGCGAAGCTGGCGAGCTGACCGCGATCGACGAGGATCGTGCGGCCCGCCTCGATGGCCAGCACCCGGGCGCCTGCCTCCCGGAGGGATTCAAGCGTGCCGATTCCGATCGTCGGCATGTCGAACCGCAGATCTTGCTGCGGCTTGGCCACCTTGACCACCGTCATGCCGCCAGCCGGGCAGACCTGGCCAGCCCGCCGGATACATGCGTCGGTGCCCTCGATCGCCTCGAGGGCAAGAGGGGCGCGATTTTTCACGACCACCGTCTGGCCAATGTCGAGGCGGCCGAGTTCTTTGGCCAGTCGCCAGCCAAACGCCACATCGGCGGCTTGGCGGACGGAGAGCGGCCGGCCGGCCAGCAGCCCTTCTTCAGCAAGGAGTTCCGGCGCGAAGTCGGTCGCCGGGCAGATGGTCACGCCCCGCCTGTCGAACGCCGCTGCGATCGCGCCGAGCAGCGAGTCGTCGCGGTTGTCGCGGCGGCGGCTGACGAGGTGGGGCCAGAAGGTGCGGATTCCGGTCCAGTCGGGCAGATATTCCCGCCATCCATGGTGGGTGAAGAGCTTGGCCTTGTGGATCTTGCCAGCCATGGTGGCCCGACGGACGCCGTTGCGGCGAAAAAACTCGATCGCCCCCCCGATCTCCGCCACGCCGACGTCGCCGGCCACATCGGCCAGGGGGGCGAGTTCCGCATCGGCGTGGCCGCGGATCGCCAGGATGGCCGGACGGCCGCCGCGGCGGCGGATCGCCTCGGCCACGACGACGGGAAAACGGCCCCAGCCGGCGAGGATGCCGATCCGTTCGCCGCCGAGGTCGGGAAAACTGGCAGTGGGGCAGGACGCGGTCATGGGCATCGCGATCAGGCGGCGTCAGCGGCCGGGGATGAGGCCCGCTCCAGAGCTTCGACCCGTCCGGCCAGGTACTTGAGATCCTTCCGCATCTCTGGGAGCTTCGAGATGGTGGCCAGCTGGAGCTTCCGGTCGCGAAGATCGATGGCCGGTTCGCCGAGCACGGTCTTGCCCGGCTCGACGTCGTTGGAGACCCCGGACCTCGCGCCGAGCACGGCTCGGTCGCCGATGTGCACGTGATCCCGCACGCCTACCTGTCCCGCCATCACGACCCAGTCGCCGGTGGAGGTGCTGCCGGCGACACCGACCTGTGAGCAGATCATGTTGTGGCGGCCGAGCCGGCAGTTGTGGGCGATCATCACGAGATTGTCGAGCTTCGTGCCGTGGCCGATCGTGGTTCCACCGTAGGTTCCGCGATCGATCGTGGTGCCTGCTCCCACCTCGACCTCGTCACCGAGTTCGACCCAGCCGAGCTGGGCCGAGAGTGCATAGCGGCCCTCACTCACCTTATAGCCGAAGCCGTAGGCACCGAGCACGGCTCCGGCGTGGATGATGCACCGCTCGCCCACGACCGTATTCTCGTAGAGCACGGCATTGGGGAAGATCGTGGTTCCGGCACCGATCCGACAGCCGGCCATCAGGCAGACGCCGGCGTGGATCGTCACGCCGGCGGCGAGTTCGCAGTCGGGGCCGATCGAGGCCAGCGGATGGACCGCGACGTCAGCGGCCAGCCGCGCCGAGGAATCGATCACGGCCTGGGAGCTGATGCCGCACCACGGGATCGTCCGGGGAGGACGGAATCTCTGGATCACCGTGGCAAATGCGGCGTGGACATCGGCCACCTCGATCGACGGCAGCGAGAGCTTCCCGGAGTCGCTCGGCACGATGACCGCGGCCGCCGGCGACCTGTCCAGCATCGGCAGTTTGTCTGGGGAATCGACGAGCGTGATGCCACCGGCGGTGACCGTCTCGAGGGTGGCTGCACCGACGATGGGAAGGGCAGGGTCACCGCTGACCAGCCGCCCGCCGACGGCGGCTGCGAGTTCTCCAAGCGCGATCGACATAGCCCTGGCCTCCCTCGGGTCCATCGGTGGAACCCGATGGGGTGGGGAGGTTAGGAAACGCCCCGCGGTGGTCGCAAGGCCGAATCGACCAGGCGTTCGCGGCCGTCGGACTAGTCTTCACCGCCGGGGCCGGGGCAGTTCGATCCCGCGATCCTTGGCCCGGGCCGCCACGAGCTCGTCGAATCGGGCAGCGAGTTCCCGTCGGGCCTGTTCGGCCTTCGCCTCGGGAGAGTCGGGGGCGGGGGCGTCGGGCCGCTGTTGGTCCGGCCCGCGCCGCCGACCGGGAAAAAAGCCTCCACCGTCCGGGCCTGCCCGGGGGTTCATCGCCTGCAGCAATTCCCCGAAGGCCAGCATCCGATCGAGATACTCGTCGACCAGCCGCTGTCGCTCCGGGCCGGTCGCGGCGAGCGCGGCGTCGATCGACTGCTCCCGAATCTCTTGCCATTGCTCGAAGGCCGCCCGGTAGGCGGCGCGGAGCTCCTCGCGACTCATCCGGTCGGCCGTGGCGATCACCCGCTGGATATCGGCAGACGTCGGTTTGCCACCGGCGGAAAGAAATTGCCCCTGCATGACCGTGAGGTCGGCAAGCTTGTTTTCCCGCGGCCAGAGGGCCCAGGTCAGGGCGGCGATGCCCACCAATCCGACGACGGCTGCGATCACGAGCCAACGGCGATCGCCGGCGGTCGGCTCGGGGCGGGATGGACGACGGGGAGCAGCCATGGCTCCAGTGTAACGGCCCCGGGGCCGTCTCGTTGCGGCCTGCTCAGAGCCAATCGCCAACCGTTCGCTCAAGCCGGGCCTCGGCCGCGAGTTCCCGAAGTTTGTCCATCGCCCGACCCTGGATCTGACGGATCCGCTCCTTGCAGACCCCCATCTGCGTACCCAGTTCGCGGAAGGTCCGCGGCGGTTTGCCGTCGAAACCGAATCGGGCGACGAGGATCCGTCGCTCGCGGGGCTCGAGTTCCGAAAGGAAGCCGTCGAAAAGATCCTTCAACCAGGCGATCTGTTCGGAGGAGCAATATTCGGCCTGGGACGGCTCCTCGGCCCGATCTCGGAACGACTCGTCACCGTTGGTAAACCGCTTGCGAAACTGCCGACCTCGATGCGACAGCCGGAAGAAATGCCGCTGAATCGCATACGTGGCATAGGTGCTGAACCGGTTACCAAGCGCGAAGTTAAATTTTTCGACCGCCCGCATGAGGGCGAGGTTGCCCTCGCTGACGAGTTCATCGAATGACCAACTAGGATCGACGAACTTCTTCGCGATCGAGACGACCAGCCGGAGGTTGGAGGTGATCAAGATCGCCTTCACGGTCTCGGCCTCAGCGATCAATCCCTCCACCTGTTCGATCTGGCGAAGCGAAGCTCGGCGGGGGTCGAGCCGACCGCGGGTGGTCGCTGCCTTGAACTTCAGCCAGTTCATCCGGCGGAAGTAAAATTGCTCTTCGTCCCGTGTCAGCAGCCGGTTTTGATACAGGCTGGCGATGTAGGGCGTGCCGCGGTCGGCGGTCGGCGGAGGCTCGGCTCGGGTCAGCGGTTCGCGCGCTGCCTCCGGGGGATCGGTTGCGAGTCGTTCGGCATCCGCCTTGAGGAACTCTCGGCAGGGGATGTAATCAATCTCCCGGGCAAACAATGCCTGTCGCCGGCTACGAAGCTCAATCAGCCGGGCGGAGCGGTCGAGCGAGGAACCAACAGCGGGCAAGGCCTTCTTGCTTTTGGCCCTGCGGGTCCGGGCGGGGCGTGCTGGGGCGGCGGCAATCATGCGGCAACCTCGGGAGAGGGGCGGGCGGGTTCGACTCTAAAAGAACCGCACGATCTCCCCAGCCCTAACAGGCCGAACTCCCAGGATCGCCGAATCAGTCGGCAGGCCGCCGGCGGGGCCGCCGCAGCCGCCACCAGCCGGCCAAAAGTCCAGCGGCCGAGGTGGCGAGCAGCGCCGAACTGGCCGGTTCGGGAACAACCTGGAACGAATACACGGCCGAACCGCTGACCGAGGTAGCCCCGTTGAGTCCGGCCGCCTGGATCCCCACCTGGTAGAGACCGGGTTCGGTAAAGAAGATCGTTCGGTGGACGTGGCCCTCGGCTGGCACGGAGAACGAGTCGCCCACGAAGGTCGTGTCGCCGGCCTGGAGAACCCACTCCTGGGTATTGCCGTTGTAGATCGCCATCGTGGCGCCCGCCGGGGCGGCGAACGAGGTCGGGGTGAAGGTGACGGTGCCGAAGCTTTCGCCGTCGAATCCCTCTTCCGTGGCCCAGCCCAGAAACGGCGTGCCGTAGTGGTCGGCGTCGGCCCCGGTCGGGGAGAGCACCCAGAGGTTGGCACCCACCGGCACGCCCAGGGCGTTGTATTGGGGGCCGGTGAAGTTGTAGCCAGCGGCCAGGCCGGTCCAGAACCCGTTCGGATTGTCGATTCGCTGGAGATTGGCGGTGGCCGGCACCTCGATCACGATGTCGCCTGGCTCGAAGGCCTGGCCGGCGGGATTCGTGATTGGCACCCCATTCACCACGCCACCTTGCTCAATGTGCACTTCCATCTCGAATGCCGTCGGATCGGCCGGGTCGTAGGCGACCCCGATGTCGCCGTGGTCGGCGGACCAGGTGTCGACGGCCAGGGCCGCTGTGGGCACGAGGCCGATTGCGAGGGCAAGCCGGATGATCGAAGAAGCCGAGGGCATCAGGGAAGCAAACGCGTTCATGGCGATGGAGGCTCCAGGAGAGGGCAGGCTGCGGGAACGAGCCGCCCCTGCGGCACTCCTGCAACTCATTTGCAAGATCGTACCGGGGGCCGGGAAGATTTGCAACTCAGTTGCAGGAATTTTCCGGGTGCACGAATCGTGGCCTCCGCCGCTGGTGACGGCAGCCGAATGCCGCCGCCAGGGCGGTGACCGCCAGGATCGCCGTGCCTGGTTCCGGCACTGCCGTGCCACTGCCGACGAGACTGGTGGAGGTCGGGAAATAATTCCCCTGCCCGTAGGCCCCCGCGGTATTCACAGCCACGAGGTCGAAGACGTTCGTGGCCCCGTCGTAATTGAAATCCCCCTGGTTCCAGACGCTCGCCGTCCCGGTTCCGTAGGTGCCCGATGCATTGACGCTCACCAGGTCGAAGACATTGACCGCCCCGCTGAGATCCACGTCGCCCGCGGCCGCGAACGACACGCGGCTCGAGCCGTCTCCGGCGACGGTGTAGCCGACGGCCCGCGTTCCTCCTGCCGCTGCCGCCCTGCTCGACGTGATGCCCGTCGCCCCGTTCCAGCCCCCGCCATTTCGGCCGGCGATGATGCTGGCACGGAGATCGATGGCCGAGATGCCACCCGCAGCAATCGTGAATTCTCCCGTGCCCAGATTCACCAGCCCGCCGCTCGGCCCCTGAGTGATCGCGAGCCCGTCTATTCCCGCGACCACGCGGGCGTCGGGCGGCAGCGCGAGCGCTCCGCCCGCGGCGACCGTCACGGTCGTGTTCGCCAGGGCGTCGGGGTTCGTGATCAGGAGCGTGCCGGCCGCGATCGTCGTCGGCCCCGTGTAGCTGTTGACGGCGTCGAAGACGAGCGTGCCGCCGCCGGTCTTCGTCACCGAGGGTGCGGATGCGATCGCCGGATACCCTGCCTCCGCCTGGGTTTGGATGCCCGACGGGACGTCGATCACGATGCCGGCCGCCCCGAAGGCCGCGTCGACCATCGCCTCGAGGCCGGCCACATACCCCGAGAACGACCCCCGGGCGAAGGTCACGAGAAACGAATCCGACGTGGTGAAGGCCGGCGTGGCGCTGCCGGGCCCGAGCGTGAGCACGAGACCGTACAGCCCTGCGGCGGCATCGCTCGGCAGGGCGTAGTCGAGATGCTCGTGGAACGACCCGTTGCTCGGCACCGACGTGATGATGAAGCCCGGCGCCCCGGCGGTGTCGCTGCCGGAGATGGTCGCAAACCGCACGTCCTGGTAGTCGACGGTCATCGTCGCGGTGGTCGGCGCGAGCATCGCGCCATCCCAGAACAGCAGTTCCTTCACCAAGTCAAAGCGGATCAGCGATCCTGCAGGGAACGTCCCGGTGGAACTGTCAAACCCCGGCGAGCTCGTCACGAACGGCGGCGCCGTCGGCATGATCCCCTCGTCGAAAACCCGGCCGGCATACTCGCCCACCCACTCGCCGCCGGTCGTGACGATTGGTCCTCCGGCCACGGGCACGCTCAGAGTGATGTCACCGGAGTGGAGTTGGGCCACGGCCTGGGTGGCCAGACCGACACAGGCGAGACACGCCGCGGCCCCGAGGAGGACTCTCATGATGTGTCCGTTGCGAGGCTGCCAGTGGAAGGGCTGATCAGATCGCCCCGTCGGTCGGGACTGTCACTGGGCCGGGGCGGCGAAATCGAAACCCTCTTCCACCCACTGGCCGATCTCTGATTCGGTGACGATCCGCACATGGCCGTCGGCATAGGCGAAATGACTGCCCTGGCCGTGCCGGACAAGCTCGATCTCGGCCGAGATGTCCCGGAGCACCCGGTCTTTACGGGACGGATACCAGCGAAACCATTCGGGCGAGTGGGTATGGTCGAAGTGGCTGCTGCGAAGTTCGGCCAGCTGGAGCGCCTGGCTCGAGAGCCCGGCTGGGTTCGAGAACTTTTCGAACAGCATCACGGTCTTCGAGCGGGCGGGGACCTTGTTGAGATTGTTGATGCCCTTCGACCCCGACAGGTTGTCGGCGAAGGAGAGGTATCCGTTGGCGATGTAGCTGGTCTGCGGCGTGAATCGCTTGGCCGGATCCGGATGGAGCGGATCGGCGTAGTCCTCGCCGCTTCCGGGCAGACCCCGCATCCGCAGGTCGCCGAGGAGATCGTCGGGGCACCGGCGGATCGAATCGACGCTTTCGACGAAGGGCGCGAGTTGTTCGATCCAGTGCAGGTGTTCCGCTTCCGAGGCCGTGTGGGTGCGGGAAGGGAACCGGCCGCGATGGGCATCGGCGTAGGTGATGATGCCGAGCGAGACCTGGCGGATGTTGTTGGCGCACTGACTGCGGCGGCCGGCTGCGCGGGCCGCCTGGACGGCCGGCAGCAGCAGCCCGGTCAGGGTGGCGATGATCGCGACCACGACCAAGAGTTCGACGAGCGTAAACCCGCGAGCGGAGCGTGGGGCGGCAGCAGGCAGCATACGAGGCACCACCGGTCCATAGGTTGCACCCCATGTAGATGCAACTGGATTGTAAAAGTAGGCCTTCCCAACTCCGGCGTCAAGTCTTGGGTTTGTCGGAAGAGTCCCGTCGACCATGAGCCTAGCGGGCAGCGGGCATGCGTGGAACGGGATTTGCTGGGCTTTTCGCCAGCGACGGAGGCCTTGAAGGCTGGTCTGTTCCTCGGGCTTGCGGCAACGCCGTCGATCGCCCCAGATGGCCGATCTGCTCTGCGGCTCATGAGGTAGCGCCGGGCACGTCCTCGGGTCCGCACCAATCTTTATAGGCGGCTCCGAAGCGTGCCCTCACCTCGTCGTGATTGATGATCCAGGAGGAGAGATCGTCCGAATGCACCTTCTCGAGGTACGTACCGGCTGTAAATGCCATCTCGATCTCCGCCTTGGTCCACCCGAGTTCGAGGACCTCGCCGATCTCACGAAAGTAGGCGTGGCGATCCTCGAGAAACCGCTCGTAGTACAGGGCGTGTACTCTGAGGCCAGCCTGCTCAAGGGTGCGCCTCAACGCGCGGTAAGCGGCATGAATCACCCGGCACTTCTGAATGAGACGGCCGAGGCGTTCGCAATCCACTTCGATCGGCCGGAGGTCGTCACGCCGGACCTCCCCCTTCGCGAGTTGGAACTGGAGATGACCCGGCTTTCCGGTTCCGTCCCCGTGGTAGTGCGAGAGCGCCCAGCGGAGCAGATCCTGGCGCACGGCCAGAAACACGGTGACGTCGTGCCTCTGCAGCACGTCGACCATGAGCTTGGGGAAGCGACCGTGATCGCCGCTCGAAGCCGCGAGCCGCGGGCTCGCCGTTGACTCGCGTTGCCTGCTGGGGCCAGGTGACGGCGGCTGAAACCGCATTTTGAACCCGACCGCTTTCTCCCTGCGAAAGGGATGCAAGGCCCGCGTCGCCGTCCGCTGGTAGATCGCGTTGAGTGCGTCCATCGCGATGGGGCCCGTTCCATAGACGTGATCCAGGCAGGCCTCCAGGCTCGCGAGGGACATCGCTCCGCAGGTATGAAAGTCGAAGGGTTCCCAACCGTGATTCCCCACCTGATGGACGACATCGACGTTCTCGAACCGATCCAGCAGCCGCACGAGCGGGCTCGTGCCTTCCTTGCCACTGAAGAAGACGATGAAGTTCCTCATGGACTGACCCCGAGCTCCCGGGCGTTGTGGCTGGAACGGAGCGTACTGGAGAGGGGCCGCTTGATGAAGGACAGCCCGGGAACGAGCGCGGTGGCCAGCCAGAGAAAGCCCTTGGAACGGATTACACCCTTGGATGCTGGCCCCGTGAACAGGTCCCGGAACCGCTGCGGATGGAGCGGCCGCCGGGAGCCCACGACGATACTTGAGATGCCATATTCCTCGGTCTCCGGAACGTGCGTGCCTCTCGGCTCGGCTCACTAGCCGTTATCGGCCGCCCACCTGGATGCCAGTCGATGGACCGATGGTCACGATCGGGCGATACTCCTGCTGGCTGGAGCGGCTCGCCCAGGTGTGGCGGGCTCGTACCCGGCCCATCCACACCCGTTGACGTTTTATGCGCATGCCCAACCCTGCCTCCCTGACCGCCCTCCGAACCGTCCTGGTCGCCATCGTCTTCCTGAGGCTGGCCGCGCCGTCACCAGCCGAGGAGTCACTCGTTCCGGATGCGGCACAGTGGGCACGCATCGAAAAGGCGATGCCCGCCCAGGCCAGCGTGAAGCCGTTGAAGTCCCGCCGTCTCCTGGTGTTCAACCGCAATCTGGAATACGACGGCCACCGCGCTTCCATCCTTGCTTGCAGCGAGGCCTTCAAGCGATTCGGGCAGAAAACCGGGGCCTTCGAGGTCACGATCAGCGAAGACCCCGCTCTCTTCGACCGCGAGTCTCTGCGTCGGTTCGATGCCGTGTTCCTCAACAACACCATCGGCAGTTGCGTGGCGGAGCCGGAACGACGGAAGAACCTCCTCGAATTCGTCACCGGAGGCGGTGGCCTGATGGGCGTCCACGGGACGTCCATCGCCTTCACGAAATGGCAATGGCCGCCGCTGGAGGACTGGCCGGAATTCGGTCACATGATCGGAGCCCGCGGCGCAAACCATCGCGGTGGATACGTGCAGGAACCCGTCGTCTTGGCTCTCGACGATGCCGATCACCCGTTGCTCGAGGCCTTCGGTGGCAAGGCCCATCCGTGGGCCGATGAGATCTTCCGGTTTCACGATCCCTACTCCCGGCGAAACGTCCGCGTTCTGCTCAGGATCGATACCGAGCAAACCGATCTCTCGACCTATCCCCCCGGCGACTCCTGTCTCCGCGCCGACAATGACTACGCACTCGCCTGGATCCGCACCTACGGAAAGGGCCGCGTCTTCTATTCCGCCCTCGCCCACAGTCCGCACGTCTTCGAAGACGCGGCGATGCTCCGCTTCTATCTGGACGGCGCCCAATTCGTGCTCGGCGACCTTCCGGCCCCGACCACACCCAGTGCCTTCCTCTCGCCCGCCGTCCGTGCCCGTGAAAAACTCGGCTGGCGCATTGGCATCGAGGCCTACACCTTCCACAAGTACACCTTCTTCGAAGCGATCGAGAAGACCGCCGAACTCGGTCTGCCTGCGATCGGCGGGCTCAGTTTCATGCAGCCGGTCAGCAAGGACATCGCGAAAAACTTCGACCAAAACCTCAGCGACGACGAGTTGCTCCGCATCCGCATGAAACTGGAGTCCGCCGGAGTGCAGATGCCCGTGTACTACGCCCAGACGATCCCCTCGGACGAAGCCGCCTGCCGGCAGCTTTTCGAGTTTGGCAACAAGATGGGCATCGAAACCTTCATCTGCGAACCCACGCCCGAGCAGCTCGACCTCCTCGAGCGGCTCGCCGACGAATATGCCATCAACGTCGGGATCCACAACCACGGACCGAACATCTCTCCCCACTCGTGGCAGCCTGAACAGGTTCTCGCGCTGTGTGAAGGCCGCGGCCGCCGCATCGGAGCTGCGCCGGACATCGGCTACTGGCTGCGGCACGGCATCGATCCCATCGAGGCTGTCCGCCTGCTGAAAGATCGCATTCTCACGGTTCAGATGCACGACCTGCACGAGCCCGGAGGCAACGGCCACGACGTTCCCTGGGGCACGGGCTCCGGGAGATCCCGCGAGTTGCTCCAGGAACTCCACCGCCACGGCATCAAGCCCACGATGATTGGCCTCGAATATTCGTACGACTGGTTCGAGTCCATGCCCAAACTCGCCAGGTGCATCGAGTTCTTCGATGCCACGACCAGTGAACTCGCCGCCCAGCCGTAACGTGTCGCTCAGCTGGCCAGTTCGCCAAGCACGCCCTCGATGACGTCGAGCCCCTCGTCGAGTTGGGCCTCGGTGATCACCAGCGGGAACAGGAATCGCATCACGTTGCCGTGGGTGCCGGCGCCGATCAGGATCACGCCCCGCTCCAGGCAGCGGCCGGCGACGGTCTGAAGCACGTCCCGCGCGGGTCGGCGACTCTCGCGATCTGTGACGAATTCGATCGCCGCCATCGGCCCGAGCCCGCGGACGTCTCCCACCTGGGGAAACCGCTCCTGCCAGCCATGCAGCCGCTGGCGGAGCCGCACTCCCAGTCTCGCCGCATGGTCGGCGACCCGCTCCCGCTGGTAGACGTCGATCGTGGCCAGCGCCGCGGCGCAGGCGACGGGATTGCCGCAGTAGGTGCCTCCCAGACCTCCGACGTGCACGCCATCGAGCAGGTCGGCCCGGCCGACGACGGCCGAGAGCGGAAGCCCGCCGGCGAGCGACTTGGCCAGCGTGATGAGGTCGGGCTCGATGCCGTACTGCTCCGTGGCGAACATCGTGCCGGTGCGGCAGAAGCCGGTCTGGATCTCATCGGCGATGAACAGGATGCCGTGCTCGGCGCAGATCGCCCGCAGGCCCTGCACATACCGCTTAGGAGCCGCCAGGAAGCCTCCCTCGCCGGTCACGAGTTCCATCCACAGGCAGGCCACGCTTGCCGGGTCGACGTGGGTGCGGAAGAAGTCGTGGACACCCTCCAGGAGATGATCGACGTACTGCTCCTCGTCGGTGAAGGTACTGCGGTAGAGGTAGGGGTAGGGCAGCCGGTAGACCTCCGGCACGAACGGGCCGAAGCCGGTCTTGTAGGGCACGGGCTTGCTCGTGAGCGTCATCGCCAGGTAGGTCCGCCCCGCGAAGCCGTGCTCGAAGGTGAGCACGCCGGCCCGTCCGGTGACGCGACGGGCGATCTTGACCGCGTTTTCCACCGCCTCGGCCCCGGTGTTGAAGAGCACCGTCTTCCGCGGGCCGGCCGTCGGCACGATCGTGTTGAGCCGCTCGGCGAGGGCCACGTAGGGCTCATACATCGCGACGTTGAAGCAGGTGTGGAGGAAGCGGCCCGCCTGGTCGCGAACGGCTGCGACCACCTCCGGGTGGGCGTGGCCGACGTTGACCGTGCCGATTCCGCCGGCGAAGTCGAGGTAGGTGTTGCCATCGACGTCGGTGAGCGTGGCCCCCTCCGCCCGGTCCACGAACAGCGGCGTGACCATGAACGGGCTCGACGAGACGGCCGCCCGCCGCCGTTCGAGCAAAGCCACGGACCGCGGCCCAGGCACTGCGGTGCGAATATCGATCGTTGCCATCAAGGATTCTCCCGCTGTTCTGAGCAGGTCTCCGAAGTTGTGTAGCACGCGCCGGCTCGGGGACGGCAAAAGTCGGGTCGCGGGCGAGGATACGCCCCGGTTGCTCCGCGAGCGTTCGCCGATCCCCTCGCCTTCCGTCTCTCGCGTTCATCGCTCGATCGCTAATACCAGCCCAGTGGGGTTTCGCTGAGGTTGATGTGGACCTGCTTCGTCTCCAGGAATTCCTCCTGGCCGTGAAGGCTCATCTCCCGGCCATGGCCGCTCTGCTTGTAGCCGCCCCAGGGTGCTTCGACGTAGCAGGGCTGCATCGTGTTGACCCAGACGATGCCGGCCCGCACCGCCTTCACGACCCGCAGGCAGCGGAAGATGTCTCGCGACCAGACCGCGGCGGCCAGACCGTAGGGTGTGTCGTTGGCGATCCGGATCGCGTCGTCCTCGTCGCCGAACGGGATCACGGTGACCACCGGGCCGAAGATCTCCTCGCGGGCGATCGAGGCGGCGTTGTCGCTCTCGAAGATCGTCGGCTCGACGAAGCAGCCCTGCGGTAGCGACTCGGCCCGCCCGCCGCCCGCCACGAGCCGGGCCTCCTGCCGGCCCCGCGCGATCGCCGCCAAGACCCGCTCCATGTGCTCCTGGCTCACCACAGGCCCCATCTTCGTGGCCCGGTCGAGCGGATTGCCGAGCCGGATCCGGGCCGTCTTTTCCTGCATCCGAGCCATGAATTCCGCAGCGATCTCCCGCTGCACGAGCACCCGCGACCCGGCCGAGCAGACCTCACCCTGGTTGATGAAGACGCCGAACAGGGCTCCGTCGGTGGCGGCGTCGAGGTCACAGTCGGCGAAGAAGATGTTGGGCGACTTGCCGCCGAGTTCCAGCGACACCTTCTTGAGGTTGGACCGGGCGACTCCGTGCAGCACCTCGCGGCCGGTGTCGGTGCCGCCCGTGAAGGCGATCTTGTCGACCTCCATCGACTCCACCAGCGCCCGACCGGCCACGGGCCCGTCGCCGCTGACCACGTTGAGCACCCCGGGAGGCAGTTCGGGCACATGCTCCCGCACCAGCCGGGCGAACTCGAGGATCGTCAGCGGCGTCTGTTCGGCCGGCTTGAGCACCACGGTGCAGCCCGCCGAGAGCGCCGGCCCGAGCTTCCACATCGCGAGCAGCAGCGGGTAGTTCCAGGGCACGATCAGCCCCACGACGCCGATAGGCTCCTTGAGCGTGAGGTTGATCGCGTTGTCGGGCACGGAGAAGGTTTCTCCGTGGATCTTCGTGGCCAGGCCGCCGTAATACTCCAGGCAGGTCGCGGCATCCTGGACATCGAACTCGCTCTCGACGATCGGCTTGCCGCAGTTGCGGGTCTCGAGTTCGGCGAGTGCCGCGGCATGCTGGCGAACGACCCGGGCCATCTCGAACAGGATCCGGCCGCGGGCCTGGGCGGTCGTGGTTCGCCAAGGGCCCGAATCGAACGCCTCCCGGGCTGCCCGGACGGCGGTCGCGACATCGTCGGCCGACGACTCTGCCACGGTGGCGAGCACGGTGCCGGTAGCCGGGTCGATCACCGGTCGGGTCGCCGTCGCGGCGACCCATTCGTTGGCGATGAAATTGCGGAGTTCCATCGTGTGCGTCCTCAGGAAAGGCTGTGAATCCCGCCGATTCACCGCGTGCCGGGAATCTTGTCGGGCCACGAGGCTACACTTACATCACTATGGTAGCAGCACGTTCGAACAAGGATCGGTCTCAGTTCAAGAACATTCTGGTCATTGGCGCTGGAGGCGTGGGGGCCTCGATGGCGTCGATCGCCGAGACCCGTTCGTTCTTTGAATCCTTCGTGCTCGCGGATGTCAGCCAGTCGAGGCTGGAGGCCGTTCTCGCTTCGCTCGACGATCCCGGGCGATTCTCGTCGGCCGTGGTCGATGCCACCGACCGCGGGAAAGTGGTCGAACTCGCCCGGAGCGTGAAGGCCGACGTGATCGTCAATGCCTGCGATCCGCGGATCAACGAATCGATCTTCGCGGCCGCCTTCGAGGCCGGCTGCCATTACCTCGATCTCGCGATGAACCTGAGCCAACCTCATCCGACGAATCCCTACGCCGAGGTGGGCGAGCCGCTCGGGGCCGGTCAGCTGGCCGCCGACGAAGCCTGGCGGGAGGCGGACCTGTTGGCGCTGGTCGGCATGGGGGTCGAGCCGGGCCTGAGCAATATCTTCGCCCGGTACGCGGCCGACCATCTGTTCGACACGATCGACGAGATCGGGGTTCGCGACGGCTCGAACCTCTCGATCGACGGCTTCGACTTCGCCCCCACGTTTTCGATCTGGACCACGATCGAGGAGACGCTCAATCCGCCGCTGGTCTGGGAGCGGGGTCGGGGCCTGTTCACCACGGAATGCTTCAGCGAGCCGGAGATCTTCCACTTCCCGGCCGGGATCGGTGCCCACGAGTGCGTCAACGTCGAGCACGAGGAGGTGGTGCTGATCCCGCGGGAGATCGACTGCGGCCGGGTGACCTTCAAATATGGCCTGGGGGCCGAATTCGTCGATTGGCTGAAGACCTTCGCCTACCTCGGCCTCGACAGCAAGCACAAGATCCGCGTCGGCGACGTCTCGGTGGCGCCGCGGGACGTGCTGGCGGCGGTGCTTCCCAACCCGGCGAAGCTCGGCCATCTGATGCATGGCCGCACCTGCGCAGGCACGTGGGTGAAGGGCACGCACGGCGGCGAGCCGCGGGAGGTGTATCTCTACCACGTCGCCGACAACGAGACGACGATGCGGCAGTGGGGCTCCCAGGCGGTGCTCTGGCAGACGGCCGTCTGTCCGGTGGTGGCGCTCGAACTCTTGGCCACCGGTGCCTGGCAGGGGGCAGGGGTCCGTGGCCCCGACGCTTTCGACGCCGTGCCCTTCCTCAATCTGCTCGGCGACTACAACACCCACCACGGCATGGTCGAGATGGGCCCCGGGCTCTGGCCGAGCCCGCGGCCGACCGGACAGCGGGGCTGGGATCGGCCCGTTCGCCGTGCCATCGTTCCCGGCGTCTGAGTCTGCCCGTGCGCAACCTCGTGCTCGTGCTCGGTGATCAGCTCGACCGCGGCAGCGCGGCCTTCGACGGCTTCGATCCCGAACGCGATGCCGTCTGGATGGCGGAGGTCGCCGAGGAATCGACCCACGTCTGGACCCACAAGGCCCGGATTGCCGTCTTTCTCGCCGGGATGCGGCACTTCCGCGATGCGCTGCGGGCGGAGCGGATCGAGGTCGAGTACGCCGAACTGGCCGTGAAGCTCCGGGCCCGGGAGCCGCAGTCGCTGGCGGAGGCCCTGAACGGCTTCCTCGCCCGAGCACACAAAGCAGGCCGAGGGCCGGAACGGCTGGTCATGGTCGAGCCGGGTGAATGGCGGGTGCGGGAGTCACTCCTCGCCGCGTCCCGGGATGCGGACATCCCGCTCGAGATCCGTACCGACCGGCATTTTTTCACGACGGTCGACGAGTTTGCCACCCACGCCAGCGGTCGCAAGCAGCTGCGGCTCGAATACTTCTACCGCCCGCTGCGGGAGAAGTTCCGCGTGCTCATGGACAACGGCGAGCCGGCCGGCGGCCAGTGGAATTACGACACCGACAACCGCGGCGCCTTTCCCAAGGCCGGGCCGGGTCGACTGCCCGCGCCGCGGCGATTCGAACCCGATCAGGTGACCCGCGACGTGCTCGATCTCGTGGCGCAGCGGTTCGCGAAGCATCCGGGCCGGCTCGAAGCCTTCGACTGGCCCGTCACCCCGGCCGACGCACAGGCAGCACTCGACGACTTTCTCCAACACCGGCTCGCGAACTTCGGCCAGTATCAGGACGCGATCTGGACCGGCGAGCCATGGCTCTGGCATTCCCGGCTCTCGCAGGCGATGAATCTCAAACTCCTCGATCCGCGGGATGTCGTGGCCGGCGCCGAACGCGCCTGGCGCGCGGGGCAGGTGCCGCTCGAGGCGGCGGAGGGTTTCATCCGGCAGGTGCTCGGCTGGCGGGAGTATGTGCGCGGCATCTACTGGCGGTTCATGCCCGAGTATCTCGACCGCAACGCCCTCGGGGCCGAGGCGGCACTGCCGGCCTTCTACTGGACGGCCGAGACGGAGATGAACTGTCTCCGCGACGCGGTGCAACAAACGCTCGAGTTTGGCTACGCGCACCACATCCAGCGGCTGATGGTGACCGGCCTGTTTGCGATGCTCTTCGGTGTCAGGCCCGAGGAAGTCCACCGCTGGTATCTGGCGGTCTACGTCGATGCCGTCGAGTGGGTCGAACTTCCCAACACGCTCGGCATGAGTCAGTTTGCCGACGGGGGCGTGATGGCGTCGAAGCCCTACTGCGCCACTGGAGCCTACATCGATCGGATGAGCAACGCCTGCAAGGGTTGCCGCTTCGACCCCAAGCGGGCCTCGGGACCCGACGCCTGCCCGTTCACCACGCTCTATTGGGACTTCCTCGCCCGCCACGAAAAGCTCTTGGCAAAGAATCAGCGGATGGCGATGCAGCTCAAGAATCTGAGCCGGAAGGATGCCGCCGAACTCCGCACGATCCGCCGTCAGGCCGACGACCTGCGGGGAACATTCGGCTGACTCGCCGGGAGTCACTCGGGCTGAGGGGTCGGCAAGAGTTCGATCGGAGGCCCTGTGTCGACGATCGGGGAAGGCCCTCGCGATTCGGCCTCGGTGGCTGGTTCCACGGCGGTCGCCAGCACGCTCCGGGTGCCGTCGGCCGCGTGATCGCTGGCCGGCGACGGTTGCCGCGCGGCAGGCTGTGCCGGCAGGGCTTTCTCCAAGGAGGCTGCCGGCGGGGCGGCGGTGACGATCGCGGGCGGCGGGGCAGGAGAGACGGGCGGTGCGCTCACGGCCGACGTGGTCGACCGCACGATCACGGGCGCGGGGCCAGAGACGAACGGCGGCGGGCTCCCGAGCGGCACGCCGGCGCGTCGCATCCGCCGCACGGTCGCCGGCCGGGGCGGAGGCGGCACCGGCATGATCGGCGCGATCTCGGCCACGCGAGCCTCCGCCCGCGCTGCTCGCGCCTCGGCGATCGACGCCCGGGCATACGCCCGCTCCGCAGCCCGATTGATCACGCGCTCAGATCGGGGGGGGATCGCCTGGGCCGAATCAACGCCGATTCCCGCTGCTGAAAAAATCACCGCCATCAATCGGAGCCAGGCCGAATTGCGTACGACACGCGAAAACCGTCGGGAAACGGGCACCATGACAGGGGCTCCAGGATTCTTCCGGCCGGGCGGCAGGGCCGCTGTGGCGGGGGGTGGGAGGGCGGACAACCGCGATTGCCGCTCACACTGCATTGTGCCTACAGTGAACGGGAAATCGCAACTCTTCACCCGGGCCGTCGATGACCTCCTACACCCTGACCCACCTCCGCCAACTCGAGGCCGAGAGCATCCACATCATCCGGGAAGTGGCCGCCGAGTTCGAGAACCCGGTGATGCTCTACTCCATCGGCAAGGATTCGGCCGTGATGGTCCGCCTGGCCGAGAAGGCGTTCTATCCGGCCAAGCCCCCGTTTCCGCTGATGCACATCGACACCACCTGGAAGTTCCAGGAGATGTACAAGCTCCGCGACGAATACGTCGCCAAGGAGCTGGGCTTCAAGCTGATCGTACACGTCAACGAGGAGGGACGGGCCCAGGGGATCAACCCGATCACCCACGGGAGCAAGGTCCACACCGACGTGATGAAGACCCAGGCCCTCCGCCAGGCGCTCGACAAACACCGGTTTGATGCCGCCTTCGGCGGGGCCCGCCGCGACGAGGAGAAGAGCCGGGCCAAGGAGCGGGTGTTTTCCTTCCGCGACGAGTTTCACCGCTGGGATCCCAAGAACCAGCGGCCCGAGCTCTGGAACCTCTACAACACGAAGGTGCGAAAGAACGAGAGCATCCGGGTCTTCCCGCTCTCGAACTGGACCGAACTCGACGTCTGGCAATACATCCACCTCGAGCAGATTCCGATCGTGCCCCTCTACTTCGCCGCCGAGCGGCCGATCGTCTGGCGGGATGGCGTGATGATCATGGTGGACGACGACCGACTGCCGATGAAGCCGGGCGAACAACCCGAGCTGCGGCGGGTGCGGTTTCGCACGCTGGGCTGCTACCCTCTTTCGGGCGCCGTCGACTCGACCGCCACCACGCTGCCCGAGATCATTCAGGAAATGCTGCTCACCACCTTCTCCGAGCGGCAGGGCCGGCTGATCGACTCCGACGAGGCAGGCAGCATGGAGAAGAAGAAGAAAGAGGGTTATTTCTGAGGCGGCGCGTACTCCTGCCGTTGCAGCGGACCGCTTCGCGGCCGCTGAACGGCACCTGCGGCTGAGGGCGATTCCTCCGTCCACGGTGACCGCAATGCCCATGATCTCTCCCGTCTACCGAGAACTCAGCGAGGGGTTGGCCGTGCCAATCGAGCGCCGTAGGAAACCGAGCGTAGCCAGGAAGGCGAAGCAAGGTTTCCTCCGAGCGACCGGAGGGCAGGATGCCCGAAGGGAGCGTCCGACGAGATGGCATGGGCAAGTCCGAGCCGGCGTCACCAACAAGTTCAGGCCTCCCCCGATCGACTCCCTGAGACAAGAACCATGTCCCACCAATCGGCCCTGATCGCCACCGACATCGACGAATACCTCTCCCAGCACGAGCGGAAGGAGTTGCTGCGATTCATCACCTGCGGCAGCGTGGACGACGGCAAGAGCACACTCATCGGCCGGCTGTTCTACGAGTCGAAGATGATCTACGAGGATCAGCTCGCCGCGATCAAGAAGGATTCCACCCGGTACGGCACCACCGGCGAGGAGGTCGATCTCGCGCTGTTCACCGATGGGCTCGAGGACGAGCGGCAGCAGGGGATCACGATCGACGTGGCCTACCGCTACTTCTCGACCGACAAGCGGAAGTTCATCATCGCCGACACCCCCGGCCACGAGCAATACACCCGCAACATGGCGACGGGTGCCTCGACGGCCGACCTGGCGATCATCCTGATCGACGCCCGGCATGGCGTGTTGCCGCAGACGAAGCGGCATTCGTTCATCGTGTCGCTCCTCGGGATCAAGCACATCGTCGTGGCCGTCAACAAGATGGACATCGTCGGCTACGACGAGGCTGTGTTTACGAAGATCAAGCAGGACTACGTCGATTTCGCCGCCCGACTGGAATTGCCCGATGTCCACTTCATGCCGATCTCGGCCCTCAAGGGGGACAACGTCGTCGTTCCCAGCCCCAACATGCCCTGGTACACGGGGTCGCCCCTGATGCCGCTGTTGGAGACGGTCTACATCGGCTCCGACCGGAACATGGAAGACTTCCGGTTTCCGGTGCAGCTCGTGCTCCGGCCCAACCTTGACTTCCGGGGCTTCGCCGGCACCGTCGCCAGCGGCATCATCCGGCGGGGCGACGAGATCATGTCGCTGCCGTCGCGGAAGAAGAGCCGCGTCAAGAGCATCGTGACCTTCGATGGTGAACTCGAGGAGGCTTTCGCCCCGCTGTCGGTCACGCTGACGCTCGAGGACGAGATCGACTCGAGCCGGGGCGACATGCTCGTACGGCCCGGCAACGTGCCCAAGGTCGATCACAAGTTCGATGCGATGGTCGTGTGGATGGCCGAGGAACCGCTCGTGCCGGGCAAGGAGTATCTCTTCAAGCAGACCACGAAGGTCGTGCCGGGCCGGGTCGCCGCCCTGCGCTACCGCGTGGACATCAACTCGCTTCACCGGGAACCGTCGCCCACCCTCGCGCTCAATGAAATCGGCCGGTGCGGAATCACGCTTTCGGCCCCGGTCGCCTTCGATGCCTACCGCCGCAATCGGGCCACCGGCGGGTTCATCATGATCGACCGGCTCACCAATGCGACGGTGGCGGCCGGAATGATCCTCGACCGCGAGCCGGCCGATGGCCGCAGGGACCACTGGGAAGACGAGCCGGCAGTCGCCGAACAGCTGGCGGCCGCCGGCGAGGTGACGGCCGAGGAGCGGGCCGCGCGATTCGGGCAGACGCCGGTCACGGTGTTGTTCACGGGGCTCCCGGGCGCCGGAAAGACGTCGCTGGCCCGCGGGGTCGAGCGGCGACTGTTCGACGCGGGCCACGCCGTGACGGTGCTCGACGGGCAGGGGATGCGGCAGGGGATCTCTCGCGATCTCGGCTTTTCCGCCGACGAGCGGAGCGAGAATCTCCGCCGCTCGGCCGAGGTGGCGCGGCTGTTCAACGAGGCAGGTCTGATCTGCCTGGCGGCCTTCGTGGCTCCGGATGCCGCGGTGCGGGAGCGGGTGGCCGAGCGGATCGGTGCCGAGCGGTTCCTGGTGGTGCACCTCTCGGCGCCGGTGGAGGTCTGCCGTCAGCGGGACACGAGCGGCGTCTATGCCCGAGCCGATGCCGGCGAGATCGCCGAGTTTCCCGGCGTGAGCGCGGCCTACGAGCCGCCGACGGCTCCGGATCTCGTGCTGCCCACCCACGAGTGGCCGGTGACCAGGAGCGTCGAGGCGGTCATCGAACTGCTCGAAGCGCGGGGCCTCCTCGGCTGACGGTCAATCCCCGCGGCTCACCGAGCAGCCGTCGCCGCTCACCGGAGGTCGATTTCGTCCGGGTGACGCGGCGGTTTGTCGTTCATGCCGGTCGTGAACAGGATCGTGACAACGGCCATGCCGAGGCCGAACAAGAGAATCAGCGCGAGCGAGACACCCATGGCGCATCCAGCTCGCCCGTCATCGGCCGTGAGGGAAGCCAAGTGCTTCTCCTGAGAATCTCCCGTGGCCCCGGCCGGCTGCTGGTGGCGATTGACCGAGCCATCGAGCGCGAGCAGGAAGCTCCGGGCGTGCCGGAAGAACACGACCGGCAAGGCGACGGCTACCACGAGGCAGGCCGCAAGCGCCGTCTCGTGGGAGGTGCCAAATCCCGCCACCAGGAGTGCGTAGAGGCCGCCGGTGACGATGACCGTGACGCCGTAATTGATGTAGATACTGCCGAGATAAAAGCCTTGTTCCCGGGTAAAAGGCAGGCCACACCTGCCGCAGGCGTCGTGCATGCGAAACCAGCCGCGAAACAGCGACCCCCGACCGCAGGCCGGGCAGCGGAGGAGGGCGCCGCGGGCAAAGGCGGCCATTCGTGGTGGGTCACTGACGGGAGGATCGTTCATGGCAGGAGTCATCGTCCCCCTGGACTCCCACGCGGTCAATCGTTCGTCACGTTGAGGGTGGGTGAGGGCGTCGATAGACTGAGGCCTCTCACGGGGAATCAGCCGGACCGAACCCCCCGGGGGAGATCACTGGAGTCTCGCATGCCAACCGTCGTTCGTCCCGCCCTCTCGAGTTGGGTCGGCACCCTGGGGCTCATGGCGGGCCTCCTGGGGGCCGGCTGCGGACCGCGGCCGACCGGTGAGGCTGGGGCGACCAGCCAGAGCCGACGTGCCCCGGTGAAGGTGATCGCCTTCGACGAATCGGATCTGGTCTTGCAGGGTATCGCTGACGGCACCGTGGTCGGAACGGTGGTGCAGAATCCGTTTCAGTACGGCGCTCGGAGTATCCAGACGCTGCATGCTCTCCATGAGAAAGCGGCGGATGCCGTGCCGCCGTCGGGCATGCTGAACATTCCCGCCCGGGTCGTGCTTCGAGACGGCTCTCGCGCGGAGTTCGCCGGCATGGAGGTCGTGCCAGTCGCGGCCTTCCGCCAGGAATTGGCATCCCTGTTGGCCGGTGCCGCCGGTGCGTCGGCCGCGACGGAAGGCCCGGAGTATGCCTTCATCACCAATGGCGTGGCCGACTTCTGGACGATCGCCAAGGCGGGTGCCGAAAAGGCTGCGGCTGACCTGGGCGTGAGGGTTGCCGTGATCATGCCCAGTTCGACCACCGACCAGACTCGGAAGATCGAAGACCTGCTCACGCGGGGCATCGACGGCATCGCCATCAGCCCAATCGATCCCGCCAACCAGGGCGAGATCCTGGCGCAGGCTGCTGCGACCACAAACCTGATCACCCACGACAGCGACGCTCCGGACTCGCCCCGCCGGGTCTATGTCGGGATGGACAACTACGAGGCTGGCACGGCCTGCGGCAAACTCGTGCGGGATGCCTTGCCGGACGGGGGCAAGGTGATGCTCTTCATCGGCCGCCTCGATCAAGACAACGCCCAGCGGCGGCGGCAGGGCTGCATCGACGGGATCCTCGGCAGGCAGCCCGATCCCGCCCGACGCGATGATCCGGGCGCGGTGCTTACGAGCGACGATGGCCGGTATGTGATCCTGGGCACGATGACCGACCAGTTCGACCGGGCCAAGGCCAAGGCCAACGCCGAAGACGCCCTGCTGCGGCATCCCGACATCGCCGCGATGGTGGGGCTGTTCGTCTACAACCCGCCGCTGATCATGGAGGCGCTCGAGCGGGCCGGCCGGCTGCCGCCGGTCGCGAAGTGAGCTGCCCCATGCCCGTGCTCCTGGAGGCCCGTGGGATCGGCAAGCGGTTTCCGGGCGTTCGGGCGCTCGACGATGTCTCGCTCGCCGTGGGGCGGGGCGAGGTCGTGGCCCTGATCGGCGAGAACGGGGCCGGCAAGTCGACCCTGCTCAAGATCCTGGCCGGCGTTCAGCCGTCCGACACCGGATCCCTGCTCGTGGACGGTCAGCCCGTCGTGTTCCGCGGCGTGGAAGACGCTCTGGCCGAGGGGATCGCGCTCATCCATCAGGAACTCAATCTGGCCGACAACCTCGACCTGGCCGGCAACGTGTTCTTGGGTCGGGAGCCGCGCCGGGCCGGGTTCCTCCGGCCGCAGGCGATGCGGCAGGAAGCAGGGCATTGGCTCAGGATGGTGGGCCTCGATCTCGACCCTGCCACGCTATTGGCCGACCTGCCAATCGGCCGGCAGCAGCTCGTTGAAATCGCCAAGGCCCTGTCCACCCGGGCCCGCCTTCTGATCATGGACGAGCCCACCAGCTCGCTCTCCGCCCGCGAGGCCGCGACCTTGTTTGAGGTCGTGAAGCAGCTCCGGACCCAGGGGGTGAGCGTGATCTGGATCTCCCATCGGCTCGGGGAGGTCACCGAGTTGGCCGACCGCGTGGTCGTGCTCCGCGACGGCCGCAACGCCGGTGAGATCGCCGACCGCGCCGGCATCGATCACGACACCATGATCCGGATGATGGTGGGCCGCGATATCGACCGGCTGGCCCGGCGGCCCAGCCACCGACCGGGCGAGGTAATGCTCACCGTCGCGGGGCTCCGCACCCCGGCCCATCCAGCCCACAGCATGTCGTTCGCGATCCGCGCCGGTGAGATCGTGGGCATCGCCGGCCTCATCGGGGCGGGCCGCACGGAGCTGCTGACGACGCTGTTCGGGGTGACGCCGCCGGTGGCCGGATCGGTGACGGTGGCGGGGCGGGCGTTCGCGCCGCGAACGCCGCGGGATGCGATTCGCGCAGGCCTCGCGCTCGTGCCCGAGGATCGCAAGCAGCAGGGGCTCGTCCTGGAGATGGCGGTCCGGGAAAACATGTCATTGGCTTCCCTGCGGCAGGCGAGCCGGGCGGGCTTCATCGATTTCACCGCGGAGCGTCGGCTGGCCGCCGAAGCGATTTCCCAACTCGCGATCAAGACTCCGAGCGACCGCCAGGAGGTCCGGTTTCTCTCCGGCGGCAACCAGCAAAAGGTGGTGCTGGCCAAGTGGCTAGCCCTGCGGCCGAAGGTACTCCTGCTCGACGAGCCGACCCGCGGGATCGACGTCGGGGCGAAGGCGGAGATCTACGACCTCGTCCACTGTCTCGCCGGCGCGGGGGTCGCGGTGCTGTTCGTGTCGAGCGAGATGGAAGAGATTCTCTCGCTCGCGGATCGGGTGCTCGTGATGCACGAGGGCCGGCTGGCCGGTGAATTGGGGCGGGACTGCCTCACCGAGGAGCAGGTGATGAGGCTGGCGGCCGGCGGTGCAGGGAGGATTTCGGCATGAACGGCTTCGGGGCGAGTCTGGGCAGGCTGGTGCGGGGGGCGATCTCACCCAAGATCCTGGGCATCATCGGCCTGCTCGCGGCGGTCTGCTTGTATACGGCACTGGCGAGCGACAACTTCCTCAGGCTTGGCAACCTGGAAAACGTGGTTCACCGGACCGCGCTGTTCGGCATCCTCTCGATCGGCGTTGCCTTCGTGATCATCACCGGTGGCATCGACCTGTCGGTCGGATCGGTCGTCTGCCTGGTGGGGGTGCTCCTGCCGTGGCTGCTCGCGGAGCATGGCTGGAGCGTGGCGGCGGCGGTGGCGTTCGTGATCGGCCTGGGCAGCCTGATCGGCCTGATCCACGGCCTGCTCGTGACGCGGCTCGGGCTGCAACCCTTCGTGGTGACGCTCTGCGGACTGTTGATCTACCGGGGCGTGGCCCGGGGGCTGACGCAGGACCAGTCGCAGGGCTTCGGCACCGGGTTCAAGGGGCTGCGGGCGCTCGCCACGGAACGGTTCGCGGTGTTCGGCGAAGGAGGGTTTGCGATTCCAGCGACGGCGGTTGTGTTTCTGACGATCGCGGTCGCTGCGGCGGTGTTCCTCAACCGCACGGTCTGGGGGCGGTATCTGCTGGCGCTGGGCCGCAACGAGCAGGCCGCCCGGTATTCTGGGATCGATACGGACCGGATGAAGATTCTGGCCTACGTGATCTCGAGCACGCTGGCCGCTCTTGGCGGGATGCTGTTCGTGCTCGACATCAACGCCGCCCAGCCGAGCGACTTCGGTAACTTCTACGAGCTCTACGCAATCGCCGCGGCGGTGCTCGGCGGCTGTTCGCTGCGGGGCGGCGAGGGTTCGATCCTCGGGTTGGCGGTCGGGTCGGCACTGATGGTGGTGCTCTCGAACATGATCAACCTCGTCCATCCGCGGTATCAGAATATCGAGTTCGCGATCATCGGTGGCGTGATCCTGGCCGGGGTGATCGCCGACGAACTCGTCCGGCGGGCGGCTCGCCGGCGGCCGCGGGGAGCGGCGGCATGATGAAGGGGAGGTGTGGCATGAGGCTCGACGCGGGTGAGGGTGGTGGATCCGGTCTCGTGCAGTGGGCTCTGCAGGGGGTCGCCGTCGGGTTCATCGTCATGTCGGGGCTCGTGCCGGCGGCTGAGACCACCCTGCCGGCCGATGACCCCGAGGTGACCCGCTGGGAAGAGGAGGTGGCGGCGCTCGAAGCCATCGACCGGGCGGAGCCCGACCCTGACGACGCGATCCTGTTCATCGGCTCATCGAGCATCAGGCTCTGGGAGTCGATCGCCGCCGACCTGGAGCCGTGGCCGGTGATCCGTCGGGGCTACGGTGGGGCCCGCTACCGTGACCTCTGCCACTACACGCGGCGGCTTGTGGCGGCCCACGAACCGCGGGCCGTGGTCGTGTTCGTGGCCAACGACATCACGAGCCCGACCGAGTCGCCCAGCGTGGATCAGGTGATGGCCGACGTGCGGGCTACGCTGGCGGCCATTCGGGGCTGTCATCCCGACGTGCCGGTGTTTTTCATCGCCGTTACACCGACCGAATCCCGGTGGCCAGCCTGGCGGCAGATCGAGAAGCTCAATGAAGCCCTGGCCGAGCTGGCCGCCACCGAGCCCGAGACCGGCTTCATCGCCACGGCTAGCCGTTTTCTTGATCCTGCGACAGGCCGACCGATACCGGCGCTGTTTCGAGACGACCGCCTGCATTTGAGTGCTGCCGGCTATGCAATCTGGGCGGAGTTGATTGCCGGGGCGCTCGAGGCAAAACTCGGCCGGCCCACAGGCCGGGTTCCATCCGCGGCTGGTGCCGAAGCAGGCTGAGACGGCCCAGCCCCGCCTTCTCAGGATGGCAAGTTGGGCGAGCGAGGCAAAGGTTGCGACCTCCCCTCATCGTGAGGGCGTTCTTGGTCGATGATAAGAGCCGCCGGCGGACGGGGGCGGGACGCTGCTTCCGGACTGCCGCGGCGGGACTCTCATGGTCCAGAGGGGGCCTGGGGGTCGGCCGTTGTTCCCTCTGAGGTTGAGCCCGTGCGATCGGTTCTCATCATCACCGGGATGCACCGTTCGGGCACGTCGGTGATCACTGCGGCGTTCGCTTCCGCGGGCGTCGATGTGGGCTCGCGGCTGATGCCGGCTGCGCGGGGCAATCTTCGTGGCCACTTCGAAGATCTTGATTTCGTGACGCTTCACGAGCGGATGCTCCGGGCCAACGGCTTTGCCTCCGAGGGCTTCACGGCCGCGGACGCGATTCCCGTGCCCCCGGCGCTCGCCGCAGAGGCGAGGAACCTCGTTTCGCAACGGCAGCCGAGCAGCCCCATTTGGGGCTGGAAAGATCCGCGAACGACGCTGTTTCTCGACTTGTGGGCGGAGGCGGTACCGGATGCGAAGTTCGTGTTCCTGTTTCGCAGTCCGGCCGAGGCGATCGATTCGTTGTTTCGCCGGGGCGACGAGGCGTTCGCGGTGAATCCCGGATTCGCGGTCGACGTCTGGATGGCCTACAACCGGCGGCTGCTCGCATTTCAGCGGGCTCATCCCGACCGCTGCCATCTGATCGACGCGGCGACGGCCGTGGCTGCTCCCGACCGGCTGGTAGCGGCGGTCCGAAATCGGTGGAGCCTCCCACTTGCGGAGCCCGGGCACGTGGCCACCGAGGGATTGTTCTGCGATGCGGTCAGCCAGGACCGCCGGGCGATCGTGGCTGCGATGCAGCCTGCCGCGTGGGAACTCTTTGCCGCCCTCCGAACAGCGGCGGGCCACGGTGAGAGCGGAACCGTTCCTCCCCCGCCATCACTTCCAGCGGTCGCGCTGGCGGAGTGGAGCCGGGGAGCCAGTCTTGAGGCTCGCGTGGCCCAGGTCGAGGCCCATGCCAGGGAGGCTACCGCGGTGGCCGACGCAATCCGGCAGGAATGCGAGGCGGCTCTGGCCGAGGCGAAGGTGCGTCGTCATGAGCGCGACGCGATCGCGACCGAACGCGACGCCATCGCGATGGAACTCGAGGCGATCCGCAGCCGACTCGAGAGAAACGGATTGCCGGTGCGTCACAAGATCGCACGCGAGGCCAGACGTCTGGTTCATCGCTGGCGAGCAGGGCGAGCCGATTTCGGTGGCGTGGCTTCCGGGCAAGCGGATGTGACCGTGGCTCCGCTGCCACACCAGACTGCGGAGCGTCGAGCCGCGGCCTGATGCGACGATCGGTTCTGTCGCTGGTGTTCCATGACGCTGCGTTGCTTACCCGCGGCGGACACCCGCGTTCGCCATCGCCTCCCAGGCCACGGCGACCGTTCCGCCCTGATCGATGCCACGACAGCCAGCGTCGATCACCGTGACCTCATACCCCAGCGACCGGCCGTCGAGAGCGGTCTGCAGAACGCAGTAATCCGTCGCCAGGCCGGCCAGCAGGATCTCACCGGCGTCGCAGGCCCGGAGGACGGCTTCGAGGCCGACGGGGGTGGTGCGATCGACTTCGTAGAAGGCCGAATACGCGTCGAGATCGGGATGAATGCCCTTGCGAATCACCACGGCATTCGCCGGGATCACGAGGGCCTGGTGAAACGCGGCGCCCAGGCTTCCCGCGACGCAGTGGTCGGGCCAGAGCACCTGGTCCCCGGACGGAAGCGAGATGCGTTCGAAAGCGTGGCGACCGGGATGGCTCGAGGCAAAGGAGACATGGCCGGGAGGGTGCCAGTCCTGCGTCAGAACGACCTTTTGGAACGTCCGCATCAGGCTGTTGACGACGGGAATGACTGCCTCGGCGTCCGGGATGGCGAGACGGCCACCTGCACAGAAGTCCTTCTGGATGTCGACGACGACCAGGACGGCGTTACTCATGGGGTGGCGAAATACTCGGTGGCAGCCGACCGGGATACGCATCATGTATCGTACGCCGAGAGACGCTCGCCGTCTGCCACGTGCGGCTCGCCGCCGGCGCGGAGCGGTCCTGCGGCAGTTGGGCCGCTGTGAGCCGGCGTCACTGATCGAGTCGGCTGTCGCGATTGGATCCGGTCTGCAGGCCATTCCGCCCACTCGCGCGCTGATCCCCTTGGCGACCGCTGCCGAAGCGGGCAGGATCAGGGCTCCCTCGGCCATCCGTAGGCTCCCGTTGATCTCTGCGGTCGCCTCGGGAACGGGTGACCTCGTCGGGCGTTACGATTGGAAGAGGAGGCGGGATTTCATGCATGCCAGTGCCGAGAACAATCGTCGTCTGCTCGCGGGCTGCCGCGTGCTCATCTTCGTCGGGGAGGATTACGAGGATCTCGAACTCTGGTATCCGAAACTGCGGCTGGAGGAGGCGGGATGCGATGTGACGGTGGCAGGCCAGCGGTCGGCCGCGGCCTACTCGGGCAAGTACGGCTACCCCGCCCAGAGTGACGCTGCGATTACCGAGATGAAGGCTGCCGACTTCCACGGGCTCGTGGTGCCCGGCGGCTGGATGCCCGATGCGCTGCGACGGGATCCCGCTGTGCTCGCGATCGTCCGTGACTTCTGGTCGGCAGGCAAACTCGTCGCTGCGATCTGCCACGGCGGCTGGATTCCGATTTCGGCCGGCGTGTATCGCGGTGTGCGAGTGACCGGCAGCCCCGGAATCAAGGACGATCTCGTCAACGCCGGGGCGATCTGGGAGGACGCTGCCGTAGTCGTGGATCGGCAGTCGGTGAGCAGCCGTCGGCCAGCCGACTTACCCGAGTTCATGGCCGCAGTAGTCGCATGGCTCGCGGCTCGCGGTTAGGCCCGATCCCCATCAGGAGCGTACCGGCTCAGGCGGGCGGCGAGAGTCACCGCCCAGCGGCCTCACATGTGCGGCGCTTGGAACTCGCCAGCGGGTGTGCTCCGGACCTTTTGCCGGCGGTTTTGCGCACCGTGCCACTTTGGGGTGCCGACGCCGCCCCCGGAGGAGTGAACCGCGTTGAAAATCTCGGTATCAGATCAACGTCCTCGCGATCCCCTCCCGGTGCACGACAGGTGGTGAGCGGCGGCAGGTTTTCGATCTGAAGAGAAGGACCCGCCTGTCGGGCAGCGAGGGCGAGAAAACTCGTCCGGCTGGTTTTCCCCAGCCTGAGGTGCCGATGCCGGGGCAGCAGGCAAACCGCCGCTAGGAAACCCCGAACGGGCTAGCCTCGAAAAACGAATCTCACGAGTCCAATCCCAAGGCGATTTTGAGAGCCCGATCAAGCTCATTGATTCTTGCCGAGGAGAACTGCCCCATCAGCCGAACCAGTCGCTGTCGTGGCACGGTCAAGATGTTATCAGCGTTCACCACGGACGGGCGGGGAAGCCCCTCGGCTTTGCCGACTGAAACCTCGGTAGGAAGTCCGCGGGAAGTACGGGTAACCAGGGCCACCACAACAGCCCCGATCGTGTCGCTGACGGCATTTCTCGTAAGCACGACGACCGGACGCGGCCCAACCGGAGGCGGCAGTTCCGCCCACCAGACTTCAGCCCTGCGCATCGGCCCCGGGCGCCTGGCAGCCCCCCTCAGCTCCGTCGATCTCGGGCAACTCCGGCAAGAGGGCTAACTGCGTGGCGGCAATGTCGGCGGACTCGATGTCGGTAATCGCTTCCGTCTCGATATAGCGTCGCAGGGCTGCTTCGACGACGTCAGCCAAGGCCCGCCCCTGATGACCGGCGAGCCGCCGCAGTTCCTGCTCAATCTGTTCGCCCACCTGAATGACCATCCCTTCATCATACGCTGGCGGACAACCCTCCGGAACCGAGGACTGCCCAGCCTGATTTCCGCCCCCCGGTCACGCCACGGCGTAGAGAGGCTCCGAGACCGGCGTCAGGCTGTTCACCGAGACCGCGAGGTCGCTGACATCGGTCCGGCCGGCCCGTCTCGTCCTCGGCAGCGAGACGATCCTCACACACCTGGGCGAACCGCTGGAGCCGCCTCCCGTCTCTCCCGCTCGTGGCCCGTCCACCGACTGGGGCGAGCTCGTGCAGGCTCATGACGACCGCGACGTCTTTTAAGCCTCGCCCGACGAACTGCCCGCGATCGACATCAACAGCCTCCGGGGTGGTCCCGGCGGCGTCGCGTGGTGTGTCTACGGTCGGGGCTGCGCCCCTCCCTCCGATACACCACGCGGACTAATCCCCAACTCTTTCATGAGCACTGGTACAGAAACTGGGAGGGGGTCACGATGTGTTTGCTGCCCCCGTCGGCCAGTCGCTGTAAGGGCAGCACGCGAGAGGTCGGGAAAGATAGCTGCCAGAGCCCGCGAGATTCATGGCCGCGATCATGTTCATAGCTTCTTGAAACGCGGTCTCGCTCCGATTTCCAGCTTTTCGCGTGCGATCCCTCAAGGCGTCGCGAGGGTACGGGGCAGGGGGTCGCCTAACCTCAGTCGAGTTGCGCCGGCACCCTATCGAGCACGACGATCAGAAAGGTCGCGATCGGCCCTAGCAAGAGCGACAGCAGACACCAGATCAGCCCGCTCCGTCCCTTGCCCTGGGCGAGGCCCGCATTGATGAGGGCGAGGGTTCCCCAGCCCACAAAGAAGTTGGTGCGGTCGTGCATCGGGGTTCGGGCTCGCCGGGCACCAAATCGCCAGCGGGCTGCCGGCGTCCCATCCCACGCCCAAACCCGCCTGAGTTTGGGCGTGGGTTTGGGCGTGAGACTTTGTCCTCTCCCAAAATCAGCAAAAACAACTAGGCCCGGAAAGATTCGAACTTTCGACCAAGGGATTATGAGTCCCCTGCTCTAACCGCTGAGCTACGGGCCCGAAGGCTTGTTTTATAGGGGTTTTCTGCTATGCTGTCCAGCAAGGAATTAAGACGACAACCGGTACGACAACCGCTGGGCATTTTTGGAGGCATTTTCCGTGATCGCTCGGACGCCCAAGACGATACGCGATACCGCCGGCGGAGAGCGGCCCGCGTTGGCGACCCGGGCCTCCGCCAGCGGCCCAACAGTATCGACCCCCGCCCGCCGCCGGGGAAGGCCCAAGCGATCCGAGGGCGAGGCGACGAGGCGGCCCGCCGTGGCGAGCAAGCCGCACCCGAACTTTCCGCTGACGCCCCACCGCAACGGCCAGTTTTGCAAGAAGATTCGTGGGCAAATCTACTACTTCGGCAGCGTCAAGGACCCGGACGCAGCGCTTCGGACGTACCACAAACACTGCCAAGCCCTGCACTCCGGCCAGATCTCGGAGGTGAAGCGAGACGACGAATTCACCGTCCGGGATCTGGCCAATCGATTCTTGGAAGCCGCCGAGGCTCGGAAGGAGGCGGGTGAATTGACGGCCCGCACCTTCGCGGACTACTTCCGGGATTGCGAGAGATTGATCAAGTTCTTCGGCCGCAACCGTGCCGTGGAGTCGATTACCCGCGACGACTTGAAGAAGCTGCGGGCCTATCTCGCCCGCGGAGTGAAACCGCAGACGCTCAATGGGCGGGTCGGCGTGACGCGGAGCATTCTCAAGTTCGCGTACGACGAGGAGTTGATTGAAAAGCCGATCCGATTCGGCAAGGACTTGAAACGGCCCGACAAGCGTGTGTTGCGGCGCAGCCAAGCTGAATCGGGGCGGACGCACTTTCTTGCCGGCGAGATACGCACGCTGCTCGAAGCGGCACCGCCGCAGTTGCAGGGCATGATCCTGCTTGGCATCAACTGCGGCTTGGGGAACAAGGATATCGCCAAGCTGCCCGCGAACTGTCTCGACCTTGAGCACGGCTGGATCGACTATCCGCGACCCAAAACGGGGGTAGAGCGACGCTGTCCGCTCTGGCCGGAGACCGTCAAGGCGATCAGGGCTGTCGTGGGTCACGGGAGCCTGCAGCAGGCCGGTCGGAGACCAGAGTCGCAGGGTTTGCTGTTCGTCACCCGACAAGGCCACCCATTCGTTCGAAGTGAACCCAAGGTGTCGGCCGCCGGACACCCGTACGTTGTGGAGCACGACGCGATCGCCACGAAACTCAAGAGAATCATGGACCGCAAGGGCATCGCCATACCGGGCCTCGGCTTCTACGGCCTGCGGCGGTCGTTTGAGACGATCGGCGCTGAGACCGGCAATCAGGTTGCGGTCAACCATATTATGGGCCACGTGCCCGCCAGCTCGGATATGGGGGCGGTGTACAGGCAGCACGTCGCCGAAAGTGCGCTGCGGCAGGTGACCGACCATGTCCGCGAGTGGCTGTTTGGCAAGACGGGAACCGGCGGCCGGCGTCAGAAGTAGGTGCGACGGGACGGTGTAGCCGAGGCGCTCTTGCGTCTCCGCGATGGGGCCGACGGGGCGGGGGCTGCCGGGACAGCCACGGCCCGGGTCAGTTCCTCGAACTGCCGGACAGATTCGAGCGGGATTCGGTAGCGGGGCCGCTTGGCGTTCTTGGCGGCGACGTTGAAGGCCCGCAGTTCACCCGAGCGGATGAAGTTCAGCACCTTGTCGACGCAGACGCCCCACTGGAGGGCCAAGTCGCGTGGTCGGACGTAGTCGGCGGTCCCGCGGCGTTTCTTGGAGGACGTGGGCGTTGCTGCCGGCTGGATGGCCGACAGTCTGGCCTCCGAGGCGGCAGACACCGGCATGCCCACAGGTACGCCAAGATCCGGAAGGTCGAAGCATGCGACAGCCAGACGGGCGTCCTGTGCGGGTTCCGAAGCGGTTTTCATGGGTTGGGTTTGCATGTGCGTTGGTGGGAAAAAATGGGAATTCGGGAAAAAGGATTCGGAAGCAGCGGAGGGGTGGTTTTTACGTACTTCAGTCTTCCGCCGCGTGCGGCCTCATCTTCAGCCTCTCCTGCCGCGGGCCACCGCGGCGTTGAGATCCTCGGCCTGAAGCGTCAACGCGATCTCAGACGTGAAGCACAGGTAGACCCGGCTGAAGGCGAGCCCCCACTTCGGCCCGTGGGACAGCCGGTCAAACTCGTGGTCCGAGATGCTTCTGCTATACGCGACCTTGCCGACGCATGCCTCCCACGAGAGAGCGTGCGCCCATTCATGCAGCAGGACATCGACGGCCTCTGATTCATTCAGCTCCCGTGACACACGAATCTGGAACTTCCCGCGTAAGACGCAGCAATCTCCATCCTTCTTGGAGAGCTGCCTGCCGGCCAGCACGATCACTGGGCGGCTGGCTGGTAGGTGAATCTTCAACTGCTCGACGACTCGGAAGAAGTACTCTCGGCCGTGGCTTCGTCGCAGCGGAGTGGCTGCGGTTCGGCGGGCTCGGCGGCACGGCCGTGCATGGCTGCGGTGGCGTGCGGGGCGTGAGGTGAGTTTCATGCGAGATGCTCCTGTGAACTGGTGGCGTGAACTAGCTGAGCGACGAGTCGATGAATGCCTTCAGGTCGGCGAGACGGAATCGACGGATCGGCCTGCGGAAACCAGCAGCAACGATCTCGACGCACCGAATACGATCGCGTCGGACAAGCCGTGAGAGGGTCTTCGTGCTGATGCAGAGCAAGTCGGCTGCCGCCTCTGCTGTGAGCAGGAGCGGCTCCATGGGCTCGTATTCCGTGTGGTCTTCTTCTGCGGCGTCGATCTCGTCGTCGTCCCAAGGTGAGGTATCGGTCATCGTGGGTCTCCTTTGAATGCCTGCCGAGTCGCCGAGGTAACCGCCCCGGTCGCAAACGGCTTGGCGTCTTCCTAGGAGCAGAACACCCCCGTCATGACGTATTTGCTTTTCAGTTCGCTTTTCACCCGTGGTTTCGTGGGGGCGTTGTGGCCGCCATACTGGGCGTCCGTAATTCCCGGGCGGCTCGGCACGAGCAGCTCAGCCCTGACGGTCAGGCGTCACCATGCCAAGAGCCAGCGGACAAACGCGGAAAGCCCGTCGGCTGGCAGTCCCGCAGACGACATCGCGAAGTCGGAGCGGGGCGGGCAGTGCGAAGCGGCAGGCTGACCCGTCGGCTAGTTCGAAGGGGGCCGCCGAGCTACTGGCATTCGCTCAGGGGCTTCGTGAACTCGCGGCGGAGGCGGAGCAGCTCCACGGCGACGCTGTTGAAGAGCGACTGAAGGCCATCACCACCCGAAACCTCGAAACTCGTTTTCGGAATCGCATGGCTGGACTGGCGGCTGGGCTCCGAGAGCGACAGGCCACATTCAGCAGGCTGGTCAATGAGCACGGAACTGACGGCGACAGTCTCTGCTCGCGGGTGCTGTTCGAACTTGAGACGGAAGGCTTCACGGAGTACCTCGGCGTTCTCTCCAGATTGGTCGATCAGCTGGCAGTGCGTGCCCGTGGCGGCATCAGCAAGTCGGACCGCGAGAGCATGCTCACGGAAATCCGGGCAGTCACCCAAGTGCTCGCCGGGCTGAACGATATAGCCGACGAGATCGAGCGTCGGGTAAAGGCGATCCGAAATGCCCAGTCGCAGGGGAACCAGAGCCGGAGTTCACTGCCGCAGCCTGTCGAGGATGCCCTGCTCGGAGCAGAGTCCGCGGCTCGGGCGTTCATCGTGAAGCTGGCGAGCCGCTCGATCGACTTTGAAAAGCATCCTACGGAAAGCACGCTGGCATGGCTGCGTGCCGCCGAGGCAGAGCGAAAGCGACTCATGGATGCTGCGGATGCCTTCGCAGCCGTGCTCGGGAAGTTCACGGACGAGCATCTTGAGAAGGCCGAGCAGGCTGGGAACACCGAGGCGAGGAGGCTCATCGAGGAGATTCTCCGGGTCGTTGCGAGCGTCCGGGCCCGGAGGAACCTTGGCCAGCAACTGTTCAGGAGCCTGATCCGATCCCTGCAGGCAACCCTCTCCCTCGACGACGACGCCCTCGAGTCAGCCGGGCGGTTGCAGTACATGCTGAAGGAGCTGGAATCCCGGCTCATGGAAGCGGGGATCGTGGTAACACGCCAGCAGGAGCGGGCGGAGCGGCACCTACGCCTGAAGCAGCAGCCAAAGAAGCCGCTCCCAGATTGGACTGCACTGGACCGTGACGGCCATGACGAACTGAAGCTGCTCGTCGTGGCGTTCGTGCGACTGCTGGACGAGCAGCCGAAGGGCGTGTTCACCAAGGTTCGCCTCGAAGGGCCGCTCCAAACGCTCCGGCCCCGCGGGGAGGGGTGGTCGTCGTGGTTGGACCGGCGGCTGAAGAAGGCAGCGGGCTTGGGCATCGTGATTCCGACCGAACCGGACAGGAATCGTCGCGTGCCCCACACGTTCGGCCTGTCGGCCGCCGCTCTGAAGAAGTACGCCGCGGCTGCCCGGGCATTCCGCTAGGCCGAGGGCGGCCTTGTGGGCCAGCCGGCAGGTGGTTTTCGGCTTTTCATCCTGTCCCGGTGAAAAGCGAACTGAAAACCGAAAGTTCGGCTGGAGAGGCTCTCTACTTTGGCTGATTGGGGGTCGTCGAGCTGTCCGTCATTGGCGGCGAGGCGATCCACCAAGCGATCGAGCTACGAGCCTTCCTATGGAGCCGTCGTGATGAAAAACGCCCACATGCAGCCCGGCACGTATCGGGCCCGGGTCAAAAGCCGCCGAACAATCCGTGACCGCGGGCGACATGCCGTTGACGTGTCGTTTGCGTGTACCGAGAAGCCGCTCGCAGGTCGCCCTGTGTCGGGACGGTTTTTCGGGCACGTGCTGATCGAGCGGGCGAGAGCACTTCACCAAGGCCAGCTGGTTGACGTTGACGTCGTTACACGGCGTTCCACCCGCGGGAAACCCTACACGACCGTCAAAGACTTCCGGCTTGCCGGAAAGTCGACTGTCGTCACCTTCGTGAACGGCGTCTGCACGGAACCGACTGGTGGTATTGCACACGAGTTCGGGCCCGCAGCGTTAGTCACTGAGCTGAGCCTTGCGGAACTCGAAGCCGACAGACGGGAACTTCGAGAGCAAGGTATTGAGCCTCCACCCTTGCCCATTCTTCATTCGTCCGTCCTCGCCCAGATCAAGGGCCTGATTGTCACGGGACCGAAGGCCGTTCGGAAAAATGACGATGCCAGCCACTTTTCCGTTCAGGCCGACAAGTTTGCAGCGGATTGTTCGCGGTCGATGCTGAGGGTCGGTGGAAAAAAAGGCCGGCGAACGCTTGTGGCGACCGACGAGGTGTTTGCTCAGTATGCCCGCGTAGAGCCGACTGTTCAGCCTGAGATGCCTGCTCATCTCTCGGTTTTCGAGTACACGCACGATCTCAGGGTCTATCAGCAAGCTCACGGTGGTTCAGTGGCAGGGTATCGGGGCGTCGCATGGTGCCGTCGTTGTGTGGTGGATTTCGATGGCCCAAACAGTCTGGCAGATGTGTTGCAGCCAGCCCGGTACTTCGTGACTGCCCTTGTGAGGCTCGGGATACCTGAGGAGCAAATCCTCGTTTTCTTTTCCGGAAACCGTGGCGTGCACGTGATGTTTCCTTCGGGTGTCGGGGGGATGGCACCGCGGACTAACTTTGAGTTTGCGACTGGCCAGTTCTGCCAAGTCATCGCGGATCAGGCGACGATCATGCTCTGTTCGCCTGCCACCGCTTTGGATGAAAGGTGTGCTGCTGATGCGTCTCGGGGCAGCCAAGCACCTGCAGTCGCTTGGGACCCACGAGATGACGCGACGTGGCACGAAGCGATCGACTGGAACATGTACAAGCCCAACGCCATGCTGCGGGCCCCGAACACGCGGCATGAGGAAACCGGCCTTTACAAAATAGTGCTGAATTTTGAAGAGTTGCACGTGCTCGACGTCGATGCGATCCGGCAGCTTGCTGCAGCCCCGCGACCGTTCGACCCGCCGGCATGGCAGAGCACCCCGTTGTACGTGCTCAGCGACCTGTGGCCGTACGCAGTCGCCTTCGCCGACAGCCGCACGTTCGCGATGACCCAGAGCATCGATTCAGGCGATTGGGTCTACGGCGACACGTTCGATTTTATGCACAACGGTGCACCGGTACTCACGCGGGCCAAAAGGCTATTCCGGGCGGCTGTGAATCTCCTGCAGGTGGGGTGCTCGCGGGGAGCGGCCTACCAACTGCTGTCCCCCGCTGCCCTGATGTGCGGCCTGAGCCCGACGGAAATCTCACATCAGATCGACGGAGCCGTCAGCTACATGCGGAGGCCAAGGCAGGTGCGGACTTCGGAAACAGCTTCATGGCCCGGTACAGGTGAAAGCAATCCGAGTAACACCAATGAAGAGGAAGCGTGATGATGCCCCCAGAGAACTTCGATGATGAGGACGCCGATGGAGCGTATCGATCACCGTCACTATCAGACGGCGCTGATTTCGGCGACGACATCGGGCCCGGCCGCACGACGCTGCTGGCCGACATGCTGGACACGTACTTCATCGACCTCGAGGCCGGCGTGCCCCCCGTGCAGTGGCCGGTCGGAGAAGGCTGGGGCACGCTCGCGTTCCGGCCACACTCCGTCATGGTGCTCGGCGGGCCGCCGAACGTAGGCAAGACGCCGCTGATGATGAACCTGACTTGGCAGGCCATGCAGATCACGCCGTCTCTTCGGGTGCTCGTCGCCAACAACGAGAGCATGGTGCCGGAACTCGTCGAGATGCTGACCGCCAAGCTCGGGGGCATCAACCTCAGGGATGTGCAGGCCCGAGACCGCGACCGCTGCACGCCGGAAAAACTCGCGGTGGCCCGTGCTGCCCTGCAGAGCGTCGCCGACCGAATCGAGTTCATGGAAATGCCGTTTTCGCTCGAACAGGTTGTCGAGCGGGCCGAGGCGTTCCGGGCTGACATCGTGGTCATCGATACCCTCCAGAAGCTGCGGCTGGAGGGCTACGACGGCGAGGTGGGCGATCGCGTCGGGCGGATCATGCCGATGCTCCGGGATCTCGCCAGTAGGGGGCCGTGCGTTGTCGCCGCGGCCCAGATCTCCCGGGAAGGCGTCAAGCACCTCCAAGGTCGCGTCGGCCGAACGACGTATGACGAGCGGGATACGGCAGTGTTTCTGCACAGCTCCGAAATCGAAAGCTCCTGCAATGACGCCTTCCTTTTGGCCTACGAAAGGGGAGCCCGCGTCTACCAAGCCTCGGACGGCGATTACCAGCCGCTGCCCATGTGGCTGCACCATGTGAAGGCCCGAAACACGCTCAAGACGAATATTCCGCTCCTGTTCGACGGCCGGTACCAAAAGTTCACGGTGCGGTCCGTCGAGAAGGCCGCCGCGAAGCAGCCGCGAAAAACGGGCGGAGAGTCGCAGGGGCCAATCTCGCCGGCTACAGGAGTTTCGGCTTCCCCACGACCGCCAGCCCGACCGAAGCCCCACACCCTCAACGCCACACGCCAAGCCCACGGAGGAAGCGATGCAGATCACGAATGGGTCACCTGAGTCCAAGCCTACAAACCATGCTCCAGAGACCGTCCGGGTCATTCTTGAGGCCACCCAAATGTGCGTGCCCGAAATCGATGAGAGCGGCGGCAGCCAGTGTGCTCAGGCCGCCCCAATCCAGTCGAGGGAACCCGGCAGGCTTGAGAAGAAGATCAAACTGCTCAATCGGTTCGTCGACGAGACGCTGATTGGTCTGGAGCCCTTCACGGCCCTGTTATGGGTCGTATTCTACCGCGAGGCCAAAGACGGCATCGTGCAGATCTCGCATGGGCAGCTCGCAAAGATCATGGGCGTCAGCGACCGGACGATTTGCCGGCACATCGAGGTGCTGATTCTGAACAAGCTGCTCCGAAAGCTGAAAACTGGGGGCTACGGCCGCGGCTGCAATAAGTACCAGCTCGGAATCAAATTGCTGCCGAAGGACAACCCGCTTCGCCAGCCCCCGCGGCCATCTCGGGCAAATGCGAGCGGTAACGCGAAGAAGACCAAGTCGCCGCAGCCAAAACCTGCCTAAATATTTAAATCGTCGCCACTAGTCAGCCGAGTTTCGACTGGATTCGCCACGTCAGAGACTCGGGCGGACCTGCGGGGACGCGGCTATTCGAGGTCGGAGCTGAGTGATCTGACAATCCGGACACCCGGGAATAATTCCAATTGGGCCCGAGTAATGTGTCATGCCTGTCGGTCTGATACTGACCAGCTTGTGTCTGACACCCCATAGGGTATTCAGGGTGGGCCGGATCGCCTGACGGCTCACCGGCACCACCAGCAGAAAGACCGAAGTAGGAAAAACAATCCATCGGACACAACGGGGATTATTCCCGCCGATCGTAACCAGTCTTCCCGGGCACATTGGAGGGAAAGCTCGGGCCGTGTTCTTTACCCGAGCAAGTGGCCGAGCAAGTCGTTGTCGAAAAGGGCCAGTCGCTGAATCACGTCCCGATGTTCCAGTACATACCAGCAACCGTCGGCAAACCAGTCCGCCCCACGATGCGACTCCCTACTTTCGGTGCGAGCCTTTTTGCGTCAAATAATCCCATGTCTGCCAGCGTGTTGAGCGAGCCCCCGAGTCTTGCTGGCTCTACGCCCTTACAAATCATCAGAATCTTGGGAAAGTCTTCAAAACTTCGCTGAGTCTCTTCTTGACTCTGCACACGGCTCCCCAGAAAGCCGCTCCCGGTCAGCCCCAAGCGGGTTTTGTTAAGAAAACCCACTTCCCCCCTCTGGTTCGCCTACGCACCTCGAAGGCGGCCAAAAAAGCCAACGGAAGCCCAGAAATGGCGTATAGCGGGCCTTCACCTGCATGGCTGCCCAGAGATCTCCCGAAGCTAGACGCCCCGGACAAGCCCTCAGAGCGCGATTGAGAAGGGGGCTCACCCATGAGCACCGGAATAACCCGCTACGCCATGCCTTCGAGCGGCGTGGCTTGACTATGCAAACCCAGTTCTCGCTCGTTCCTGTCTGCGTGCTGGGTGGTGGCCTCGTTGTTCGGGCTTCTACCGATAGCCCGTTATTCGCCGCCAGAGTCCGCATCGATCTGCTGGCGGATTTTCTCCCGGGCTTCTTCCCAGCGCTTTTGGACTGTTCGTCGCGAGATTCCCAAGGCTTCCGCGACGGCTGTCTGGGTCATTCCGAGATACCATGCGAGCTTGAAGACCTCCCGGTGCTCCTCGGGAAGTTTCTCGACAGCTGCATGAAAGCTCTCCCAGCGATCAAGGGGTAGCTCTTCGTCCTGTTCGGGCTCGTGGAGAGTTTCTTCGACCACATACACGTCGCCGTCTGAGCCCTCTCGGACGTTCGTGTCATGGTTAGCCGCGTAGCTCATGGGGCCCGAGTGCTTTCTGGCCAGATCGAGTAGTTCCCGCTGAATCTGCGTTGCCATCAGGCCCATCAAGCCGCGCGGTGAATCAGGCACGACTTCAGCAAGCGCCCGGTAGAGCCTGAGGGCCGCGTTTTGGGCGACGTCATCTGTGTTGTCCCAGCGACGAACCCGGGCAAACTTTCCCAAAAGCCTGCTGGAGAGTTCACGAAGCCGGCCGTGGCAGATCTCAATGATCCGGGTTCTGGCCCCATCGTCTCCCGCGGCTAGATCTTTCAGGCACGCGGCTATCTCGTCGTACGACTCCTCGGACTCTGGTGGTTCTTCGTGGGGCATGTGGGGCGTGCTGCCAACGGGCTGGAATAGTGGGGCAAATCGGGGGCCGGCCGTCGTCCACAGCCTAGCGTGAGCAGCCCCCCGAGATGTGGTGTTGCTCAAGCTGCGGGCCCACTGAATCCGCTGTTTTTCAGGGCAATTACGAGCAGATGCGCTTTTTCGGGGGCATTCTCGCCATTTATTTCTAGCGGCTTACTCATGGTGTTTTCTCTGGGACTGGTGCCAGAGCCAGCCCTGCAGCCAGCCCATCCAAGTACCCCGCTTGTAGAGCCCGGAGTCATGTCAGGAGCCAAGTTATGCAGCCCATGAGGTATTCGCATCCGGGGCCGGCGGTACGTGCACAAGACACCCGGCGATCAAGGCCGTTTCCGCCTGTCCCCATCAGTGTCCGGGTGCTGTCTGTGCTGGACGAGGCGAGTTCAAGCGGGCCAGCTGACACACGACAAGACGCCCAGCGAAGCAAACACCTATGCACGCCGTCACTTGGCCACCGCCTTTGGGTTCATCCTCGGGCTCGCCTGTTTCTCGTTGGATTCCTGCTATTTGGCGTGCTGACCGGGGTAGCCCTCGCAGCGTTTGGCCTCAGGAATCATCTGGGCCATTGACTTGCTATTTAAATCGCCTGTGGCTGCCCCCTGTGCTCTCGGACCGCAACTGTCGTCATGCCCTACTGCAGCCGTAGACTACCGCCATCCGGAGCCCCGCCATGGAGCTACTTCCACGGCAGCATTGGATCACTCTCCAAGCCAAGACCTCGCTCTACGCGCTACGAGCCTACGCTCCCCCAAGAACTTTTAGCCTGTTGTTTCCCCGCCGGCACAAGCTCCCGGACGCATGGATGCACGATGACGAGCGATCCTGACCACAAGCCCGCGGATGAGCCCGAGAGCCAAGCAAATCCTGCCCAGCAGCCGGAAGCTAGTGTGGACAGGTTCCCGGGGGTAACTGACGACTTCGGCCTGACTCCAAGACCAAGAGTGAAAAGCCGCCACGTTGACCCGCTCTTGGGCATGGACTTGGGCGGCGTGAAGATCGTCAGGCTCATTGGCGAAGGTGGCATGGGGCGGGTGTACGAAGCCCAGCAAGCGCGGCCGTCTCGCTCAGTCGCCGTGAAGGTGATCCGGCAGGGCATCACCAGCGAAAAAACCATGCGGAGGTTCGAGCGCGAGGCTGAGTTTCTGGCCAAGCTTCAACACCCGGCCATCGCACAGATCTTCATTGTCGGCACGTACTCCAGCGATTTTGGCGATGTGCCCTTCTACGTGATGGAGTTCATTCCCGAAGCCAAGCCGATCACGAACTACGCCCACGAGAACAGCTTGCCGCTTGAAGAAAAACTCCGGCTTTTCCAGCGAGTCTGCGAGGCTGTTTCGCAAGGGCACGACCGAAGCATCGTTCATCGGGACCTCAAGCCCGGGAACATCTTGGTGGACGCGGCAGGCAATCCGAAGGTCATTGACTTCGGCGTCGCCCGCAGCACCGACTCTGACCTCGCCCTCGAGTCCATGAAGACCGACACGGGCCAGATGATCGGCACCGTGCAGTACATGAGCCCCGAGCAGTTTGGGCCTGACCCCGACGACCTTGATAGCCGCACCGATGTGTACTCGCTCGGCGTAGTTCTTTACGAACTGCTTTCGGGGTCGCCGCCTTATTCAGTGAAGAAACGGGCCCTTCACGAAGCCTCTCGGGTGGTGTGCGAAGAAGTCCCGCCGCCCCTGAGATCCATAGGCAGGGCGATTCCAAGGGATGTGAGCGCGATCGCCGAGCGGGCCCTGCAGAAAGACCGTTGCCGCAGGTACCACACGGCCGGCGAACTAGCGGCTGATCTCGGGAGATTTCTGGCTGGAAAGCCGGTCCGGGCTCAGCCCCAAGGGCTTTTGAGCCGCCTCGGCCTGCCCCGCCGCATGGTCGCTGGAACAGGCGTGCTGGCCGGACTGGTTTTGATATTTGGAACCGTCGGGGCTCTCGGGCTGGGCAGGTTTGCTGGCCTCAGCTCGCTTGGCGACCATGACGATGTTGCATCCCGTCAGACGGCGAGCCTGAGGGTCTCGACCAGTTGGGCTGCTACCACGCTGCGGGTTCAAGAGGGGCAGTGCTATCGCCTCACGGTCTCGACGCCAGACAGACCGAGCCTAGAGACTCCTGTTGCAAGTGACCCTAGCCAAGGGCCCGCGCTCGCAAGCCCCGTCGCCGGCATCTCAAGTAGCAAGAGCGTTCGGGCCACGATTCGCGATTCCCGAATACTGATGCCGGTTGTGGGGAGCCTGACTTTTGTGGCGCCCATTTCGGGCGAACTCTCATTTCAGGTCGACAAGGGACCCGCAGGGGAGCATGACGTACCCGGGGACCTACGCCTGACCCTTGAGCATGTGGCGTCCCCCGGCTTCGTAGCCCCCGACGGCAAGACAACGATCGCGACCCGGGTAAGTGGCGAGAAAACCCTCTTGTTCACGCCCGAAGGTCTTCAGTGGCACTACAAGTCTTATACCGGGGCGATAGACGAGCTTGGCGATGAACACCCCACTCTGATCAACGGGATCGCATGGTGGCCGCTTCCAGACAAGCCGAACACTCAGGGCTGGATGACCCTGACGCAGACCAACCGCACACCGGTCCTGAAGACCAGAGCGTTTGCATGGGCGGCTGAACCTAGGGCACTGAGACCCGAAGTGGTGGCCTGCTCAGCAAGCACGGGCACGGAGGCTGTGCGCATCGAAAGCCCGGATCCCAAGACTCCGGGGATCACGTTCGTCGCCCAGATAGGCAGCCCGAGCGAGATTCAGTGCGTAATTCAGGCCCCCTCGCGATAAGTACCACCTGCCAATTATCATTTCCCCCACAGCAAAGAAGGGTTTTGCCGTGCCATTTGTCCTGCTTCTCGCCGTGCTGGTTTCTAGCCTCTGCGTACCTGCAGTGGCCCAGTCCCGCACGAGGTTCCCCCAGTATCACGACTGCTACGACCCCGAGTTTGAAGCGTGGGCGATGAAAGAAGTCCGGGCTGTCGTCGAGGAGAACTTCGCTGCAGTGAATGCCGAAGACGTTGACCGGCTTATGGCAACGCACACGAGCTACTGCCCTGATCGGGAAGAGTTCATGCGAGAAGCCAAGCAGGCATTCGAGGACTTCGACGTCTATGTGCGCCTCGTCGACCTACGGTGGGGAGGCGGCAGCAATGCCTCGACTGTCTACAAAGAGGGCCATCGCTGCTCGGTCATCGTGACGCAGCAAACACTCCCTGCCAACGATGAAGATGGAGACTACACAGCGTATCGGGGTAACTCAGCCCTTCTGCCGGAATCAGAGCTGGTGTACTACACGTTGTACTGCCACGTGGAAAAGGGCAAGTGGAAGATTCACATGATCAACGGCCATGTGAATCCCACGACATGGGAGTTTTTCGAGGCAGATCAGAAAGAGCGGGAGAAGCACAAGTCGAAGCCGAAACCTAGTCCCGAGCCCGCTGAAAGACCAAGCGACCAGATCGAAGAAGCTCCGCAGTACTCAGACCCCATGCCGGTGCGAGGCTCATCCAACGCAGGCGACAGGACGGATCGCTGAGTTACCCGGCAGCTAGGCACATACCGGAGCTAGAGCCCCATATGCCAAACACAACGAATAGCTCGCTAGTCCCGAAAGTACTCATTGGCCTCGGCGTCTTGGCCAGTGTGTTGATCGCCCAGAGACTTCTCCGTCACTTCTGGGCGTTTGGATTCGTCGGAAAGGTCGGTGTCGTCGTGGGAGCTGCCGTGTGCCTGTACGCCGTTTCTATGCTCCTCGGCGGCAAAACTGATGCGGCCTCAAGCAGCCAAGACCCGCCGCGGCTCGAAGAGTGACAGTGGTGTTCATGCCGCATTCGAGTCTGGATGGCTATGCCCCGGCTTACGCTCCGTTTGCAACAAATGCACCAAGAGAGATCACACGAAATTCATCAAACAACACGTCGCGTCAACCGCTCGCAAAGACAGCACTACCGGGAAACCGCGTTGCTTTTTGTTTCCCGCTACTTGGAATATGATCCGTGTCGAAGACTGTAATTAATGCTGACAGAACGTACCGGAACATTGCCGGGGGCCTGATCGCCTTGGCGCTGGTAAGGATCTCACCTCATTGGCGTGATCCAAGCGGCAGTATCAATTTCACGGGCATTCTTACGTCCCTCGTTACAGTTGGCTTGATTTATGGGCTCGCATATGTTGCGGACATCCTTCAAATCAAACGGCAGCGTCGTCGGCTGAAGTGCGATTCTAAGGACCTGCCTTCCCGCACACTGCCTAACGGGACCCCCGCCGAGACGTCTGGCGGTTCCTTCTTCACGGCCGAAGAAACACGTCAGTGGGTCGCGCGGCTGATGGGGTCCGATTTCAGCAAAGTATGTCCTTCGGGAGCCGAGGTTCTGGCCCTCCAGTCTCAAGACCCGCCCGTGCTCGAAAAGGATGTACAGCGTTTTCTCGCTTGGCGACGTGTGGGCCTGTTCGTCGCGGGCATGTGCATATCAGTAAAGGCCGTCGATGGCTTGCTTGGCCTATTCGGCACGCTTTTTCATTCAGAAGGCTCGGGAAATGCTTGGAACGATGGCATAGTCGCTCTCGTGATTTTCGTTGAAGCCGTTGTTGAAATCGTAGCGTGTGGCTTGTGCTGGCTGGCCTGCATTCGTTGGGCTGAAATCAATGTCTCGCGAGCCTCGGCCCGGGTTGCGTGGCTTCTGCTTGCGGTGTTTCCAATCCTCCTTCTGACGCTACCGATCACCTCGGTCATGTCTTTTGAGGACGACTCATATAGAACATCGACGAACTTGGTTCTGGCGGTCGTGGCGGTTGCGGTTCTCATACCATGGACGCTTGCATTCTTTCCCGGCATCATCCGAGCCTGCCTTACATTCAAGTCACTTATGCCCGAAGCGGCGGGGGCGGGATGGATCCTGATGTGCGTATGTCCTCTTTACGCGGTTGTCTTCGTGGCGGCTGGTTTAGCGCTACTGCAGACTGGATACACGACACGCATCGCGGTCGGCTTGCTGCTTATCGCGGCTTCTTCGCTCGTGTATCTCACCTTTGGGCCACGTTTAGTTCGCCCGCTCGACTCCGCTGATGCTGGCCAACTCATTCGGGGAGCCAAGCGTACAGCAACCATCATTGCGGCAGTCGGCTTCGGAATAGTTCTCTATTCTTTGGCCCGGCAGGATTGGCTCGTAGAGCACGTGTCGCTCTACTGGCTCGCCATGGTCATCGCTCGCGTGGTGGGCGGAATCCTTTTGCTCAATATCGTTGCGGTCGACCTAGCCTTAGTTCTTCAAAGCGTCGCTTACCAGCATGCAAAGGCGTTCCAGCAGTCGGAGCTTGCGAAGAGGCTTGAGCAGCGCCTCGCAGCGTTTGCTGCCGTGAACCTTACGGCCGTGGGAACCGAAGAGGTGGAAATACTCCGCAAAGTGAGCACGCATGTCGGACGCGTGGTAGAGAATCAACGTAAGGCCATGCAGCAGCGGGGATCGGCTCCCCAAAGCCATCAGAATAGCTGATGCGAGTTTATTTTCCGATGAAGTATCGATTAACGTGAGCGATGCAAGAAAGGCTTTTCGATAATGGTCGAAGGTGACATCTAAGAAAAGGTGGCACAGGGCCCCATGCCGCTTTTCTCCCATCCCACGCCCCATCCACGCCCCATCCACGCCCGACACGCAGCCCGATAGCCGCACGAACCGCAGTTCACGATGCTCGGCGCCTGCCTGCTCCAGTTTGGCTTTTGTGGGGTGCTTGAGGTCGCCGAGAACCCGGTCGAGCACGTACATCTTGAAGAAGTACCGGTGCCGGGCAATTGGAGGACACGGGCCGCCATACCCGAGTTTCTTCCAGTCGTTCAGCCCCTCCCGCGAGCCTTTGGGCAGGTCGTCTCCGCCCGCTCCCTCTGGCAAGCCCATTGAACTTGCGGGAATGTCATAGAGCACCCAGTGAACCCAGACACGCTTTGGGGCAGCAGGATCAGGGGCATCGGGGTCGTCCACTATCAGGGCCAGACTCTTCGTCCCTTCAGGAAGCCCAGCCCACTCAAGCGGCGGCGAAATGTCATCGCCCTCGCACGTGTATCGCCGCGGAATAGCCTGCCCGTGCTTGAAGGCCGGCGAAGAAAGCGTCAGGGCCATGAAACGAGCCTCCTCGGGTCTGAAAGTATTTTTACGGGGAGATTTCAAGCAGGCCAGTTCGAGCACGGCAAACCCGGGGCCGTAAAATCCCAGCATGGCAAGCACGATCACTCCCGCCGCTGCTTCCACGCCCAGTAGCCGCCCGAGAGCCCTGCTGGTCTACAAGTCAGTCCACCACCAGAACACGGCCAAGGTCGCCCACGAAATAGCCGGCGTGCTGGGGGCTGAGTGTGCTTCGCCTGCCGAGTGCCCCTATGCCCGACTGGCTGGCTATGAACTTCTGGGCATCGGCTCGGGTGTGTATTACGGCCGGCCTCACGAGGAACTCCTGCAGTGGGTGCGTGGTTTGCCCGACGTGTATGCCCGCTCCCTGCCAGTGTTCATCTTCACGACTTCCGGGCTACCCTTCTTGGCGACGTTCTGGCACCGACCCCTGAAACAGGCTCTGGCCAGCAAGGGCTACGAAGTCATCGGGGAGTTCGCCTGCCGGGGTTTTGATACGTGGGGCCCGCTCTGGCTGAGTGGGGGCCTCAACTGGCGGCACCCGAACGAGCGTGATCTTGAGCGGGCACGGGAGTTTGCAGGGAGGGTTGCACATGCAGGCATTCCCACGTGACGAGCCTGACGCGAGACCAGAAGGCATCCCGGCCCCCAACCCACCCCGCTACTGGTTCCCGGCGAAGCGCTACGGCTGGGGATGGGGCCTACCGAGCACGTGGGAAGGCTGGGTGGTGCTCGCGTTGTATCTGGTCCTCCTCGCACTGTGCCTGAGGGTCTTCCCGCCGCACCTGAACTTGCCCGGGTTCATCATCAGCGTGCACGTGCTCTCGGGCCTGCTCATCGCGATCTGCTGGTGGAAGGGCGAGCCTCCGAAGTGGCGGTGGGGGTAGAGAAGAGTTTCAGGCCATTGCACCCATTCCCTCAAGCCAGATGAGCATGTGGGAGGCGAATCACTGCGACGATGAGGTCAGTTCTTTCTCTTTCAGCATTGACGTCACCTCGAACGCTGGAGCCTGTCGGTCGGGTCGAGTGCGCGCGAACTGGGCCACGCTGTAGCCGTTCTCGACGGGCGCGCTCTCAGTGATGCAGCGGACACGAACCCAGAGCGTGTCGGAGCCGCATACCTCCTTCGGCAGGTCCTCGTCGACCGCGATCGATGCCCCCCACCGCCGCGGTTCAATATTGTCTTCGATTGTCACCCAGCCTTCACCGTCACGCGAAATCTCGATCGCCGAGGCACCCCGTCCAACACCGCCTGCCTCGCGAAAGAAATCCCAACAGTCGGAGTTTGCCCGGAGGTGGATTGACTCCGCAGCGCCGCCCAACTCGAACCGGTAGACGAGTATCCCCTCTTGGTTGTTTGCCTCCGGTGCCCAGTACGACACCCGGGGGAACATAAACTGGTCCATCCACTTCCTCATGCCGACGTTCTCGACGAGGAAGGCGTCAGCGTCCTTCTGGTGCACATCGCGTAGCGCAAAGCGAAACGTCTCGGCATCGCGATGAATCGTCGCCGGCTGCAGCATGAGCGCAGTCGCGGGGTCGGCCATGGCTTCGACATTTGGCGGCCGAGCAGCCGTGGCGTCGATGACAACGACCGGTGCCTGCTGTACGGCTGACGTGCGGCTTGCCTGAACGAGAAGGGGCCACGCAATCGGCGGCATCAGGTAGACGCCACCGAGAATCAATCCAGATGCGACGATACCCGCGGCCGCCATGCGGGCGAACCTTGGTGACAGTCGGCGCCCCTCCGAAATCAGCGACGGCAGACCCGCACGGCCGGCCCCGATCGCCGCTGACAACTCGCTAGCCGTTTGGAACCGGGATTCGCGATCCTTGGCGAGGCACCGCCTAACGATCGCAGCCACATGCCGAGGCACGGCTGGATTGACCGACCGCAACGCCCTCGGACGCTGCTCGTGGACAATCCGTGCCGCCTCGACCAGCGGACGGCCACTTAGATCGTGTGCCGGGCGACCCGCGAGCAGCTCGTAAAGCACGAGTCCGAGCGAATACACGTCGGCTCGGGCGTCGACATCGCCGGCTCGGCCTGATACCTGCTCCGGACTCATGTACTGGAGCGTACCGACCAGTTGGCCCGCCTCGGTGAGTGTCGTCGCCCGGTCGCCAGCGTCAACGCCGCGGGCAACGCCAAAGTCGATGACTTTCGGGTGCCCGAGTCCGTTGACAAGTAGATTGCTGGGCTTCAGGTCCCTGTGCACGATGCCACGCTCGTGGCCGTAGGCGACGGCATCGCAGAAGTTTCTGAAAAGCGAGAGCCGCTCCGACACCGACAGGTGCCGCGCCTTCGCGTATTCCGTTAGCGGGAGGGCGTCGGCAATGAGTTCCATCACGAAGTAGGGCAACTCAGCACCCGCGACGTCGTAGGTGCCAGCCGAATACACCTGCGTGATCCATGGGTGTTGTAGGCTGCCGAGCGTGGATACCTCACGTACGAACCGCCGCATGGCCTTCCGGCTCAAAAGCCCCGGCCGCAGAACCTTCACGGCAACCCGTCGAGCCGGGTTTGCCTGCTCGGCCTCATACACGCGGCCCATGCCGCCCTCTGCGATGAACCGCGTGAGTGTCACGCCGCCAAAAAACCGCCCAACAAGCGGATCAGTGGCGGCCGTCTCGGGTAGCCGTTCGCAGACCCGCCAGAGAGACTCGACCTGAAACGCTCCACCCGCCGGACCGTCATCCGTCTCTTGGGTGACGCCGCTCGCTCTGTCAGTCTCACTGTCTGACATGTCGCGATCAGGCTGGAGCCTGCCCTTCAAGCCGGACGACAAGGTGCCGCTTCACGATGTCCCAGCGCCTCGCAATCGTGCGGACCGAGCATCCCATCGCGTGTGCCGCTTGCTCCTGATTCAGGCCAAGGTACCAGACCAAATTGAAGAGTTCCCGATCGTCGTCACTTAGCGATCCGGCTGCTTCATGAAATCGGGTCCACGAGTTCACTCTATCTGTGCCGGCACTGCTGTCGGCCGAATCGGCTGCCATATCGCTGTGCAACACCTGCTGCCCGTCGATATGTGCCGCATTCGTCTCGTGGTGATGTGCAAACGACTCTGCGCCGCCATACCGTCTGGCAAGATCGACCAGCTCGCGGCGCACCTGCATGGCCAAGAGGCCGAGGAGGTGCCTAGCATCTACCGGAACTACGCTGTCGAGGGCACGTGTAAGGCGCAACGCCGCCCCCTGCACGATGTCGTCGGTCTCGTCCCACCGTCGCACCTGAGGAAATCCCCGTGCCATGCGGTGCGCAACGGCCCGCATGTGCTCGATGGCGGACGACAGTAATTCATCCCGTGCCGCCCGCCTTGTCTCCGGGTCGGCCGTGGATAACCGATCAATGAGTCTGTCGAATCCCTTGTATTCCATGCTTTCCATCCGGCCTGCTCGTGCCCTGCGCGTGGCAGGCATCTCGCACCGCCCCTGCTATGGGGGTAGGCTATCCTTCCCGCGGAAACCCCGTCAATCTACCGGGAAAACATGGTTTACGAAAATTTTTTGGCAGGCGTAGCGGCCTTCTCCCGCTTCTACCCATAGAGGCGCATTCCATGACGGACGAATGGTTCTACCAGCACCGCGGTCAAGTCCATGGGCCCGTCTCGCTGCAGGAGCTTCGTGTCGCCATTTGGCTGGGCTTCGCCCTGCCGACCGACCTCGTAAGGCGCCGGGTCACGGCTAGTTGGGCCGCCGCTGAGACTTATGTGGAGTTAAGCGAACCGCCGAATGTAGAAGGAGATGAGATGACGAAGCCCAGCCGCAAGACCGGGTTCACGCTCGTGGAGCTTCTGGTTGTGATAGCCATTATTGCCACCCTTGTGGGGCTGTTGCTTCCAGCTGTGCAGTCCGCGAGAGAGGCTGCGCGACGGATAAGCTGCGCGAACCACATTCGGCAACTCGCGGTAGGGATGCTCACATTCGAGAGCACGAATAAACGCCTGCCATCTGGTGGTTGGGCATGGACGTGGGCTGCCGACCCTGATCGCGGAAGTTCAGCGGAGCAGCCAGCCGGATGGCTTTACAGCATCCTTCCATTCATTGAGGAAGCATCGACGCATGGACTTGGGGCTGATGGGCAACCTGATGAGTGGACGTCGACGCAGCTTGAGGGCGCCGTAAAGCGTGCCTCTGCGCCAATAACGATCATGAACTGCCCTAGTCGCCGGTCCCCAAACGCATGGGGTATCAACTGGCGTGCGGAGACCTATGCCAACAACGTCCATACCCCCTATGGATCAGGAGCGGTGACCCGATGCGCACGCGGGGACTACGCAGCTAATGCTGGCGATAGCTACACAGACATCAATCAACTGATGCCCGAGTGGCCAAAAACTTTGGCTGAGGCAGCGGACTACACCCGTACTAATCGATGGCCTCAGGTAGGGCTTAATGCAAACGGCATCTCACACATGCGAAGCAGTGTCCGAATGAAGGACATTTCCGACGGAACAACAAAGACATACCTTCTGGGTGAGAAGTACTTAAATCCACAGAGCTACACTGATGGGTCGGATGGTTCAGACAATGAATCGATGTATTGTGGATTCAATAACGATAGCCACCGCAGTACTTACCACAATGTCAACACGGGCATCTCGCTAGCACCAATGCAGGACACGCCCGGATTAGTGCTGTATGACAGCTTCGGCAGCGCGCATCAGGCAGGTTGCTTTATGGCCTTCTGTGATGGGTCGGTCCAGCTCATCTCGTACTCCATTGACCCTGAGACGCACCGGCGCCTTGGAAACCGTATGGATGGTATGCCCACTTCCCGTGAATAAAATCCGGGGAAGCGGCAACGGCGTGGGGGTGCTTCCGTCCGCCACCCTTCTGGGCAACAGCGTGAGAGCGTGAGCAAGACTTTCCGCAAGAGGGATCGTAGGAATGGCACTAATAATTGAAATTTGCAAGGAGCTGTGCAGGGCCTTATTCGTTGCGTGCCAGCAGAGTGTCGCAACGAGAAGTGTTGCAGTAGGTGTTGCTGTGCTCCTTGCAGCGAACCTCGGCTGGTGGGCTTTGGGCTTTCTGGGGGCGAGCGGGCACACGGGCCGTTTTCAGGTCCATGAGGTTAGGGGATCGGTTGCCTATGTTGACGGAAGTGTGGTTCCCGCAGACATGATGCTCGTGAGGCTATTTCCAGAGGCGAGCCGCGGGGGTGAATCGAATACAGCAATGCCGGTGACTGCTCGGGTCGACACGAGTACAGGGCGCTTTCAGGCGAAATGGGTGAGCGGTAAGGAGGAGGACGGTTCACCCTCTCTGATGTGGCGAGTGGTCGTCTTATCAGGAGATCAAAAGCCGCTTGCCGAAGAGGTTGTTCCGCGGGAGTATGGCATCGCCGAGGAGACACCTGTCATAGTCGCCATGAATGAAAGCCCACTGCAGATTCGACTCAGGAGACCAGCTGAGAAAGTCCGTCGTGGCGTTGCTGGCAAACCGAAGGAGGGCGTTGCTTCACCGCCTGATACCTAGAAAAAAGCGGCCGCTTGCTTGAGGCCCCCCATCTGAACTTCAGTCACCTTACGAACATCAGCGCTCCAGTGGCCCGGCTCCTTGCGGACGGGCATGTTGGTACCCTGACGTTCTCTGCCGTTCCGTCGATCTCACCAGAGGTGGCGGAGTTGCTGTCGCGGCATCGGGGAGGAATAGCGTTTGACGGACTTGAACGGCTGACGCCCCGAGTAGCCGCTAAACTGGCTGCCTTGGACGGTTTTCTCGCCTTTAGAAAATTGCGATCACTGTCGGCGGCCGCGGCCGTGGGACTGGCGAAGCACACGGGAAGGCTGATTCTCGACGGGTTGGAATCACTGCCATCAAAAACAGCGGCAAGCCTTCAGGAGCACAGGGGCGATCTGTCGCTTACACGTCTGCAGCACTTGTCGGTGAAAGCCGCGCAAATATTGGTGCAGAAGCCGGGTAAAAAGGTGCTGACGAGCCTACGTTCGCTCGACGCGATGTACGTTCTGCTTGAGGAAGACGCAGACCGTGTGGTTGTTCCGTTTGAATTGAACGATGCTGGCGGTCTTGCGTAACAAGACGCTTGGCCATCTGTTTCGCGACTACACCACCCTCGACTGCGCCGCCCAAACTGCCGCCTGAGTCCGGTCATTCACGGCCAAGTTCTTGAGCAGGTTCTGGACGTGTTCTTTCACGGTCTCGACGCTGATTTCGAGCGACCGGGCGATCTCGTCGTTGGACAGGCCGAAAGCCACGTGGGAGAGCACTTGGCTTTCTCGCGGTGTCAGGCCAAAGTCGCGAGCAGCCCGAGCATCCCGAGGCTCCACGGACTGGACCTGCATCGAGAACGTGCCCGGCTTCTTGTCGCTGAGCATGAAGCCGCCTCGCCTTTTCTCATTTCCGGCTATTTACGCACCCAGAGCTTCCAGTAGCCCGTGGCCGGCTGAAGTACCATCTGCTGCATGGTGTCAGCCGTGGTCACCGGGCTGCCCATGATCTTCCGGCGGGCACCCACGAGCGTCTTCGGCGGGTCTTTCAGCCGCTTGGTCAGGGCCCGCATGCGACGATACGAGTCGTTGTAGTACCAGTCCTCTCCTTCCTGCCAATGCTCAGGCGGATTCCTGCCTTCCAGTTCCTCGCCCACAAAATGGTTGGTCTGGATCAAACACGACTCTTCCCGGTCCCGCTGCCAGAACTCGCTGCCCAGCCCCGTGATGACCGCGTGCTGGTCTGGCTTGGTGCCGACGACATGGGCAAAGAAGCTCGTCATGGTGCGGTACTCCTGTAGATCCGCGACGAGTTCTTCGTAGCTGCCCATCTTGTCGCAGCAGTGCCTGAGTCGCTGGAGCACGGGCCACTGGAAGACCCCGGGGCTCGTGCCATTTGTAGGCGCCTGATTGAGCGTCAGGGCCCACTTTCCGGGGCACATGGCTGAGACTATCCCGACGCAACCCACCACGCTCACGCTGACATAGTGGTCTTCGCCACGGTGAAACCTGAGCACCCGCGTGAATTTACCCGTACTTCGCGGCACGACCCAGTCCATATTTCGAACCAGCGTAGGCTTGCCGCCGATGTCACAGGAGTAGCTCGAACAGCCGACGCCAGCCTGATCGCCCATTTGCATCAGGTCGTAGATGAGATTTCCGAGCATGACGTAGCTCAGCGGCTGTCTCGTGCACTCAGAGATAGCCCGGATCTCTCGGACGTACTCTTGGCCGAACATGCCGGCGATGGTGTTGGCCAGTCGTCCGCCCAGTCTTGCGGACCCTTTTGCACCAGCCGATACGAGGGGCCTGATATACCCGGGGAGGCTATCGAGCTGGCCGACGAAGTGCTTCACCACGTCCTTCAGCAGGTCTTCAAGGTCGAGGCAGTGGCAGAGGGAGAAATCACACCACCGACGACAGGCAGTGTTTTTGAGGTCGATGTCCCAGACGTGGAGATCGTCCTTGGGAAATAGAGTCAGTCCCATGGCGGGGTTCCTTGGATTGGGGCGACGTGTGGTGCAGTCGCCGGGGTTATTTGAGCTGACACATGCCGCTCACGCAGGCGTACCGGGAGGGGGAGCAGGTCCGCGGCGAGTCGTGGTCAATGAGTTGGATTTTCTCCGCATGAATTCTCCAGTAGCCATCCTCGCGTTTGAGGGCTACGAGCGAGACTACGTCGAAGGAATCGTCGGAAAGTGTGAGCTGGTACCGGACGGCAGCTTGGCACGAGTTGCCGGCGAGCCTGATGACTTGGGTTTCCAGCACGTCCATCGAGACTGTGTGCTGGACGAACCTGAAGGCTGCGTGCTTCCTGATCTTGGCCCTGCTGGACTTGGTGAAGCAGTCGGCGAAGCCATCGAGATCCTTGGCGGTAGCAGCCTTGGCGGTCGCATTGAGATGGGCCCGGATGTCGCCTGCCTCCATGCTTGTGGGGTCTACGCGGAGCCGGCCGGAGGGGATGTCGGCGGCGGGTAAACGCGGAGCAGGCAGGACGAGCATGGCCGCGAAAAGGGCGGGGAATAATGTGGGATTCTGGAGACTCATGGGGCCTCGCGGGGTGGTGGTGGATTTAGTTATCAATTGCCCGCTCCTACCCAGATATGGCGGGAACGGGTGGGGAAAAGCGCAGCGGGACTGGGTGAACGGTGCCTTGTGGTGCCGGGGTATTGAGCCCCGGTTAAGCCGGCAGGGGGCGTTGGGACGAGCGGGCGACGTCTATGGCTAACCCGGGGGAATGGCTACCGACGTTCACCCGGAGTGAGGCTCCGCCTTTACGAGTACTTCCAAGGGCGTGCCCGGAAATCACCCGCCCGCAGCCGGAAATTACGCGATCAGATCCTCAAGGGCACTGCGAAGTGGGCCCAGCGTTCGCCGCCTTTTCTTGGTGACGCGGCTTGGATCGATGAGGACTTCCCGTTCGTTCATGAACCCAATCAGGGTTATGACGTCTTTTTTGTACGCGAGGCCTGAAAGCATTTGCGGGGAACTGACTAGAGCATCACTACGCTCCGCGGCTCGGTAGGCAAAAAACTTGGCGGTACGACGGCTCAGGCTCCACGATAATCCCGTGGAGTACGGGTCAGCGTAGCCCCGGTGGATTCTGATTGGGTCGGGCAGCTGATCGAAGACGCATAGATCCTCGGGTTCAAACCTCACGACAGCTGGGGCGGGCCTCGACGCAAACAGCTGCACGAGCCGATCGTGATGGAGGACTGCGGCGGGGAGGCTCGTGTAGATGCGTCGGAGTACCTGCCAGAAGTTGCTGTCATCCATTTTCGCAGATTGCTGTTCGAACGCGTCGATCCACGCGGTTGGGTCGTGAAGAAACACAAACCGCATCCAATCATGAGTGCGGCGAGCCTCATCGATCGCGAGGTCACGTGTTTCGGGGGCTGCCAGCCGAATCTGGTGTAGCTGCCGAACGCCTTGTAGGATTTTTTCGGCTAGGAGCGGATCGAAGGGAGGGGTAGTCATCGCGATACAGGTGGTTTTTCGGTGCGGCGGGGATGTGTATGCCGAGTCGCAGCGGAGCACGTGGCGGAAATGCTGGCGGCGGGAACCACTCATTGCACGTCCCGTGCCGTGGGGTGTGAAAACCACGAATCAGCCTCACTATCGGGAGAAACTCAGGTCAGGCTTCCTGCTCGCTATGTGTTTTTTTAGTGGGAGAAAACCGGCTGCCAGAATGGGCAAGTCGAGGGAGAGATGGCAGCCGGCTGCTGCCAGATCAGCAGGCTGATTTTCAAACCACAATCGCAAGGAAACCAACGCCAGACGGAAGCGATCGCGGCGGCGTCACAGATATCAATGACGCGACGAGTGGATCGGCGGGGCCCCGGTGCGGTTGTCGCGACAACCGCGTGTAAGGACAACCATCGATTTGTCGGCATTTTTGAGGATTTGTGTCAGCAGCTCGCAATTCTGGAAAATCGCGTTTCACTCGAACAAAAAGCCATTTCCGGCTGTTTTGAACATCCCTTTATGAGTCCCCTGCTCTAACCGCTGAGCTACGGGCCCGAAGCAGCCTGGATTCTAGGGGATCGCATCCCCGGCCGCAGCGGGGCAGCGCGAGGCCATTCCGAGCCTGCCTGACTCGGCAGCGCCCCGGGTTTCCGGGAGAGGGCTACACTGTTTCATCATGAGTAACCCCATCATCAACGACCTGACGTCCAAGAAATGCGTGCCCTGCGAAGGCGGCGTGCCCAAGCTCACGGCCGAGGAAGCCGAAAGGCTGCTCGCGGTCCTGCCAGCCTGGCGGCTCACCCACGACGGGCTGCGGATCCGCCGCGACTTCACGCTGCCCGACTTTCGGTCGGCTCTGAAACTGCTGAATACGATCGCGGCGCTCGCCGAGCGGGAGCAGCACCACCCCGACCTCCATCTCGAGGGCTACCGCAAGGCCTGGGCCGAGATCCACACGCATGCGATCGGCGGGCTCTCCGAAAACGACTTCATCCTCGCGGCCAAGATCGACGCGGTCGCACCACCGACATGATCACCTGATCCAGATCAAACCGGGGCGGGCAGGCGACGGGTGAGGCGCGAAGCGGAGTCGTTCATGGCTGCGGGAAAGGCGTGGATCGCAGGGGCGGCAGTGATTGCGCTCGGTGGCCTGATCGGCACCGTCGCCTGGGGTCAGGCGGGGGCTGAGGCCGCCGCCACGGCCGGGGCACCGAGTGCGACCGCTACGGTTGCCGTATTAGAGACAGGAACACGAGAGGACGCGGCCCGCGGCGAGCCACGGATCACCGAACTCCAACTGCTCGGTACCCACAACTCCTACCACCTCGCTCCCGACCCGTTCTCACTCGATGCGATCGCCGCTGTTACCCCCGACGAGGCGCGGGCGATCGACTGCTCCCAGCGACCGCTGGCCGAGCAACTCGACCTGCTCGGCCTGCGGCACTTCGAACTCGACTGCTACCTGGACCCAGAAGGAGGGCTGTTCTCCGATCCGCTCGTGCTGCGGTTGGCACGGGCTGCCGGACGCGACGTGCCCCCCTTTGATCCTGACGGCGTGCTCGAGGCCCCGGGCATCAAGGTGTTGCATAGTCCCGACTTCGACGTTCGGACCACCCAGTACACGCTGCAGGGGGCACTGGCCGAGATCAAGGCCTGGTCGGATCGTCATCCAGGGCACGTGCCGCTGTTTCTCCTTCTGGAACTCAAGGGCGATTCGTTCTCGCCGCTGCGGCCGGTTCCCTGGGGGCCGGAAGGTTTTGCCGAATTGCACCGCACGATCCTCGACGTCTGGCCCCGACCGCGGATCCTCACGCCACTCGACGTGCAGGGTGATGCCCCGACCCTGCGGGAGGCGGTTGTCGGGAAGGGCTGGCCGTCGGTCGCGGCGCATCGCGGCAAGGTGGTGCTGCTGCTCGACAACGAAGGGGGGCTGCGGGATCGCTACCTGGAAGCGACGTCGGCCGAGCGATTGCTGTTCGTGAGCGTCGATCGGGGCCATCCCGCCGCGGCTTGGATGAAGCGAAACGATCCGGTGGCCCAGGAGCAGGAGATCCGCGGGCTCGTCCGCGACGGCTTCCTCGTGCGGACCCGAGCCGACAGCGGCACCCGCGAGGCCCGGGCCAACGACGGCCGCCGCCGCGACCTGGCGATCGACACCGGGGCACAGCTGATCAGCACCGACTTTCCCGAAGCCGACCGGCGGTTCTCCCCTTACTGCGTTCGGCTGCCGCCCCTGCCGGAGCCTGCGATCCGGCGGGTGCAGCATGTGGTCGTCTGCTGGCTCAAACAGCCGGGAGACGCAGCCGCGCGGCGGCGGATCATCGAGGCTTCGCAGGCGTTTGCCGCGATCCCTGGCGTGCTCGAGGTCTCGGCCGGGGAGCCGATCGAGAGCGACCGGCCGATCGTCGACGACAGTTTCGACGTGGCGATCACGATCGAGTTTGCCAGCCAAGCGGCCCTCGACGCCTATCTCGCGCACCCAGACCATCGTCGCGCGAATGCGGAGATCCTTGCGCCGCTCGTCAAGAAAGTCGTCGTGTACGACTTTCAAGAGTGAACCTGCTCGGGGTCGGCAAAAGTCGCGTCGCGGGCGAGGATACGCCCCATGCTCCGCGAGCGTTCGCCGACCCCTCGCCTCATCTCGCGGTTCGGCCAATCGTCGCTCCACCGATCTCAAAATATGCTCGAGCGTCTGATTCGCGGTGGCCGTCCGGCGTCATTCGGTCGGCGGCACTGGCTGCCCGCCGCCCACCTCCTTGAACAGCCGAAACAGGTCGCTGTCGGTCGTGAGCACCATTGTCGTGTCGCTGCCGAGCGTCGACTTGTAGGTGTCGAGCGTCTCGAGGAAGGCGTAGAAGTCGGCTGCCGTCGGGCTGGAGGTGTAGGCCGCGGCATAGATCTCCGAGGCCTTGGCGTCGGCGTCGCCGCGGGTCTCCTGCACCGTGCGATAGGCCTCCGACTGGATCCGTTGCAGGTCGCGCTCCTTGCGGCCTGTGATCTTGGCAGCCTCGCCCGCCCCTTCGGAGCGGAACCGCTCAGCGATCTGGAGCCGCTCGGAGATCATCCGATCGTAGATCTTGCCGATCACGCCTTCCTTGTAGTTGAGCCGCTTGACCCGGACGTCGAGCAATTCGATGCCCCATATGCCCATCTTCGGGGCGGCGGCCCGGAGAATCTCCTGCTCGAGTTCCTTACGGCCGAACCGGATCGGTGCCAGGTGGCCGACGGCCGCCCCGGCCTCGACGAGCGTGGCATCTTGCTCGGGCTCGCGGGCCTTGTCGGATCGCACGAGCTCGATCAGGTCGTGGCGGGCGACGACGTTGCGGGTCTCGCTGCCGAGGATGTCATCGATCCGCGAGAGCGCGCTCCGCTCGTCCCGCAGGCTCTGGAAGTAGACGAGCGGGTCGACGATCCGCCAGCGGGCGAAGGTGTCGACGACGACGTAGAGCTTGTCGCGGGTGGTCATCTCGCTCGGGTCGCCGTCCCATTCCAGGATCCGCTTGTCGAACCGATTGGCGGCCTGCATGAACGGAATCTTGAAGTGGAGGCCGGGCCCGGAGCTGTCGGCGGCGGCGGAATTGATCGGCTTTCCCACGGGCCGGCCAAACTGCGTGATGACCACCTGCTCGGTCTGATCGACGGTGTAGGCGCAACCGAAGAAGATGACGCCAGCGGCGACGAGCATGACCGCGCCCACGGGCGAGAACGCCAGGTCGGACACTCGACGAACGAGCGTGAGCAGCGGATGGTTGATCGGGAGAGGGCTCATCGGGCGGGCTTTCCAGCGGGGGCGGGTTGGGCGAGATTCATGAGCGGCAGAAACTGCGGGGCGCTCGAGTCGAGGATGACCTTTCCGCCGAGCCGCGGGATGAGTTCGGCCATTGCCTCGAGGTAGAGCCGTTGGCGGGTCACTTCGGGTGCCTTGTCGTATTCCTTGAGCAGGGCCCGAAACCGGGCCACGTCGCCCTCGGCCTCGTTGACCCGACGGACCGCGTAGCCCTCGGCGTCGCTCAGCAACCGCTGGGCCTCACCGCTCGCCCGGGGCACGACCTTGTTGTATTCGCCGTTGGCCTGGTTGATCATCTGCTCCCGCTCCTGCTGGGCCCGGTTGACCTCATCGAAGGAGCTCTGCACGGGCGTGGGCGGATGCACGTTCTTGAGCTGCACCTGCTGCACCTTGAGGCCCATGTCGAGTTCCTGGACGAGGGCTGTCAGCCGCGAGATCGCGTCGGTCTCGATGCCCTGGCGGCCGATCGTGAGCACCTCGTCCACGGTCCGGTCGCCCACGACCTCCCGCATCACGCTCTCGGCGAGATCGCGGAGCGTGGCTGCCGGCTCCCGCATGTGGAAGAGATAGGCCTCCGGGTCGCTGATCTCATACTGCACCACCCACTCGACGTGGGCGGCGTTCAGGTCGCCGGTGACCATGTCGCTCTCGAGCCGGGGCTGCTGGGAGACCTGATGGCGATCGCTGGCGCCCGGCGTCCCGAAGCCGAATTCCATCTTCAGCTGCCGCTTGACCGGCACGATCGTGACGGTGTCGATGCCGAAGGGGAGCTTGAACCGGAGGCCGGGGCCGACTGTGCCGACCAGCCGGCCGAACCGCTGGATCACGCCCACGCTCTCGGGACCGACGGTGTAGACCCCGCGGGCCAGGCCGGCGGCGAGGAGCACGAGCAGCGCGAGGCCGCCGATCCAACGCGGGTCGAGCCCGGCGGCTCCCCGGGGAAGGGTCACGCGGGGCGGATCACGGAAACTGTTCACGGGGAGGGTCTCTCGAGCCAGGAGGTGGCGGGAACGTCGAACCCTCCATTCATAGTTCACCCGGGAGCCCGGGTCGAATCGGGCGGCGGCAGGCTATGCTGACCCGGTTCTTCCGGAGAATCGTCATGTTCCTACCGTTGGTTCGTTCGATGATCGTCCTGGGATGCCTTGCCGCCGCCGGGCTGGCGTCGGCTGCCGACGAAGGGCCGGCCTGGCTCGCAATCCCCGGCGGGGAAGGGCCCGGCCAGGGCAAACGGGTGGTGCTCGTCAGCGGTGACGAGGAATACCGCAGCGAAGAAGCCCTGACGCAGTTGGGCAAAATCCTGGCCGTCCGGCACGGGTTTGACTGCCGGGTGCTGTATGCGATCGATCCGAACACCGGCGAGATCGATCCGAACAACCAGACGAACATCCCCGGCCTCGAACAACTTCGCGAGGCCGACCTGATGGTGATCGCCACGCGCTTCCGCAGCCTGCCCGACGAGCAGATGCAGGAGATCGACGCGTATCTCCGCCGGGGCGGGCCGGTGGTGGGGCTGCGGACGGCGACCCACGCCTTCAACATTCCCGCGGATCGAGCCTACGCGCACTATTCCAATGGCTACGCCGGCGAGAAGCGGGAGTGGGCTGACGGCTTCGGCCGGCTCGTGCTCGGCGAGAAGTGGATCAATCACCATGGCAAGCACGGCCAGGAGAGCACCCGCGGGCTGATCGCCCCCGGGGCGGCGGACCATCCGATCCTGCGGGGCATCGCCGACGGTGAAGTCTGGGGGCCAACCGACGTCTACGGGGTTCGTCTGCCGCTCCCAGGGGATTCCCAGCCCCTCGTGCTCGGGCAGGTGCTGGCCGGCATGACGCCCGACTCACCGCCGGTGGCCGGCCCGAAGAACGACCCGTTGATGCCGATCGCCTGGACGAAGACCTACTCAGTGGAGGGCGGCCCCCGGGGCCGGGTGTTCACGACCACCATGGGAGCGGCGACCGACATGCTGTCGGACGGCACCCGCCGCCTGCTCGTCAACGGCTGCTACTGGGCGATGGGCCTCGAGGAGGCAATCCGGGCGGATGCCCGGGTCGACGCCGTGGGGGGCTTCCAGCCGACACCGTTCGGCTTCGGGGGGGCGCGGAAGGGCCTCGCGCCGGCGGGGCTGCGGTAGGGCTTGAGCCCTTTTACGTCCGGCCGCACCCCCTTCCTCGACCGCACAGATTCGCTCTTCCCCGAAACCCCAGATTGCCCAGCGAACAATTTCTTGCGGCCGTTGGAGGGGGGTGATAACGTCGATCGAACCTCTCTTCCATAGGCGGCGTATTCAGCGGTGTTACCCCCGCAGATACCCGCCTCGGGTCTTGAATCACCCACCTCCAGCGTTTTCCGAAGAAACTATGCGCAAGGCACCCCGTTCGTCGTCGGTTGGGCGGCTTTTTTCCCGGAAGTCTCGCGGTGGCCAGGGGCGGCCCCGGAATCGCAAGCGGCCCGATTTTCGCCTCGAGCGGCTGGAGGAACGCCGGCTTCTGGCCTTCGACCTGATCGCCGCCTACGCCCAGAGTGAGCGGCCGTTTTTCCTGGCCGGTTCGCCGGCCGAGGTGCTCGAAGCGGCGCCGCAGGAGATCACACTCCGGTTTACACCCGGAACCAAGGTCGATTCGACGACGTTGGGCAGCATCTCGATCGTCCGTAGTGGTGGAGCGACCGATTCATTCGGCAACGGCAACGACGTCGCGGTGATGCCCGGCAGCATCGTGGTAGAGAGTGCGCCCAACGAAAACGAGGTCGTGATCCGGTTCGCCGAGACGCTCCCGGACGATTCCTACCGGATCGTCGTCGGCCCTGGGCTTACTTCTCAAGGGTCCGTCGGGTCGGTCAACGCAAGCTCCTTCGATTTCCGGCTCGACCGCGGAGCGTTCGTGCAGTCGGTCGTGCCGCAGCCGACGGCCTCGATCAACCGCGACGGCGTCTACCAGTTGGTTCATGCCCGGGGGCAAATCCAGGTTTGGTTCAACCTCGAGGATCCGCTGGCCCAGGCGTCCGCCGAGAATCCGGCCTTCTACCGGCTCCAGCGGATCGACCCGCTCACCAACGAGCCGATTGGCGAGGTGAGCTTTCCCACGCAGGTCGAATACCGCGCCGACCTCGGCCGGGCCACGATCTGGTACCGCGAGCCGCTCAAGCAGGAGGGGCTCTTCCGACTCGACATCGGCGGCTCTGACACGCTCGAGCCCGTGGTGTTCACGGCCGGTTCGGATGACAACTCGAGCTTCACCACGGCTCGGCAGCTCGGCGCTTTGACGGCCCGCGGTGCCATCGTCGACGCGGCGATCGAGAGCCGCCCGACGGTTGCCACACCCGCTGGCGCCCTCGGGCTGCCATCCCAGCCGGGCTCCGTCGATGAGCCGGGTCATCGGGAACTGCCGGTCGACAGCGGGGCTCACGGGCTGCCGTATGCCACGGTCGATCCGGCATCCGGGATCACGGTGATTCCCTACAACTTCCAGCATGTCATCGGCGCCGATCCGCAGGGCAACACGCTGTTCAACGTGATCACCGATGCCCAGAAGCAGCGGGCCCGGGAGATCTTCGAACTCTTCAGCCTCGAAGCCGGCGTGCGATTCGTCGAGACAGCCGACCAGGGTCTGCTCGTGGCCACCGGTGACCTCCGGGCGTTCAGTCCGACGGTTCCCGTTGAGAGCGTGGCCGGACTCGGCGGCCCCGGTGCGGGCGCCCTGATGAATTCGAACATCAACTGGGGCGACAGCGAATACGGTGGCTCCTGGTTCCGCGTGGCGATGCACGAGATCGGGCATGCGCTCGGCCTCGAGCACTCGTACGACCTCAACTCGATCATGGGGGCCGACCTCGGCGGTGAGCCGGTCTTTCCGGGCGACTACGATTTCGTGCACCTGCGGCAGCTGTTTCCGCAGAGCGGTTCCGACGTCGACGTCTACGCGTTCGAAGTAGCCGAGACGGGCCGGTTCTCGGCCGAGACGATTATCTCCCGACCGGGTCAGCCGATCACGAGCACCCTCGACTCGGTGATCTCGCTCTATCGCGAGCAGATCGTCAATGGCCAGCCGGTGCGGACGCTGGTCGCGAGAAATGACGACTACTACGGACGTGACTCATTCGTGGGCCTCGACCTCGATCCCGGCAAGTACTTCGTCGCCGTGACGAGCACGGGCAACACGGCGTTCGACCCGGCTGTCAGCGACTCGGGGGCGAACGGTCGCAGTGAAGGTGAGTATCGGCTGTCGCTCACCTTTACGCCGCTCTCGGCCGAGACCAACACGATCGTCGATCGCACCGGCCGGGCGCTGGACGGCGATCGCGACGGCGAGGCGGGGGGCGTCTTTTCGTTCTGGTTCCAGACCGCCGACCGGGAAAACACGATCTACGTCGACAAGGGCAGCACTGTGCCCGGTCCGGGCGATGGCACCAAGGACAATGCCTTCAAGACGATCTCTGCAGCGCTCGCGGCAGCCGAGGCGAATGACGCCACGAAGGTGATCCGGATCCTGGGCAAGCAGGCCACGCCCTACGAGATCGGTCTCGATCCCTACGGCCGGCCGCTCCAGGACGGCGCCACGTTCAACGTCCCGGCGGGCGTGACCGTGATCATCGACCGGGCGGCTACCTTCAAGCTTCGCAACGCCATCATCGACGTCGGTAGTTCCTCGGAACTCGTGTCGCGGGCAGGGGCCGCCTTGCAGGTGCTCGGCGTGCCCAACCGGCCTGCGGTGTTCACCTCCTGGCACGACGACTCGGTGGGGGGAGATTCGGACGGCCCGAGTATGGGCGCGGCGGACGGTGGGCAGTGGGGTGGGATCGTGTTTCGCGGCGACTCCGACGCGGGCTCCCGGTCGGCGTTCGTCAACGCGATCTCGAACGCCGACATTCGCTACGGTGGAGGTGAGGTGGTGGTCGACTCCAAGGTGGAGCGATTCGCCCCGATCCAACTCGAGAGCAGCAGACCGACCGTCGTCTTCAACACGATCACCAACAGCGCCGGAGCCGCGATCGCGGCGACACCCGACAGCTTCCTCGACGATGGTGAGCGGGTCGGCCCTGAGTTCCGCGGCAACACGCTGCTCGGCAACTCGGTCAATGGTCTGTTCGTGAAGATCGACACCGACTTCGGCCAGCCACTGGAGCGGCTGACTGTGCCGGCTCGCTTCACGAGCACCGACGTCGTCTATGTGATCCCGGAGAACCTGATGATCGCCGGGGGTGCCGGCGGTTATGAGGTGCCGGAGGGTGCAACCGAGACCTTTGCCCGGGCCACTGGTCGTCTGGCCATCGATCCCGGGGTCGTTGTCAAGCTCCAGAGTTCGCGGATCGAACTCGAACGGGGCGTCTCGCAATTGATCGCCGAGGGCACGGCGTACCAGCAGGTGATCTTTACGAGTCTTGGCGACAACCGCTATGGGGCCGGCGGCACGTTCGACACCAACGGCAACGTGCCCGACAAGTTCGATGGCTTCGGGCAGCCGATCGGCGACCTGACCGTGGGGGATTGGGGCGGGATCATCTTGAATGCCGGCTCCCGCGCGAGCATCGACAACGCCTATATCGCCTTCGGTGGCGGCGTGACGCCGATCGAGGGCGGCTTCGACGCCTTCAACGCCGTCGAGGTCCACCAAGGCGATCTCCGGCTCGCGAACAGCCGGGTCGAACTCAATGCCAGCGGCCTCGCTGTAGGGAATCGCATGGGCCGCGGCAGCAACGAGCCGGCGGCAGTGTTCGTACGCGGAGCGCAGCCGGCGATCGTGGGCAACGACTTCCGCTCCAACCTCGGCTCGGTGATTAGCATCGACGCCAACTCGCTGACGGATCAGTTCCGGCCGGACACGGGCCGGAGCACGGGCGGAATCGGCCTCGTGGCTGGCTCAGCGGGCAACTATGGGCCGCTGGTGCAGGGGAATCGGATCTCCTCGTTGATCGATACCAGCCTGAGCGGTGCCGGCGAGTTCGACATCGAAGTCGTCTACGACCCGTCGTTGCCCCGCCGCGTTCGGACGGCAGTCGAGGCGGCCGTGGCTAAGTGGGAGTCGGTGATCGTCGGCGATCTCTCACCAGCGGTCGATCCGACGACTGGCCGGCAAATAGACGACGTCCTGATCTACGTGCAGTCCGGATTGCTGGGCGGCCTGCCGTCGGACGGGCCCGGGAATGCCCTGGCCAACGCTGGCCCCCGGGAGTTCCGGGCGGCCACTGACGCGAACCCGTACCTCCCCTACGTTGCGGAGGTCGGCATCGACATGAGCGACGTGGGCAACTTCGCCAATGAGCTCACGTCGATCCTGATCCACGAGTTCGGTCACGCCCTCGGCTTCACCAGCGTCTCGGAGTACCTCTCCTTGATCACGGGGGCCGATTATGTCGGCGTTAATGCCCTCCGCGAATATCAGCGATTCGTACCCGGCGCCACTGGTGTGCCGATGGAGCAGGGCGGTGGAGCGGGAACGGCCTACGCGCACTGGGATGAGGCGACATTCGGCAACGAATTGATGACTGGTTTCATCGATACCGGCATCAACCCATTGAGTCGAATCTCGGTCGGTGCCTTCGCGGACATGGGCTATACCGTCGACTACGCGGCGGCCGACGCCTACGTGTTGCCGGGGTTCACGGGCACCACTCCGCCGCTGCCCGGCGGCCCGGTCGTGACGGGCATCGTCAACGGCATGACGGTCCGTGGAGGCGAGATCACAGTGGAGAGCGTCTGGGACGACACCGGCGTCGTGCATGTCGTCCAGGACGAGATTTTCGTCGGCAATTTCCATACCGCGACGGGGCTGCGGCTGCTCAGCGACACCGACGCGAGTCTGGTCGTGAAACTCGCGGGGGAGACCGCCGGACTGACGGCGTCCGGGTACGGCCTCGATATCAATGACCGCATCGGTGGCACGGTGCAGGTGATCGGCCAACCCGGCTACCCGGTTGTGCTCACCTCACTGGCCGATGACACGATCGGAGCCGGTCTCGATCCGATTGGCGTCACGGTGACCGACACCAACAACGACTCCGATCGCTCGGAGCCCGCTCCGGCCGACTGGCGGAGCCTGCAGTTCCTGCCCTTCTCCAACGACCGCAACGTTGCGGTGGTGATCGAGTCGGAGGCGACCTACACCGCCCGGCTGAATGCCAATGGCGTGCCGGCCAACGCCGAGTGGCTCGGTGTGCTTGCCCCGAATTTCCCGACCGGCACCAACAGTTGGGAGTCGGCGGCCGAAAAGAGCGGTGATTCAAACCGGCGACTTGGTTTCGAGGTTCACGGGTCGATCGCCTTCGACCATCCGGGCGACGTCGACGTCTACAGCTTCACTGGCCACGCCGGCTCCGAGGTCTGGATCGACATCGATAACACGAGTCCGGCACTCGACACGATGGTCGAATTGCTCGATGCGTCCGGCCGCGTGCTGGCGCGATCGATCGACTCGATCGCCGAGGGCGTGGTGGTGCCGAGCGACACCGTGTTTGACTTCGTCGGTGGCGAGTCGGTCACGTACCAACTAGCCAATGCGGGTGTCCTGCCCGGCACGCTGGCCGGCACGCTCTACGATTTCGGTGGCATCCTGCCGCTGCCCATCCAGACGTTCACGGTCGATGCGGCGGGTGTGGTTACGTTCCGTACCGTGCACAACGCCGCCGAGGTGCCGGCTGTGACTGGCGGCTTCGACGCGGCCACGGGCCTCCTCACGATCAACTTCGCGGGGGCGGCGGGCCAGACGGTGATCGACGCCCGCTACTCCTATGCCACCGGCGGGCTTGCCGCAGTGGGAGGCCAGGCCACCGTCGCAGGCCAGGATGCCTGGCTCGGGGGCGATTTCTATTCGACAAACCCCAAGAACGCCGGGATGCGCGTGATTCTCCCTGGCACCCGGGGAAATCAGGTGTCGTACTTCCTCCGCGTGCGAAGTCAACCGCGGTACGAGCCCGTGGCCACCGACGCAGACAACGGTGGCCTGGGTGCCACGACCAAGTCGCACTATGAGGCCGATCTCGTCGATCCGGCCCTGCTCACCGCAGGGGCGACCAGTGGGCGGTATGAACTCCGCGTGCGGCTCCAGCAGCGGGATGAGAAGCCGGGCTCGACCGTGCGGTTTGCCGACATCCGCTACGCCACGATCGGGATCGATGCCGAGGGACTGCCGAGCCGTTCGCTGCTCGTCGGCGAGGGGGGTGAAGCCGGTGACGCCGCCAATGTTTTCGGTGGCGCTCAGTATCTCGGCAATCTTCTGCAATCCGATCTGGGCGCCCTGAGCGTGGCGGGTTCGATCTCGGATGAGAATGACGTCGACTGGTATACGTTTGCCGTCAACTACGAGCAGATCCAGTCGATCCCGGGGGCAAATGCCGGCCCGTATTTCGCGGCTACGATGTTCGACATCGATTATGCCGACGGATTCCGTGGCGATCTCACGATCTCGGTTTTCGACGAAACCGGCCAGTTGATCTACGTCGGCCGCGACTCGAACGTGGCCGATGACCAGGCGGGCGTCGGTCAGGGCAACGACTTCGACGATCTCTCCCGCGGGTCGATCGGTGAACTCGACCCATACATCGGTTCGGTCGAACTGGTGGCCGGCGGGCCGACCGGCAGCGGTGGCGGGGAGTCGGGTGGGGTGATCTCCCCACCCGATCCGGCGCGTCAATTGCGGTACTACGTTGCGATCTCGTCGAACGAGCGGCTGCCTGCGGCCCTCGACGCGACCTTCTTTGCCGGAGCGACCAACTCGCTCATTCGGCTGGAGCCGGTCAACTCGGTCCGGCGGATCGTCGAAGATCACATCGGCTCGGTCGGCTACACCGACTTCGGGGGCACGGAACACTTGCCCACGACAGGGGCGATCATCGACCTCGAGCAGCTCGATCTGCACGTCACGCCGTTCAGGCTTGGCGACGTGACCCTCTACGTTTCGTCGCCCGGTGGCGTAACGATGCGGGATCCCGTCAGCGGCCAGGCCGAAGGCGTGGTCAACGACACCGCCTTCAACAACACACCGCTGGCCGACCTCGACATGCGGCCTGATGGGCGGCTTTTCGCCTACGCGGGTGTGAACAACAACAACGGAACCGCCGGTCGGCTCATCGAGATCAATCCGGTGACTGGTCAGATTGCGGTGATCGGTGATGACCAGATTCCGAACGTCGATGGCGACAATCCCCTCAATTTCCAGACGTCGACGAACACGGTCCGGGCCCTCGCCTTCCGGGTGACGGACTGGGCGGAGTTCGAGGAACTCTGGTTCGTCGTGGCCGATGGCCCCGAGTCGAAGCTCTACCGGGCGGCGAACGGCGGCACGACTGCAGGCACGCCCGATGCGACGGCCAATCAGGCCTGGGAGGAGAACTCGCAGAATCTGCTCGGCTACCGGGGCCGGATCGCCCTCGACGGCGAGTATCCGACCGTCACGGGCGTGCAGTTCACAGACGATGTTCGGGGACCCTTGTACGGCGTGACCGCCGACGGCCGTCTGATCACGATCCAGCCCGGTAACAAGATTCCAGAGGATGGGGCCCCGGCGGATGACGGCGGTCCGCTGATCGACTTCGACGCCCAGGCAACGCTGGTGGTCGACTTCGCCGACGATCTGGCGACGATCGGGGCGAGGGGCTTCACGGCACTCGCGGCGGCTCCGCAGAACCTCCACGGCGGTGCCCTGCAGGGGAAGTTTTTCGCGCTGACGGACAACGGCCGGCTGGCCCTGCTCGACCCGGAGGCGACCACGCTTGAATGGGTGGTCGATTCGGGCGAGGTCGGTTTGCTCGAGCGCACTGGTGACACCGGTGGTTCGCTCTATTTCCAGGGCGATACGTCAGCCGTCGTCGATCTCGCCGGCAGCCCGTTGGTCGCGGTCGTCCAGCCCGGGTCAGCGGTCAACCCGACCGTGACCGGCACGGCCCAGGCGATCGGCACCGACACCCGGGCCGTCGTGGTGCGGCAGGTGAGGATTTCGGCGGGCCCAATCCAGCGGGGCACGACCGGCGCTGTCGACGTCCAGGAGGAATTCCAGGTCATCCCGTTGGGGAACACCGGCGGCATTGAGGCCGGGATGCTGATCGTCGGTGAGGACGTCCCCTACGGCACCACGGTGCTCGATATCAATGACGACGGGGTCGTTGTCGATCTGGCCTTCGACGTCTCCGGCGTCGCTGACGGTACGGGCCTTTCGTTTTATGCTTCGGTCGGTCAAGGAACGGGCGAGGTTCTGAATGTCAACGACGACGATACTGCCGAGGTCGCCGTTCCGACTGACGGGTTGACGTCGGGCCTGGCGGCGGGAATGTGGGTCGCTGGTGGCGGTCTCACTGAGCCGACGACCATCGTGGCGGTTCAGCTCGTGCCCGCACCGGCCGCGGATCGGATCGTGGTCGTACTTTCAGCGGCACCGGGTGATCCGGCCGCGCCACTGCAGTTCTTCGGGGCGACGGAGATCACGGGGATCGACCCGGCCGACGACGGTCTCGTCGTGGGCGTCTCGACCCTGACCTACGATCCGGGCCAGGCCAACTACGACCTGCGGATACCCAAGGGCACCGCGGTCGATGGCAACTCGCTCAACCAGCCTGTCGGCGAGTTCCAGAACGAGTTGGTCGACGTCTATTCGGGCGTCGCACCGGTCCTTCAGGGCGTCAAGGATGGCGGTCTGTACGTTGAGCGGAATGCCGCCGGCGAGATCGTCTCGGGCTCCTATGTGTTGATGGCCGACGTGCCGGTGGTGAGCCTGGACTACTTCATTCCGGGCGGTGCTCCCGGTGCCGCGGGTCCGGCAGTGCGGGGCGAATACTACACGGTCGTGGCGGGCCAGGGGGCGGTCACGGCGACGGCCGGGCTGACGCTCGACACGATCGTGCTGGCCAACACGGCCGGGCTCGTGCCCGGGCTGCTCGTCATCGGCGGAGGGGTGGGCCTCGACCAGGAGGCCACCATCCTGGCCGTCGACGCGGCGACGAACACCGTGCAACTCTCGGCGATTCCGCCCGACCTGAACCAGCCGTTCTGGTTCTACGGTGTCAATCAGCTGTCGTTTGCCTCGGGCCTGCTTCCCGAGCCGGGCGCTGATGTCGAGGGTGCCGATGTACCGACCGGCATCACCGTGGAATACGCCTTCCCCTCCCAGGTCGACCGGACGCTCGGCGGCGGCGGTCTGGTGAGCGTGGCGGGAGGTGTGTTCGTGCCGGGGCAGACGGGCGACGTCACGCTCGCCGACCTTGCGATCACGACGGCCGACCTGACGAGCCTCGAGCCGGGGATGCGGATCGTCGGAGAGAGCGTGCCAGCCGGTATTTGGATCAGCGAGGTCGACGATCGTTACGTCTGGGTTGCCCCGGCTGGAATCCTGGCCGACACGTTCCCGGCGGAAGAACTCACCTACATCCGGCCGACGTGGGGCACCACGCTCGCAGTCGATGTGATCGCGGGCCTGATCCAGGTCACGGTCGCCGATGCCAAGGGGATCAACGTGGGGATGCTCGTCTCAGGCCCCGGCTTCCAGGCCGGCACGCTCGTGACGGGTGTCAATTCGCTCACGAACACGGTCACGCTCTCCAAGCGGACCGTGGAAGCCGAGGCTGGTCGGCCGGTCTTCTTCTACCTGACGGCGGGAGAGTATCTCTCGACGGTCGGCACTCAGGCAGCCTGGGTCATCGCGGCGCTCGAGTCGGTCGTAGCGGCTCCCGTAGTAGGCAGCACGATCACGGTTGCCGATTCCGACGGGATTGAACCGGGCATGCTGGTGACCGGCACAAACGTCCCCACCTTCACGGTGGTATTGGACGAATTGGTCGGTTCGGAATTGCAACTCTCGAATGACGTCAGTGGTGTGACGGACGGAACCTCTCTGAGTTTCTACTCACCCGTTTCCGGCATGACCGACGTGATGGCCCAAAGCAGTCCCGCTGCCGATACGGTGGTGCTCCCCAGCGTTGCTGGCTTGCTTCCGGGGCTGATTGCGGTGGGTGGTGGCCTTTCCGCCGAGGCGACGATCCTCAGCGTGGATCCAACAACCCGGTTCGTCAGGCTATCCGTGGAGATTCCTGATCCGAGTTTGCCGCTCTCGTTCTTTGGGTCGAACCGGCTCGTCTTCGAGACCGGCACGCTACCGGCCGTGGGAGTCGCCGCCTTCGGGCCCGGAGTGCCACAGGGCGTGACGGTTGCGACGATTGCGCCGAAGAACGGCGACCTGAGCCTTTTGGAGGGGGGAGTCGCCGGGCTCAGTGCCGTTCTCGCCCCGGGGGCCGTGGTCGCGGTATCCGACTACGTGATCCCGGTTTCGGCTGACTCGGGTCTCGAGCGAGGCATGCGACTGCGGGGGGCCTCGGTGCCCGATGGCATCTGGATTCGGGAAGTCGCCGATGGATATGCCTGGCTTTCCGGGCCCTCGCCTCTCGGTGCGTTCACGAACGAACTCGTCACGGTGATCGAGCCCACGGGTGCGCCCGTGCTGGCCGCAGCCGGTGCGGTGGGCGATCGAATCGTCACGCTCGATGACGTGTCGGAGATCGAACGCGGCATGCAGGTTTCGGGCTTCGGCGTGGCGGTCGGCACCGTCGTCGCGGAAGTCAATGGCGACGAGGTTACGCTCACCAGACCGCTGACGCAGGCGGCAGCGACCGGTCAGTCGGTCTTCTTCTACCGCTCGTCAGGTTGGGTGCCGTCGGCATCCGATCCGGTGCCGCTCGCCTCGACGGTGCCCCAGCCGCATGCTCGTGGCAACGTGGTCGTGGGCGTGCTCGACGCCAGCGAACTGACTGTCGGAATGAACGTATATGGCGACAGCGTGCTGCCGGGCACCACGCTGCTGGCCTTTGATGCCGATTCCTACTATGTGTGGCTGTCGGACGACCTGACCGACCCGCCAGCTTCCGTCGACCTGCGGTTCTCGACGCTCGACGATGCCACGAACAACGGCACCGTCGTCCGCGTCGCCTCGCCCTACAGCCTGACGGATGGCGGCGTCGAGACCGGCATGGTCGTGTTCGGCCCCGGGATTCTCCCTGGTACGACGGTCGTCGGCTTCCAGGACGCGTCCAACCCCGCCCTGATCGGCGGCGGTGTGGCCCAGATCGACGCGGTGCTCGGGAGCGGGCAAGAGGTCACTGCCCAAACGGCTGCGGGAGAGGTGACCGGAACCGCCGCGGCCTTGGCCGTGCCGGGCAGCGGCTACCGCCGCGTGACGATCGCCGCGGTGCCGGTGCGGGCCTCCGTGGCTGAGGTGGTGACCGGCACGACGATCCCGGTCACGACGATCGCAGGCATCCTGCCGGGTATGCTCGCGCGCGGCCCTGGGATTCCCTATGGCACCGTCATCACGGGAGTGAATCCGGCCGGCGTCCAGGGCGGCCCGTCCACGGTCTCGGTGTCGAATCCCGTGAATGGCCTGGCCGTTGGCTCTCAAATCTCGTTCTACAGCTTCGTTGGCGAAGAGACGGTGCCTGAGTCGCAATTGACCATCAATCCAGACGGCACGGCCCAGGTTGAACTGCTCTTGAACGATGGTGTGACCGACAGCCTGGTCTCTGGACTCGCCGCCGGGATGTGGGTGACAGGAGCGGGTTTGGATTCCAACACCCGGATCGTCTCGATCCGGGTCCCAGAGGCGACCGCCGATCGGTTGGTGATCACGCTGTCGCAGGTGCCGCCGAGTTTCGTGGCCGACCCCAGCGACTTCACTCAGCCGCTCTCGTTCTGGGGTGTGAGTACGGTGACTGGACTCGATGTCCTGACGGCGAACGACGACGGCAAACTCGTGGGCACCTCGACGTTGGCCTGGTCGGCCACTGGGGACTACGACCTCCGGATTCCGCTCGGGACGAGCCTGGTGGCCGCTGGCGGGGCTGTGTCGCTCAGCCAGCCGGTGGGTGAATTCACGAGCCGGCAGATCGACATCCACGGCGGGGTCACGCCGAGTGCCGCCGTGGGGATCGAGCCAGGCATGCTGTTGAAGCTCCCAGGCGCGGCCTATGGCTCGGTGGTGGTCCGGGTCGATGGTTCGCCGGTGTTCACGGCGCCTGCATTCTTCGATGCGACGGCCGTGGCACGGGGTGGTGTCGGCGAGTACTTCGCACCCGTTACCGGCCAGTCCGACGTCGTGGCTACCGCGGGTGAGACCGCTGCCACCATCGTCTTGGCGGGCGGCGTCGCTGGGCTTCAGCCCGGTATGCGGGTGGTCGGCGGTGGGTTCACCACCGAGGTGACGATCCTCAGCGTTGATCCTGACACGAATGCCGTGACGCTCTCGGCGGACGCGGTCGATCTCGCTCGGCCGTTCTCCTTCTTCGGCGTGAACCGGGTCGAGTTCGCGGCCGGGGCCATTCCGGCCGTCGGGGATGGGATCTCGGGCGACGGCGTTCCGGCGGACGCCACGGTCACGGGGGTCTTTGCGACCGGATTGACCCTCTCGCAGGCTCCGCGGACGACGGGTACCGGGGTCGATGTGCGGCTGATCCGGCCCGCCGCGACTGTTGCGGCCACGCTGACCCGCGACTCGGCCGAGATCGAGGTTCCGGCCGGCACGGCTGTGACCGTTGGGATGGTCGCCCTCGGGCTCGGCATCCCGGCCGGGAGTTTCGTGACGGACGTGGCCGGCCAGACGATCACGCTCAGCCGTCCGGCCGAGTACACGGCTGTCCGAAATGTCTCGTTCGTCGCGGTCGATCTGACCAGGGCCATGACCCCGGTGCCGACTGCGACCGACGTGCTCTCCGGCAATCTGGCGGGCCTTCACGCCGGGATGCTCGTGTTCGGCCAGGGGGTGCCCGCCAACACGGTCATCGCCTCCGTGAGTGGCAACCGGATTCGGCTCTCGCAGCCGATTACCACCGGTGACGGCCAGTATGCCTTCATCCGGGACGGCCGTGTCGTGTCGCTCGCGCCCCCGACGGCGACGGTGCATCTGGCGGTCGGCCAAGAAGTCACAGGCAGCGGCGTGACGGCCGGCACGACCGTGGCCGCGGTCGGCACGGCAGCGGCCGGCACGATCACGCTCTCCCAGGCGGCGGTGGCTGGCCGCACCGCCAACACGCTCGAGTTCATCACCCGTGACGACACCGGAGCCGAGGTGGTGAACCGGCGGGTCGTCGGCGGACTGGCCGACACCTCCACGCTCCGGCCAGGCCTGGTCGTGTTCGGCCCGGGCATTGCCGGCAACACCACGATCGCCTCGGTCGACGATGCCAACGGCATCACGCTCTCCCAAGAAGCCGATCTCCGGGGCGAGGTCGAACTGGCGTTCCTCAGCCGCCAGGACATCGCCAATCCCACCGTCGTTCGCACGGGCACCACCACGGCCGGTGGCACCGGCATCGAACTCCCGGCCTCCGACCTCCGGGTCGACATGTTCGTCATCAGCGACGATCTGCCGGGCTGGTTTGGCCGAATCACGGCCAAGACAGCCGACTCGATCACGCTCTCGACCGCGGTCGAGCCGGGCCTGACCGCGAGCTTCAAGTTCCTGAACGTCTCGACTGTCAGCTACCTGGCCGACTGGACGGGCGACCGCAACTTCTCGGAGATCGTCGGCAACGGGACCGGCATCGCCTTCTCGACCCTCGACGTCAATCTCTGGCATCCGACCGTGCGGCGAGGCGATGTCACCAACGATTCCGTCCCCGAAGCCGACCCGGGCCACGGCATCAACCCCACGACAGATCTCTCACGCCAGGAGGCCCGGGATCAGGGCCGCGGAACCACGAACGGCGGCACGAGCATGTACTTCGGGCTCGAGCAGTGGGTGTCGAGCAATGCCGCATACGGCGGGTATGCCCCCGGCGGGCAATATGGCGTGGCCAATCCGGCCTGGCAGCGGTATCTGACCGAGGGCACCGGCCGCGGCAATACCTACGACCTGCCCGGGGGTGCCTACGGCAGCCTGACAACCAACTCCTTCAGCTTGGAGGGCTACACCTACACCGACAAGCCGACGGTCTACTTCAACTACTGGCTCCAGACCGAGAACGCCGAAGGCACGCCCGCCAACAATGCGATGCGGGACAGCGCCCGCGTGTTCATTTCCAAGGATGACGGCCTGACCTGGGAACTGATTGCCACGAACAATTCCGTGCGAAATACGAGCGATTCGGAGCTGGCGACCTACGCTTCGGTCTCCACCCGCATCGACGGGGAGCCCGGCATCCAGGATCCGCGGCAGCAGGTCCAGGAACTCTTCGACACGAGCGACTGGCGGCAGGCGCGGATCGACCTCGGCGAATATGCCGGACAGGCGAACCTCCGGTTCCGCTTTGACTTCAGCACCGCCGGCGAGATGAACCCCCAGCAGGTCGATGCAGCGGGTGCCGTGCTGGGTTCGGCGGCCTTGAGCGGCAACTTCCAGAATGGACCGAAGGACGGCAACTGGCGGGGCACGGCCAACAACTACGAAGGCTTCTACGTCGACGACATCATGGTTGGCTTTGCGGAACGCGGCGAAATGGTCACGGGGGCGACCGCCCAGACGGCGTTCTTCGACGTCAACACACCCGACCCCGTGACGGCACCGTCCCAGTCGCTCTCTGGTCCCTACCAGCTCGAAATTCGCCGTGGATCCGAGTATGCCGAGCAGATCCCGTCGGGTTCGACGATCTACCAGCTCTTCGACACCAATGACCGGCTGATTCCCTCCCAGGGCAACTCGTCGGGCTTCGGTGCCACGATCGGCGACCAGAACCAGCCCCGCCAGCAGGGACAGTTCATCGTCGAGGACAACGTGATTTCGTACTCGTCGGAGTACGGGATCAGCATCGATGCCGGCATCCGAGACGGTGGCAGTAATGCCGCCCATCCGGGCACGGTTCGGAATCTGCCGACGCTCAACAATGCCCGGCTCGTGCCGGGTGCGGTGGTCCGCAACAACGTGATCAACGAGTTCGGCACGGCCGGCATCCTGTTCAGCGGCGATGCCAACACCGGCACCGTCCCTACGGCACCGGTGCCGTTCGGGCGGATCGTGAACAACACGATCTACGGCGGCGAGACCCAGCAGGGCACGGGTATCCTCGTGACCCAGAACGCCGGCCCCACGCTCCTCAACAACCTGTTTGCGAACCTGGCCACGGGCGTGTCGATCGACGCCTCGTCGCGAGCCCGGACTGTGGTCGGGATGGGGGCCTATTCTGGGACTGGTACTCGGGTCGCCGGCGGCACCGAGACCGGCGGGATCCAGATCGAGGACGCCCCGTTCGTGAATCCATCCGCCCGCAACTTCTATCTGATCGCCGGCTCACGTGCGATCGACAGTTCGCTCAACTCGCTCCAGGATCGGCCGGAATTCACGGCCGTGAACTCCGCGATCGGCGTGCCACCCTCGCCGATCCTCGCGCCGGATTACGACGTCTACGGCCAGCTTCGAGCGGACGATCCGGGCGTGACGAATCTCTCCGGGCTGGGCAGCAACGTCTTCAAGGACCGCGGTGCGGTCGACCGCGTCGATTTCGTGCGGCCGCTCATGTCACTGGCTCTGCCGCTCGACGGTGGACCGCTCGACATGAATTCAGGATTTGATGCGGTGCGGGTGACGTCGGGCGGGGCAAACACTCTCACCCGGTTTGAACTCCAACTCGTCGACGCCGGGTCGGGTATCGATCCGGCCACCGTCGTCGCCGAAGCCTTCACGCTCACCCGCAATGGCCAACTCCTCACCGAAGGCGTCGATTACCTCTTCCGCTTCCTGCCGGCGACCGGCCGGGTGGTGTTCGAGGCAGCCTCGGTCTATCCGCTCGGCACCTATGTGATCAACGCGACCAGTCGGCCCTCTTCGGCGCTGGTGGGTGGATTGCTCACGGACCGTGCCAACAACACGCTCCTCCCGAACAAGACGGACGGTTCGACGTCGTTCCTGGTCGAAATCGGGGCGGTGCCAGCGGCCCCGACTGGGCTGGTGGGAACCGTTGGCGATAGGCAGGTGATGCTCGAGTGGACCGCTCCGGTCAGCGACGGTCCGGTATTCGGCTATCGCGTGCGGTGGCAAGTCGCTGGCAGCGGGCTCGCAGGGTGGACTCCCTGGATTGATACTGGGAGCACCGCGACGACGTTCACAGTCGGCCCGGATGCGTATCCGCTGATGAACGCCACGGCCTATTCGTTCGAGGTGCTGGCAGTGAACGGCTACGGCGAGGGTCCGGCCGTCTTTGCCGGTCCTCTGACACCCCGTGTGCCGGCCTCGGCGCCGGAGTCGCTTGCAGCGGCCGCAAGTACCGGCCCCTATCAGACGGGGGTCGTGAATCTGTCGTGGTCCGCCCCGAGTATGCCTGCCGGTGAAACACTGCTCGACTACAAGGTCGAATACCGGCCTGTCGGCTCGACCAACTGGACGAGGCTCAGTCCCGATCCGGTCGGCCTCGACCCGGCGGCTGCCGTCTATGGACTCGTCAACGGAAGAACTTACGAGTATCGCGTGACGACCGTGACGAGCCTGGGCGACGGCCTAGGGGCCACGGCCGCGGCTACGACCGTCGGCCTGCCGCAGGTGCCCACGGCCGTCGTGGCCACGACTGGCGACAAGGCTGCGACCATCGCCTGGAACCCGGTGACCGGCGAAGCGACCGGAGGCAGCCCGATCACCGCGTACCGGGTTGAGTGGAGTGCGAACGGTACGAACTGGGCCGGGATGGATGTGGCAGGGACGGCGACGATCGCAGTGGTCACGGGACTCGCGAACAACACGACCTACGTCGTGCGGGTCGCGGCCCGTAATGCCCAGGGGCAGGGTTTCTTCGCCCCAGCGGCCACGACCGTGACCCCGCAGGAACTTTCCGGGCCGCCGACTCGGTTGACCGGTCTGGCCGGCAACGGAACGGTGTCGCTGGTCTGGACCGCGCCGCAGCCGTCGGTGCTGGCCGGTCCGATCACCGACTACGTGATCCAGGCTTCCTCGGACTATGCCGGTGATGTCCACGCGGCCACCTGGGTCACCCTGCCGGACGGTGTCTCGACCCTGACGCGGGCCACGGTCTCCGTGCCCAACGGGGTGAGCCATGTGTTCCGTGTGGCGGCGGTGACCAAGAACGGAGTCGGAGCCTTCTCGCTGCCTTCTCCGAGCCTGTACGCCTTCGATCCGACGCTCCTTCCCAACGCACCGTTGGTCACGACGGCCACCAGCCCGCAGGCCGGTCGAGCCAAGCTCACCTGGTCGGCCCCGCCGGCCAACGGAGGTGCACCGGTGACCGGCTATGTGGTGCGGTATCGGCTGGCAGGCACCGAGACATGGAGGACGGTGAGTCGTACCAACGAAGTGGTCGTGTTCCAGGGCCTCGTCAGTGGCCAGGACTATCAGTTCCAGGTGCGGGCGGAGAGCGCGACCGGCCTAGGTGCCCTGTCCGACCTGATCACGATCCGAGTGCTCTAAGGGGGTCTGCAGGTCAGATCCCGGTGCCTCGACCCTGGGTCAGTACCGGCCTTCCAGGCCGATGCTGACGCCCTGCAGCACAACGCCGCCGTTGGTATTCAGCGAGCCTTCGATCGGCTGGCCGGGGATCAGTCGCTGGCCGCTGAGTTGCTGCGTGGGCTGGGCGATCCCTGAGAGCCAGAGGCCGAAGTAGCCGAGCCGGAAGTCGATGCAGGAGGTGAGCGGGAATACGCCCGTCACACCGAGTTCGCCGGCGAAGGCACCGCTGGCAGGGGTTTCGCCGACGGCGACCGAGGCGGTGCCGGGGCTGGCTGGATCGTTGGTCGAGTAGACCGACGACTGCACTGCCGTGTTGTAGTAGACGCCAGCCTTGATCAGCGAATCGAGCCGGAACCAGCCGAGTCGCAGGAGGTTGGCGTCGAGGCCGATCTGGCCACCATACATGTCATTGAAGCACTCGGTCTCATAGAGGTCGTTGATGCCGAGCGTGCTGACCGTGTCGGTGAGCGTGAACTCCTCCTGCCACTCGATCCAGCGGAAGCCGGCGATAAAGCGAATGTTCGGGCCATGGGCGAGCAGGCGATTGAGCTCGAAGCTCTGGAGCCGGCTGCCGAGGTTCACATTGCCGGAGTCGAAGGGCGCCGCCGGGGTTTCACTGTAGATGCCCGGAGGGGCCAGGGCATATTGGTAGGCGGAGTTGAGCGGCAAGGGCCGCTGGCTACGGAAGTTGGCCGCCCGCAGATAGGTGGCCTCGATGCCGTGGCCAGTGCATTTGTCGAACCGGATCACCGACACCCGCGGACCGGCAGCGGCCGTGCTGTCGAGACCGTTGGAGTTGAGGAGGGGCAGGCCCGTGCCCGACTCGATCAGCGGCCGATCGGGTGGGGCGTTCCGCCAGAGGATCAAGGCATCGGCCCGGCCGACCCAGCAGGCGTCTTTGTGGTGCGCGAGGCAGCGTTCCAGGAACGACGGATGCCGGCATTCGTCGCAGCCGCCGGCACAGCCCGTGCAGTAGGCGTAGTCGCCGGCGAAGCCCTGGGAATCGAAGTCGATCGAATCGCCGGCGATCGAACCGTCGGCGAACACACGTTCGTGTTCATCGCTGACCGAGATCGACGGGGCTTCGACGAGCTCGTTTTCGGTCGAAGACGAGCCAGACTCCACCAGGACCGACGCAGCCGGCTCGCTGCCCCACTCGATCTGAGCGGCGGTGATGACCGGTGCTCCAGCTCCCGCCAGCAGGGCCGCGACGGCGGCCGTGGCGGTGGTAGCGAACCTCCGGGTGGTATGGATACGGGAAGGACGCACAGCCATCGTTGCTGCCTCCGAGGATAATGCCGTGACGACCGGTGGAATCGGTCGTGCGGGTCATCCTGCGGCAGACTTCCGTTTCCGGTTCGCGTCGGGCAATTTGGGCAGGCTTTCCTGCCGGAAGAAGGCCTCGAGCGCCTCGCCGGTGTGGCTGCGGAGGAGGTCGGCGGAATCCGGGGAAGCTTTGCCGGTCGGGCCGGCTGCGGAACGGCTGCGGGGCTTGCCTGTGCCATCAGCCTGCCGCCGCCACAGGCCGGCGTGGATCACGACGTCTTCGGGCGGGCCCTCGACCACGATCTTTCCGCCGCCGGCCCCGGCCTCGGGGCCCATGTCGATCACCCAGTCGGCCGCCGCAATCACCTCGAGATTGTGCTCCACCGTCAGCACCGTGTTGCCGCCGTCCACGAGCCGCTCGAACACGTGCAGCAGCTTCTCGATGTCGGCGAAGTGCAGCCCCGTGGTCGGCTCGTCAAGGATGTAGAGCGTGCTGCCAGTGCCGGGCTTGGCGAGTTCCCGCGAGAGCTTCACCCGCTGGGCCTCGCCGCCGGAGAGCTGCGGGGCTGGCTGGCCGAGCGTGACGTAGCCGAGCCCGACGTCGACGAGGGTGCCGAGGATCCGGGCCACCTGCGGCACCGTCGCGAACAGGTCGGCCGCCTCGGCGATGCTCATCTCGAGCACGTCGGCGATGTTCCTGCCGTGCCACTTGGCGTGGAGGGTTTCGGACGAATACCGCCTGCCCTTGCAGTGCTCGCACTGCACCCAGACGTCGGGCAGGAAGTGCATCTCGACGCGGCGTTGACCCAGGCCCTCGCAGGCCTCGCACCGGCCGCCGGCCACGTTGAAGGAGAACGTGCGGGGCGTGAAGCCGCGGGTACGGGCCTCGGGCACCTTGGCAAAGAGCTGGCGGATATGGTCGAAGACGCCGGTGTAGGTGGCCGGCGTCGAGCCGGGCGTGGAGCCGATCGGCTCCTGGTCGACGAGGATCACCTTATCGACCTTGTCCAAGCCGGTGAGCTTCGTAAACCGCCCCGGCTGCTCCCGGGCCGCATGCAGCCGGCGGGCGAGCGCCCGCCAGAGCACCTCGAGCACGAGCGAGGTCTTCCCCGATCCGCTCGGGCCCGTTACGGCCGCAAGCACCCCGAGCGGAAACCGCGCGTCGAGATCCCGCAGCGTGCGGTGCTGGATGCCCTGGATCTCGAGCCAGCCGGTGGGTTCGCGGCGGCCTTGGCTCTGCACGCGGGCGAGCACGCCGTCGCAGGCCCGCTTCCGCGAGAGGTAGGGCCCGGTCACGCTCGCGGCGAGCGTCTCGAGCCGCTTCGGCGCAGCCTGGGCGACGATCCGGCCCCCCTCGCGGCCGCTGCCGGGGCCGAAGTCGAGGGCGTGGTCGGCGGCGGCCACGACGTCGCGGTCGTGCTCCACCACCACCACCGTGTTGCCCAGGTCGCGGAGCTTGCCGAGCGCCGTGATCAGCCGATGGGTGTCGCGGGGATGGAGGCCGATCGTGGGCTCGTCGAGCACGTAGAGCACGCCCGTTAGCCCGCTGCCCACCTGGGCCGCGAGGCGGATCCGCTGCATTTCGCCGCCCGAAAGGCTGCCGGCCGGTCGGGCCAGGTCGAGGTAGTCGAGTCCCACGTCCACAAGGAATGAGACGCGGCCCTGGAGTTCGCGGAGCAGATCACCCGCGATCTTGCGATCAGCGTCGGCCAGCGACACCCGCTCGAGCTCCTGCCGGAGCCGGCCCAAGGGCATCCGGCACCAGACGTCGAGCGTGCGGCCCCAGAGCGTGACGCCGCTGGCCACGTCGGCGAGCCGGCTCCCGCCGCACTCGCTGCAGGGCACCTCATCCATCACCGCATCGACCTTGCTCCGCAGCGCCACCACCAGCCGGGCCGCCTCCTCGCAGGCCGCTTCGAGCCCCTTGAACTGAAAGGCGAACCACGGTCCCTTGCCGGGCACACCCGTCGGCCTGGGCACCTCGATCCACTTCTCGCCCGTGCCCTCGAAGAGCACCCGCTGCTGCAGGCCCGAGAGATCACCGAGCGGCACGTCGATCGGCAGCCCCGTCGCGGCACAGAGGGCCTCGAGCATCGGTCGGCCGAGCGACTTCGCGGCGGGGCCGGCGAGCGACGGCCAGAGGTCGAGGGCGCCCGCGGCGAGTGAGAGCGAGGCGTCGCGGACGAGCGCCTTGCGATCCACGCCGGTTCGCGTGCCCAGGCCGTCGCAGCTCGGGCACCAGCCGAGCGGGCTATTGAAGGAAAACTGCCGCGGCTCGAGCGGCTTGAAGCCGCGGCCGCAGCTGCCGCAGGCCAGCGTGCGACTGTGGACCTCAATCGGCCACTCCGGCTCCTCCGCCCCCTCGACCGCCCGGGCCACGAGCATCGTGCCGCCCCCCGCATCGAAGGCGGCCTCGATGCTCTGGGCCAGCCTACTGCGTTCGCTCGGCCCGGCCGCGACCCGATCGATCACGATCTCGAGCCGGCTCTTCCGCTTGCGATCGAGGGCGGGCTTCTCGTCGAGCCGGAAGGTTGTGCCGTCGATCCGGATTCGCACGTGTCCCGCCGCCTGCAGCTGGGCGAACAGGGCCTCGGGCGTCTGCCCTACCCGAAGCTCGATCGGAGCCAAGAGCAACAGCCGCGTGCCGTCAGGATGAGCCAACAGTCGCTCCACAACCTGATCCACACTCTGGCTCCCCACCGGCGTGCCGCAGTCCGGACAATGCATCACCCCGAGCCGCGCTGCCAGCACGCGGAAGTGGTCGTACATCTCGGTCAGCGTGCCGACGGTCGACCGCGGCGTGCTGCCCGTGCTCCGCTGCTCGATCGCCACCGCCGGGGCGAGGCCCTCGATCCGCTCGAACACGGGCTTCGGCACCTGGCCGACGAACTGCCGGGCATAGGGCGACAGGCTCTCCACATAGCGCCGCTGCCCCTCGGCGTAGAGGGTGTCGAAGGCGAGCGAGGTCTTGCCGCTGCCGCTGGGGCCGCAGCAGACGGTCATCGCCCCCCGGGGCACGTCGGCATCGACCTGCTTGAGGTTGTGGATCGCCGCGCCGCGGATCGTGATCGCCGGCGGCCCCGGATCCCGCGACGACTTGCCGACGGTCGCGAGCATCGCCGCCACCTCGGCGGCGGGATCGCCGGCCTTTTTCCGCCGCACGGCCGGCGTGCGGCGGCCGTGCGCGGCGCGATCAAGACCGGCGGCGAGCATCGGGGCCAGGGCCTTGCCGGTGAACGAGCCCTTCGCCTTCGCCACCTGCTCGGGCGTGCCCTCGGCCACGATCAGCCCGCCGCCTGCGCCCCCCTCGGGCCCGAGGTCGATCACCCAGTCGGATCGCTTGACGACGTCGAGGTTGTGCTCGACCACGAGCACGGTGTTGCCCGCCTCGACGAGCCGTTCAAGCACGGTGAGCAGCTGCCTGACATCGGCCATGTGCAGGCCCGTCGTCGGCTCGTCGAGGATGTAGAGCGTCTTGCCCGTGGATCGCTTGGCGAGTTCCCGCGAGAGCTTCACCCGCTGGGCCTCGCCGCCGGAGAGCGTGGGGGAGGCCTGGCCGAGGTGAAGGTAGTCGAGGCCCACGTCGTGAAGCGTCTGCAGCTTGCGGGCGATGTCGGGGGCGTCGGCGAAGAGTTCGAGGGCGTCGCCTACTTCCATGTTCAAAAGGTCTGCGACGTTCTTCCCCTTCCAGCGGACCTCGAGCGTGTCCTTGGCGAACCGGGCACCGCCGCAGACCTCGCAGGTCACCCAGATGTCGGCCAGGAAGTCCATGTCGAGCCGGACCGAGCCGTGGCCTTCGCAGGCCTCGCATCGGCCGCCGGCCACGTTGAAGCTGAACCGGCCCGCCTTCCAGCCCCGCTTCTTGGCGTCGGGCAGCATCGTGAACAGATTGCGGATGTCATCCCAGACCTTCACGTAGGTGGCCGGGTTGCTTCGGGGCGTCCGTCCGATCGGCGACTGATCGATCACGATCACCTTGTCGATCGCGTCGGCCCCGTCGAGGCCGGCGAACTCGCCCGGAGTGGCGGCCTCGCTCCCAAGCAGCTGCCGCAGTGCCGGCTCGAGCACGTCGCCCACGAGCGAACTCTTGCCGCTGCCCGAGACGCCCGTCACGCAGACGAGCAGCCCGAGCGGGATCGCGACGTCGATCCCTTTGAGGTTGTTGTGCGTGACGCCGCGGAGGGTGAGCCGGGCGGCCGCAGGCTTCCGGCGGACGGACGGCACCGCGATCGCGTCGCGGCCCGCGAGAAACGCTCCGGTCACGCTCCGCGGAGCCCTGGCGACGTCATCGGGCGTGCCCGCCGCCACCACCTCGCCCCCGCGCTTCCCCGGCCCCGGACCGAAGTCCACCACCCAGTCCGCAGCCCGGATCGTGTCTTCGTCGTGCTCGACCACGACCACCGTGTTGCCTTTGTCGCGAAGTGCCTCCAGGGCTCCGAGCAGTTTGACGTTGTCCCGCGGGTGGAGGCCGATCGACGGCTCGTCGAGCACGTAGAGCACACCCGAGAGCCCGGAGCCGATCTGGGCGGCCAGGCGGATCCGCTGGCTCTCACCGCCGGAGAGCGTGGGAGCCTTGCGATCGAGGGCGAGGTAGCCGAGCCCCACCTCGTCGAGAAACTCGAGCCGGCCGCGGATCTCCTTGAGGAGTTCGACCGCGATCACCGCCTGCGTCTCGTCGAGGACGATCTCCGAGAGAAACGCCCGCGCATCCTCGATCGGCAGGGCACAGAGCGCGTCGAGCGAGAGTTCCCGGCTGCGGGCCGCCCCGCCCGCGTCCGGCTCCGGCAGTCGGCTGGCCGCCTTTCGCCTCGGCGTCTTGGCCGCCATCGTCGCGCCGCGGCTCGTGTCCGTCGCCACGGTCCACCGCCGCGATCCCGTCGTGATCCGCACGGCCCGGGCCTGCGGCGAGAGCCGCGCGCCGTGGCACGCGTGGCAGGGCGTGACGCTCATCAGCTTCTCGAGCATCCGGCGAATGATGCCGCTCTTGGCGTTCCGCCAGCGATTGGCCAGCAGGGCCCGGATCCCCTCAAACTTCGTATTCGCACCCCGCTCCGCCCGGCCCCGCTTCCAGGAGAGCTTGATGTCTTCCAATCCGGTGCCGTCGAGCCAGATCTTCTTCTGGGCCGGCGTGAGATCCTTCCAGGGGGTGTCGAGCAGCGTGCCCGCCGGGAGCTTCTTCTTGGTCTCCGCGTGGGCCGCCACGCCGTTGAACAGCCGCCGCATCCAGCGGGGCATGTCGCGGTAGCTGCCGAGCACACCGAGCGCTCCCTTGCGGAGCGTCTTCTCCGGATTCGTGACCAGCTTGGCCGGATCGATTCCGTAGATGTCGCCGAGGCCCTCGCAGGTCGGGCAGGCCCCCTGGGGACTGTTGAAGCTGAACAGCTGCGGCTCGGGCGTGTCGTAGCTCACGCCGCAGGCGGCGCAGGCGTAGCGGCTCGAGAGCACGAGGTCAGGCGGAGGGTCGCCGGCGTGATCCGCCGGTTCCTCGGCCACGAGCACCTGACCCCCTCCAGTCTTGAGGGCGAGTTCCACCGCCTCGGCGAGCCGGCTGCGGGTGTCAGGGCCTGGCACGAGCCGATCGACGACCACGTCGATCGTGTGCTTGAGCAGCTTTTCGAGCTTGGGTGGATCCTCGACCCGGCAGATCGTGCCGTCGACGCGGGCCCGAGTGAAGCCTTGGCGGACCAGGTCGGTGAACAGATCGCGGTGCTCGCCTTTGGCCTCGCGGACGAGCGGCGCGAGCACCATGATTCGCCGGCCCGCCGTGGCGGCGAGGATCCGCTCCACGATCTGATCGCGGGGCTGGGCCTCGAGCACGGCATCGCAGGTCGGGCAGTGGGCCGTGCCCACCCGGGCGAAGAGCACCCGGAGAAAGTCGTGGGTCTCGGTCATCGTCGCCACGGTCGACCGCGGATTCGTGCCGGCCGACTTCTGGGCGATCGAAATCGAGGGAGAAAGCCCCGTCACCTGATCGACGTCGGGCCGTGGCAGTTGCCCGAGGAACTGTCGGGCGAATGTCGAGAGGCTCTCGACGTACCGCCGTTGGCCCTCCGCGTAGAGCGTGTCGAAGGCCAGGCTCGACTTGCCCGAGCCGCTCACGCCCGAAAGGCAGACCAGACGCCCCCGGGGTATCCCGACCGTGACGTCGCGGAGGTTGTGCTCGCGGGCGCCGCGAACGACGATCGGGGGAACGTGCATGAAGGGAGTGCTGGAAGGTTGGGTCGAGAGCGGAATGCCGAGCGGTTCTCTGGCCGCCGGCCGCGGATTCGAGGGTTCGAGCCCGAGACCCTGACTCTAAAGGATAGGCGGCCCGGAGCGGCGGGCAGGGGGCTGGCGGCCCGTGCTGGACAGGCCGTCGAGCGGGCCTTAGGATCGAGGTTTCCCGAGGGAAATCGCTCCGGCGGCTCCTTCCTTCGTGGGGCGGTAGCTCAACTGGGAGAGCGCGGCGTTCGCAATGCCGAGGTTGGGAGTTCGATCCTCCTCCGCTCCATTGAACGCCCGGCGGGCCATCCTGGCCCCGGCGGGCTTGCCGGTCGCCTTCCTGGCGACCGTTCGGCGTGGGTGCGTTGTTGGCTGGCGCTGCTCGGCGGGCCATCCTGGCCCCGGCGGGCTCGCCGGTCGCCTTCCTGGCGACCGTTCGGCGTGGGTGCGTTGTTGGCGCTGCTCGGCGGGCCATCCTGGCCCCGGCGGGCTTGCCGGTCGCCTTCCTGGCGACCGTTCGATGTGGATGCGTGTTGAGCGCTGCTGGGCGGGCCATCCTGGCCCCAGCGGGCTTGGCTTTCTCCCGGCGGCGAGTTGGTGAACCGGCGAGGGTAGGCGAGGCGAGGGGGTCGGCGAACGCTCGCGGAGCAATCGGGGCGTATCCTCGCCCGCGACGCGACTTTTGCCGCCCCCGAGCCGGAGCGTCTGTATCCGTGATGCCGGCTTGGCGGTCGCCTTCCTGGCGGCCGTGCCTCGGTTGGTATCCTTGAGCGGGTCCCAGGGACCCGACGATGGCGACTGATTCGGCGATCATGCCGGCGACGGCGGCTGGCGATCGCTCGACCCAATTGATGCTCCGTGTTCGCGATGGCGATGTCGTCGCGTTCGGGGAACTCGTCGAACTCTGGCAGCAGCGGCTCGTCACGCTGTTTCTCCACCAGACCGGCGACCACGCCACCGCGGAAGATCTGGCCCAGGAGACCTTCATGCGGGTCTATCGGGCCCGCGAGCGGTACAAGCCGACGGCGAAGTTCACGACCTGGATCCACACCATCGCCAACAACGTGGCCAGCGACCTGAAGCAGCGGGCCTACCGCCGGCTGGAACGGGGTGTGCCCCACGCAGTCTCGACCTCCTCGTCGGCGATCGGGCTCGATCAGTTGGCCGTCGCTGCCAGTGGGATGCTTCCCGCCCGCGTTGCCGACCGTGGAGAGTTGCAGGCGGTCGTCCAGCAGGCGATCGCCGGGCTGAGCGACCGACAGCGGATGGCCCTCTTGCTCGCCAAGTTTGAGCAGTGTTCGTATGACGAGATTGCCGCGGCCATGAGACTCACGGTGCCTGCGGTCAAATCGCTCCTGTTCCGGGCCCGCGATCATCTCCGAGCGGCGCTCGCCCCGTATTTGGAGGAGTGAACGATCGTGTCCTTGCCCACGCCGAACGGATCGTCACGACCCGCCGCTGGGGGCGATCCCGCCGCCGACCTCGCCGAGGTGTGGGGCGCGCTCGACAGCCTGCCGACCGCGATCCCGGCCCGCGACATGGCGGCGACCACGGTCGACCTGATGGCCGTGAAGCTCGACGCCGACGTTGCCCCGGCCACGGCGGCGGGCGCAGCCTGGCCGTGGTGGCTCGGGCCGGCCGCCACGGTGGCCGCGGCACTTCTGGCAGGCGTCGTGCTCGGGCGTGTGACGGCGCCTGACCCGGTGGTGGAGAATCTGCCTTTCATCCGGCATGTCGACCTACTCCAGGAGGCCGGGAGCCTGCGATTCCTGGAGCAACTGGCCGAACTGATGGCGACCGATCGGCCCATTCAGCCGCGGTGGCTCCGCCTCGCCCGCGATCCCGAGTCGGTCCGCGGTGAGGCCCGGGAGTTTGACGCTGCGATCGACACCCTCCGTCAAGACTTCGCAGCCGATACGGCTTCAGCCCGGTGGGAGCGGCTGGCGTCGATTGCGCCCGAACAGATCGACACGCTCGAGAAATCGGCGGAGACGTACTTCAATCTGTCGCCCATCGATCGCCGGGAGTTGGAGTCGGTGGCCCGAGCCCTGACCGACCCGGCCTCGGACCGATTGCGGGATGCGGCCCGCCTCTGGCACGTGATCATCGCCGCGACTCCGCCGCCGATGCGCCGGGCGATCGTGGAGATGAGGATCGACGACCGCCTCGAATGGCTCGAGCGGCCGGCAGTGGGAGAGGGTCGATTCGATGCCCGCGGGGGCGGTCGGATCCGGGAGGACGACCGAGGTGGTGATCGTCGACCTGGGCAGCGCCGCAATGACTCGGGAGAGTTTCAGCCGCTGTCGCCGGGGGAACCCGACCGGATTCCACCTGGGCGGTCTGGTGGACCACCTCCGGGAGGCGAGCGTGCGGGGCAGCAACCTGGGGCGATCCGGAGGCCGTCCTGGCCGGTCGACGCCGGAACACCGCCTGCCCGATCCATTCCCCCTGTCAGCGGGCCCGACCTGCCGCGAGCCGTTCCGCCGGTAGCCCCCGGAGAAACTCCAGTACCGCCTCGTTGAAGATCGCCGGCTGTTCCAGCGGTGTCATGTGTCCCGCGTGGGGCACCTCCAGAAGCTTGGCATCGGGGATCACCTGCTCGGCGGCTTCCAGGCAGGCCGGAGGAGTGATGGCATCCTCCTGCCCCACGACGAGCAGCATCGGGGCGTGGGCCCGGCTCATCGCTTCGGTCATGTCGGGTCGAGCGCCGAGCGCGCCGAGCGCCGCCTGGATCGTCGCCACCGGCTGGGCGAGGATCAATCGCCGCAGCATCGTCTCGGCGTCGGTGCGGCCTGGCAATCTGCGCGCCTCGAGCGAGTCGCCGAGCAGCCGCGGAATCATCGCGTCGGCCAGAATGCCCTGCCCGAGGCGGCCGACCTTCGCCGCCAGATCGGCCCGGCCAGCGCGGGCCTCGGCCGTGTCGGCCTCGAGCTTCGTATCGACGAGGATGGCCGCCGCCACGCGGTCGGGATGGCGGGCGACCATGTGCTGGGCGACATATCCGCCCATCGAGATGCCACCGATCACGGCCGGACCCGCGACGTGCAGGGCATCGAGCAGCGCGACCACGTCGTCGGCCAGTTCCGCGATGCTCGCTGGAAGGTGCCCGCCGCTCCCGCCGAAGCCCCGCAGGTCGGGCGCGATCAGCCGGAGATGATCGGCCAGCGGCAGTTGCCGCTCCCACATACGGTGGTCGAGTGGAAACGCATGGAGCAGCACGAGCGGCAGGCCCGAGCCGGCGGTGAACACGGCGAGGCGGGTGTCGCGAACGGTGAGATGGTGGACGGGCATCATGGCCGAGATTCTCCGAGCCCGCGAAACCGGGCGAAATTTCGCCGGATGAGCCGGCTGTGGGGCTCCTGTTTGACGGCCAACCATTGGGTTCGGATCGCCCGCTCCAGTTGGCCGGCGGCGGCATGGCAGTGGGCGAGCGTGTCGAGGTAGCTTGCCGTGTCGAAGGAATCGACGAGGGAGTCCCGCGAGTAGCGGGTCGCCCTGGCGAGATCCCCCTCGGTGTTGGCGATCAGCCAGGCGTATTCGTTGCGGCTGCTCGGGTCGGCAGGGATGCTGCGGATCTCCTGCTCGATCGTCGCCGCGGTGCGGGCGATCCGCGAGACGAGCTCGGTGCGGCGATCGGGTGCGTCCTTGGCCCGCTGGTACAGGGCGATGAGCGTGTCGATGTCGTCGGGAAAGGCCCGGAGCGATTCCTCGAGCAGGCGATCGCGAGCGGCGTCATCGGCGGCGGCACAGGCGGCAAAGAACAGCATCCGCGAGCGGATCTCGCGGGGATCCCGGCCGAGCTGCATGAGTCCCTGTTCGAGATCCTCCGCCTTCTGGCCGTCGGCATCGAGGACCGCATGCAGCGCTTCGGCCGCCGCGGCATCCCTCTCCTGGTCATGGAGAAACTCGGCATACGAAATCGCTGTGAGGGCGCGATCAGCCGGTCTGGTGTCGGTGGCCGCAAGAACGGTTTGATATTCCCGTTCCGCCCATTCGATGCCCCCCCAGCGGGCCAAAACCACGGCTGCCCCGAGTCGTTCCCCGAGGTCGACCTCGTCGAGTCGGCGATGGGCCACGTCCGACAGGGAGACCGCCTTGGCCGCAGCCTCAGCCCCGGGTCGTTGCCGCCAGGCGAGGGCCGCCGCATAGGCGAGGAACGGGTTGGCATCGTCACCGAGGTCGGCCGTCACAAGATCGACCGCTTCGGGAAGTCCTCGGGCGGTCAGCCATTGAAGTTCGGCCGCAATCCGTTCTACGGCGGCTGGTCGGTCGGCATCAGCGAACAAGGGGCTGGCCGTCGCCAGGGCCTCGGCCCGGCGTCCTTCGTGGGCGAGCAGCGCCGCCAGGCAGCGGCGAAACGCCCGGCCCGCCAGATCCGTGTTCAGGGGGCTCTCGGCATCCGCCGCCTCAGCGGTTCCAGACGAAACGCGGTCTGCCCCGAGGAGTTCGATCACCGCCTGGCAGGCTTCGACTCCGGCGGCCGCCTCGGCCGGAGTAGTGGCTGTGGCATAGGCGGCGAGTCCCCTCAGGAATCCGGCCGCTGGCCGCCGACTATTGCCGAGTCCGGCCAGCATGTTGGGCACCATGACCGGCCAGTACGGATCTCCGGGCTGCCAATCCTGGACGAGCAGCGCCGCTGCCATCCGCGAGCCCGTCGCCGTTCGCTCCAAGCGGACAATGCGGGCGAGCGACTCGATGCCTTGATCGTCGTCGAGTCGCAGGAGTTGACGCATCACGCCCACCCGGTCTGCCAGATCGCCTACGGCGTAGGCGTCGAGCAGTCCAGCCGCCTCGGGGCTCTCGTGGCCCGTCGCCAGCGGAATCGACGCCACGAGCCAGCCGGCGCGCAGGGCCACCTCGAGGTCCGGGCTCTCCTCGGCGGCTGCCAGCAGGGCGTCGGCGGCGGCAGCGCCAGCGGCCGAGAGTTTCTGGCCGGCAGTTTCCCGGACGGCGTAGTCGGGGTCACCGAGTTGGTCGATGAGGCCCGTCCATTCCTCCGGGGAAGGTTCGGGGGCCACGCCGGCCGCCGCCGCCTCGGCGATCAGGGCAATCGCCGAGGCGATCAGAGCACGTCCGAACGCAGTGCGAAGACGACTCGCAGTGACAACCCACACGCGGAGCACCATGACTCCAAGCCTACGGCTGCCGGAGACGTCGGGGCAAGCAACCCCGTCCGGGTCACGCGGCATCCGGCTCGATGCCAAGGTCACGAATCGTCACTAGCGACTCCAGCGGAATCCCCCGGGCTGCCAGCGCCTCCCGGCCGCCCGCAAGCCGGTCGATGACCGTCACGAGCCGCTCGACGACCAGACCGAATTCGATCGCCCGGTCGATCGCCAACAGCGACGATCCGCCGGTCGTGACCACGTCTTCGACGATCACCACCCGCTGGCCCGGCTCCACCGGTCCTTCGATGAACCGCTGCAGCCCGTGACCTTTCGCTTCCTTCCGAACCAGGAAGCCCTTGAGCGGCTTTCCTTCGACGCCAGCCATCGTGACGACGGCCGCGGTGACGGGGTCGGCCCCGATCGACATGCCTCCGACGGCGGCGGGCAGGGTTCCAGCCGCCTCGAGACGACGGAGAATCCCGCGGCCGACGAGCATGGCGCCGTGGGCGTCGAGCACGACCTGCTTGGCGTCGAGGTAGAAACTGGCTTCGCGGCCGCTGGCCAAGCGGAACGTGCCACGCTTCAGCGCCCGTGCGGCGACGAGCGCGACGAGTTCGGGATCGGAGGAGGAGGCGACCGCGTCGTTCATCGGAAACTATTCTATAGCAGACTCCGCCACGAGCCGCAGCGAAACTCGTCGTCGCCCCCCGGCCGCTCCGGGGGCGTTTTTTGACTCGTCCCGTCGGGATCCTAAAATTGCAGGATTGTCGGAGCGGGTTCTGGAGCTCGGCCATGCGGCACGGTTTGGTCGTCCACCGGATCCACGACGGGATCATGCTGGGCCTGGTCTGGGCGAGCATGACCGGTGCCGCGATCGCCGCGGCGGCTCCGGCGATCACGCTCTCCCTCCGGCTGCCGATCACCGGCACGATCGACACACAGGTCGAGGGGGCGATCATTCGTCAACTCGATCATCTCCGGAGTTCGCCTGGGGAGCGGGGGATTCTCGTGCTCCGGTTCGATCCCGCCGACGGGAGCGATGCCGAGACGAGCGACTTCGGTCGAGCGCTCGAGTTGGCCCGCTTTCTGACGAGTCCCCGGCTGGCGGGCGTGCGCACGGTCGCCTGGCTGCCGGAAGGTGCGAGCGGCCATGCCGTGCTCGTGGCCCTTGCCTGCGATACGATTGCGATGCCGGCCGACGCGGTGCTCGGTCCTGCCAACATCGGTGAGCCACTGATCGACGAGGCGATGCGGGCTGCCTACCGGGAGATCGCCGCCCGCCGTCGGACGATCCCGCCGGTCGTCGCGGTCGGCATGCTCGATCCGGCGGCCCGGGTGCTCAGAGTCTCGACCGATGCCGGCGAGGAGTTCGTCGCGCCCGAGGACCTTGGGGCGGTGAAGGACAGGGCCGCAGTGCTGGCCACCACCGATCTGGCGCCGACGCCACTGGCATTCGACGGCCGGCAGGCGCGAGAATTCGGGTTCGTAGGGATCCTGGCTGGTCAGCCGGCGGAACTCGCCCGCGGTCTGGGGCTGGCCGAGGAGATGCTCGCGGGGGATCCCTCGCTCGAAGGCGGCTGGCGGGCCGCACAGGTGACGCTCTCGGGTGGCACCAGCGCCGACCTGATCGGTCGGCTGAAGCAACGGATCGAGCGGTCGGTGGACAGCGGTGCGAACTTCATCTGCCTGAGAATCGACTCGGCTGGAGGATCCCCCGAGCAGAGCCTCGTCCTGGCCAACTGGCTGGCCGGTCTCGATCCAACTCGGGTGCGGACGGTGGCCTGGGTGCCCCGCGAGGCACGCGGGGATGCGGCTCTCGTGGCGCTGGCCTGCGACGAACTCGTGATGGCTCCCGCCGCTGTGCTCGGGGGCGAGGGTGCGGCGGTGATCGATCAGCGGCAGGCCGAGGCGATCGCGGCAGCGTGGCGGGGAGGCGTGGCCCGGATCCGCGACCGTCCCTGGTCGCTGCCGCTGGCAACGGTCCTTCCGGGACTCGCGTTGGAGCGGGCTGAGCAGCAGGGAACCGGTCGAATCGAATACTTCACCGCCGAAGAACTCGCCGAGCGCGACGACCGTGTCGAGTGGCGGAAGGGCCCCGAACTCGGACCGAGTCCCCTCCGCCTGGATGGCCGGCGGGCCGAGTCGCTTGGGCTGGCCGCCCACGTGGCCGATGACTTCGCCGGCCTCCGTCAGGCCTACGGCCTCGAGGGCGACCTGACGGTCGCCGAGCCGGGCTGGGCCGACCAGCTTCTCGATGCGTTGGCGAGTCCTGGGCTGGCCTGGATTCTGTTGCTCGTGGGGCTCGCCGGCCTCTACATCGAGGTCAAGACCCCAGGCATTGGCCTGGGTGGCTTTGTGTCGATGGTGGCCTTCATCGTCTACTTTTGGAGCCAATACCTCCACGGCACGAGTGGCTGGCTCGAGGTGATGCTGTTTCTGGCCGGCATCGTCTGCGTGCTGGCGGAGATCTTCGTGCTGCCTGGGTTCGGCGTGCTGGGGCTCGGCGGGGGGCTGCTTGTGATCGCGTCGTTGGTTCTTGCCAGCCAGTCGTTCGTGGTGCCGATGAACGACTATCAGATCGAGCGGATGCAATGGTCGCTCGTGGGGGTTCTGGGAGCGGTCGCCGGTGTGGCCGTGCTGGCGGTAGCGGTTCAGCGGTGGCTCCCCGCCACGCCGGGGTTGCGGAGCGTGCTGCTCGCGCCTCCAGCGGAGGCCGAATTCGATGAGGCGGCACCGGCCGAAGAACTGGTCGGCGCCGAGGGCGTCACGACCACCCGGCTGGCCCCGGCCGGGCGGGCCCGGATCGACGGCGAGGTGCTCGAGGTGGCCAGCGCCGGTCCGCTGATCGAGCCGGGCACCGCCGTGCGGGTCGTCGAGGTCCGCGGCGGCCGCGTGATCGTCGTCCCGACGGAGAGGGCATGAGTCCACTCCTCTGGATCACGGCGATGGTGCTGGTGGGCCTCGCGCTCATCGTCCTGGAGGTGTTCGTGCCTTCGGGCGGTGTGCTCGGCCTCTTGAGCGTGCTTGCGCTTGGGGCAGGCGTGGTGACGGCGTTCGTGGAGCAGGGAGCGGCCGCGGGCATGCTCGTCTTGGCCGGCACGTTTGTCGCCGTGCCGGCCGTGCTGGTGGCCGCCTTTCGCTGGTTCCCGGCCACGCCGCTGGGCCGACGCGTGCTGCCTCCTCCTCCCGCAGCCGACGATGTTCTTCCCGACCTGGCCGAGCGGCGGCACCTCCGCGGCCTCGTAGGCCGACGGGGCCGGACCGAGGGCGAACTGCTGCCGTGGGGCAGAGTTGAACTCGATGGGCACCTGTTCGAGGCGGTGAGCGACGGCGGCCCCCTGGCTGCGGGCAGCCCGATCGAGGTGAGCGGCGTGCAAGGCCGGTCGCTCGTCGTCCGGCAGGCGGCCGGTGTCGCAGCGGCGCTGCCGCCTCGCCTGGCCCAGGAGTCGGTTGACGTTGCGGCTGGGGATGGCGGTCCCTCCGCGGCGGATGCCCCGGCAGCCGAGCCGGCCGGAGCCCGGCTTTCGAGCCTGCTCGAGGAGTTCGATTTCGATGCCGTCCGGCAAAACTCGGCTCCCGGCGACGAACTTGACTCACCCCCGCCCGCGAACCAGGCTTGATCGGCCGGGTTTCGGGCTCTGCCCCTTGAGCGCCGTTCCCCCGCGTCTGGAGTTCGATCGATGAAACTGCTGCCCCTGATCATCCTCGGCGTTCTGATTCTGGTGGGGCTGGCGGTCTTCGGGCTCGTGGCCCGCTACCTCCGGCTCTGGGTGCAGTCCTACTTCTCGAGCGCCGGTATCGGGCTCTTCGACATGGTGGCGATGAGCTTCAAGCGGGTGAACCCCACGGTGATCGTCCGGAGCAAGATCATGGCGGTGCAGGCCGGCCTGGGCGACTCCAGCGGCGTGACGCGGCAGGCGCTCGAGGCCCACTACCTTGCCGGCGGCCGGGTGCCCCTGGTGATCCAGGCATTGATCGCCGCCAACAAAGCCAAGATCACCGAACTCGACTTCAAGCGGGCCGCGGCGATCGATCTCGCGGGCCGGAACGTCCGCGAAGCGGTGCAGACCTCGGTCTATCCCAAGGTGATCGACTGCCCGGGCAAGAACAGCGGTCGCGAGTCCCTCGACGCCGTGGCCAAGAACGGAATTCAGCTCAAGGTCAAGGCCCGCGTGACCGTGCGTACCAACCTCTACCAACTGATCGGCGGAGCGACCGAAGAGACGATCATCGCGCGGGTGGGCGAAGGCATTGTCTCGGCGATCGGCTCGGCCGAGAAGCATTCCGATGTGCTCGAGAATCCCGACGTGATCTCCAAGACGGTGCTCGGCCGTCGGCTCGACGCCAACACCGCCTTTGAGATCGTCTCCATCGACATCGCGGACATCGACGTGGGTGCCAACATCGGCGCGCGGCTTCAGGCCGATCAGGCCGAGGCCGACACCCGGGTCGCACGGGCCAACGCCGAGGGACGGCGGGCCATGGCCGTGGCCCGCGAGCAGGAGATGATCGCGGCCATCGAAGAGAGTCGGGCCGGAGTCGTCGAGGCTGAGGCTGAGGTGCCCAAGGCGGTGGCCGAGTCATTGGCCGGCGGCCAGTTGGGCATCTTCGACTACTATCGCCTGCGAAACCTGCAGGCCGACACCGACATGCGAAGAACGATCGCCGGGGGCACCTCACCGGCCCCCGCGGCCCCGGCGAACTGAGCCGCGACCGCGGACCCGATCCATCGACTGGAGGCCGACCATGCACCCCTTCGCTCCCGTGCTCGTGGCTGCGGGTCTCGATTGGCTCGAGGGGCTCCTGCCGTTCGTGTTCGTGCTGATCTGGATCGTGTCCCAGGTCATGAACCTCTTCCGCAATGCCGCCGGCAAGCCTGGCGAACGGGCTGCCGGCCGGCCAGCCAACCCGCCACGGCCAGTCCCCCGTCCTGCCCGCCCGGCTGATCAGCCGGGCGTCGACATCGATCAGGAGATCCGCGACTTTCTCGCGGGTTCGCTGCGAGGCGACGCGGCCCCGCAGCCATCGTCGCCCGCGCCGGTTCGTCGCCCGAAGGCGCCGGCAGCAACGCCTCGGGCGAAGTCGGCCGAGCGGCCGATTCCGGCCCGGCTGCCCACAGCGTCGCGTTCCCAGCCACCTGCACAGGTCTCTGCGAATGATCGCGGCAGTGGTCGAATCGGCCGGGCTGGCTACGGCGAAGACGTGGCCGAGCATGTGGCCGCAGCCTTCGCACACGACCTCGCCCACGAGTCGCCATCCGGGATCAACCCGGAATCGTCAGCGGCTGATCCGAAGGTCGTTGACGAACTGATCGCCGCCATGCGCTCGCCGACCGAACTGCGGAAGCTGATCATGCTCCGCGAGGTGCTCGATCGCCCCACGCATCGGTGGTGAATAGGGCCGTGCTGGCAGGTCGACGCTGTCACCTCTCGCACGTGCCGGGGGGTGCCGGCGCAGGTTCCCCCAACCACCGGGTCGGACCGAAATTGCCACCAAGGGGGGGTGTTTTGCTGGGCTCGGGTACCGTTTTTTGGCCCCGTGACAGCCGGCCACAATCGCGGGTTGAGCCTCCCCGGCAGGTGAACTAGAAGTGGATCGGGCGGGCGGCCCTCGGGCCGCTCGTCCATGAGCGCGTAGACGAGGGTGCCCAAGCCTCGTCTACGCGTTTTTTTGTGGACGCGCTCTGGGCGACATGGCCTGCGAGCCAGCCAATCCCGGCTTGTTCAGCAGACGCGGGCCCTGTATTTCTCCCCGCCCCGCGAGGTGGCCAGACCGCGGCTGCGCGGACCTGCGAGGCAGTGGCACGATGGTGACTTCAGACCGGATCCCGCGCCACGGTTGCCGCCGGCTGTCTTGGCATGCGCTGGCAACGGTCGCTGTGGTCGCACTGGCCGCTCAGGTGGCCACCGCTTCCGACGCGCTTCCGGTCACCGCGCCCGTGACGGCGATGCGGACGCTGCTTCGATCCGGGCCGGGCGACGACTTCTATCCGACCGACCGGGTCTCCCAGGGCACGCCGCTCGAAGTCTGGGCCATCGACGACTCTGGCTACTGCGCGGTCCGTCCGGTCCAAGGGAGCTACAGCTGGGTGAGGGCCGCCGACGTGAGCGAGGTGCCGGAAGGCGACCAGCCTGCGGCCAGCGGGCCACGGCGACCGCGGCTGGGAGTCGTCGTGACCGACGCGGCTGTGGCCCGAGTGGGCTCTCAACTCAACGATCTGCGGCATGTCTCCCAGGTGGCGCTCGAGGCCGGCGAGCGGCTGCGGATCCTGGAACGCATCACGATCCCGGCAGGTCGGCACGCTGGCGAGTGGCTCAGGGTCGAGCCGCCAGCTGGTGAGTTTCGCTGGGCGTGGGCTGCCGACCTCGGCCTTCCGACCGGCCTGGCACCGGCGGTGCAGCGGGAGCCCGCTGCGGTCGGCCTGGCCGCGGCCGGCGAGGCAATCGCCGCGATTCGCGATGCTCGCGATGCCGTTACCCAGGCGGTGGCCGAAGGCGGTGACCGGATGGCGGTGGCCGCGGCTGCCGGCGAGCCCGGACCGATCGACCAGCCGAGTGGCATGAGCCGGCTGATCTCGGGCTGGCTCCCTCGCGGCACGAATGTCTTCGACCTGACGCCGCCAGCTGCCCCGCCGGCGGTCGGGGCGGGAGCCGCTCCGGTGCCGGCCGATGAACTGGCTGACATCGACCTGGCGCTCTCGCTGGCGGTGGCCGGGCCGAGCGCCGAATGGAATCTCGCACCGATTCGTGATCGGCTCCGTTTGGCGGCTACCCGGGCCACGACCGCCGACGAGCGGACGCGGGCCGAAGCAATCGACGCCCGGCTCGCGCGGTTCGAACAGATTCAGAGCCGGCAACTGGCGATCCTCGCGCCGCCTGAGGCCGAGGCGTCACCGCTCCGGCTTGGAGGCATGTGGTCGAGCCTGGACTCCCTGGGAACGAGGCCGGTGCGGCCCGGCGTGTTGCCGGGGGGACGTCCGGCCGGAGGCCAGCCCGATTGGACGCCACCAGATCAGATGGAAACCACCGGCCGGCTTGCCACGGTGATCTCTCGTCGGCCCGACGCACCGCGGTGGGCGCTTGTCGACGGGAGCAACAACGTGCTCGTGTTCGTGACGCCGCAGCCCGGAGTCAACCTTGCGCCGCTCGTGGGGCAGCAGGTGACCGTCCGCGGCGCCAAGGGTTACATGCCCGAATACAAGCGGCCCTATCTCGTCGCTTCCGAGGCCCGAACCCGGATGGCGGCGGTGCCGACGGCCGAGCGAACCCAGTAAACCATGTCGGATCGAGGTTGAGCCCCGGCTCGGGGGCGGCAACAGTCGCGTCGCGGGCGAAGATACGCCCAATTGCTCCGCGAGCATTCGCCGACCCCCTCGCCTCGCGTCGGACGTGGCATCACCGGCTCGGCGGCGGTGATCAGCGGCGCATCGAGTCGAGGCTTTCGACCGACATCCAGCGGGCCGCCAACTCGTCGTGGAGATCGGCGGTCGATCCTGCTTGCGGCATCGGTCGCGCTGCGGTTCGCCTGCGGCTGCAGGCAGCGGTGACCAGCGCCGTGCGGTCTGCCGGCGGCGTGCGATTCATTCGATCGGCGAGCCGGGCAATGCCGGTCGGGTTGCGGCCGGCGGCGGCGGCGAACTGGCTGACAAAGAGGCAGATCTCGTGGAGATTGGCGGCCGCCGAGCGGATGATGAGTGGCTGGAGCGTCCGGGTGACGAGTTCGAGCCCCAGGCCATCGACGTCGAGAAAAGCCTCCATCTCGACCTGCTGAGACGCCCGGCCGTCGACCTGTCCCAGATCGCGATACCGGATTACCAGCAGGCATGAGCCCGAGAGATTCTTCGGCGAGAGCGGTCCGGAATAGCCGCCCCGTCCGTGGAAGACGAGCAGTCCGCCGGTGTCGTGCCGCTCGTGGTGGAGGAGCCGCACCGTTCCGACGGTGCCGTAGCCGTCGGACAACTGCCATTGGCCCTGCGCCACGGGATCGAGTGAGACGCGGCTGATGCCGAGCACACGCCAGATGTCCACGAGCGACTCCGGCTTCGTGAGCAGGAAGTCGAGGAGTTCGGGCTCGCAGTGAATCGTTTCGGCCGGCAGCCGGCGGTGGAGCGTGGTGGCCTGACTGAAGTGGGCGATCGCCTCGCGGTGGGCCGGTGCGATCCGTTCCAGCGGTAGCTCCCCGATCGCCCGGCGGGATGATTCCCGCGCGGCCGCGCCAAAGTCGGCGAGTGAGGCTGTGATTCCCCCACCGGCCGAGTGCTCGGCCGCGGGCGTCCACGAACCCCAGGAAAGTGCCGAGAAAAACCCCACGGTCAAGGCCGCAGCGATGCGCGCGGTCATGCCAGATCCCCCTGTTTGCCACCCCCGTCGCGGCGCCGCCCCGGCACCGCTCCCGCTCCTTTCAATCGGCCGACCAACCCACCCGGAAACAAGGAAACTTCCCTGCGACGGGCAAAGTCACCGCAGACCTCCCAGCCTGCCAGGAGGCCGGCCGGCAGGGGGCGTGGAGCGGGCCTTGGCTCGGAGGGCACGGTCTTCTACCCTCCCGACCCTTCGCTTCCGTCGCTCGGGACCGTTCATGCTCACGCTCCACGATCCTGCCCCCTCATCCGACGCCGATTCCACGGCTGCGGCCCGCGAGCCCTCGGTCAGCCTGCTCGGGCGGGCTCTCGTCGCCTGGACGCGGCTCTGCCTCTGGCAACCCTGGGCCGTGGCCCTGGTCGCCGTGCTCTCGGCGGTGGGCACCGGGGCCTGGACGGCCGGAAACCTCGGCTACAAGGTGAGCCGCGTCGACCTGCTCGACCCCGAAAGCGACACCAACAAACTCTGGGTCGATTACATCCGCGAGTTCGGCGAAGACGACGATGCCGTCGTCGTGGTGGAGGGAGAGTCACGGGGCGATGTGATCGCCGTGCTCGAGGAACTCTCACGCGAGGTGGCCAAGGACGAAGCCTTGTTTCGCTCCGTCCTGCACGAAGTCGACCTCAGCCGGATTCGTTCGAAGGGTCTCCACTACCTCTCGCCCGAAGACCTGACCGCGATCGATCGGTTCATCGAGCAGACGCAGCCGATCCTCGATGGCGGGTGGGCCCAGTTGCGGGTCGGCACGATGGTCGCGGGGATGGCTTCCCAGATGGTCGCGGGCCCACAGGCCGCCGGGGCCACCGGCGAACCGCCAGCCCTTACTCTCGAGCGGTTCAGCGAGAGCCTGCTGGCCGGCCTCGAGGCGCCGCCGCCAGTGCCTGGCCGGATTCCGGAGTATGTCTCACCTTGGCCGAGCATGCCGGAATCGCTGAGCACGCTTCGCGATCTCTCGAGCGAACATCTGCTCGCCAAGGATGGCAAGTTGGGATTCGTGCTCCTGCGGCTGGTCAAGGATGAGGGGGGCTTCGCGGGGGCCTCGACGGCCACCGACGAACTCCGGCGGATCATCGCCCGCGTGGCAGCTGGGCACCCGACCGCCTCGCTCGGCCTGACCGGCCTGCCGGTGATGGAAAACGATGAGATGCGGACCAGTCAGACCTCGATGGTCTGGGCGAGCAGCCTGTCGCTCGTGGCGGTGGTCGTGGTGATCATGGCGGGCTTCGGCGGCCTCCGGCATGCTCTGATGGCCAACGGCGTGCTCGTGATCGGAATGGCCTGGGCCTTCGGCTGGGCTGCGGTGAGCGTGGGCCACCTCAACATCCTCAGCGTGACCTTCGCCGTGACGATGATCGGCGTCGGCATCGACTACGGCACCTACTATGTCGGTCGCTATCTGGAGAATCGCCGGCGTGGGCTCGAATGCGCCGCAGCGCTCCTGGAGACCAGCGGCACGGTGGGACCGGGCATTCTCACCGGCGCGATCACGACGTCGGTGGCCTTCTTCTCGGCGGCGCTCACGAGTTTCGTGGGAGTGGCGGAGCTGGGTCTGATCGCCGGCGGCGGCATCCTGCTCTGCTGTGCGGCGGAATTGCTCGTGCTTCCGGCGGTGGTGGCGATCGTCGACCGCTCGTTTCTCGGCCGACGGATTCCCGAGCCCGTGCCGGTTCATTCCTGGCTTGCGCCCCTGATGCGGCATCCGCGGTTTGTCACGCTGGCGGCGGTGGCCTGCTCCCTGGCCCTGGCCGGCGGGCTGCACGAGCTCGACTACGACCACAACCTGCTGAACATGCAGGCCGACGGCCTGGAGAGCGTTGAGGTCGAGAAGAAACTCCTGACCGAGTGCGACCAGAGCGTCTGGTATGCCCTCTCGATCGCCGACTCACGGGAGCAGCTGCTCGAACGCAAGGCGAAGCTCGAGGCCCTGCCGAGCGTGGAGCGAATCGACGAGATCGCCTCACTCCTGCCGGTCGACGAGGAACTCAAGCAGCCGACGATCGAGCGCATCCGCGGCCGGCTGGCCACCCTCCCCGAGCGGCCTCCGGAGATCCCCGTCGATCGCTTGGACGCGCTCGGCGAGACGCTCGGCTGGGCGCAGGGAGAGGCATCGAAGCGGCCCGGCGGGCTGCGGACGGCCTGGCACCTGGAGCGGGCCCGTGACAGCCTCCGGACAAAGGGCCCGGAGGAATGCTACCGGGCCTTGGCTGCCTTTCAGCAGCGGGCGGCCGGCGACCTGCTCAGCCGGCTGCACGCCCTGGCGGCCGTCGCCGATCCGGCCCCCCCGGCACTCGACGACCTGCCGCCGAGCCTCGTGGAGCGTTTCGTGGGCACCAGCGGCCGGCACCTTCTCAAGATCTACGGCCGGGGAGACATCTGGCACTTCGACGCGCTCGAGCGGTTTGTGAAGGACGTCCGCAGCGTCGATCCGCGGGCCACGGGCAATCCGCTCCAGGCCTATGAAGGGTCGCTGGAGATGAAGCGGAGCTACGAGCAGGCGGGGCTCTATTCGCTGATTGTGATTCTGGCCGTGCTCTGGCTCGACTTCCGCTCGCTGCGGTATTCGGCCCTCGCCGTCCTGCCCCTTGCCGTCGGCATCGTGCAGATGCTCGGGCTGATGGGCCTGGTCGGCATCGACCTCAACCCGGCCAACCTGATCGGGATCCCACTGATCATGGGCATCGCCGTGGATTACGGCGTGCACATCATCCACGACTTCCTCGAGCGACCGGGTCCGTATCGGATGAGCGCCTCGACGGCCAACTCGGTGCTCGTCGACGCGCTGACGACGATCCTTGGCTTCGGAGCCTTGATGGTGGCCAGCCACAAGGGGCTCGAGAGTCTCGGACGGGTGCTCACGCTGGGCGTGACGACCTGCACGGTCACGTCGCTCGTGTTCCTGCCGGCGGTGCTCACCTGGCTGCGACCGGCGAACGACGAAGCCGACGAAGAACAATCGGTCGAGCCCGAAGCCGACGGGCCGCTCGCCGCGGAAGACCCGGCCGAGGCGGCACGGCTGGCGGCCTGATGGCCACTCGCCACGAGGTCAACTCAGCAGCACCGGCTCGGGGACGGCAAAAGTCGCGTCGCGGGCGAGGATACGCCCCGATTGCTCCGCGAGCGTTCGCCGATCCCCGAGCCTCCGGCTGGGGGTCGAGGGGGCGAATGCCGGAAAACTGGCCTGACGTCGTCGTAAGCCGTCTTGTACACCCCTCGGCGTTGCGACTCCGCTGGGCGGCTGAGCTCGTGGCCATCACCGTGCCATCATTACCACGAGCGGGGAGCCCATGTTGCTACAGATCGTGTCGGTCATCGGCTGGTTTGTCTTGATGGTCGTCTTGATGTCGATCATCGAGCACCAGGTGCACTGCCGGCTGATGCACAAGAAGCCACGGCTCGCCCTGTTCAAGAATCTC
>CAMDDJ010000001.1 GCA_945891385.1 Candidatus Kuenenia stuttgartensis | reverse complement strand
CGATTCTGGCTACTTCGCGCCTATGGCCGCGGCGATTGGGCGTCGTGGCGGGAGCCGGACGACTTTTCTGTCGCCAGCAGCATCTTGCCGCTGTGCTTCTTTGACGATGTCGTGGAGCCGGAAGCCGAGACGGGCGGCCAGCTGCTCGCGAACTGCTCGCACTTCGGCAACGACCGGATCAGTCTCCATCGTCAATCTCCAGAAGTTCCTGCGGGGTGCAAATGACAGGGGGCTCGAATCCCATTCTACGACAAACGGATTCGATTCGTGGCCTGAGGGCAGGGTTGGCGATATGCCTGCAGTTCCAGGTCAGGAGATACTCGACACCGTTGACGGCCGCGACCGCGATATGCAGAGCATCGGTGGCTGCCTTTAGGGGCAGCGGCACCTCTTCAAGCAACGCCGCGGCGAGTGACTCCGCATCCGTCGTGACCTCCAATAGCGGCACTTCGGCTAACATACGCAGGCGATCAGCCGCGGCGACCGAATCCCCCGCCGCGCATTCGCTGACCACGAATCGAGAGACATATACGGAAAAACGATGGCGATGCCCGATCCACCATTCGTGCGTGGTCTGCTGGTTGGCAGCGATCCGTAGAACGCCGCTGGGCTGCATCGCGAGGTAGCCGATGATCGTTGTTTCGAGGTAAACGGTTGGGTTCATCGATCACCCGAGGACGGTTAGAGGCTCGCCAGAACCAATAATTCTGCGGTTCCTTGTAACCACCTGATTATGCCCCGATAGTCGGATTATGCCCTGCGACTGGGCTTAACCGCAATGTCTTTGCACGGCAGGGGTTGTGGGTGGGTTTCGCCCACATCCGCTCGGGGCGTTACGCAGCAAAAATGCAGCGTAGGGGCGGGGCGGTTGGCCGGCCTGACAGACTGGTTGGCCTGCTGCCGGGCTGGCTGCCGCCCGTGCTGGGATCAGCCATCTCCCAGCCCCTTGAGCTCATCCAACGGGCTCGTCACACCGCGGCCGCCACGGTTCAGGACGTGCGTGTAAATCATCGTCGTCTTCACGTCGCTGTGTCCCAGCAGCTCTTGGACCGTGCGGATGTCACTGCCTCGCATCAACAGGTGCGTCGCAAACGAATGTCGCAGCGTGTGGCATGCCGCCCGCTTCTCAATTCCCGCCGCCACCACCGCGGCCCGCATCGCCTTCTGCATGAGGCTTTCGTGGTAGTGGTAGCGAAAGTGCCGGCCAAGTTCCTGGTCGAAGTAATAGCCCTTCGCCGGAAACACCCACTGCCAAGGCCAACTCCGACCAATGCCAGGGAATTTCCGCTCGAGGGCATTCGGCACCTGCACGCAGCCCCGACCGTTCTGCACTTCGCGTCCATGGTGAACCCGGTTTCGCGCTAGCTCCCGCTGGAGAAGTGGTCTGAGACGTTGTGCCAGCACAGTCACTCGGTCCTTGTTGCCCTTCGCCTGCCGGATCGTGATCTCACTCGCCTCAAAGTCGATGTCTTTCACTCGTAGCGTCAGAGCCTCGTTGAGCCGCATGCCGGCACCATACAACAGGAGTGCCACCATCAACGGCACTCCCTCCAACCTGGTCAGCACTCGGCCGACTTCTTCGGGCGTCAGCACCACCGGAAGCCGCCTCGGTCGCTTGGCCCGCACCACGCCTTCGAGGAGACCGAGTGGCTGCTCAAGAACCGTGCCGTAGAGGAAGAGGAGGGCGCTGAGGGCCTGATTTTGCGTCGAGGCCGACACGTGGCTCTCTACGGCCAGGTGCGTCAGGAAGGCGTTGACCTCTGCTACGCCCATGTCGAGCGGATGGCGCTTGTGGTGGAAGAGCACGAAGCGGCGAGTCCAGCGGATGTAGGCCTTGCGGGTATTCGCTGACAAATGGCGAGTGATCGCCGCTTCTGCCACACGATCGAGAAGCCGTGGTGGCTGTGGATCATGGGAAGTTGGGCGGGGAATCACGGCTGTCTCCCGAAGGCCCTTGGTTGCACGAACACACCAAAGTATGTACAAATATACACGTTTAATCTCGGCGGTTCAAGTGTTCACGCGATCCGGTGCGCCATCGCATCGAATACTCCTCCGATACTGTTTCGAACCTGCTTCCTCTGCCCGCGATGCTTCGGTTCATCGAGGTCGACGCCATTGCCCAAGGACTCGCAGCATCCGCCCGCCTGAGAACGGTCCGGTCGACGACGGTGCGTTACCCGGCGGGTTTCTCGGGCGACGCAAGCCTGCAGTCCCGCCCGTCACCGCAGGCGTCGCAGCCCGCGGCGGCAGCGCCGGTCGCGACCGCCAGGCAGGCCTGAATCCGGTCGGCGATGATCTGTTGCATCTGCGGATGGAGACCAAACGGGGCCGTCACCAGCCATTCGGTGTGGGGATGCCGGCCGGCAGCCGCAGCAACGAGTGCAGGGATGTCGTGCTTCCAGTGCTTTCCTGGCGAGAGGAAATAGGGAAACACGACGACACGTGTGGCTCCCTGGGAGACACACCGATCATAGGCCGCGGCGATATCGGGCTGGGCGATTTCCATGTGGGCGGGCTCCACAATCGCATAGCCCGACGAGGCCCGGAACGCCTTGGTGGCCTCGAGCAGCATCTCGTTGCTCGCCTCCCGGCGAGAGCCATGGTCAACGATGATCACGGCGGTGATGACAGGGGGCTGTGGCATGGTGATGGGCGCATCGCCTCGTCGGGGAGCGGGGTGCCGAGGTCTTCAGGCCGACATGAAGGGATAGGATACTGGTTTCTGTGGCTCAAAAGCGGCTCGTGCGGCAGCGTCGTCGGCCGCAGTCCCTCCGACCACCGGCCCGCCACCCCAACCCGTGCGTGCCGCTCATGTCAGAAGACGACCAGGTATTGCGTCTGGATCGCCATGCCGGTGAAGCCGGCGCGGTAGGGATAGATGTAGTTGAGGGTCGGGGAACTGTTGATGTAGAGCCCCTCGACCGTGAGCCGGTTCTGCCTCGTCTCGTGGAGATACCAATTGAGGCCGCCGCCATACTCCTGGGCGGTGCCATACTGGCCCGTCAGGGCGCTCGTGCGACCGTAGACCTCGTATGTCCGGGGCACGAAGCACCAGCCGAGGAAGGCGCTGCCGCCCTGGTCGAACAGGCTCTGGCGGACGAAGTCTCCCTCGCCCACGAAGTTGTTGAGGTACCGCCAGGAGTATTCGAAGAAGCCCGACCAGCCGCGGTATTTGAAGCCCGCGTCGACGGTCGCAAGGTTGTAGCGAAACTGCCGCAGCCGCGTGCCCGGGCCGAGCGCGCCGGGCTCGGCGATCGGGGTGCCGTCGGAGAGGCGGACCACCGTGTTTTCTGGGTTGGCGTAGCCGGCAAGATCCTCGATCAACGTCGCCGGAGTTCGTGCATAGGTGCCCGACGTCCCGACTCGCACCGCCAGCTCGTCGTGGTGCTCCATGTCGGAGTAGCCGAGGCCATAGGGACCGAGCGGCTCGAACCAGGTGTTTCCCGAGAAGGCCATCGAGGTGCCCTCGCGAAACAGTCCCGACGCGCCGCCGTCGATGCCGTTGTAGATGCCGGCGTGGTAGAAGCCCCGCTTCTCCAGAAACGATCCGATCGCCATGAAGCCCGGGCTATAGCTGGGCCGGAAGAAGGTGTTGGCCATACTGCGATCGACGCCCATCGGCCAGCGGGAAGAGATCATCCACTCCCGCGTGCCCGGCACCTGGGTCACGCCGCCGCCGATCGTCGCATTTTCGGTCGCCCGCCAGCCCACGAAGCCGACCGGCACGGCCGTCACCAGCACGCCGGCGTTGGTCGTGCCGAACAGCGAGATGTTGTAGGGCACCTGCTCGCTGCCGACGTAGCCGCTGAGACCGATCAGAAACCGGTTCAGGTTGAAGGCGTTCTCGTTGTGGACCGGCCGCACGATCCCAGTGGCATCGGTCCAGTCGGCCACGCTGTGGGAGAGTTCCAGCCAGCGGAACTGCACGAAGCCGTCGATCGCCAGCGCGTAGGGAAAGCCCCCGTCCTGCTTTTTGCTCGCATAGAGCACGAGCCCCTTCGGCGGGAGAAAATCGGTGGCCGGAATGTAGACCGGCCGCGGAATGCCGGCCAGCCGCCTGGTCACCTCACGCTCGACTGCGGCGGCGAGCTGAGCATCCATCTCGACATCGCCCTCATTGGCTCCCTCGCTCCGAACCACCGCGGCCGGGGTTTGAGCCGCTGCCGCGGCGCGGGCATGAAGCGGCTCGTCGGCATGCGGATGGACGTCGGCCCGGCCCGGTCGGCCTGTGCCTGCCGCGACAGTGACAACGACCACCCACCCCAGCAGCCCGCGCCACGACCAGAGCCGTGTATGGATATCGGGGGACATGCGCGGCGAATCCTGCCTGGTCACGAGAAGCTACAAGGGGGGAATCCAACAGCCCACCGCGGCCCGGGTCAACCCGAGACACGCGGTGGTCCACCCTTCGCCGCGGAAGGGCGACAAGCTGGGCGAACTGCGGCAGCCCGCGAGGGAATCAGCCACCCCATGTTCTCGATGGAGCCAGGTGGCCCGCCGCAGCCTTGTTTCGGCAACGACTCTCGCTTCAACGCGGCCGCTGCCGGAAGGCGAACACTCCCCGCTTGTTGGCCACGGCGATGTCGGGCCGGCCGTCGCCGTCGAGATCGGCCACGGTCACCTGGGTCCCCACGCCGCTGTCGTCGTCGATCAGATGCGGCTCGAAGATTGCGTTGCCCGCCCCGTCGCGGACTAGCCGAAACCAATAAAGCACCGGCGGCGCGTTCGGCTCGGGATCGCCGCCCGGGCCGTGGGCCCAGCGGCGCTTCCCTGTCACGACGTCGGTCAGCCCGTCGCCATCGATGTCGGCCGCAGCCAGCGCATGCAGCTGGCTGAAGCAGACGCCGGCGGGATTCTCGTCGGCGGGGCCGCCCAGGATCCGATGCTCGCTGAACGATCCGTCGGCCGCTTGCTGAAACCAGCCCAGGCCGTAGCCATGCGCGTCATAGCTCGTCACCACGTCGTTCCGTCCGTCGCCATCGACGTCGAAGACGAGCATCTGAGCCCCGCCGCGAGCCCCGGCCGGACCGAAGGGCCCGGTATGAAATGGCCAGATCGCGTCGCTCGCGATGTCGGCCGGCTGCTCGAACCAGCCGTCCTTCGTGAGGATGTCGACGCGGCCGTCACCGTTGACGTCGCCCGCCCCGGCCCCATGCGTGTAGCGGAAATACTTCTTGTCGTTCTCCGGACTGCGAGGTGTGATCGGCCGAAACCGCGCCCCAGCCCACGGCCGAGACCAGTCGACCTCGGCGAACCCGAGCCGGCCGCCCAGTTCGGGCCCGCTCGATTGGGCAAACACTTCAGGCCGCCCGTCCCCGGTGATGTCGACGAGCCCGGGCGATTCCCCGTCGGCTACCTCCAGCAGCACATGCCGCGGCCAATGCCCCCCTGCCTCTCCCGGGTTGACGAACACAGCCGCGGGTTCGCCGGGCAGGTCGTAGACGACCAGATCCTGACGGCGATCGCCGTCAAAATCCTGGGCGAACATCAAAAAGAAATTGGAATACCCGCGGGCAGGATCATAGGGGGTCTTGGCAGGGCCGTCGGCATTCTCTCGCGGCGGCGTGTATTCCGTTTGGCGGGTGAACGCGGGGCCATTCCAGATCGCATTGCCGGCTGCGATGTCGGCATGACCGTCGCCGTCGAAGTCGGCCACTGCGCAGCCCTCGGCAACGAACCGCTCGCTGAGCACCTGCTTGTCGAACGCCACCGCAGGCCGTGACCTCTCAGCGGCCCGCTCGCGAGCGGTGCCCTGATTCGGCTCGGCCGCGTCGGCCTCAGGCCCCGCCTCCGGCGAAGCCTCTGCCGCCACGAGGGCGGCCACGGCCGGATAGCGTTTCAGAATCTCGGCCACCGCCTTGCGGTCGGCCTCGTCGCGCGCGACCGCGAGCGCCTTGCGACACATCGCCGCCCGCTCTGCATCAGGCAGGGTGAATTGGCGAGCGATCCGGAGGTAGCCCCGCAGCGCGCGGGTCTTGAACTTCCCTCCCGGCGCCGCGGCAGCGATCTCATAGAGCACCGGCGCGGCATCGGCGGTCATCCATTTCCCCAGGATTCTGGTCGCAGCATCCTCGAGCGACTGATCGGCCGAGGTGGCCGCGGCAGCCAGCGTTGCCAGTGCCTCCCTCCCTCCGACCTCGCCGAGCACATCGAGCAGCATCAGCTTCGCCGGAGCCGATGCCGTGGCGAATGCCTTGGCCAGGATGGCGGCGCAGGCGTCGCGATCGGGCATCCGCACGCTCGCCTCGCGGAGTGCCTTCCTCGCCACATCTCCCTCGGCATCGCTCAGCGGTGCGATTGCGGCGGAAACCAACACTTCGAGATTCGCGAGATCGACGGTGGGCCCAAGCGCGGCGATCGCAGCAGTGCGGACGCCGGCGTCGGCATGGGTTGCCAACGGCAGGAGCTCCACGACGGCCGGAATCCGCCGGCGACCGACGAGTTCGACGACCGCCGGGAGCGAACGGTCGTCGGCATCAGCGAGCCGATGCACGATCGCTCGATCAACCGCCTCGCCCGGCAGGGTCGCCAGGGCATCCCGGGCGGCAGCGGCGAGCCGCTGGTCGTCACCGGCCAACACGCCCAGCAGAACTCCTGTCGCCGAGGCGTCTCCGATGCGACCGAGGGCCTCGATCGCAGCACGCCGCACGGGAGTCGCGGCGTCGGTCGCAACCCGCGCGAGCACCGTCGCCAGCGACGGCCCCGATCCAGCCGCCTGTCGTTCGGCCAGCACGTCGATCAGGAGCACGGCCCGGTCATCCGCTCCGGTCGCGGCGACAGCCTCGAGTTCCTGCACGAGCGCCGCATCCACCGCGGCAGCCACTGCCAGGTCGCCCCTACCGAGCTCGCGGGCCGTGAAGATTGCCATGTTCGACAGTCGCTTCTTCGGAGACCGCAGCGTCTCGACGAGCAGTGCGATCCCGGCCTGCCCCTTGGCAAGAATCGTGCCCCGAACGGCCTCAGCCCGCCGTTGATCGGAAACCTCCGCTGCTCGGATCACGCCGAAGAGAGCGACCGCCTCGTCACGCTGACCGGCGGCAGCCAGGTTCGCGGCACAGAGCACGGCCGCTTGAGCGAGAGCATCGAGCCGATCTGGCGATGCACCCGCTGCGATAGCCGCCGCGAGCCGCTCGCCCGCCTCGACGGTCGCGATCTGGCCGAGCGACCAGGCAGCCGCCGCCGCTACCTCCGCATCATCGGCGACCAACAGCTTGGCGAGCAGCGACACCGCGGCCTGATCCCGCCGAACGCCGAGCGACGTGACCACGCCGGTCAGCAGCCTGCCGTGCAGCCTCCCGGTTGCGTCCCGCAGTGCCGCCGAGGCCTCTGGCCCTGGGATCACCTCCAGGGCGATCCGAGCCCAGGATGCCAGCCGCGGGTTGGCCAAGAGGCCGGCAAGATCGGCGACCGCGGCGGGCGAACCGTTGACCGCGAGAAACTTGCAGGCAAGCGCCTTGTCGGCTTCGGCCGTCTCACTCCGCAGAACGGCCAGCAAGTCCGCCTCGCCCCAGGTCGACGCCGGTTCGGCGAACGCCGCGGCCGGCATGATCAGCGCGAGCCCGAGCAGCCAGCCGCTCCACCAGCCGATGGCCCCGCCATGGGCTGTGTTCCTATGCTGCCTCGCGTGGTGCCTCGCGGCAGACGGGATCGCGTCGGTCTTTCTTGAGCCTGGAAGTCTCATGCGTGCCACGGCTCCCGCCGCGCCTCGGATCGGAGCCGGTTCGCAGCCTCGTCGTCGAGGAAGGAATAGGTCTCGATGTCGAGCCGCACCGGCCGCCCGAGAAAAATCGCGATGTTCGCAGCGTGACAGGCGAGGTGCGCGTTGCAGGCGGCCTCGGCGTTGCCCTTGGGCTGGCCGCGGGTCTTGACACAGTCGAGGAAGTCGCGGACGTGGAAGGTGGCGGGGTAGCCTCCGATCTCCTCGACCTTGCGGCCGGCGAGCAGTTCGGGCGAGGAGAGCACGAGCTTGCCGCTGTCGCCCGCCTCGACCCAGCCTGCGCTACCCTCGAAGCGGACGGGACAGGAGCCGAGCGGGATCCAGCCCTGCTCACGAAATACAAGCTCCACTCCGTCGTCGTAACGGCAGACGAGCTGGCCGTCTCGCGGCGGCGCATACTCCACCGGGGGCGGCCGATCGTTCACCGCCCACTGGCAGAGGTCGACGCAGTGCGAGCCCCACTCGAGCACGCCCCCGCCGACGAGCCCGCCCCCCTTCTCGAAGTTGAACCCATCGGCGAGGGTGCGGGCATTGAACGGCCGCCAGGCCGCCGGCCCGAGATACATGTCCCAATCGTCGATCTGCGCGTCGGGTGCCGACTCCTCGGGCAGCCAGCCGCTGGTCATGGCCTTCATGCCCGCAGGATGGGCATAGACACGGGAGAGCTGCCCCAGCCGGCCGGTGCGGGCCAGTTCGCAAGCGAAGGCGAAGTGGGGCAGATTCCGCCGCTGCGTGCCTGCCTGGAAGACGGTCCCGCACCGCCGCATGGTGTCGCGGTGCACGAGGGTCTCGGCGATGTTCTTGGTGCAGGGCTTCTCGCAGTAGACGTCTTTCCCCGCCTGGGCGGCGAGCATCGCCATCAGCCCGTGCCAGTTGGGCCCCGTCGCGATCAAGACGGCATCGATGTCGTCGCGATCCAGTAGCTCGCGAAAGTCACGGTAGGTGGCGCAGGCGGTCGTGCCGTGGTGGGCGTCGATCAGACCTTTCACCTGAGTTCGACGGTGCTCCTTGACGTCGCAGACGGCGACGAACTGCACGTCGGGCTGCTGGAGAAAGCAGCCGAGGTCGTACTCGCCCCGGCGACCGATGCCGATGCCACCGACGCGAATCCGCTCGCTCGGGGGCACCGTCCCGTCGAGCCCGAGCGCCGAAGACGGAATGATCATCGGTGCGGCTACGGCCGCACCTGCTACGGCCCCCCGCCGGAGAAACTCCCGACGGCTAGGGGAACTCGCCTTGCGACGGACCATCTGGATCTCCTGTATGCAAAAGCCCTGCGAGACGATCCCCCGCCGTGTCCTGATTGCAGGCTCGTCTGGTCTTGCCAAGGGTCACACCCGGTGTGCGGGCGTTGCCCGTGTCATCTCCCAGGAACTGCCTTCAGTGACGCCCGGGTTATACCTCAGTGGCTCCGCCGCGGCCACGCAGGAGGCTGTGTGCGAACGCCACGGGTCGATCCGCAGCATGTCGGCCGGTCAGGCGGCCAGGCGGTCGGCCGGTTGGATGCCGAACAGGGCGAGCAGTTCGGCCGTCGTGAGGCCGGAACGGACCGGGCCGTCGGCCTGGGAGAGGATCGTGTCGGAGAGGTCTCGCTTCTGCCGAAGCACGGCGTCGATCCGCTCCTCGATCGTGCCTACGGAGAGAAAGCGGGTCACGGTCACGGCACCGACGGCACCGATCCGATGGGCCCGGTTGATCGCCTGGTCTTCGACGGCTGGGTTCCACCAGCGGTCGAACAAGAACACGTACTGCGAGAACTGGAGATTGAGCCCCACGGCGCCAGCGCCGTACGAGAGCAGCAGCACCGAGTGTGCCGGATCGTTGCGGAAGCGTTGAATCGCCTCGTCGCGGGCGGCGGTGGACATGCCGCCGTGATACTCGAGGGCCCCGAAGCGACCGAGTTTGTCTCGCAGCCGACCGATCGTCTCCACCCACTGGCTGAAGACGAGCGCCTTGCGGCCGCTGGCCTGCACCTCCTCGAGTTCCGCCGCGAGCCGGTCGAGCTTCGCGCTCTCGCCGGTGGCCGTGTCGAAATTGCAGATCTGCTTGAGCCGGAGCACGAGTTCAAAGACGTGCTGAATCGTGGCCTCGCGTCCCATGTCGGCCAGCCGAAGCACCCCCTCCTCCTCGGCCTTGCGGTAGGTCTCCCGCTGCTCGGGACCGAGTTCGATCGGGGCGTCGCGGTTGAGCCGCGGCGGCATCTCGGTGAGAACCTTGTCCTTCGTGCGGCGAAGGATGTGGTCGGCCACGGCCGACCCCATCGCCTTGGGACTCATCCGTTCGCTGATCTCGCCCGGTGAGACGAACTCGAAGATGCCCACCAGGTCGTCGGCCGAGTTCTCCACCGGCGTGCCGGTCAGGGCCCAGCTGCGGCGGCGGTCGAGCGAGGTCACCGCCCGGTTGGTCTGACTCGACTTATTCTTGATCCGTTGGGCCTCATCGAGCACGACGAGGTCGAACGAGAGGCCAAGCTCCGCCACGAGATCGCGGTCGCGGACCAGAACCTCGTAGTTCGCGAGCTTAACGGGCACTTCGTCGAGTGACCACTGCCACCGCCGCCGCACAGGATCCCCCTCGATCACGGCCACGATCAGTTCGGGCGCCCAGTCGGCGAGTTCCCGGGCCCAGTTGCTCACAAGGCCCTTGGGGCAGGCCACGAGCACCCGCCGGGCCTCACCGCTCCGGACGAGCAGCCGGATCGACGAGATCGCCTGCATCGACTTGCCGAGCCCCATCTCGTCGGCGAGCACGGCTGCGTGCCGCGGCACGAGAAAGGCCATGCCGTCCAGTTGAAACGGGAAGGGCTGCCGGGGAAACTCGAGCCGCGCCGATCGGAGAGTCGTCTCCAGATCGGGTTGCAATAAATAGAAGAACCGCTCCGAGAGCTTGACGACGTCTTTCGGCGGCGTGATCCGGGTCCGTGGTGGCCGCGGGACGGCTCCATCGGAGCCGCGATCCTGAAGCGGCCGGCTCGGGCCTCCGTCTACTCCCAACGCGGCGCGGGCACCGTCGCTCGACCTCGCAGGCGGCGGCGCGGAAGGCCGGGCGAAGAAATGGCTCTGCACCCGCGGCCGCTGCGGCAGCAACTCGACAGTCGCCACCGCCGGCACGGGCGTCGCCACGGGCAGCCGCAAGGCGGGCGGTGCCGGAAGCTCGAAGCGGTGCGTGGAGGCCACGGCCGCGGGAGGCATGGCGAGTGCCTCCGAAGGCCATGAGGTCACGCAAGGCTCCGCGGGCCCGGGGGCTGGTTCGACGGCCATGGTCTCTCCCCGGCTCGCTGCCGCGTTCAGTGCCGCTGGGCCTCTTCGAGAGCCGCCCGAATCCTTTCGAACGGCTCACGGAGGTCGACCGCCGCGGCGAGCGTGGAAAGCCTCGCTTCGAACTCGGCGGCCCGTTCTGCGTCGGCAGCATGGGGACTCACGACCGCATCACCGAAGACGAGGCCCCCCGGGCCAGTCGCTTCGTCGATCCGCCGGACAAGTGCCACCGGGAGGCTGGTGTGCGGCCTCACATGCAGCATCGATTCGAGGTCGGTCAGCACCACCGCCGCATCGGCCTTGCCCTCGGAAAGCAGCGCGCCGCCGATCTGCCGGCCGTGGAGATGACCGTGAAGCGTCGAGCCGTAAAGAATCTGCTGGGCGCGCGAAACCTTGACCGGAGCGGTGCAGTGGAACTCGAGCGGACGACCGAGGCCGTCGACCACCAGGTAGCCGCCGAACAGTCCGTGGGCCGGCGAATCGACCGCCGTCAGAAACCCGAACGCTACGTCCCCAGGCCCGTCCGCCTCCTGCTGCATACACGTTTCCCTGGATCCGCCCGCGGGTCGCGTCCGTGCAACTCGCCCTCCCATCCATCGGGCAAACCTGTCGGCCACTTGAAGCGCCGGGTCGGGCCGGGTGCGATCCCCCGGCGGCATCGTGAGGCTGGAGCGTTCCTGGCAAGGTGGCGAAGCCCTGCCGATTGCCCGGCCCGGCCTCCGGCTGATGGCGGTGGAGGCCCGGGCTGCCTACGATAGAGCGATCCCACGGTGGGCCGCCGTCCTTCCCAGAGACCAGTCATGGCCGACGATTTCCCGTACTTCACCCAGGTCGATATCTCAGCCGGTGCTCCGACGACCGGCCGTCCCGCGCCGACGGGTGACCTCGCCGAGACGAACGTGCTGCTTCGGCAGCTCGCCGAAGAGGGCCGCAAGCAGTCTGAGTTGCTTCTGGAAATTCTTGCCCAGGTCTCACTCCAGCACCGGCAGCGAAACGCCGAACTCAGGGCCTGGAAGGAGGCAAACCCCCAGCTCTCGAAGGCCTGCCGCAAGGCCGCCGAGTCCCTCGCCCGTGTGCACACGGAGTTCCTCTCGGGCATCGCCGAAGAGGCCGCGGAGAACGCTGAAGACTTCTCCGACAGCGACTATGCCTTGGGTGAATTTATCGACCGCTACGGCCCCCGACTCGCCCACTTCAACGGCGTGCTCCAACTGCTCGCCCAACTCGGTGCCCCGCTCCCCCAACCTCCCGGACAGTCGTCCGAAGGCTGATCCATCCATCCCCCTCCCTGCACGCTGCCATGACCATCCAAACGACCGCCGCCACGCCCCCGGTCTTCGAACTCGCGAGTCCGGATCAGATCGCTCATGCCCGCGGCATCCTCGATGCCCACACCGTCGAGATGGTCGCCTGGCACTTCCACGAGTCCACCGGCTGCCCCTTCTGGCTCGACTACGCGAAATCACTCTCCTTCGATCCCCTGAAGGAGGTGAAGGGCTTCGACGACCTCAAGAAGTTTCCGCCGTTTGAGGACGAGTGGCTCCGGGGCGGGCCGGTCCGCCGCTGGGTGCCGAAAGGTCTGGCCGACCAGCCGGCCTACGTGTTCGAGACTGGCGGCACGACGGGTACGCCAAAGTCGCGTTACAACTCCCGCGACTTCCGCACCGACTACGAGATGTTCAGCGACACGCTCCCCGAGGAGTTTTTTCCGCGGGGGGCCAACTGGCTGATGCTCGGTCCCTCCGGCCCCCGCCGGCTGCGGCTCTCGATCGAACACCTCGCCCAGTATCGGGGCGGCATCTGCTTCTGCGTCGACCTCGACCCCCGCTGGGTGATCAAGCTGATCCAGAAGGGCTGGATGGAGCACCTGGAGGCCTACAAGCAGCACTGCATCGACCAGGCGATCACGATCCTGGAGGCGGGCCACGACATCCGCTGCATGTTTACGACGCCGAAGCTGCTCGAAGCCCTGGCTCTCGCTCTGGAAAAGAAGGGCACGACGCTCCGCCAGGCGGGGATCACAGGGATCTTCTCCGGCGGCACCGAGTTCACGCCACAGTGGACCCGGTTCGCCGTGGAAGAACTGCTCGACGGCGCCTACATGACCCCGACCTACGGCAACACCCTGATGGGACTGGCCGCCTCCCGGCCAGTCGTGCCCGCCGACGGATACACAATCGCCTACTATGCTCCGCAGCCACGAGCCGTGATCGAGGTCGTGGACTTCGACGACCGTGACGCCGTGGTGCCCTACGGCGGCACCGGCCGCGTCCGGCTGACCACGCTCACCAAGGAGACCTTCATTCCGGGATTCCTCGAGCGAGACGAGGGCGAACGGGAACGGCCCTACGTCGCGTATCCCTGGGACGGGATCAGCGGCGTTCGCCCCTTCCGCCAGCTCGCCGCAACCACGACCGTTGGGGTCTACTAGCTCTAGGGCTGCAGGGCCATCCATGGCCCCTGCAGCCTTGGGCGAACGGAGGGCGAGCCACGGTCGCCTTCGTTCGCCTCGCCGGGCTTCCTGCCCGGCTGTCATCGATCATGATTCGTTGCCCTGATTTCAAGGTATGGAGGGGTTGCCCGTGCCAATCGAGCGGCGTAGGAAACCGAACGCAGCAAGGATTGCGAAGTGAGGTTTCCTCCGAGTGAGTAAAGGGCAGGATGCCCGCAACGAACGTCCGACGAGATGGCACGGGCATCCCCGGCCTTCTCTGCGGGCCTGCCACACAATCTGCATTTATCCACACGCGAGGGAACACCGATGCATCTTCCAGCCTGGCGGTTCGGCAAGTCGTATGAGTCGCTCGAGCGGGATACGCTCGTGCATTTCCTGACCGGCGAGCCCGTCGCCGAGGTGAGCCAGGTGGGCGGGGCCATGCTCGGCCGCGATCTGGCGAAGTCGGCCGCGGCGGCCCGCCGGGCGCTGCTCGCGATCGACCCGGAGGAGATCGTCGAGCGGCTGCAAACGGCGGGGAACCTCTACGCCCACGGCACGCTCACGGTGGGCGACTCGCGGCAAACGCCCGAGGATTTCGTCAAGCAGCAGTCGGCCACGACCGGCCTGCCCGAAAGCCTCTGCCGGGCCAACATGCAGAAGAACATGTTCGTGCTCTCGAACATGGATCGGATCCTCGACGCCCTGTCCCGAGGACTCGACCCGAAGATCCTCTGGCAGGGCTACGGCGTGGAACACCGCGGCGTCACGGTCAGTTACCAGGCCGCCTCCCCCGTGCTCGGGCTCGTGCTCCCGTCCAACTCACCCGGGGTTCACACGCTCTGGCTGCCGGTGGTCGCCCTGGGCGTGGGCCTCGTGATGAAGCCGGGCAGTCAGGAACCCTGGACGCCCTACCGCATGGCGGCCGCCATGGTCGAGGCGGGCATTCCCGCGGAAGCGATCGGCCTCTACCCGGGAGCGACCGACGTCGGCGCCGCCGTGCTCACCGGCTGCGGCCGAAGCATGATCTTCGGAAGTGCCAAAACCGTCGAGCAGTATCGGGGCAATCCGAAGGTGCAGGTCCACGGCCCCGGCTTCTCCAAGATCATCCTCGGCGACGACTGCGTGGACGACTGGCGGGAATACCTCGACATCATGGCGGAGAGCGTGGCGATCAACAGCGGCCGCGGCTGCATCAACACCTCCGCCATCTACGCCAGCCGCCACACCCGCGAGATCGCCGCGGCGTTGGCGGAGCGACTCGGCCCGATCGAGGTCAAACCGCCCGACGATCCCGAGGCCAAACTCGCCGCGTTCACCATCCCTGGCGCGGCCAAGGCGATCTGGGGCCAGATCGATGGACTCCTGTCGGCCCCAGGCGTGAGCCATGCCACGGCCGATTACGGCGACCGGTTCGTGGAGGGTGAGCGGTGCGGCTGGCTGCGGCCCGTCGTCGCGCACTGCTTGAGCCCAGAGCCCGAGATCGCCCGCGCAGAGTACATGTTTCCGTTCGTGAGCGTGGTCGAATGTTCCCAGGCGAAGATGCTCGAGGCCATCGGCCCCACGCTCGTCGGCACGGCGATCACGAACGACGAAGATTTCCAACGGCAGTTGATCGATTGCACGCAGATCGACCGGCTCAACTTCGGGCCGCTGCCCACCACGAAGCTCGACTGGCTCCAACCGCACGAGGGCAACATCATCGAGTTTCTGTACCGCTCCCGGGCGCTGCAGATGGCGCGCGGCAAAGGCGAGCCAGGCAGGCAGGAAGCCCTCGCGGCACGGTCCTAGGCGAGGCTCGCGATGGCTTGTCTCGGCGGAACCATGCTGGCAGACTTTGAGTATCGCCCCGGGCCCCGGCTCGTAATCGGCCCCGGCCGGCTGAGCGAACTGGGGCGACTCGTGCGTGAACTCGGCGGCAGCCGAGTGCTCCTGACGAGCGACCGCGGCGTCATCGAGGCCGGTCATGTGGCCGCCGCGGCCGAATCGCTCGCCGATGCTGGCGTCGAACAGCTGGTCTTCTCGGCGTTCGGCGAGAATCCCACCTCCGCCGAAGTGGAAGAGGGCACGGCGTTCGCCCGCGACTTCGCGCCCGATCTGCTCGTGGGCCTCGGGGGCGGCAGTTCGATGGACATGGCCAAGGGCATCAACTTCCTCCTGTCGTGTGGCGGGAGGATGCAGGTGTACAAAGGCCGCGGCACGGCCACCGGCCCGCTTCTACCCTCGATCGGCGTGCCCACCACCGCCGGCACCGGCAGCGAGACGCAATCCTTCGCGCTGATCACCGACTCCGACACGGGCCTCAAAATGGCCTGTGGCGATCCGCGAGCCGCCTTCCGCGTGGCGATCCTTGACGTCAATCTCACGCTCACGCAGCCCCGGTCGCTGGTAGCAATCGGCGGAATTGACGCGGTGTCCCACGCCGTCGAGAGCCACGTCTGCCTCGCGGCCACACCGGCCTCCCGGGTCTACTCACGCGAGGCCTGGCGGCTGTTGGCCACCCACCTGCCGACCGTGTTGGGGCCCGACACGAGCATCGAGGCCCGGGCCGCCGTGCAGTGGGCCGCCGCACTGGCCGGGTTGGCGATCGAAAACTCCATGCTGGGCGCGGCCCACGCGCTGGCCAACCCGCTGACGGCCACATACGGGCTCACGCATGGCAGGGCCGTCGGCCTGCTCTTGCCGCATGTCGTGCGGTTCAACGCCCCGGTCGTCGGCAGCCTCTACGCCGACCTGCTCGCTGCGGCGGGCGAAGGCGGCACGGACCCGTCGGCCGCAGGCGAGTCGCTCGCCGTGCGACTCACCTCCCTGCTCGTCGTCGGTGATCTGCCGGTGGACCTCGCTGCCGCCGGCATCCCCGCGGCCGACGTCGAAACGCTCGCGGCCGCCGCGGCGGAGCAGTGGACGGCCCGGTTCAATCCGCGGGCGGTCGCGGCGACGGATCTGGCTCGGCTCTACGAGGCGGCTTCATGAGCCACTGGGCATGGGTCCGTCAGGCCATCGGCCTGGCATGCGTCCTGGCCGTCGCGGCCGGCACCGATCAGGCAGCCGGACAAGACGCCGCGCCGGCCGACGCCTGGCCAATGGCCCGGGGCTCGCTCGCCGGCACGGGCCGATCGGCAGCCGTGCTGACGGTGCCGCTCGCAGAGGCCTGGAGGCGGGACTTTCCCGAGGCCGCCTTCGCTGCCGTGCCGGTGATCGCGGACGGGGTCGTCTACCTCGGCGATCTCGACGGTCACTTCCATGCGCTTGATTTGAACACGGGCGAGACCCGCTGGACCCGCACGATCGAGCAGGCGGGATTTCCCTCGGCCGCGGCCCTGGCCGACGATTCCCGGCTCCCGCTCGTCGTGGGCGACGATCTCGGCATCGTCCGGGGCTTGGACCGGGCGACGGGGGAGACCCGCTGGGAGTATGCGACCGAAGGCGAGATCTCCGGCGGCCCGACGATCCTCCCTGCGGCGGACGGCCCGCGGGTACTCGTCGGCTCGCAGGACGCCTCGCTCTCATGCCTGGATCTCGAGACGGGCAAGCGGCTCTGGACCCACTCGATCGCCGACCAGATTCGATGCGGACCGACGGTGGCCCGCACGGCGGCGGGCGACCGGATCTTCCTCGCCGGCTGTGACGGCCGCCTCCACGTGATCGATGCGGCGAACGGCGAGGAGCGGGCCGCGATCGAGATCGGCGGTCCGACGGGCACGACGCCCGCGGTCAGCGGCGATATCGTGCTGTTTGGCACCGAGGGCGGAGAGTTCTTCGCGATCGACTTCGTCAAGGCCGAGATCGCCTGGCAGAAGCGGCCCGGCACCTCGGCCCAGGCCTACCGCTCGAGCGCGGCCCTGGCCGATGGATTGGCCATTGTCGGCTCCCGTGGACGCGCCGTCGAAGCCTTCGAGATCGCCACCGGCACCCGCGCCTGGCGACAGCCGCGCGGCGGGCGGGTCGATGCCTCGCCGGTGATCGTGGGCCTCGCTCCCGACCCAGGCGACGTACCGCGGGAGGCGGCCGTGATCGCCGACGCCCGAGGCACGATCGCCCTGCTCGACGGCAGCACGGGGGACCCGGTCTGGGAATTCGACGCGGGCGGTGGGTTCAGTGGCGGCGCCGCCGTGGCAAGCGGCCGGGTGGTAATCGCGTCTGACGACGGCACGATCTGGTGCTTTGACGGCCGCGGCCACGACTGACCACCCGCCAGATGGGCCTGGCCAGAGGATGCTGCGGCCGCCCCCCCTGCCGGCGGCAAAGTCGGCCCGGCTCCCGCCAACTGTCGAAATCGCAATTCGCTGGATTTCAGGGGAATTGCCTGCCGATTTTCCCTGCGCGAACCATCCTGCCTGGAGCCCCGTAGTATTCGCTGCGACCCCGGGCGGCTGTGAATTGCAGGGGCGGCGCCGGAGGGTTCGCGGAGGAGGCGGCATGATGGCACGAAAAGACGCACTGACGAACATGCGGGCGATCCTGGTCAAACGACGGGACGCGCTGCGAAGCGCCCTGGCCGGAGATCTCACGCTCTTGAAGGAACTTCGGAGCGAGTCGGTCGGCGATCTCATCGACGCGGCCTACGATTCCGCCCAGGACGAGATCAACTCGCAACTGGCCGAGGTGGAGAGCCGCGAACTCGCCCACATCGAGAACGCCCTCGAGCGGATGAAGGAAGGCAGTTACGGACAGTGCGAAGTCTGCGGCGGGCGGATTCCGCTGGCACGGCTTGAAGCGCTGCCCTATGCCACGATGTGCATTGGCTGCCAGCGGGATCTGGAACGGTCTGGAGAAACGAGCAACTGGCGGCAGACGAGTGAGGAGGCGGTGGGCGGCGACCTGGAGTTCTGACGTTCCGGGCAGGTATGCTCCCGCACCCGAAACCAGTGCCTCCTGAGTCGCGCGGCATGATGCCTCGGTATGATCTCCGTCTCTGCTGGGCCGTCGGCGCCATCGCTTCGATGGTCGTTGTGGCGCATGCCGACGACGCAAACCGTGGCCGGCTCACGCCGATCGAAGCCACCCAGCGAGATGAAGGTCGCGTCGATCCGATGCGGCCGGTTCGACTCACGGCCGAGGAACGGGATCGGCTCTATGAGCAGGCGGCACGGGATGCAGAGCCGCTCGAGCGGCAGGCCCGCCAACTCCGGCGGTTGTCGGATCTGTTGCGGCCGACCGTGGTGCACATCGACGCCACCAAACGACTGACCAGGCCCCGCGGAGCCCGAACGACCGAGGACGAGGCCGGCTCGGGCGTGATCACCGAGGTGGCCGGCCGCACCGTCGTGATCACCAACCGCCACGTGGTCGAGGGGGCCGAACTCGACGACATCGTCATTCGGCTCGACGATGGCCGGGAACTCGTGCCCCGCCGCTCGTGGTCCGACGCCGGCACCGACATCGCGGTGCTCGAACTCGTGGCGGACGACCTTCAGACGGCCCGGATCGCCGCCGATGACGAGGACGTACGGATCGGTGACATGGTACTCGCCATCGGCAGCCCGTTCGGCCTCGCCCACTCCGTCACGCTCGGCATCGTCTCGGCGAAAGGCCGTCGCGATCTCGAGATCGGCGAGGGTGCGGTGCGATTCCAGGATTTCATCCAGACCGACGCCGCGATCAACCCGGGCAATAGCGGCGGCCCGCTCGTGAACCTCCGCGGCGAGGTGGTCGGGCTCAATACCGCCATCGCCAGCAACTCGGGCGGCAGCGAGGGGATTGGATTCGCGATCCCGGCCTCGATGGTGATGTTCGTCACCCGGCAGCTCGTGGAGAACGGCTCGGTCGATCGGGCCTATCTGGGAGTGGCGCTCGACAAGGAATTCACCCAGCCCGAGGCCCATCGACTGGGATTGGTACGGCCGGTGGGCGCGAGGGTGGAGGCGGTCACGGGCGGAGCACCGGCAGCTGCCGCCGGAATTCGCCCCAACGACGTGATCCTGGAGTTTGATGGCCGACCGATCGAGGATGACGACCACCTGATGAACGTGGTGGGGATGACCGCGGTGGATCGCACCGTCACGGTGGTCATCTTCCGAGACCGGGACCAGGTGGAACTGCAGATTCCCGTGGCGAGGCGGACCGACTTCGAGTGAAGCCGATCATGTGGCCTCGCCCGCGGCCGTGAGCCCCTTGAGCACGCGGTCGCGTACCCCGACTGCATCACAGGCCACAAGGAGATCGGCATTGGGTCGCCAGACACGATTTCGGCGGCGGTCGATCACGAGCATGCCGGCGGTCAGGTCACCGGTCGTTTCCACGTCGGCCGCAACCGTCTCCCGCTCGAACAGGTCGGGATCGGTCGCCGCCACGAGCGCGGCCACGTCGTGCAGCCGGATGCCCTCGCAGCCGAGTAGTTGCCGATGGGCGCGGAAGGCATGGGCGAGCATCGGCCGCAGGAGCCTGCCGGCCCGGGTGAACTCCCGCGGCAGCCGCTCGAGAAAATCGAGGTCGTAGACCACCTGGCCCGTGGTCTCGAGCGGCACGAGTGTCTTGGTGATCGGCTCGGCCAGCACATGCCGGGCCGCGGCGGGATCGCTGAAGAAGTTGAAGTCGGCCACAGGAGTGGCGTTGCCGAGTCCCTGGGCCGTTCCGCCGCAGATCACGACCGCGCCGATCAGTTCGGCGATACCCGGATCCCGCTTGAGCACCCGCGAGACGTTGGTGAGCGGCCCCAGGGCCAGGATCGTGAGCTGCCGCGGGTGCGCCTTGATCGCTTCCCAGATCACCTTCTCCGACGCATGGCCGCCGTGGAGCGGAACCCGAGGCAGATCGATCCCGCCCAGGCCGTCGGCCCCGTGCATCGAGTAGGGTCGGGCCGGAAGGGCCGCATCGGTGGCAGCAACGCCGATCCGCGGGAGCCGCGGAGGATCGAGGCAGGCCACCAATGCCTGCAGGTTGGCCGTGGCCTGCTCGGCCCCGACGTTGCCGGCGGCCGCCGTCACCGCCACGACTTCCAGGCGAGGATCGAACAGCGCCATTGTGACCGCCACGGCATCGTCGATGCCTGGATCACAGTCGATGATCAACTTACGGGGCTCGGTCGGGAGCGACACGGCGGCTGGCTTTCGGCAAAAGGACCTTCGAGGCGACCTCCCGATTGTAGGCCGGGCCGCGGCGGCCCGTCAGCCTGACCGTCAGGCCGAGTATCGGACGGACGCCCGCATTCCCGGCCTCGCGGCCGTCACTTTGGTGCGCGGCACAGCCGGCGCTACAATCGGAGGGTCACAGTCCACTCCTCGCGGTCCTGCTCATGCTCTCCCCGGCCGATCTCGACAGGTGGGCGGCCGGCCTCGCCCGCGACGAGCGGCTTCCGGCCGCCGAGGTCCGCGGGCTCGTGGAAGGAGTGCTGGCCGGATCGGTCGAACTCGACGCCTTCGGTCGTTGGCTCGTGGCCCTGGCCGACGCCGGGGAAACGGCCGGTGAAATCGCAGGCGTCGCCGCAGGCCTGCGGGGCCGGATGCTGCCGATCGACCGAACCAGACTGCCCGCCGAAGCGATCGTCGCCGATACCTGCGGCACGGGAGGCGATGCATCAGGGTCGTTCAACATCTCGACGGCAGCGGCGCTCGTCGTGGCGGCCGCCGGCCAACTGGTGGCCAAGCATGGCAACCGGGCGGTCTCGAGCCGAACCGGCTCGGCCGACGTGCTCGCCGCCCTCGGCGTGAGAATCGACGCCCCGCCGGAGGTGGCCGCCGACTGCCTCGCCGACCTCGGAATCTGCTTCTGCTTGGCACCGGCCCACCATCCCGCGATGGCTCGGGTGGGTCCGCTGCGGAAGTCGCTTGGCCGGCCCACGGTCTTCAATCTGGTGGGACCGCTCTGCAATCCGGCCCGCGCCGACGTTCAGGTAATCGGCGTGGGGCGTGCGGCTGCCCGGGAACCGCTGGCCGAGGCCGCCCGGCTGTTGGGCGCCCGGCGCACGCTCGTCGTCTCCGGCTTCTTTGCGCGCTCCGATGGCACGCTCGATCCCAAACCCTTCGACGAGGTAAGTCTGTTCGGCCCGACCGAAGTGATCGACGTCACGCCGGCCGGCGCACGCCGGTATCGCTGGACGCCCGAAGACTTCGGCCTCGCGATGCAGCCTTCCGAACGGCTGGCCGAACTCGTCGTGGACGGCCCGGAGGCGAGCGCGGCGGCGATCCGCGGAGTGCTTGCAGGCGAAGACGGGCCGAGGCGGGATGTCGTTGTGCTCAACGCCGCTGCCGTGCTTCACGCGGCAGGGAAGGCCGCCTCGCTTTCGGCTGCCCGCTCGCGGGCCGAACAGGCGATCGACAGCGGCGCGGCAGCCGCCCTGCTCGGCCGCTTTGCTGCGGCTTCGCGGGAGCCTCGAGCGTGATTCCGCTTCAGGTGATCCAGGCCGAAACACCCTCGGCCGCGGCAGCCCCGAAGCCCTGCTGCGCCCAGGCGGGCGTGGGCGAACTCGGCTGGACCTGTCCGATGCACCCGCAGGTGGTGCGATCGCGGCCGGGCGTATGTGACCTCTGCGGCATGCCGCTCGAGCCGGTAGGCCAGCAGGCGGGAGCCGCGGCGGACCAGGCCCGCCAACACTCTCGCCTGGCAGTCTGCGCAGTGCTCGGACTCGTGCTGGTGGTGATCGCGATGGGGCCGATGCTCGGCCACCTGCTGCCCGACCGGCTCGGCGGCCATGCGATCGCCGCATGGTTTGAGCGGGTCGGGCTGGGCGGTCGTCGAGGCCAATGGCTCCAGCTGCTCCTCGCCACCCCGATCGTGTTCTGGGGTGGATGGCCGATCCTCATCGGCGGCATCTCCGGCTTCCGCTCCGGGCGGCCGGGGATGTTTTCGCTGATCACGCTCGGCGTGCTCGCGGCCTGGGGCTCGAGCCTGCTCGCGACGATCGCCCCGGCGATCTTTCCCGCAGCCTTCCGCGGGGCCGACGGCGCGGTGCCGGTCGCGTTCGAATCAGCCGGGATGATCGTGGTGCTCGTGCTCCTCGGCCAGGTGCTGGAGACCCGGGCCAGGCGGGGCACGACCGCGGCCATCCGGGCGCTCATGGATCTCACGCCGCCGACCGCGGAGCGGGTAGGCAGGGCGATGCCGGCGGCGTTGCCGATCGCCCCCTGCTGTCAGGAACAGGCCACACCGACGACGGGATCGGCAGCTGAGATCATCCCGCTGGCGATGGTCGAGGTTGGCGACCTGCTTCGCGTGAAGCCCGGGGGGCGAATCCCGGTCGATGGGATCCTCCGCGAGGGCCAGACGAACTGTGACGAATCGCTGCTGACCGGCGAGTCGCTGCCAGTGGCGAAGCACGCGGGCGACCGCGTGCTCGGCGGGGCGATCAACGGCACGGGGGCGATCGTGCTGGAAGCCATCGCCGCCGCCAACGACTCGCTCGTGGCGCGAATCACGCGGCTCGTCCGCGAGGCCCACGGCCGCCGCGCGCCGATCGAAAGCCTCGCCGATCGGATCGCGGCGGTGTTCGTGCCGGCCGTGCTGGCCGTGGCCGTGCTGACGTTTCTCGGCTGGTCGCTCGTCGGCCCGCAGCCGCGGATGGCCCTGGGCCTCGTCTCGGCGGTGAGCGTGCTCGTGATCGCCTGCCCCTGCGCCCTCGGCCTCGCGACGCCACTGGCGATGACTGTGGCGATCGGCCGGGCGGCCCGGGAGGGAATTCTGCTGCGGTCGGCCGCCGCGGTGGAACGGCTCGCCGCGCCGGGCACGATCATCTTCGACAAGACGGGCACGCTGACCGCTGGCCGCCCGCGGATCGTGGCCGCCGGGCTCGCGAGCGGCGTTGCTCCCGATGCCGACGCGACGCGGGCCCCGCAGCCTCCACCTCCCGACTTTACGACCGGCCCCCTCAGGGATCTGCTCGGCATCGCAGCGGCCGTCGAGGCTGCCAGCGGCCACGGCCTGGCGAAGGCGTTTCTCGCAGCGGCCCACGACGCGGCGATTGACGCACCGCCTGCGACCGACGTCGTGGAGGCAATCGGCCGAGGCGTGCAGGGCACCGTGGCGGGCCAGACCGTGCTCGTGGGCAGCGAACGGTTTCTGGAGGACGCGGGCATCCCGGTCCGAGCAGCACCCCCAGGAATTTCGGGCACCACGCTCGTGCACGTGGCCGTCGATCAACGCCGCATCGGCTGGCTGGCGATCGCCGACGAGCCGCGGCCCGAGGCACGGGAGATCGTCGCCGACCTGAGCCGCCGCGGACTCGCCCTAGACATGCTCTCGGGCGACACGCCGGCAACAGCCCAGGCGGTGGCCGAGGCCATCGGGATTTCCACGGCTCGGGGCGGATTGTCTCCCGCCGACAAGGAAGCCGTCGTCCGCTCGCTCGTCGCCACCGCCGACGCCGCCAGGCAGCCGCGGAAGAGCGTCGTGTTCGTCGGCGACGGCATCAACGACGCCCCGGCCCTCGCCGCGGCCGACGTCGGCGTCGCGATGGGCTCGGGAGCCGACGTGGCCCTGGAGACAGCCGACGTCACGCTCCTCTCCGGCGGACTGACTGCCCTGCCCCGAACCCTCGATCTCGCGGCGGCGACGATGCGGGTGGTGCGGCAGAATCTGGCGCTCGCATTCCTCTACAACTTGCTCGCGATTCCCGTCGCTGCCGGTCTCTTCTATCCGTTGATCGGCCACGTCACGAGCCCGATGCTGGCCGCGGCAGCCATGACCGTCAGTTCGCTCTCCGTGATCGCCAACAGCCTCCGCCTGCGGCGGGGCTGAACACCAGAGTCGCCCACCCTCAGGGGAAAGGCCTCTGCCATCATTGCCGCGGGATCGCAATCTCGATCACATTTTCCTTTCCCGGCAGAATCTCGGCAGTGAGGTCAGACGTAGAGGCCTGGCGATACCTGGCCGGGATATCGCTCTGCCTCGTCATGGCGGCATAGGCAGCGGGGTCCTTCATCATCAGGCCTTCGTCGATCTCTGGCTGCACGGCGATTCGCTGCCGCCCAACCGGCACACCGTCCCCTGAAATGTAGGTCGTCACGTCCACGATCTGCCCGTTGGTAACGCGTCCGAATGCTCCTCGGCCCGACTCAGGCTGGAACACGATCCGACCGGCAGCCAGCGGATCACCGCCCACGGTCACCTCCCCCGTCACCGCCGCCAGAGGCAGCCGACCATCGGAGCATCCCGTCAGCAACACAGCGCCGGCCATCATGCCGAGCCAGCACCACTGGCCGCTGCGCACGAGTCCGCCCGGGCACCGCGGCTTTGACTGCCGGCGACTCAACGCCCAGTGCAGATCGGGCTCGTCCTGCATCAGGAATTCACTCGAGCGAAACACTTGCTGCCTCTCCGGCTGCACGGGAAGAAAGAGCCATATACACGGCGTGATTGATGTTCTCGCTCAGAAATCGCACGGACGCGTCGCAGAGGGCGAATTGCGCGCCGCCTCCGGCATGCAAGCTGCGAAACACGAGGCCAAGCGACCATTGGGGGTTCGATTCGGAAGGCCAATTGTTCTCCTTGCCGACGAACTGATCGTTCTGCCAGTTCATCGGATGCGACGTGAGAGCCCAACTCTGAGTTCCAAAATTCTGATTGATGCTGAACTGCCCGATGCACTCGCCGAGCGCGAAGGTCTTCGATGTGCCATCGGTAATCTGCCGAAACGAGGCTGCCCAGCCAAAACGGCCGATGACACCGCGAATCGCCGCTTTGCCCTCGGGGTACTTGTTCTGTGGAAACGTGTTTGCACACGCGGGATACGTGGGGGGGTCGCCGAGCGCAGGGTCGGCCCCTTCCCCAAAATCCCCTCCGCAGGCATGGTCGCCGGCGTTGGAGGCATAATCGCACTCACCGATCCGGCGGGTCCCCGTGCTCTCGTTGAAATACTGCGACGCCGTCGAGTTGTAGGGATTCGACGGGCACAAGAAGACCGCCGGGGTGCGGAACAACACATCCTGAAAAACACTGCCTCGCATGGCCGGCTGCGTCAGGTCGGCCGCGGCAAACAGGGCCTGATCCTCGAGCGTCGGCAGCAGTTTGATGGTCCAGTTCCAGTGACTCCAGTGAATCCATCCCCCGGTGGCCGTTCGCAATGGCATCCAGAAATCTCCGGCCGGAAAGCGGTTGCGTTGGCTGTGATAACCATGCATCGCCAGCCCCAACTGCCGCAGATTGTTGGAGCAGCCGGTCCGTCGGGCCGACTCCCGGGCTGACTGCACGGCCGGCAGGAGGAGTCCGATCAGCGTGGCGATGATCGCGATCACCACCAGGAGTTCCACCAAGGTAAAGCCGCGTCGACCATCTGCCCCCGTCGCTGACCGATGTCGACCGCCCGGATAACCCGCCGACGACCTCCGCCGCTTCCGGTGCCAGCCCAATCCAATCGTGCCGACCAGCCCGCACGCGGTCAGGACCAGGGTCGCCGGCTCGGGCACGTAGGCCAGGTTCACGACCGGATAGATCGAGGTGGCGAAGCTGCCCGAAGGGGGCTCGTTGGAAACAGGATCGCTGCCATAGCGGGCATACGGCGAGCCCCAGCCGCCGTTGCTGTAATACGGCTCGGCCATGGTCACGTTGGGCCCGACACTCATCAGATCACCGAAGAGATCGACTCCATCCACATCGACGGCCAGCGTATACCAGGTATTTGCTGGGAGACTCAGCGGGGAACTCAACGCCACCCAGCGAAAACCATCTACCAGTTCGGCGGTCGTTCCCGCCGGCACCGTGGCGGAGGCGAGGATCGAATCCGGACCGCCGCTCCCTCCGCTGGACGTGCTCCGAAACAAATTGATGATGTGGCTGTTGGCGAGTCCGTCACCGTCGCGGTCGTAATACCCGACATGACTGACCGTAGCGCCAGATTGCCACGTCGCGAAGGCCATGCCGACGGTGCCGGTCCAGGTGTTCTGAGGGCCCGCGCTCGGATCGTAATTAAGTGTGTAAAGCATCTCCTCGAAGGTCAGGGCCGCGGCAGGCCGCGTGGCCGATCCGCCGATCGTCAGGGCCATGAGCAGTGCACCGCTCAGAATTGGAGGCCGGGCTGGCGACCAGCCCCCGGCCCCCCGTCGGCGAGGCCACGTCTGCCTCCAGACACGCCGGCCGACTGAGGCCAGGCCCAGGATGAGTGGCACAGCGACGGCGGGTTCCGGGACAGCAGTGGGCGAGCCGAGGCTCGTCGGCGCGGCGGCGAAGTAGTTGCCCTGGCCGTACGCACCGGCGGAGTTGATTCCGACCAGGTCGAACACGTTCGTCACGTTGTCGTAGTTGACGTCGCCATCGCTCCAGACGGCTGCCCTGCCGGTGCCGTACCTGCCCGAGGAGTTGATCGACACGAGATCGAAGACATTCACAGCCCCGCTGAGGTCCGTATCCCCCGGCGCCGCGAAAGAGACAGTCGCGGCGCCAGCCGGATTCACGACGTAGCCCACCGCCCTTGAACTGGCCGTGGCGCTGGCCGCCGTGCTCGACGTGATGCCCGTCGCGCCGTTCCACGCGCCGCCATTTCGGCCGGCGATGATGTCGGCACGCAGATCGGCGGCACCGACACCGCCGGCGGCGACCGTTATTTGTCCCGCCCCCACATCGAGCCGCCCGCCGCCGCTTCCCTCGGCGACCGTCAGACTGCCCACCGCCACAGTCACACGGGCGTCTTTGGCCAGAGCCACGCTCCCTCCGGCATCGATTGAGAGTACCGGGGATCCGGCGATGGTGCCGGCATTGATGGCCACCGACCCGATGCCAGTCGCCGCATCGACCGTGAGCGCTGCGGCCGAGATGGTTCCTCCATCGACAATCACCGACGGCGACCTCATCGTCACACCGGAAGCGATGGCAAGAGTCGCCCCGGTGTCGACCGTCACGGCCGTGGCAGCCAAGGCATTCGGATTCGCAACCTCAAGGGTGCCCGCAGCCACGGTCGTCGGCCCGGCGTAGCCGTTGGCGGCATCCATCACCAGTGCACCGGCCCCGGTCTTGGTGACCGAGGTGGCAGACTCGATGACAGCATACCCTGCTTCCGCCTGGGTTTGAGCCCCGCCGGGAACATCGATGACGATATCGGAGGGGGGACTCGAGACGAAGTAGCCGAGATTGACCGCAGGGTAGACCGCTCCGCCGAAACTGCCATATGGCGGTTCATCACCGACCGGCGGGTTGCCGTACCGTGCGTAGGTCGATCCCCAGCCGCTGAAACTGTAGTAGGGTTCGTTCAGCGTGACGCCGCTTCCGGCGTAGGTCAGTTCGCCCCAGAGGTCGACGCCGTCGACATCGGTCGAGACGGTATGCCAGGTGTTGTCGGCGAGAGCCAACGGTGTTTCGAGCGGCACCCACCGATAGCCATTGCGAAGTTCGGCGGTCGTGCCCGCCGGAACGACCACGGAGGCGAGGATCGAATCGGGGCCGCCGGTGCCGCCGCTCGATGTGCTGAGGAAGAGATTCACCGTATGGTTGTTGACGAGGCCGTCGCCGAAACTGTCGTAGAATCCGAGGTGGCTGACGGTGGCCCCCGGCTGCCACGTGGCAAACGCCATGCCGACGGTGCCGACCCAAAAGTTCTGGCTGCCGGCATCCGGATCGACGTCAAGCGTGTAGAGCAGCTGGTCCACGGCGAAGGCACTCCCGCCGCCAGAGCACCAGCCACCGATAGCGACGCCAAGAGACGTCACCAAGGAGCACAAGGCACGTCGCATTTTTTTCTCCCCCAAGTACATCTTCTTCTCCCCGAGTAATGAAACACGATCCCCAGAACCGCCCCGTTACTGAAGTTCACCCCGCACCGACGGCCCGCGAGCCGCCGCCCCGCCAGCCGGCCATCACACCGCCGGCTTGGCGCCGAAGTCGGGCCCACGCGACGAGCGCGGTGCCGCCCGCCACCACCAGTCCGCCGGTGCCGGGCCCCGGCACGGCACGGGCGGTGATTCGCCCGGCGGCGTAATTCCCGCTCGCCGACACGTCGAGCAAATCGAAGACGTCGAATCGGCCGCTGTAATTCACGTCGCCTGCCTCCCAGCCGGCTGTGAGCCCGGTCTGGTAGCGATTGGCCGCCGCCATGGCGATGAGATCGAACGCGTCGACCTGACCGTCAAGCGTGGAGTCGCCGACCGGCGCGAGCCCGACCACCATCACGCCACCACTCGCCCGATACCCGACCGTGAGCCGAACGGGATCGAGCCGTGCCGAGGATGAAACGATTCCGATGTCGGCCCCACCCTGTGGGCTTCGGCCGACCATGATCAGGGTGCGGATGACCTCCTCGCGGGCGTCCTCCATGATTCGCAGGCTCCCGCGGCCGACGTCCAGGCCACCCCCGCTCATGCCCAGTTGCCGAACCTCCAGGCTCACCCCGTCGGCGATTTCGACCCGGGAGCCCGCATTGATGAAAAGCCGACTTGTCCCGAGGCTCTGGGCATGCCCGAGCCGAAGCGTTCCACCATTCACGACGGTGTCGCCCCGCTGGGACCCCGCCCCGCGGAGATCGAGCACACCTCCGCCCACCTTGGAGAGTCCGAACTCCCCTGCCAGAACCGATCGAATCTGGAGATCGACGGCCGCCGGCCCATCTTCGACGTCAAAGACAATGTCGGCCTCGAGTTCGACCGATGGCACCGACATCACCGCGGTGGTCGTCGCCGCCTGGGTGGTGACGCGGCGTCGCAGACCGACACCGCTGCCGGGGCTCCCCGAAAACGTCCCCCCCCTGAAGGTCACCTCCGCCATGCGACTGACCGACTCCCGCTGATGCAGCACCCCGCCGTTGATGAGGACCGGAGTCGAGGGTGGCACCCCGAAGGCGGCGTGCCCGGCCGAGACAGTTGCTCCGGCGTCGATGCGCAGCAGGCCTGTGCCGACGGCCGAGTCGGTCCCCTCACCAGCGGCGATCACGAGGCTGCCGGCGGCGATCGTCGTCCCGCCTGTATGGCGACTCCGGGCCGTGAGTGTGAGCGGACTCGCGCCCCGCTTGATGAACCCCCCGGGGCCATCGAGGCGGCCCGAGTAGGTTCCCCCGCCGTTCGTCAATTCAAGCATCCCGCCGCCGAGCGTGTAATCCCGCGCACCGGACAGGGTCGCAATCTGCTTGCCAGTGTTGTCTTCGGCGAATGTGCCGCCCACGAGCGTGGTCAGCGACCGGGCCGGCAGGATGGTCGACTCTCCGGCGAGGAAAGCGGGCAACGGCCGGACGTTGTCGGCGGCGGCATCCGTCGTACGGTAAGGGGTGAAGTAGTCCGAATCGAGCCCTTCGGCCCCGGTCACGAGCGGGGTGACGACCTGAGACGTCGTGAGCTGGTTGGTGTAGACGAGCGTGAGGTCTCCCGTTTCATCATGCCGCCAGCCGCTGGTGAGAAGGCCGCCGATGTCATCGTTCCCGCCGGTGAATTCGATCCGCTGGGCACCCGGCCTGATGAATCGGGAATAGTGAGCCATGGCCCAGCCCACCTTGGCGACCTGAAAAGTCTGCCTCGCATTGTCGAAGTAGATCAGGCCGTCCTTGTAGTTATGTTCCCACGGCGTGGCGGCGAGCCAGTAACTCCAGGCCGCGGCATTGGCCACTGTCAGGTCGAAATGCATGGTGCGGGCGACGGCGAGCGCCGTCGTCATGCTCGTATCGTTGCCGGAGCCCGACAGCCCGGCCGAAGCATCGTCGAACAGAATGCAATATTCCGTCTGCCACAGGTCCCATCCCGGATAGGCCGCCATCGCCGACGCAGCCTCCTGGCGGCGGGGCAACATGTTGGCATCGTTGTCCGAGAAATAGCTGTGGTAGCTGAGCACGTTGCCGAGCAAGCCACCGACGCTGGAATTGCTGGCCAGGGTTGCCAGGTAATTTTCCCCGCTGGAGAGCGACTGAATCTTGGCTGACTCCGGCCCGCGGATGCCAGTCGGGATTTCCCGGGATGCCAGCTCGCGTGCCAACGGGAGTATGTACCTGCCGCGAATCGTTGCCGGTGACAGCCGACCATTTCCCTCCTGCCCCCCGCCACTCCAGTCATACTCCGGCTCGTTGACCGGGCTGACATAGTCGAAGTCGATCCGCTGCGAGGGATCGGGGTGCTCGCTGAAGTGCTCGAGCACGTCGGCGACGTAGTCGGCAAAGACCTGTTCGGACCCGACCGGCAGATTGTTTCCGCTACTGGTCGGGTAGGGCCTGCCGTTGGTCGTCATGCTGACCGGCGGCGAATAGACGACCATCATCGTCCGTTCGACGCCGCGAGCCAGGGCGTCGGCCAGGAGGTTCCGAGTCGCGACATTTCGGTCCCAGTCATACACGCCGGGTGAGACCAGGAAACTCTCCTGCGTCCGCAGCCGCCAGGGATAACTCTGCGAAGCGATCGCTGCGTCGGTCCCCGCCGCGAGGTGGAAATACCAGCCACTCAGACCGATCCCCGCCTCGCGATCGAACAGAGCATCGGCCATCAACTCCCGTCTCGCTGGCGCCCATGCGCCATAAGCCTGCCCGGTCCATGAGTCGTGGGCGGCAAAATGGTCAATCGTCTGAAAGGTTTCGGCGGCGTCAAAGCGATCAACTCGCTGCCCGATAGCCCGCTCACACGTCAGCCAGCCGAGCAGCACAGCCCACAGCGACGCCGCGGCCCATGCACGCAGGGACCGGTGGGTCGGCGCGACCGGCAGCATCGCTCGAATGACCATAGCTCACACCCCCAACCGACCGCCCCAGGGAAAACCCCATCGCCGCGCTGCCCGAGACTCACGACCGTAGATGAGAACAGGACACCGCCCCCCCCTCGATTGAACTGGCCGGATCACCGTAGCGAAATATGACTAAAGTATTTTCGCTGGTCAAGGCTTGCGTTCGGGGGTTCAGCGTGCGTCGCCAAACGACGAAACTGTTTCGGCAACCCCAGCCGGCACCTGACCAGCGGCTTTGGGGACCAACGTTGCCGAGCCGTCAGGTGAGCGGCACTTCGAGGCCGTCGTAGGCGAGTTCCACGCCGGTCGGCAGCATCCGGCTCGTCGCCTCGTGGGGCAGCTCGTGGGAGAGGTGCACGAGTAGCGTGCGCTTGGGCCGTACCCTGTCGACCACCGCCAACGCCTCGGCGAGCGAGAAGTGGGTGGGGTGGGTCGTGTGCCGGAGGCAGTCGAGCACGAGCACGTCGAGGCCCTCGAGCAAGGGCCAGGTGGCATCCGGAATGCCGCTGGTGTCGGTGCAGTAGGCCACGTTGCCGAACCGGAACCCGAGCACCTTGAAGGGACCGTGCTCGAGCCGCAGCGGCACGACCCGAGCCCCGAGCAGGTCGAAGGGCTCGGTGCCGATCCGGGCGAAGCCGAGCTTGGGCACACCGCCGCCGGCTGGCGGCTTGTCGGAGAAAGCGTAGTCGAAGGCCAGGCGAATCCGCCGCTCGACGGCCTCCTCGCAGAGCACCTGCATCGGCCGGCCGGAGTGGAAGCAGAGCGGCCGCACGTCGTCGAGGCCGTAGACGTGATCGACGTGGTCGTGGGTGTAGACGACGGCATCGACCCGGCCGATGTTCTCCCGCAGCAGCTGCGCCCGCAGGTCGGGCGTGGTGTCGATCAGGAGGTGCCCCTCGGGCAGCCCCACCAAGGCGCTCGTCCGGGTCCGCACGTCCTTCGGGCCGCCGTCGCGGCACGTGTCGCAGCCGCAGCCCACCATCGGCACGCCCACGCTCGTGCCGGTGCCGAGAAACAAGAGACGTCCGGTGACGTCTCGGCCCGTGTGCCACGGCAGCCGCCGCCCCCTGGCGGCAGGATCGACGACCTGGGGCTGGGCCGCAGCGGTTGACGAGGATGGGGCGGCGGTCGGCTCGGTCATCCCCGGATTATGCCCACCACCGCCAGACTGTACGAGCGAGGTGGCTTCACGCCCCGACAAGAGCCATCTGATGCCGGGAATCTCCCAGGACGGACGGCCGAGCGGGCTGGTAATTCCGCTCAGCCTGGCGACAATCGCCGTCTTTGGAGGGAACTTCATGCCCGCTTCGGCCGCCACCGACGCCGCCTATTCGCTCGCCCGCGACCGCTACGCCGCCCTCGGCGTCGACACGGAACACGCCCAGACAGCGCTCGCCGCGATCCCGATCTCGCTGCATTGTTGGCAGGGCGACGACGTGCAGGGCTTTGAGTCGGCGGGCGACGCCCTCGGCGGCGGCCTGGCCGTCACGGGCAACTACCCGGGCCGAGCCCGCACGCCCGACGAACTCCGCTCGGATCTCGACCAGGCGCTCGCCCTGATCCCGGGCCGCCACCGACTCAACCTCCACGCCTTCTACGGCGAGTTCGGCGGGAAGCGGGTCGACCGCGATGCGATCGAGCCGGAACATTTCGCCGGCTGGATCGGCTGGGCCAAGCAGCGGGGCGTGGGCCTCGACTTCAACCCCACCTGCTTCTCCCATCCCAAGGCTGCCGACGGCCTCACGCTCTCGAACCCCAACGACGGCATCCGCAGCTTTTGGATCGAGCACTGCCGCCGCTGCCGGGAGATCGGGGCCGCGATGGGCGCCGCCCTCGGCACACCCTGCGTGACGAACGTCTGGATCCCGGACGGCTTCAAGGACACGCCCGCCGATCGGATGGCCCCGAGGCAGCGGCTGGCCGCCGCCCTCGACGCCGTGTTCGAAAAGCCCTTCGCCAAGGAGCACCTGCTCGACGCCGTCGAGCCGAAGCTCTTCGGAATCGGCGCCGAGAGCTGCACCGTCGGCTCCCACGAGTTCTATCTCGGCTACGCGATCTCCCGCGGCACGCTGCTCTGCCTCGACGCCGGCCACTACCACCCCACCGAGTCGATCGCCGACAAGATCTCGAGCGTGCTCCTCTATCTGCCCGAGATCCTGCTCCATGTGAGCCGGGGCGTTCGCTGGGACAGCGACCATGTGGTCACGCTTGGCGACGACCTGCTGGCAATCGCCCGCGAGATCATCGCCACCGGCGCGCCCGAACGGATCCATGTCGGGCTCGACTACTTCGACGCCAGCATCAACCGGGTGGCCGCCTGGGTGATCGGCGTCCGCAACATGCAGAAGGCACTCCTCGCCGGTCTGCTCGAGCCCCCGGCGATCCGGGCGGCCGAGGCGGCCGGCGACCTCACGGCCCGGCTGGCACTCCAGGAGGAGGCCAAGCTGCTTCCGGTGGGCGCGGTCTGGGATCGATTCTGCGAGACCCACGGCGTGCCCGTGGGCCAGGGCTGGCTCGACGCGGTGCGAGCCTACGAACACGACGTCACGGGGAAGCGGACATGACGGATCTCGTCCACGAGATCGAGGATCTCGAAGAGTCGGCCGGCTCGGAGTACGAGCGGCGGCGGGTGCCGGAGAAGGCCCTTCGAGGTCCGGCCGCCTTCTGGGGCATGTACGCGGGTGAGCACACGGCCGGCACCGAGTTCATGATCGGCCCGTTGTTCGTGGCCTGGGGTGCCGACGCAGCCAGCCTGATCTTCGGCCTCCTGATCGGCAACCTGCTGGCCGTGCTCACCTGGCGGTATCTCACGACCGTGATCGCCTGCAGCGAGCGGCTGACGCTCTACTACAAGCTCGAGCGGATCGCCGGCCCCTGGCTCGTCAAGCTCTACAACCTGGCCAACGGCCTGCTCTTCTGCTTCCTGGCCGGGGCGATGATCACCGTCTCCGCCACGGCGGTTGGGCAGTTCTTCCCACCCGGCACGGTCACGATGCCCACCTTCGCCGACACGATGCCGACCGGCCCTGCCTGGATCATCTCCTGCGTGGCCATCGGGGCGGTGATGACGCTGGTGGCGATGCTCGGCTATGGGGTCGTTGCCAAGGTGGGGCACTACGCCGCCCCCTGGATGTTTCTCGTCTTCGTGGCCTGCGGTCTGGTCACGCTCGGCCGACTGGGAAGCTACGACCTCTGGGAACTCCTCACGCCCGCCGCCGAGCCGGCCGACGGCAAGAAGATCAGCTTCCTCGGCGTGGTCTGCTTCTCCTGGTTCTGTAACGCCGCGATGCACCTGGGGATGAGCGACCTCTCCGTGCTCCGCTTCGCCCGCAAGCCCGCGGCGGGCTGGGCCCCGGCCGCAGGGATGTTCCTCGGCCATTACGTCGCCTGGATCTGCGCGGCGCTGCTCTTGATCTACTGGGTGCGGGTGCACGGCGTCGATCCAGCCCAGGGCAAGGACCCTGGCACGATGGTCAACGACGCCGTCGGCTGGGCGGGACTGCTCTGCGTGGTGATCGCCGGCTGGACCACGGCCAACCCCACGATGTATCGGGCGGGCCTCGCCTTCCAGGGCATGATCCCGGCGATGCCCCGCAAGGCGGCCACGCTCCTGGCCGGGGCGGTCTGCATTGCCGCCGGCATCTTCCCCGCCTTCGCGATGAACCTGCTCTCGTTCGTGGGCCTCTACGGCACCGTGCTCGCCCCCGTTGGAGCGATCATCATCGTCGATCACTTCCTGGCCGATACCGTCGGCATCCTCCGCGATCCGGCCGCCCAGACCGGGGGCGGCTTCAATTGGATCGTGCTTGTTTCCTGGCTCGTGCCGGTGGCCGTCGCCCTCTGGCTCTACCAGGAGCGGGGCGTGTTCGCCTCCTACCTCCCGCTGCCGGCCGCGGTCGCCTGCGGCCTCCTCTACATCGTCCTCTCCAAGGTGGCCGGCGGGAAACCGCAGCCGGCCGGTGCGCCATGAACCACGACCACGCCTCCCCGGAAACGAGCGGCCGGAAAGCCGTCGCCAGATTTCTTGGCCTGGCGGCCCTGGCGGGCACGATCGTGCCTCCGGCGCTCACCATGACCGGCCTGCTGGCCGACGGGCCGATGCAGAAGATCATGCTGGCCTCGGCCGTCGCCTGGTTCGTCGCGGCCCCCTTCTGGATGGACGTCGACTGACCCGCGGTGAGCAGCGAGAGCCTCATCGAAATCTGACCGTGCCGCGTGTTCCGGTCACGGTCAGGTCGCCATATGATCGATGAACGCCGGGGATGAACGTTCGTCGCATCCGTACCGACGGCATGCCGCACGGCACGATGGCGGTCCGGGCTCTGCGATGGCCCGGGGTCTCCTTCGTCAGGACATTGCTATGCGTGGTTGGTACCGGCCGGTGCTGAGCAGCCTGATCGCTGCGGCCGTCGTCGCCGTGGTCCCAGCCCATGCCGGCAATACGAACGAACAACCGGTAACGCTCCTCGTCATCGCCGACGACCTGATCACGCTGGATCCCGCTCTGCCGTCGGCCGAAGCGCTCGTCGCCTGCGGCGAAGAGATCATCGCCGTCGGCACGGCTGACGCCATGCGGCGGCTGATCGGGCCCGACACGCTCGTGATCGAGGCGCCGGGACGGGTGGTCGTGCCTGGCTTCAACGATGCCCACCTCCACCCCACGCCGCTCTACGATGAGATGTCGCCTTGGGGCACGATCGACTGCAGCCCCGCGGCGGCCGCCACCATCGACCGAGTGGTCGAGCGGCTCCGGCAGAAGGCGGCGATCACCCCGGCCGGGCAGTGGGTCCGAGGGAGCGGCTACCAAGACACAAAGCTCGGCCGACATCCCACCCGGGCCGACCTCGACCGCGTCTCTACCGAGCACCCGGTCCTGATCGGCCACTCCAGCGGCCATGTCGCCGCCTGCAACTCGCTGGCGCTCGCTCTGGCCCGGATCGACGCCGACTCGGACGATCCCAAGGGAGGCCGTTTTGACCGCGACGCCGCCGGCGTGCCCACCGGCGTGCTGCGGGAATCGGCGGTAGGCATCGTCACCTCGGCCGGCCCGGAGCGGCCGGCGCCCGAGACCGCCACCTGGATCGAGGCGATCCACAAACGGTTCGACGAGTATCTCGCCGCCGGCATCACGAGCATCCAGCATGCAGGCACGAGCCTCCGGACGGTGGCAAGATACCGCCGGGCCCTCGCTGCCCGCCGGCAGGTGCGCATCTCCGCCATGCTTCGTGAGGGCGAGATCGACGAGCTCGAGAGACTCATTTCCGACCACGGCCGCGGCGACGATTGGCTGCAACTCGGCGGGATCAAGGCCTTCCACGGCAATTCCCTCTCGGGCCAGACCTGCTGGCTCTCCCAGCCCTACGCCGACCGGCCCGACTACTTCGGGATTCCCCCGAGCCGCTCGCGGGAAAGCCTCGTGCGGCTGGTGGGCCGCATCCACGACGCAGGGCTACAGGCCTGCATCCACGCCAATGGCGACCGTGAGATCGCGATGGTGCTCGATGCCTACGGCGAGGTGCTGGCCCGTTCGCCGCGGCCCGACCATCGCCATCGGATCGAGCATGCCAGTGTCTGTCCGGACGAGCTCGTGGCCCGCATCAAAGAGCTCGGCGTCGTGCTCGCCCCCCACTCGTACGTCTGGGAACACGGCGACAAGATGGAGGCCTACGGGGCGTGGCGGTGGGATTTCATGCACCCCAACGGCTCGGCCCTGGCGGCGGGCATCGTGATTGCCGGCAACAGCGACTCTCCCGTCAGCGCCGCGGTGCCGCTCCTGCGGATTCAGAGCATGGTGACCCGCAGGAGCGCCGAGGGGAAGGTCTACGGAGCCGCGCAGCGAATCGGCGTGCTCGACGCCCTGCGGGCCTGGACGATCGGCAGCGCCTACGCATCGCACCAAGACCACCGCAAGGGCACGCTCACGCCCGGCAAGCTCGCCGACTTCGTGGTGCTCGCGCACGACCCGCGAACGACGCCGGCCGACTCGCTCCGCACGATCGGCGTGGAACTCACCGTCGTGGGCGGGCACGTCGTCTACCGCAAGGAAGGCAGCACGCTCCCGGCCCCGATCGACCGGTAACCCCGCCGTGCGTGGCGGGCTTCATCGACCCGGCGGGATCGCGGAGATCTCCTCGGCGGCCTCGCTGATCAGGTCGGGCCAGGGAGAAGCGGGCAGGCCCTCGAGCAGGCCCACCACGATCCGGGCGGTGAAGTCGGCGCCCTCGGTCGTGGTGTGGGTGCGGGCGTCGGCGAAGAAGGGCTCCACCCCGTCGGGGCCGAGCTGGTCGTAAGCCGTCGCGACCGCCTCGTAGAGATCGAGCAGGGTCGCGTCTTCCGCGGCGGCGACGGTGCGGGCCCAGACGGGGTGGCCGTCATCGGGGCGAATGATCAGCCGACCCTCGCCGTCCCACATCTTCCGGGGCACCTGCGTGCAGAGATAGGGCGTGGCTCCCTTGGCCCGGGTGTCGTTGACGTACTGCCGCAGGTAGGCGCCGTAGGATCGCACGATCTCCCGCTTCTTGGTCAGCAGGTTGTCGATCTCCTCCACCTCGTCGCCGGTGCCGCGAATCGAGCCCCGGGCCCGGGAGTCGTCGTTGAGCGGGCCGCCGTCGTTGTGGCCAAACTGGATGATCACGAAATCGCCCGGCTCGATCATCGAGAGCGTCGTCTCCCAGCGGCCCTCGGTGATGAAGGTGCGGCTGCTGCGGCCGCCGATCGCATGGTTGACGAGGTTGACCTTGGCAGGGTCGAAATACTTCCCGATCTCTTCGCCCCAGCCCCGCTGCCCCTTCGTGCCGCACTTGACCGTCGAATCGCCGACGAGAAACAGCGTGGGGAGATCGGGGTCGGCCGGGACGGCCATCCGAAACCGATTCGCATCCTCGACCGGCCGATCATCCTCGACCGCCACCGCCGCGCTCCCGGCGATCGCCAGGACACAGGCCGCGAGACGACGCACCATGCCTACCCTCACTTTCCAAACGACTCTGAATTCAGCTCCGACGACGATCCTTGCTCTGTCAGCGGCACCAGCCGCACCGGCCCGAGCAGCCCAGAGGCCGCGAGCGGCCAGTCGGTGGCCACGAACGGCTTATAGTGCACGTTCACGAAGTTGATCTCGTGGAAGTTCTTCCAGGCAACGCCCCGGGCGTCGAGATCGCGAATCCGGTTGGCCGCCAGGTTCGTGACGTCGATCGTGAGCCGATTGCGGCCGGGCCGGGCCGCCCCGTGGAGTCGCGTCCGCAGGGGCAGGCTCCAGACGATCTGCACCGGCTCACCATTGACGGCAACCCGGGCCACCTCACGGACGTCCCCGAGGTCGAGCAGCCAATCGTCGGCCGGCAGGTCAGCCGGCAGGTCAAACTCGATCTCATAGCGGGCCGTCCCAGCGAACCGCTCCCACTCGCCCGCCTCGTCGGTCCAGGAACCGAGCGTATCGGTGATGAAGGGCGGCGGCAGTTCCGGCCCACCTGCAATCGCCGTGACGCTCCACTGGCCTCGGATCGGCAGCGGCTCACCAGCCGGCTTCAGCCAAGGCCAGGGCTCGCCCTCGGCCTGGCGGTCGGCAAACGTCCGCACAAACAGCGACTCACCCGGCTCGAGTTCGACCCAGATCTGCCGACCGGCCGCCGCCGCCCGCGTGGCCGCCACGCCCGTCCTGCCCGTCAGCGGATCGAGGATCACAGCTGACTCCAGCGGCGTGGCCAGGCTCGACCAGCCCGACCAGGCTCGCTCACCGAGATTGGCCAGGAAGTAGAGATGGCCCTCGGCCGTCTTGCGGCGGAGCAAGCCGATGCCGACTGCGGCGAGCGGCTCGGGCGAACAGCCGGCCTGCTGGACGACGCCGTCGGCATCGGGCACAAGACACACGCGACCGGTGCCGATCGTGGCCGTCCGCGTTGTGCCGTCGGGCTCCGCCCAGGCAAGCCTGGCAAGTTGCCGGGACAAGGCCGCCCGCCGATCCGCGAGCCGCCCCAGCCCCGGCACATCCTCGGGAAGGCCGCCGACGAAGATCACCCGGCCGCCGGCGGCGGCGTGGTCGAGCAGCCGCTCGAGCGTGTCGGGCGGCATCAGGCGGCAGGGCGGGATGACGACCGCCCGATACCGGGCCGCCTCCGTGAGCAGCGCATCAGAACAGAAATCAAAGGAGAGCCCACGTTCGAGCAGGTCCTGGGCGAGTTTCCCGGTAGCTGCCTTGGTGAGCCAATCCTGGCCGTGCATCGAGAAGGCTCGCTGCCAACCGTTTGGCGTGTGGTAGAGATCGTGGATCGGCCAGTAGAGAAGAAGGTCGTTGTCGGGCTCGCCCGACTGCAGAAGCGACTGGCAGCGGGCGATGGAGGCGTTGACCGCGGCGAGATCCTGCCAGAGCGGATTCCGCGGGTTGGCCTGGGTCGACGCATAGAAGAGCCAGCCGGGCCAGGGAGCGTCGTCCGGTGAGTAGGCCGTGCCGTGATAGAAGATCTGGTTGATGCCGGCCAGGAAGAGCTGGTCGATCTCCGGCTTCATCTGGGCGGGCGACTCGCAGAAATGCTCCCTCAGCCAGGTGAAGGTCTCCGACGAGGCCCGCGGCCGGCGGGCCAGGTGGGCGGCCGACGAGGCCAGCCGTGTGACCAAGGGCTGCGGCAGGTTCTTGCTCACGCTGCCCTCGTCGCGGCGGAAGCCGGGAATGGCAAACTGGCTCGCGCCGAAGACCTCCGTCTCGGGCACGTCGGCCGCCGCGTAGAGATCGATCAGGTTGGCAGGTGCCCCGTGGGCCTGCTCGCGGGCTTCGCTGCCCTGCTCGTGGCACCAGTCGATCCAGACCTTGAGATAGTCGAGGTGGAGCGCGGCCAGCGTCGCTCGATAGTCGGCCTTGACCCGCGCGACCGTGTCGGGATCGCCCTGCCCCTCAAGCGCCTCCCGCTGCGTGGCGAGGTCGTAGCCGTGCAGCGCCCGAAACCGCTCGGGCACCTCCGCCGACCAGTTGGCCTGATACTCGAACGAGTCGTGAAACTGCCCGTGGATCGCGCCGCGGGGCAGCTCGGCCAGGGCCTGCGTGAAGGGTTCGAGGTAGCGGCTCGCGGCCGCCGGCGAAAACGGGTTGACCACGGGGCCCGCGCCGCCGGGCGCCGCCCGCTTCACCTTGAACCGGGTCGGCTGCGGGTCGAAGCCGCCTTCCTTGCCTGCAATCTTGAGCTCCACGTCATCAGGCCCGACCTGCGGCCCGCCAAAGGGCCAGCCCGTGCCAGTCGCCATGTCGACGCCCAGCCCGAGGCGGTCGGCCTCGGCGCAGGTGAACGCGACCGCTGCCATGTACTCGGGCGACAGGAATTCGAGAAACCGGGCCTCGGCGCCCTTGGCCCCATAGATCGGCGTGATCTCCACGCCGCCGAAGCCGGCCGCGGCGATCGCCTCGAGTTCCCGCCTGAGGTTTGCCTCATCGACCGCGCTGCCGAGCCACCACCACCGGGTCCACGGCCTTGCCTCGCGGGTGATGGGTGGCCAGGCCGTGTCGCCCTCGCTCGCTGGCGAGAACCCGGCGGCCCAGGCAAGCCCAACCAGCATCACGCCCCGGAAACACAGATTCGCCATCGGTCCTCCCGCCTGCTGCCACCTGCCTGGCGAACGCCGGCCAGAAACCGCAGCATAGCCTGCGTGGAAGAATTCCAGACGTTCGTCACGCCTGAACGGTGTGATCGGAGGCCACCGCCGCCACGCACCAGTTGGGCAGCCGGCCCGTGGCGGATCGGTAGGCGGCGATGATCTCCGTCACGATCGCATGGGCTCGGCAAGCCTCGACGACCGCAACCACCTGGCCGGAAAAGCCGCCGCCCGCCCGCCGACAGCCATACACACCGTCGACACCGGCCGCAGACGCAATCAGGGCGTCGACCTCGGGACAGCAGACCTCGAAGTTGCACAGGAGGGATCGCTGGCTCTCCATCATCAGGTGCCCGACGGAGGGCCAATCCTCGCGCTCGATTGCTGCCGCCATGGCGAGTGCTCGGTCATTCTCCCCGCGGACATGCGTCGCCCGCCTGAACAGCACCGTCGGCAGTTCGTCATGCCACCGCCGCCAGAGCGTCGCGTCAACGTCGCGAAGCGATTGTTTCCCGAGCGTGCGGGCCGCGTCGAGGCATTCGGCTCGCCGTGTCTCGCGATCGTGATCGGCATGTGGCGGACGGATCCCACTGTCGATCACCACCGCCGCCACGGCATGGACCGCGGTGGACAAACGTCGGATGGTCTCGCCCCGACCGTCCACAAGGGCGACCTGCACGGCCGTGGCAGCCATCGAGGGCGGAAGCCCGGCCTCCCCCTGCCCTCCCCGCTCCCGCGGTTCAAACGCCAGCGTCACCACCAAGCCGTCGCTGGATCCGTCAGGGTCACCGATCAGGTCGATCCAGCCCGGAACCGGCACTGACGGGACATTCGGACTGGATCGCTGCTGGGCGGCGGAACGCGATCGAGACATCGACATCACTCCTTCCTCCATGATGGCCATTGCGGCCTCGGCAGCGGCGGCCCGGCACGAGTACCCGGGGCACTCTGGTGCAGTCTCCCGGGGCTTGCCAACGTATCTTGACCGAAAATCACGCTCCATGGCCACCGGACTCCCAGCGACTTGAGCCGCCAGATCGCAGCCGCCAACCCGATTCACAGAGCCGCTTCCACGAAAGATTTTTACGCCTTTTCAGAAACCGCCTACCCCCATCGACTGATCCCCCGCGTCGGCTTGAGGCAGTACTATCGGAAACCGGTGGTCGGGAAGCCGTTCCAGCCTGGCGACGTCGCGGAGGAGGGCTGGCAGACCAGCAGAAGGCGATCATGGCACGTAGCGAGAACCATTCTCCTGGCCGGGTGCACGAGGGGCGCGGCTTCACCCTCGTCGAACTCCTCGTCGTGATCGCGATCATCGCGACGCTGATCGGCCTGCTGCTTCCGGCCGTGCAGAGCGCCCGCGAAACCGCCCGCCGGGTGCAGTGCCAAAACAATCTCCGTCAGCAGAGCTTGGCCCTCCTCAGTTTCGAGTCGGGCAAGGGGCGGTTCCCACCGGGCTTCGGCGTCTACCGAGACTTCTGGACGGCCCACATCCTGCCCGGCCTCGAGGAGCAAGGCCTCTATGACACGCTCGAGTGGATTGATCCTGGCACCAATGATTGGAGCAGCTTCAATCATCCCAACCGCCGTGCCTGCGAGGCGGTGGTCCCGGCGTTCCGCTGCCCGAGCGCCGACATTCCATTGACGAAGACAAGTCAGGGCATTCCCGCTCGAGTGCCTGCCTGCTATCGCGGTGTGGCCGGGGCGATGATCTCGTCGGACGACGGCAGCACGATGATCGCTGGCTACAAGATGCCGACCTTCTGGCCGCTGGAGGGCACCGACGACGACCGCACGAGCGACTCCGACGCTTCCAAGCGGTGGGTGCAGTCGTCCGACGGCATCCTGTTCGGTGGCAGCCGGACCAAGCTCCGGCAGATCACCGACGGCACCTCGAAGACCCTGATCGTCGGCGAGTCGTACAACGACACCGATTACAGCAAGGATGGCCAGGGGATGGATTACTGGGCGATCTTCGGTCCCCAGATGGGGGCAGCGAAGAATTGGGAGCCCGGCTACGTGCGCGGCACGGAGCACTCCGAAGGCGTCGGCTCGGCCGCCGCCCCGATCAACAGCCGCCTCAATCCCCTGATGCACGGCACGCTGATGGAGATGAGTTTCGGCAGCTATCATCCCGGCGGAGCCCACTTCGCCCGGGCCGATGGCTCGGTCGGCTGGATCGCCGAATCGATCGACCTGGCGACCTACCGCGGCCTGGCGACCAGGGCCAAGGGCGAGGTCGTCGACTACTGAGCCGTCACGAAGGGGCTGTGCATGCTTCGGGTGCTCTCTGGATTCAGCCTGGCGGTCGCGGTCTGCATTGCTGCCGTTGGCTGCGGCTCGGGCACGCCGCGGATGGACTATTCCAAGGCCGGACTGGTGGACGTTTCGGGCACCGTGCGATTCGACGGCGAGCCACTGGCGGCGGCGATCGTGGTTTTCGAGGCCCCAGACGAAACCTATTCCTTTGCTCGGACGGATGCCACCGGCCGCTACCGGCTCTTGTTCGACTCCGTCATGCCGGGCGTGACGAAGGGACCGAAGACCGTGCGAATCCGCACGCTCGGCTCGCTCGGCGAAGACGACCCCGATGCCAAGCGCGGCGGCAGCGAGATCATTCCTTCCTGCTACAACGCCAAGAGCACGCTCACAGTCGAAGTGACAGGCAATTCCACGACCACCGACTTCGACCTCCACCGCGATTGCGGCGGCTGACGGCGTTCGATGTGCCATTCCCATGGGCGGCCTCGAGTTCGAATCGCCGCCGCTCCCGGGGCCGCCGGCCCCTGCGATGAACGCTTCAGATCAGCTCGTCGTGATCCTTCCCTCACCTTGATCTGGAGGCTCGAACGATATCATGGCGTTCACGCCACTCGACTCGTGGTGGATGTCGCGCTGGTATCCAGGGAAATCTGCCGGTATGCCTTCTGTCCTTCGCCTGGCATCGCTCTGGCTCGTGCTCGCGGCCTGCCCTTCCACCGCGGCCGACCGGCCCCCGCTCGCCGAGGGCCTCACCCCCGAGGCCGCCGCAGCAGCCATGACCATGCCCCCCGGCTTCGAGGCAACGCTGCTGGCGGCCGAGCCCGAGGTGCGGCAGCCGATCGCCATGGCCTTCGATGACCGCGGCCGGCTCTGGGTGGCTGAGGCCTATTCCTATCCGGCCCGTCTGCCCGATGCCGAAGCCCGTGATCGGATCCTGATCTTCGAAGACACCGACGGCGACGACACGCTCGACACACGGACGGTGTTTCACGACCGGCTCAATCTCGTCAGCGGCCTGGCCGTCGGCTTCGGCGGAGTATGGGTCGGGGCGGCGCCGTATTTGATGTTCATCCCCGACCGCGACGGCGACGATGTGCCCGACGGGGAGCCGGAGATTCTGCTCGACGGCTGGGGCCATCACGACACGCACGAAACCCTCAACTCCTTTCTCTGGGGGCCCGACGGCTGGCTCTACGGCTGCCACGGCGTATTCACACACTCGGCCGTCGGACCGCCGGGCACGCCCGACGACCAAAGGGTGAAACTCAACGCCGGCGTCTGGCGGTTTCACCCGGTGGATCGTCGATTCGAGCTGTTCGCCGAGGGCACGAGCAATCCCTGGGGCGTGGACTTCAACGATCTCGGCGATGCCTTCGCCACCGCCTGCGTGATCCCCCACCTTTATCACGTATTCGCAGGCGGCCGCTACCAGCGGCAGGCAGGCCAGCACTTCAACCCCTGGACCTTCGACGACATCAAGACGATCGCTCGCCACCGGCATTGGGTGGGCAATCAGTGGCATCAACCCGACCGCGATGCCTCCGACGCCGCGGGGGGAGGCCATGCCCACGCCGGCGCGCTCGTCTACCTCGGCGACGCCTGGCCGGAGGAGTATCGCGGCCGTCTGTTCATGAACAACATCCACGGCGCCCGGATCAACCAGGATCGGCTGACCGCCGCCGGCTCGGGCTACGTCGGCGACTTCGCGCCCGACTTCCTGTTCGCCAACGACGCCTGGTCGCAGTTCATCGCCCTGGCCTCAGGCCCCGACGGTCAGGTGGTCGTGATCGACTGGTACGACCGCAACCAGTGCCACCATGGCGACGTGGCTGGTCACGACCGAGGCAACGGCCGGATCTTCAAGATTCGGTATGCGGCCGCCGCCCGGACCGATCCCGCGGCCCCGATCGATCTGGCAACGCTCACCGATGCGGCCCTCATCGACCTGCTCGCCTGCCCCAACGAGTGGCAGGCCCGCCACGCCCGTCGCCTCCTGCAGGAACGTGCCGCCGCGGGGCGGCTTGCGGCCGACGTCCCCGAGACCCTCGCCGCCCGGCTCGACGCCGCCTCGACCACACCCAGCCGGCTGCGACACCTCTGGGCCTTGCATGCCGTCGGCGGCCTCGCTGCCAACCGGCTTGAGCGGTTCTGCCACGACGCCGATCCGCAGATTCGGAAGTGGGCCGTGCGGCTGGGGGCCGACATGGCTCCGTCCCCGTCCGCCTGGCCGCAGACGCTCGCCCGCCTGGCCCGGGAAGATGTGTCGCCGGTGGTCCGCCTGGCCGTGGCTTCGGCGGCCCAACGGCTTCCGCCGGCCGATCGCTGGGAGATCGTCGCCGGCCTGGCGAGCCATGTCGAGGATGCCGCCGATCACAACCTGCCGCTGATGATCTGGTATGCGGCCGAGCCACTCGTGTCGCTCGATCCAGCCCGGGCGATCGAGTTGGCGGCCGGCGCTCGAATCAAGTTGGTGGCGGGGTTCATCGCCCGCCGCGCGGCCTTCGATGACCGGGGCCTGGAGGCCCTCGTCGCCCACATGGTCAAGGCCGATCCTTCCACGCGGCATCAGCTGCTGGCGGAGTTGCTGGTCGCGGTTTCGGCCCGCGGTCCGACGGCGATGCCGGCGGCCTGGCAGGCCGGCTACGCCGCGCTGGCAGCCGACGCGGATCCGGCCAACCAACGGCTCATTCGGCTGGCCGGCGTGCGGTTCGGTGACACCCGTGTGCTCCCGGCGCTTCGCGAGGTACTGGCCGACCCGACGGCTCCGGTGGCCGAGCGGATCGAAGCCCGCGACGCCCTCGTGGCGATCAAGGATTCACAGACACCCACCGTGCTCCGGCACCTCCTGGCCGACACCGCCCTGCAGACCGCGGCGGTCGAGTCGCTCGCGGCCTTCGCCGACGACGCCACTCCGGAGGCGATTCTCGCGGCCTACGCCCAGCTGACTCCTGCAGCTCGCCCGGCCGCGGTGGCCACGCTCGCCTCGCGGCCCGCCTGGGCGGTTGCGCTCGTGGAGGCGGTCGCCGCCGGCACCGTCCCCCGCAGCGACATCTCCGCCTTCACGCTGCAGCGGCTGGCCGCATCGGGTGATGAGCAGCTGCTCGGGCGGCTCGCCGAAATCTGGGGCAGCGTGCGGCCCACCCCGGCCGAGAAGCAGGCCGCCTTCGACCGGTGGCGGGGCAGCCTGTCGGCCGAGCACCTCGCGGCCGCTGACCTGTCGCAGGGCCGAATCGTGTACACAAAGACCTGCGGTTCCTGCCATGAACTGCACGGCGAAGGCGGCCGGATCGGCCCTGGGCTCACGGGAAGCAACCGCGGCGACCTCGAGTATCTTCTCGCCAACCTGCTCGATCCAAGCGGCATCGTGGGCCGCGACTACCAGGCCACGCTCGTCGTGACGACTGACGGCCGGTCGGTGACCGGCATCGTGGCCGAGGAAACGCCGGCCAGCCTCACGCTCCAGACGCCGACCGAGCGGATCACGATCCCCGTCGCTGAGATCGAGGAACGGGTGCTCTCGCCCCTCTCGCTGATGCCGGAGAACCAACTCGACACCCTCTCCGAAGTCGAGGCCCGCGACCTGATCGCGTACCTCCGACAACCCCAGCAGGTGCCGCTGCCTCAGTAGCTCCCGCCGGGGATCGGCTGGCCGTCGTTGCGATCGACGAGGCTCTGGAAGACGGCCGGGTCGATGTCGAAGGCGAGCCCGCGGACCGATCCGTCGCACAAGGCGGCGCCGAAGGTGGCCGCGTGGACCGACCCGAAGGAGTTGGAGCCCTTCTGCCCCAGGCCGCGGGCATCCCTCTGCGGCGGCAGCGGACTGCCGTCCGCATGGTTCCCCCAACGGACGATGTCGCGGCCCATGCCCATTAGCGCCGCTTCGTTGTCGCCGCCGTCGGTGCCCGTGGCGTAGTTGTCGGGATCCATGTGCTTCTCGGCCACGAGGATCGTCTTGCTCGTGCCGTCGGCGAGCTGGGCGATCTTGACGGCGCTGCCCGCATGGACGACGCCGTCGGTCATACCGGCCAGGCGGGAGAAATGGCTGCGGGCCGTGGTCGAGGTGCCGACAGCCACCGAGACAGGGCCGCCGTTGACGTCGCCGGCGGCATGGCCCGACCAGGGAGGAGCGATCGGCTCGCCCACCTGGTTGTAGACGCTGCCGCCATTGGCGGCGTAGTCGCAGCGGCCCACCGAAGTCGGCATCACGGCATTGGCCATGCTCCACGACTGCGTCCAGGGATAGGGCGAAGCCGACCGTCGCGAGGGGCAGTAGAAGGTCGCCGACGCGGCCGCGAGCCGGTCGCGGGCAAACTGCTTCTTGGCAGCCTCGGGCTGGCCGGCGCCGAGATTGTGCAGCGCGGTCTCCTCGAGGAACGGAAGAATCGAATAGACCCATCCACCCGGCTGCCGCGAGCCGAAGCCGAGATCGGGATCGCCCGTCCAGGCGAGGCCCCAGCCGCCGCTGGGCAGCGTCTTTTTCACGCTCTCGTGCAACAGCCAGCCGGTGCCGGCCTGGCGGAGATGGTTTTGGCACTGCACGCGGCGAGCGGACTCACGGGCACTCTGGACGGCGGGCAAAAGCAGACCGATGAGCGTGGCGATGATCGCGATCACGACCAGGAGTTCGACGAGGGTAAAGCCGCGTCGGAAGCGGTGTCGCCTGAGGGTGGCGGGAAGCAGGCTGCTCATCGGGGGGCTCGCAGGAGGGTCGGTGGGACTCGGGCAGGCGGGACCAGACCACGCGGGGGTGGCCTGGCGGCGATGGGGCTCGATCGCTGGGAGTAGGATCGTCCCCACCGACCGAGTTGGTCAACGTTCCGGTCGCACGGTTCCTTTTCGAACCGGCAAATCTTTATGACTCAGGACAATTCCTTTACGCCGGCGATGCGACATGGTGAACAAAAACCAGCGTCAGCATGCGCGCTTGCGAGAATCTCACGCGGAGCAGGGATCGCTAGCCGGACGCACTGAACGGTAACGTGGCCAGGATCACGGGTAAACTCGGCGGCGAGGACACCACGAGATGTTCCGTCGTTTCGGAATCGCCGCCCGCCCCCAACCACTTCGCTGTCTGGTTCCGCAGTTTCTGGTCCTGCATGGAGTCGCGCCGATGAAATCTTGCCTCAGCCACGCCTTTCCTCGCTCGTCCGTCGCGCCCGCTTCGCAGCAACGCCTGCGAGTTCGCGGGATGCTTGTCGTGGCGAGCGGGACCTGGCTGGCGATGGCGGTGGGATCGCCGGCACAGGCCGTCGCGATCTACTGGGATAACAGCGTTGTTCAAAAATTGGGCTGGGGCCAGACGGTCGGCCCGGGCGACGGCACGCCCGGCGCGCCCAACAACTGGACGAGCACCCCCGACTTCCCCGGCGAGTTCGACGACGTGATCTTCGACAACCGGGCCAACGGCGACGGCGTCTGGATCGGAGGACCCGGGTACGGCGACCTCGGCTACCGAATCGTCAATTCGCTGAGCTTCCGGGAATCGAACGTCAAGCGGCTCCTCGGCTGGTCAGCCGAATCGACGCTCACGAGTTCCCGCCGGCTCGACATCGTCAATGGCCTGATCGTGGAGGCCGACTCGGGTCCGGTCCAGATGGGCGACGCGATCAACGCCTCGACCGGCATCCTCCGGATAGGCGTTCGGCCCGACACCTTCATCCGCAACGACTCGCCGCTGCCCTTGACCTTCGGCTCGCTTGCCAACATCGGCAGCCAGGCGAGCATCTACGGCCAGGGTCTGACCGCCGGCTACGCCGACCAGCCCGGGGCCACGATCAAGCTGATCCCGCTCGAGGGCAGCGGCACCGGCGGGATGGTCTTCAACGTCAACATCCAGGATGGCAGCACCAACAACACCGGCTCTCGGCCGCTGGGTGTGCAGGTGAACGTGCCCAATGCGACGGTCACCTTCAACGTGCCCAATGAATACACCGGCCCGACGGTGATCGACGCCGGCACGCTCGCTATTCGCACCGTCGATCGCCAGGGCGAGATGGTGTTCGGCTCGATCGACACCTCGACTAGGGTGACGGTGAATCCGGCCGGCACGCTCGACGTGACGGGCGTGACGGGCGGGCTCACGGTCGCGCCGAGCCAGACGATCGGCGGCCTGGGCACAATTGCGGGATCGCTGACCGTGGGGCCGTCGGGTGTGCTCGCACCGAGCCCTGGCGAGTTCACCGTCACGGGTGACGTCGCCTGGGGGCCCTACTCCGGCCAGGTCTTCAAGCTCGCCGACGCGTCGGCAGCCGGTGGCTGGGGCGTGCTCGACATCGGCGGCAGCCTGAGCATCTCGGCCGACCAATTCGCGCCCGTGCTGCTCGACCTCGAAACGCTGTCCGCAACTTCGCCCGACACGCCCGGGCTGGCGACCGGCTTCAATCCCGCTGAGGCCTACACCTGGGAATTCGCCCGGGCCGCCGGCGGAATCACTGGCTTCTCGGCCGATGCCTTTCAGATCAGCACCTTCCCCTCGGTCGCGTCGGCCGGCTTCTCCAATGACATCCAAGGCGGCAGCTTCTCGGTCACCCAGACAGGCACCAGCCTGAATCTCGTGTTCACGCCGGCCGGTGGCGTCCCCACCGACATCGTGATCAACGTGGCAAGCGGATCGGTCACCCAGGCCCAGGCGGGCTATCCCACGATTTCCTCGGCCACATCGGTCACCAAAACCGGCGCGGGCACGGTCGTGTTCGACGCGGCGAATGCGTATGCCGGGCCGACCACGATCTCGGCCGGCACGCTGGAGGTGACGAATGCCGAGGCGGTGGCTGCGACCGCCGTCACCGTCGACTCCAGCGGCACGCTGGCGGTTGGCTCGGGCATCTCCCTGCGATCCCCCTCGGTGATCGTCGATGGCGGCACGCTCTCCGCGACGTCGCTCGCCGTCAACGCGACGAGCGGGGTCGCAGCGCTGGCGATCAACGCCGGCACGGTCTCGGGAGCGCCGGCCATCACGGTCGATGGCGGAGGCCAGTTCGCCCTGGCCGACGATGCCCGCGTGGCGGTGGCGATCGGCAGCCTGACGGTGGCACACACCGCCGGCGGTGGCCGGCTCGATCTCGGAGCCGGCCAAGTGTCCATCGCCGCCGGCGGGATTTCGGCGGCCGACCTCCGGGCCGACATCATCGCCGGCCGCAACAACGGCGGCTGGAACGGCAGCACCGGCATCATGTCGAGCACGGCCGCCGCGGCAGGCGGGGGACGAGCCGTGGGCTACGTGGTGGCGGGCGATGGCTCGGCACGCGTGTCGTTCGCGGCGCCCGGCGACATCGATCTGAGCGGGACGGTCAACGTCTTCGACCTGGTGGGGATCAACTCCTCGGGCACGTATGGCAGCGGAGTGGCTGCCGATTGGAACGACGGCGACATGAACTACGACGGGGTCACCAACGTGTTCGACCTCGTCGCGATCAACGGTGGCGGTGCGTACAATCAAGGAAATTATTTCCCGGCAGCTCCCACCACCACCACCGGGAGCCTCGCGGCCGTGCCGGAGCCGACGGCCCTCCTGGGCTTGGCCCTCGCCGGCCTGGGAGCCCGAACCCTGATTCGCCGCAGGCGGACCGCGGAGTGAGCGGCCTGACCGTAGCCGCGCGACGACCGCCATCACTCGAGTGATCGAGCAGCATGAGTCTCTCCACCGTCGCCTTGCCGTTTGGCCATGGATCCGCCTGGCTTGTCACCGGTCTGCTCTGTGGCCTGCTCGCCGGTTCCATCGCCGGCCCCACGTGCCCCGCCGCCCGGGGCCAGTCCCCGTTCGACTGGACTGCGGCCGCGGTGCTCTCCCCCGGCATTCTCCACGCCGACCTCACGCGTACTGCCCCCGACCCGCTCCAGGTGAACTGCCTGCGGATCGACACGCTTGCCCCCGGGCTCTCCTTCTACGCCACACCGCGGGCATCGGCCTGGCAGTCGGGCGTTCGGGAGACGCTTCTCGAGACGACGCCGAACTTCATCACGAACTCACGAAACTCGTCGCATCCGCTGGTCGCAGCCGTGAACGCCAACCTCTACGTGGCCAACGGCTCCGCTGCCGACCTCACGGGCTTCGCCGTGTCGGATGGCGTGCTCGTCTCGCCGGGAGTCGCCGATGGAGTCGGCCGGGCGTCGTTCTCGGTCACGTCCGCTGGCGTGCCGTCGATCCTCGACACGATCGACGTCACGACGCCGGGTGACTCCCGAACCGCCGTCTCCGGCATCTATCAGTGCCTGGCCGATGGCAGCCCTCGGCTCTCCGGCACCGATCGGCAGCCCCGCACGGGGATCGGTGTCTCGCAGGACACCCGCTACGTCTACCTGATGACGATCGACGGCCGCTCGGCCGCGTCGGTCGGCGCGACGAACCGCGAGGTGGGCGTATGGCTCGCCTCCTTCGGGGCCTGGGATGGCATCTATATGGACGGGGGCGGCTCCACGACGATGGCCTGGTGGAATTCTGCGGCATCCGGGGTGAACAAGACCCAGGTGCTCAACACGCCCTCCGACGGCAGCCCGCGGGCGGTGGGAAACAATCTGGGCGTCTTCTATCAGACTCCGATCGACACGCCGGGCGAGCTCTGGTGGGCGGGCGATGGCGTCCGCGGAGGCTCCGGCACCTGGACCCCCACCGCCGTTACCTGGCGGGACGGAGCGATCTACGGAGCCGACGTGGCCTGGAACTCGGAACCTGCCCTCGGCACGACGGCGATCTTCGCCGGCCCCGCGGGCACGGTGGTGCCGGCCGATGGGGTCACCGTGGAATCGATCGACGTCCGCACGACCGGGTACCGACTGGGAGCGACCGCGACCGCATCCGATCTCAGCCTCGTCGGCGCGCCGTCGCTCACCGTCGCCGACGGGGCGACGCTGCTGGTCACCGCCCGGCTGGCCGGCAACGCGCCGGAACTCGTCGGCGGTGGAGGCTCGGCCGCCTCCCTGATCGTGCTGCGACCGATTGGCGGTGACTCGACGCTCACAGGCACCGCCCGCCTCGCCGGCAATCTCACGGTCGAATTCGGAAGCACCGCGGCGCTGGGCACGGCTGCGGTGGAAGTGGCTCCGGGCAGCGGGCTCGACCTGAAGGCCGACCAAGGGGTGTTTGCCAACGATCTCGCCATCGCGGGCTCGGGCAGCTCCGGACTCGGCGGGGCGATTCGGTTTTCGAACACCGGCACACTGGGCGGCACGCTCGCGATCGCCGACGATGCAACGATTCGGGCCGGTGGACTGTTTTCCGTCACGGCCACGCTCGCCGGCGACCTGATCGGCCCCGGCGAGCTGACGGTGACGGGCATCGGCTCGAGCCGGACGGTGCTCGCGGGCCGGGCCCGCCATACCGGCGGCACGCGGGTCACCGCAGGCACGCTCGCGATCGCCCCCGGCGGAGAACTCGGGGGCGGGATCGAGGTAGCGGCCGACGGCCGGTTGCTCCTCCCCGTGGAACGCTCGGTCACCGTCGACGCCGCGTCGCTCTCGATCGCCCTCGGCGCCGGCGGCGGCCTCGTCGATCTGGGCAGTGGCCGGATGGCCGTGGCTGCCGGAGGGATGTCACCGGCCGCGATGGTCCAGGCCCTGGTCGCGGGCCGGGCCGACGGCTCGTGGCTCGGCACCTCCGGCATCACGTCCTCGGTGGCGGCGGCTTCGGCGGGCACCCGCACCCTCGGCTATCTCACCCCGTCCGATGGGTCGCTGACCGTCGCCTTCGCCTCCGCCGGCGACACCAACCTCAGCGGCCAGGTCGATGCCTTCGACCTGGTGGGCATCGTCTCCGGCGGTCGATACGGCACACCGCAGGCCGCCTTCTGGAGCGAGGGCGATTTCAACTACGACGGCGTGTGCAACGTGCTCGACCTGATATCCGTGCAATCAGCGGGCACGTATGGCACCGGCCCCTACCTTCCGACCAGCGCGGCCGTCGCAGCGGCGGTGCCCGAACCCACGCATGGCTGGCCAGCGGCGGCGGCCCTCGCCCTGGTCTGGTGGTGGCGACAGCGTCAGGCATGTGCTTTTCGCCTGCTCGTGATCGCGAGCCTCTCGACGATGACCATGACCGCGGCCGCGGCGGAATCGGTCGCGGTCCACGTCGCCCTCGAAGGAAACGATGACTGGACCGGCACCGCGGCCTCCCGCGAAGCCGGCACCGCCCGCGGCCCGCTCGCCACGCTCGCCGCCGCCCGTGATCGCGTGAGGACGATGCTCGCCTCCGAGTCGCCGCCCACCGACATTCGGGTCGTAATCCACGGGGGCACGCATCAACTCACGGAGTCGCTCGCGCTGGCCGCCGCCGACAGCGGCACGAGCCGCACCCGCGTCATCTGGGAGGCCGCGCCGGGCGAACGAGTGGTGCTCTCGGGCGGTCGCACGCTCGCGGGCTTCAAGCCCGTCCGCGAAGCTGCGGTCGTCGCCCGGATTCCCGAAGCGGCCCGGCCCCACGTCCTCGCGGCCGACCTCAAGGCAGCCGGTGTCGCCGACGCGGGCACCTTCGCCGGCAGCGACCAGCGTCTCGAGATGTTCGTCAACGCCGCCTGCCTGCCGATCGCCCGCTGGCCGAACGACGGCTTTGCCACAATCGGCGACCTGCTCGGCGACCGGCCGATGACCGACGGCGGACTGCCGGGCAACTCCGTCGGGAAGTTCACCGCCGACATCGACCGGCTGCCGGCCTGGCAGCATGAGCCCGACGGCTGGCTGTTCGGCTACTTCTTCTGGGACTGGTCCGATTCCCGGCAGCGGATCAAGGCGGTCGATCCGGCCGCGCGCTCGATCGAACTCGAGGAGCCGCACACGACCTACCGGAGCGGCCAGCGGTTCTACGGCTTCAACATGCTCTGCGAACTCGACCGCCCCGGCGAATGGTGCGTCGATCGGGAACAAGGCATCCTCTATCTCTGGCCGCCGGAAGGGTTCACCGGCGAGGCGACCGTGACGCTTCTCGACCATGTCCTGGTCTGCGACGGTGTCTCGCAGGTGACCTTCCGCGGCTTCGTGCTCGAAGGCAGCCGGGGCACGCTCGTGACGATCACCGGCGGCGCGGGGGTGACGATCGGCGGCTGCCGGCTGCGGAACGCCGGCGGCTGGGGCGTGGACGTGCAGGGAGGCAGCGGGCATGCCGTGCTCGGCAGCGACCTGCACGATCTCGGGGCCGGCGGCGTGCGGCTGGTCGGTGGCGACCGTCCGCGGCTCGTGCCCGCCGGCCACCGGGCCGAGAACAACCACATCCATCATTACGCGCGGCTCCAGCGGACCTACCGGCCGGCCGTCGAGATCCAGGGCGTCGGCAACCGGGTCGCCCACAACCTGATCCACGACGCGCCGCACAACGGCATCCTGCTCGGGGGCAACGACCACGAGATCGAATTCAACCACATCCGCGACGTCTGCCAGGAGACGGGTGACGTGGGAGCCTTCTACATGGGCCGCGACTGGTCGATGCGGGGCACGGTGATCCGCCACAACCGGTTCGAGGACATCGTGGCCCCTGGTCGGCTCGGGGCGATGGGGGTCTACCTCGACGATTGCGCCAGCGGCATCACGATCGTCGGCAACTTCTTCCGCAACGCCGGCCGGTCGGCCTTCATCGGTGGCGGCCGGGACAACCTCGTCGAGAACAACCTGTTCATCAACGGTGAGCCGGCCGTCGAGGTGGACGCCCGCGGAATCGGCTGGTTCGCGCCTACGGTGGCTCCCGGCGGATACATGCGTCAGAAGCTCGACGAGATGCCCTGGCAGAGCCCCACATGGACCAATCGCTACCCGGAGATCGCCCGGCTGCTGAAGGAGACTCCGGAGATGCCCCACAACATCGTCGTCCGCCGCAACGTGAGCGTAGGTGGCACCTGGGCGACCATCGAGCCGGCGGCCGGGGCGAGCGTCACCTTCGAGCACAACCTGGTCGATGCCGACCCCCGGTTCGTCGACGCCGCCGCCGGGGACTACCGGCTGGCTGACGACTCCCCGGCCTGGGAGATCGGCTTCCGGCGGATTCCGCTGGAGCGGATCGGGCTCGAGGAGAGCCCCTGGCGGGCCCAAATCCCAGCCGAATGAAAGCCTCACGCAACCTTTCCTGGCCCGATTCGTTTCATCTGGTACCATTTGGCCAAAGGGGTTGGGGGCAGCCCCCCCCGGAGCGGCTCTCACGAGGAACAAACTCATGGCATCCAATCGACGCTCGGCTCGCAGGAATTCCCCATCCCATCGGCTCGGTATCGAGGGCCTCGAGACTCGGACGGTGCTCAGCGGTATGCCGATCGACCTCGTCGGCCTGGTCAATGACGGCCTCAGCCGCCTGACCGGTGGTCGCCTGCCGGGGTTCGATGCCGGCGACGTGGCGACCGAGGTCGAAGCGACCGGATTCTCGGTCGTGCTCCCGTCGGCTGTGCCAAACGGGCTGCCGGTACGGGCGTTGATCATGGCGGTCGGGGCCGACAATCGTCCCGCGTCGTTCAGCGGAGAGGTGTCGCTGTCGAGTTCCGACGAGGCTGCGGTGCTGCCCGAATCGGTCACGTTCGCGCGGGGGCGGGCCTTCGTCAGCGTCACCTTCAAGACCGCCGGCGAGCAGACCCTCAGCGTGAGCAGCGGTGGTGAGACGCCGATCACCGGCTCCGACACGACCCGGGTCGGTGAGCCGATCGTGGCGACACAACTTGTGATCCGCATGCCCGAATCGACCCGAGTCGATGCACCGGTCAAGGTGACGCTGATGGCCCTTGATGCCAACGGTCGCAGTGTGCCGAATTTCAGCGGCGATGTGTCTTTCACCAGCAGCGATGAGGCCGCGACGCTCCCCGAGACCGTCACCTTCGAACGCGGCCGAGCCGTGGCCATGGTCACCTTCGGTACCGCCGGCGAACAGACGCTGACGGCCACGGCTGGTGAACTTACGGCCGTAGCGGCGACAACCGTCGTCGCCCAACCGGCCGTCGCCGACGTCCGGATCGAACTGCGGCCCGAAGTGGTGGCCGGTCAAATCACGCGAGTCGCGGCCGTCGCCGTTGACGCCGACGGGGAGGCGATCCGAGAGTTCAGCGGATCCGCCACGGTCGCCTCGAGCGATCCGGAAGCCAGGCTGCCCGAGACGGTCCAATTCCGCCGCGGTCGAGCCTACTTCGAAGTGGCATTCGCCACGCTTGGCGAGCAGCAACTGACCGTGACGACCGGCGACATCGAGGCGACCACGACGACCTCCGTGAAGGCGGCTCCGACTGCCGCCGCCATCGATGTCTGGCTGCCCCGGCAGGTGATTGCCGGCCTGCCGATGCTCGCGCAACTCGTGGCCGTGGACGCCGATGGCCGCATGGTCCGAGGCTTCACGGGCAGCCTCGCCGTGTCGAGCAGCGACGCCGAGGCAACGCTCCCGAGTACTGTCGATTTCGTCAACGGCATCGCTCTGCTCCGCGTGACGTTTGAAACGGCCGGCGAGCAGACGCTCTCCGTTGGGAACGCGGATTCGGATGTGAGCGGTTCAGGCACGACCACCGTCCGGGCCATGCGGTTGCCGAGTCTGCCGTCGTGGAGCCGCCGCTGAGTCAGGTCTGGCCGCTGCGATGGCGATCGACGAGCAGTTGAAGGTGGCGTATCGAACCGCTGCCTACTTCGTCGCAGCGAGTGAGGGCTGGCAGGCGTTCGTGATCCGCTGCGAGGAACGGTCGGCCACGGTCGATCGGCTCCTCGAGTGGCACGGCCTCCGCGATTGGGCCTTCGTCACAGCCTGCAACCCGCGATCGCAGAGGCTGCCGGCGACAGAGAACGCCGGCCGGATGGATCGACTCCGTGCCGCCATCACCCACCGTGGTCACCCCTGCCTACCCGGCTCGGGCGAGGACCCCGGCGGCCAGTGGCCCGCCGAACCGAGCCTGCTCGTGCTCGGCATTGCCGAGGCAGACGCCATCCAACTCGCGGCCGAGTTCGACCAGCACGCCATTCTCGTCGGAAGCCTGGGCGAACCAGCCAGACTCGTCTGGAACCACCACTAGAGCGTTATTCGGCTCCAACGTTCCACGGGCTCGGGGACGGCACAATTCGCGTCGCGGGCGAGGATACGCTTCCCTGCTTCGGGAGCGTTTGCCGACCCCCTCGCCTCCCTTTCGTGGGGTCTCCCGGTCGCGTCGCGGGAGCGGCCCATGCGGCGCATCCCGAGTTGCGAATCCGTGCCGGTCAGGAATACTGGAGGCGGCGGTGGGGTTGGATTCTGGTCGGGAGCATGAGTCACATGACCGTTGTTCGCATCGTCCGCGGGATCATTCTGAGCATGGTGGCCCTGATAGCAGCCGGAACCGGAGTCACGGTCTGGGCCCAGCGGATTCCGGAGGCAGACCACCCGGCCAGCGGCGGCCACGAGCCTTCGGCCGCTTCCCGCTGGCTGGAGATCATGCTTGAGACGGCGGCCCGCGACGTCGAGCGGGTGGGGGCCAGGCCCACGATCCTGTCGCGGCAGATGGTGATCCCGGTCACGGCGATGTTCGATGCCTGGGCGGCCTACGACGACCGGGCGGTCGGCACCCTCACGGGCGACACGCTCCGGCGGCCGGCCGCGGAGCGGACCCGGCAGAACAAAGAGGCGGCGATCGCCCATGCGATGTACCGGGCCTGCCTCGATCAATACCCGCACTTCGCCGCCGATCTCACGACCGAGATGCGGAACCTGGGCTACGACCCGGCCGACGACTCCGAAGACCTCGCCACACCGGTCGGCATCGGCAATCACGTCGCACGGCTGCTCGTCACCTATCGGCATCGCGACGGTGCCAACCAGCTCGGCGACGAAGTCGGCGGGAGTGGGAAACCATATGCCGATTACACCATGTATCGCGTGGTCAATCCGCCCGAGACGATCCACGATCCCGACCGCTGGCAGCTGATCCCGTTCGACGATGGTCAGGGGGGCACGATCGTGCCCGACTTCCTCACGCCCCATTGGTATCGCGTCTGGCCGTTCGGGCTCGAGCGGTCGGACCAGTTCCGGCCCGGCCCACCGCCCCTGGTCGGGTCGCCGCAGCTTGAGCGGGAGGTGGCGGAATGTATCGCCTTCAACGGCAGTCTGACCCCCGAGCAGAAGGCGATCGTGGAGTTCATGCGGGACGGCCCTCGATCGACCGGCCAGTCGGGGCACTGGCTCAAATTCGCGCTCGTTGTCTCCCGGCGAGACCGCAACGACCTCGACCGCGACGTCAAGCTGTTCTTCGCGGTCGGCACCTGCGCCTTCGACACCTTCATCGCCGCCTGGGACTCCAAGCGGTTCTACGACAGTTCGCGTCCCTGGACGCTCATCCACCATCTCTACCGGGGCAAGCCGATTCGGGGTTGGACCGGCCCCGGCCAGGGCGTCGCCACGATCCAGGGCGAGGACTGGATCCCCTATTCGCCCAGCAGCTTCATCACGCCCCCCTTCCCCGGCTACGTCTCGGGCCACAGCTGCGTCAGCGGCGGCTGCAGCCGGATCCTCGCCCTGTTCACCGGCAGCGACCGCTGCGGCTTCGTCGAGCCGCGGCAGGCGGGCGAACTCACCGAGCAGGGATTCACCTGCCAGGAAATGCAACAGCTCGACGGCCGGCCGCTCGCCGAGATGCTGGGCGACCCGCACACCACCTGCGACGTGCTCCTGCCGCTCCCAACGTTCACGGCCGCCGCGGAGATGGCCGGCATCTCCCGGGTGATGGGGGGCTACCACATCCAGGCTGACAACGTCGCGGGTCTCGAACTCGGCCGGACGGTAGCCGACCACCTCTGGCCCAAACTCCAGGCCTACTTCGACGGCACATCACCGCTGCCCCATCGGGCCCGCTGGCTCAGCACGCGAGCCTCCACGTCGCCTATCGAGCCGTAGCCCGACGGTCACCTCACCGGCTCGGGGGCGGTGCGACGGCGTGGTACCGGCCAGGCTCGGGCGTTGAAAGCACAGTCTGGGTGCCGTTCGGCCACACGACCGTGAGCGACTTCACGGCCGTGCCCGGCTCGATCCCGAAGTGCTTCTGCGCCGGGTGCTGGCAGAGGAACGAATCCCCTGACACCACGACCTGCCGGCGGACGCCCCGATCGGTCTCGAGGAGCACGGTGGCCCCGAGCGGTGAGACCCCGGCCGCCCCGGAGAGCGTGACGCCGATCCAGCCCCGTTCGGCCGCCTCGGGCAGGCTGTTCTTGTAGAGCATCAGCGACGTCCAGGCCTTTTCGTCGCTCGCCGGCGCGAGCAGATCCTCCGGCTGCCTCGCGATCACGAGATCGACCCGGCCATCGAGGTCGAGGTCGGTGGCGATCGCCTGGCGGCTGTCGTAGTCGAAGCCGACGTCGAGCATAGAGCCGAGGTCCTGGAAACCCCGGCCGGCCTGATTGACGAGCAGCGAATTCACCTGGAAGCCGTCCCAGGAGATCTGGGCCCGGTTCGGGATCGCATCGAGGTACGACTTCATGTCGTCACCCTGAACACCGGGTAAGAGATAGATGTCGTGGCACCAGAAGTTGCTGCAGTAATCCTCGGTGCTCTTGCCCGAGACGTGGCCGTTGGCCACATAGATGTCGTCATCGCCGTCGTTGTCGAAGTCAAACGAGACCGACCCCCACGACCAGCCGGTCCGGGCCACGGCGTCCTTGTAGGCCGGCTCGGCGAACCGACCGTCGGCCTGGCCGAGGTACATCCGGTTGCCGTAGCCCATGACCGCCCGCATCTCGTTGGCGTCGTCGTAGCCGGCGGGGAAGGCCTGCATCCGCTCGAGCCTTCGAGACGTGGTCGAACTCATCCCGGTCACGAAGAAGTCGAGTCGGCCGTCGTAATCGTAGTCGGCGAAGGTGTGCGACATCCCGAAGGTGCGGGGCGAGTCGAGCCCGGTCTCGGTGATGTCCTGAAAGCGGCCGCGGCCGTCATTGAGGTAGAGATCGGTGCCGCAGAAGTCGGAGACGACGACCAGATCCTGATCGCCATCGCCGTCGAGATCCACGAACGAGGCGGAATAGGTGCGGCGATATTGCTTCGGGGCCAGCCCGGCCGCTTCGGTGTCGTCGCGGAAGCCACCCTTGCCGTCGTTGACCAAGAGGAGGTTGCCGTAGCCGTCGTTGGCGTCCCAATACCGCTCGGGCATCGAGTCTTGCGGCGTGCGGTATTGGCTCACGTAGAGGTCGAGGTCGCCGTCGCGGTCGATGTCGCCCGCCGTGATCGCCGAGACATTCTTGAACAGGCCCTTCATGGGGATCTCGTGGGGCTCGGACTCGAAGGGAGGTTTCCCGGGCACCACGTTCGACCGGCCACGATGCCACTCCAGCCGCTTCCGCACCGCGTTGTCGCAGATCCAGTCGACGATCCCGTCACCATCGACGTCGGCGACGAGCCCGACCCGACTCACCCGGGCCTCGGCCTCCCGCGGCAGAAACGGCCCCGCCTTGAAGGACCGTCCGGCCTCGTTCCAGAGGATCGTGTCGCTGCCGGCCTGGAGCAGGTCAGGGTATTGGTCGCCGTCGAGGTCATGGGCGTAGGTCGCGCCGTAGTCGATCTCGATCGGCTTGTTCTGCTCGAGGAGCAACGGCGCCAGCCGCACCCGCAGCCACTGGGTGAACGACATCGGGGCCGACCGCCGCCGCACCTTGGCCTCGAGCACCTCCACTGCGTCGGGCACGAATCCGTCTCCAGACTCCCGCCACCGCACCCTCACCGTGGCCTTTACCTCGAGCCGGTCCCGCCCGTCGGCCCGGCTGCCCTGGATGGTGAACCGCGTATCGGAGATCCGCCGACCGTCGGCGTCGATTTCAAACCGCTCCTGATGCCAGTCGGAGTGTGTGATCCGGTAGCCCGCCGTCCGGAGATCCTCCAGGGCGGCCCGCCACCCGGCCGCATCGACGACCGGGCCGCCAGCCTGGTAGCGGGTCTCTTCGATGCCGAGGTCGTAGCTGACCACCTCGCCGGCTTGGCCCCACCGGAGCGACTCGAGTCCTACGTTCGCCAAGACGTCGAAGCGACTGTCGGGATCCGCCGCGTTCATCCGATCCCAGAACGGTACGAGTCCCTTGCTTTCGAGCGTGCGAGCCTGCCGCTCGAGCGGAAAGGCCTCCGCCTCATGCTGCTCGATCCGGGTCAACAGATTCCGCACGAGTGGAGGGGGATCGCCCGCCCGAACGGCAGGCGAAACCACCCACAGCGACGCCACACACGCAACCGCGCGGCCACCGCCGCCGGCAAGCAACCTTCGCATGATTTCCTCCCCCGACACCCGAAAAACCCAGCCGTGGGTTTCTCGAAACCGCCGGGTATCTTAGCAACCAGGAAGGCCCGTCGCCGAGGACCTCTCGTTCACCCTCGGGTCATTCGGGGAAGTTCGGGACTTCCATGGTGGGAGGAGATGCCCGTGCCAATCGAGCGGCCTAGGAAACCGAGCCTCCTGCAGCTCATGATTGCCTCGTCGTCTCGCCCTCGCATTGGGATCGCCTGGCTGGTAGCCGCGGCGGTGATCCTGGCAGGCCTGGCCCCGACGGTCGCCGCCGAGCGGGGCGGCAACGGGCTCGCCGACTCCCCATCGCCCTACCTCCGCGACCATGCCGACGATCCGGTGGACTGGCAGCCCTGGGGACCGGAGGCGTTCGACGCGGCACGTCGCCGCGGCCAGCCGGTCTTTCTCTCGATCGGCTTCTCGAGCTGCCACTGGTGTCATGTGATGGCTCGCGAATCGTTCCGAGATCCTGAGACGGCTGCCTACCTCAACGAGCATTTCGTCTGCATCAAAGTCGATCGCGACGAGCGACCCGACGTCGATCAGATCTACATGACCTTCGTTCAGGCCACGACGGGCCGCGGAGGCTGGCCGCTTTCGGTCTGGCTGACGCCCGACGGAGAACCGTTCGCGGGCGGCACCTACTTCGCCACCGCCGACCGGCCCGGTCGGCCCGGGTTCCGCACGGTGCTCGCGGAGGTGGTGGAGGCCTGGACGACGGACCGCGCGGGAGTCGTGGCGAGCGGACGGGAGACGCGGGCGGCGCTCACGAATCTCTTCGCGGCTCCCGTGGGCACAGACGAGTCCGACTCGGCCGGGGTGCATGCCCGCGCCCTCGAGACCCTGCGGGCCGAATTCGATTCTCGGAACGGGGGCTTCGGCGGTCCGCCGAAGTTTCCCCGCCCGGCCGCGGTCGAGTTTCTCTTTCATGTCGCCGGCGCCCCGCCGGCCGACGGCGGCGACCGAGCACCCGCGGCGATGGCCGTGGCTACGCTCCGGGCGATGGCGGCCGGGGGCATTCGCGATCAGCTTGGTGGCGGCTTTCATCGCTACGCGACCGACGCCGCCTGGCGGGAGCCGCACTTTGAGCAGCTTCTGGTCGATCAGGCCCAGTTGGCGATGACGTACCTGCGCGGCTTCCAGGCCACGAACGACGCCGCCTTCGCGGCCACAGCCCGCGGCCTGCTCGACGCCGCCCTGCGGGACCTCGCCGCGCCCGGTGGCGGGTTCCACGCCGCAATCGACGCCGACAGCCTGCCGAACTCGACCGCGACCGAGCCGGAGGAAGGTGCCTTCTATCGCTGGACCCGCGACCAGATCGAGCAGGTGCTGGACGCCGAGCGGGCCGCCCGCTTCTGCGATCGCTACGGCCCCGAGGCCACTGAAGCGATTCGGGGCAGCGTGCTCTTCGAGCGGCACACGCTCGCCGAGACGGCTGCCGCCTTCGGCCTTTCGGTGACAGAAGCAGCCACCGAACTCGAACACTCCCGCCGGCTCCTCGTGGCGGCCCGCGACGATCGGCCCCGCCCCGCCGTCGACGCGACGCTGATCACCGCGTCGAATGGGCTGATGATCTCGGCCCTCGCCCGCGGCTACCAGCTGCTCGGCGACCCGGCCTATCTCGACGCTGCCGATGCGGCCGCCGATCGAATGCACCGCGATCTCGTCAGCCCCGACGGCAGCCTCGGCCATGCCCGTCAGGGCGATGGCCCGCTCCGCGGCGGCTTCGCCGACGACTACGCGTTTCTGATCCGCGGGCTGCTCGACCTCTACGAAGCCTCGTTCGACCCCGATCGACTCGCGCAGGCGGTGGCCCTGCAAGACCGGCAGGATGCGCTCCTCTGGGACGACGAGGCCGGCGGCTACTTCGCCGCCCCGGCCGGCGACTCCCTGCTGATCGTGCGGCCCAAGCCCGACCGTGACGAGGCCGTGCCCTCGGCCAACGCGGTGTCGCTGGCCAACCTCCGCCGGCTGGCCGTGATCCTCGATGAGCCGGCCCGATTCGAGCGGGCCGAGCGGCTCGTGGCCGCGCTTCGCGGCCGGATCGACCAGACCCCGACCGCGGCCCTCGCCCTGCTCGTGGAACGCGACCGTCTCGCGCTCCCAGCGACCCACGTCGTGATCGCCGGCCGGCGCTCCGCCCCTGACACGGCGGCGCTCGTGGAGGCGGTCTGGAAGAGCCGAGCCACGAACTGGATCCTGCTCCTCGCCGACGGCGACGAACGGCTCGCCCAACTCTCACCCCTCGCCCGGCTCGTGCCCCAGGCGGGAGCCGCAGGCGGCAAGCCCGACCCTGAGAAGCCCGCGCAGGCCTTCGTCTGCACCGGCGAGACCTGCCATCCGCCCACGAACGACCCGGCCGAGGTCAGGCGGCTGCTCGATCCGGAGGCCGCGCGACTGCCTGAGTGAGCCCGTCAGGCCTCGTCGGGGCCGAGATCCGGCAGCGGAGCGGTGCTGTCGCCGAAGGAGTCGATCGCCAGGCCCATCCGCCGGGCCAGCGCGAGGTGGAGGTCGCAGAGCGGCCGGTCGCCCTCGAACGCGAGATGCCGGCCGCCGATCAGCGTGCCGCCACCGCCGCCGGCCACGAGGATCGGCAGGTTGTCGGGGCTGTGGGAGTTGCCGTCGGACATGCTCGATCCGCAGAGCAGCATCGTCGAGTCGAGCAGCGTGCCATCCCCCTCGGGAATCGCGGCCAGTCGGGCGACCAACCCTGCGAACTGCTCAACATGCCAGCGGGTGATCCGCCGGTATTGCTCGAGCTTCTCGGGCTTCCCCTCGTGATGCGACATCTCGTGATGGCCACCCTTGACGCCGTCGAGGAATGAGAAGTTTCGTCCTGACACGTCGTTGGCAAACATGAACGAGGCCACCCGCGTCGAGTCGGTGCGGAAGGCGAGCACGAGCATGTCGAGCATCAGCGCGACATGGTCGCGGGGCTCGCGGGGAATGCCGGCCGGCGGCGTCACGCCCAGCGCCGCCGGATCGGGCGGCGGACGATCCTCCTGGGCGGCGTGGTCGAGCCGCTGTTCCACGGCCCGGACCGAATCGAGAAACTCATCGAACTTCGGCCGGTCGTCGCGGGAGAGCTTTCGGCGAACGTCGCGGGCGTCGGCGAGCACGTGATCGAGCAGGTTGCCCCGCAACTGGCGGCCGCGGGCATCGAGCGAGACGCTGCCGCCGAACAGCCGCTCCCAGACCATCCGCGGATCGAGTTCGCGGGTGAGCGGCCGGGAGGCCGACTCCCAGGAGATGTGGCCACCGTAGATCCGCGTGAAGCCGACGTTGCTATCGACCCCCGACACGATCGGCTCGGTGCTCAGTTCAAGCGACGGCAGCGGGGTCTGGCCCGCCAGCGACCGGGCGATCAGCTGATCCACCGAGACCCCGCCGCTCGAGAGCTCGGCCCCGGTCGTCTTCGCCACCGGCATCCCGGTCAGGAAATTCGCCGTCTTCGCATAGTGGCCGTCGCCCTGCCGTGAGTTCGGCTTGTCGAGGCCGGAGATCACGAGCACCTGGTCGCGGACGGCTGCGAGCGGTTCGAGCGAGTAGGGCAAGGCGAAGTCGGAACCAGTCGCCTCAGGCACCCAGTCCTTCATGGCAGCGCCGTTGGGAAAGTAGAGGAAGGCACTCCGCCGCGGGGCGGCCCCGCCGATCGCCGCCGCCGCCCGGCCCGGCCAGGAGGCCATGAACGGCAGCGCGAGCGCCACGCCCGTCCCCCGGAGAAACCGGCGGCGGGAGAGTTCGATGCCAGGGGCGGGTGATCGGAATCGCATGGTTGAAAACCTTCGCGAGGGGGCGGCCAGCCCCGGCTCAGTCCTCCATTTTATGGTATCGGTGCCGGAAGGGGTGGCTGAGCACGATTTCCTCGACGAGGAGGCCGGACCGGTAGTCGGCGGCGGCCAGTCGTTCAGCCGTCCGCTTCACCACGCACTGGTCGAATTCGTCGAGCTGGCGGCCGAGCGCGAAGCCGAGCAGCTTGCGGGACACGTGGCGGATGAACTCGTCGCGACGATCCAGCAACCGGGCCTTGAGCTCCTCCGGGCCGGCAAAGCTCGCGCCCGAGGGGAGCGTGCCCGAGGCGTCGATCGGCTGGCCGGCGTCGGTGGTCCGCCAGCGGCCGAGCGGGTCGTAATTTTCGAGGCCGAAGCCGAGCGGATCCATCCGATCATGGCAGGTGGCGCAGGACGGATTCGAGCGGTGCGCCTCGAGCCGCTGCCGGAGCGTTTGGCTTTCCTCGCCCTCGTGGGGCTCCGGCAGCGGCGGCACGCCCGGCGGTGGCGGCGGCACCCGCCCGCCGAGCAGCTGACCGAGCACCCATTGGCCACGAAGCACCGGACTCGTCCGGCGGGGATACGACGTGGTCGCAAGCACCGCCGCCGTCGTCAGCACGCCGCCGCGGCGGCCGTCGGCGAGTGGGACCACGCCCCAGCCGTCGGCTCCCACCTGCTCCGGCTCAGACAGGCCATAGTGGACGGCCAGCCGGGCGTTGAGCGGGGTCTCATCGGCCGCGATCAGTTCGAGGAGGCTCGCATCGGTGGCGAACACTCGGTGCACGACGCGGATCGTCTCCTCGCGAAAGTCGGAAACGAGCGGGTCGTCGACTTCAGGAAACAGGCTCCGGTCGGCCGCCACCCGCTGGGCGAAGCCGCCGAGCTCAAGCCATTGCAGGCCGAACGCCTCGGCCAGGCTTCGACTCCGCGGGTCGCGGAGCATCCGCCGCACCTGCTCCCTGAGCACGTCGTCGTCGGTGAGCCGGCCCTCGTCGGCCAGCCGCAGGAGTTCGTCGTCGGGCAGTGATGCCCAGAGAAACACGGCCAGTCGCGTGGCGAGCTGCCGCGGCGCGAGCGGCTCGACGCCCCCGGCCTGGACGGTCTCGACGAGGTAGAGAAAGTTCGGCGACACGAGCACCGCCTTGCAGGCCTGCCGGAGGCCGTCGAGCGGCCGTGCCTCAGGGAGTGCGGCCGTCGCCTCGGCGAGGGCTGCGAGCCGGTCGAGTTCCTCGTCGGTCACCCGCCGTCGCCAGGCGGCGGTGGCAAAGCTCGCGAGCCGGTCGCGGACGTTCGCCGCCGTCGGTTCGAAGCCCACCCCCACCCACCGCTCCCAACCCGCCCGCTCGGGTGCATCGGCCGGTGGCATCTCGTCGGTCAGCACCGTCTCCACGACCTCGTCGGCGGCGGCAAGATACCGCTCGAGGTGGATCGGCGAGAGAAACAGCGTGTCGCCGGTCGTGTCGAACCCCTCGCCGCCGGCGCCATCCGGCGGCAGATTCCTCGCAGGATCGAGATCGACCCCGACGATCGCCGCGATCATGCCCTCGTATTCGGCGTGGGTCAGCCGCCGGCTCATCACCTGGCCGCGATACCAGCTCTTCGTCTCGTCGCTGGCGAGCTGTTCGCAGAGATTGCGGCCCGGCCGGCCATCGAGCCAGCGGTGGAGCAGGCCCTTCTCCGGATCGGAGAGGCCGGGGCTGCCCGGAGGCGGCATCTCGTTGAGCCGCACCCGAGCCGCCACCCGATCCCAGGCCATGCCCTGCTCGGCCGGCTGCTCGGCCGCCATCACCGCCGCCAGGTCGAAGTCACCCTCCGACTCCGGGCCCGCATGACACGCCAGACACTTCGCCTCGAACAGCGGCCGCACCTTGGCAGCGAAGGTCTCCTGCCACCGGGCGATCTCGGCAGCATCCTCGTCAGCCGCGGCGGCCATCGGCCCAGCGGCCACGAGCAGGACACCGACCAGGATTCGTCCACGCTGCATCACGATCCGGGCTCCTCTCACGACCCCGCATTCTACCCTGCGACCCGCGGCAGAGCTCGGGTGCCGTACGTGGTGAAAGTGCCGTTGATCGGGCTATCCTATTAGGATGCGCGGAGTCTCGACGGCGTGCCGATCGAGAGCGCCGGGATCGAGGTTTTCATGCAGACACCGCTCGACTTCCTGAACACCTTGCGGATCGATCTGCGGGCTTCGGGCATTCGCTTCGCGATCACGAGCGGGATGGCGTGCGTTCACTACGGACTGCAGCAAACCACCAAGGACTCGGATTGGATTGTGCCTCCGGATCAGGCGGAGAGAGTCCGGAGCCTGTTCATTCGCCATGAAGCCTCGCTGCCTCCGTGGGTGGTCCGATACCGCTCCATTTTCGGGGCCCCGCTCGAAGCCGAGTGGATCGCGGGAGGCTGGACATCACATCTATCGGTGCGTACGGAGGGGGGCGGGCCTGACCATCACGTCGATTTCTTCGGTCGCCCGCCGCGCGTGAAACACTGGACCGCGGACGCTGCTGATCCCGACTTCGCCGATCGGGATACCGTGACGCGAATGAAAAAAACCGATCGGGACAGAGACTGGCCGATCGTCGGTGGCCTTGCATCGCAGTCTTTTGCCCGCAACGACTCCCGGGCGGTGCTCCACCTCCAGGCCGTTGAGCCGCTGCGGAGGGCTTGGGCCACCCTACCATTCGCCGCGCGTGAAACAGCGTGCACTGCTAGACCGCTGCTTGCGGCCATCGACCGGACTGCCGATGACGATCGCCTCGAGTTTCTCGTGCGGGCGGAACGAATCGTTTGGGAATCGGTCAACCGCGGCCGCTACGGCCTCTACCAGACTGCCTGGAAGGCATTTTATCGCCGGTGGCAGCAGGCCGAGGATTTCCCGTGGCCGAGATCGATGCCATTTGCCGACCAGCACGCATTCGTGGTGGAAGCCGCCCGCAGGCATGAGCTTCCTCCAGCACCGCTCACAGCGGCCGCCCGTGTTGCCGTGTATGAAGCCGGCCTGGCCCGCGCCGCAGTGCTTGCGAATCTGGGGCCGAACGAGATCGCGACCCTCGCGCCGCCCATCGAGGAGATGCTGCCATGAGCGATACACCCAGCCACCACGAGGTCCCTCCGGCCGAATACCCCGAGTGGTACTACGAACTGCTGGCACGGACGATGGGCGAAGAGGCAGCTGCCTGGGCCCGGTTGCCTCGCGACCGTCGCGAGGCCGAGTTGACCGCCTTGCACCGCGCCTTCGACACGCCGGACGACCTGTCGACCTGGCCAGCGGAGCTCGACGGCGGTGTCGATCGTCCTTGAGCCGCCCGATCGCGCCTCGATCAGGCCAGCTGCCGCTCTGCGCCGCGGCAGGCGTCGCGAGGGAGACCCCGCGACCGTGGCGACCATGGGCAGAATCCCCGAGATCGCGATTCCAGCTTTCCTCGAGCCGCTTCACGCCCGTGGCAGGGCGCGGGTGGCGCCGGTGGTGATCCCGCCGTCCACGAGCAGGGTCTGGCCGGTGATGTAGCGGCTGGCCTCGGAGGCCAGGAACACGACCGCGCCGTCGAGATCGGCCGGGATGCCCGGTCGCCGAAGCGGAATCCGATCGACGAGATACGCGAGCCACTCCTCGTCGCGATAGAGCACGTCGTTCTGCGCCGTGCGGAACCAGCCGGGCGCGAGGCAATTGACCGTGATCCCGTGTGGACCGAATTCATCGGCCAGGCTCATCGTCAGCTGCTTCACGCCGCCGCGGCTGGCAGAGTAAGGAGCCAGGCCCGCGTAGCCGAACACGCTCGTCACGCTGCCGATATTGATGATCCGGCCCGAGCCGCGGGCGACCATGCCGCGGGCGATCGCCTGGGTCATGAAGAAGGTGCCGCGGAGGTTCGTGTCGAGGACGGTGTTCCAGTCGTCCCAGGTGACTTCGAGCGCGGGCTTACGGACGTTGCAGCCGGCGTTGTTGACGAGGATGTCCGGGGGGCCCTTGGCGGCGATCGCGGCCTCTGCGGCGGCCCGGATGCTGGCCTCATCCCGCAGGTCGAGCGGCACGGCCACGGCCCGCCGGTCGAGGGCCTCCAGTGCGGCGACGGTGTCGGCCAGCGACCCGACGGCTCGGGCCGTCACCACCAGATCGGCGCCCGCCCGGGCCAGGGCGAGAGCCATCTGCCGGCCGAGTCCGCGGCTGGCGCCTGTGACCAGCGCGGTACGGCCGGTGAGATCGAAGAGCGAATCAGCAGGCTGCGACATCGGGTTCCTCAGATCCAGAAGTGAAACGGGGCCACCGGCGTCAGGGTTCGAGCACGACCTTGACGAGCCCCGGCTCGCGGCGCCGCAGCCGCTCGAACCACTCGGGCCCCTCAGTCAGTGGCGCCACGCGGCTGCCAAAGCCCGCGAGGTTGACCACGCCGGTCGCCGCCAAGCGAATCGCCTCCGGATAGCAACCGGCCGAGGCGCACGAGCCCAGGAGCGAGATCTGTCGCGTCACCACCTGCTGGAGCGGTAGCTCGATCCGAGGCGAGACGTTGCCCACGAGCACGACGCGGCCGCCGCGGGCGGCGGCCGTGATCGCCGTCTGCACCGACGCCGTCGTGCCCACCGCCTCGATCACGAGATCGGCGCCGTCGGCGTCGGCCGATGCCGCGGCCGCCCACTCGGCGGCCCGCTGGCCCGCACCCCGATCGTCTCCTCCTGGCGGCGCAGCAAACGTCTCGGTCGCCCCCTGCCGCGCGGCGGCCACCAGACGGGCCGGATCGACGTCGATCGCCGCAATCCGCGGCACACCCCGAGCCCGCAAGGCCGCGATCGACGCCAGGCCGATCATGCCGCAGCCGACGACGACCGCCGACCGGGTGTCGGGACCAGCCCCGCCCAGGCCCGCAGCGTGCAGGGCGATCGTGAGCGGCTCGAGCAGGGCCGCCGACACGAAGTCGAGTTGATCGGGCAGTCGGTACACGCCCCGCCGCGGCAGCACGACAGACTCGGCAAAGCAGCCATGCCGCCGATACGTGCCGCAGGAGACGCCGAGCACCTCGCGGCTGCCACACAGGTTCTCCCGACCCGTCCGGCAGAACTCACAGTGGCCGCAGAACACGGTCGAGTCGAGAGCCACCCGATCGCCGGGCCCGAGGTCGGTGACGCCGGCCCCCACGGCCTCGACCGTGCCGGCCGCCTCGTGTCCCATCACCAAGGGCGGAATCCGGCGGCCGGTCTCACCGGTGTAACCGTGGACATCGCTGCCGCAGATGCCGCAGGCGGCCACGCGGATCCGCACCTCGCCTGGCCCGGGATCGGGCCGTGGCAGGTCCATCAATTCGAGCACACCCGGAGCCGTAAGGAGCAATGCCTGCATACCGAGTAGCATACGCCAAGGAACAAGGGACACAGGATGGGCAACGGGTATCTCGCGCTGGTGGCGCTGGGCGGCGTGGCTGCCGTGATCGTGGCCGTGACCTGGCTGCGGATCCATCCGTTCGTGGCCCTCTTAACTGCGGCCATCGGCACGGGGCTCGCCGCCGGGATGGCGCCGGCCGACGTGATCGCCGCGATCACCAGCGGCATGGGCAACACGCTCGGCTTCGTCGCCGTCGTCGTGGGCCTGGGCTCGATGTTCGGGATGATGCTCGAAGAGTCGGGGGGCGCGGAGCGACTCGCCGCGGCATTGGTGAAGGCCTGCGGCGAGGCCCGCACCGGCCTGGCCCTCGGGATCGTCGGCTTTCTCGTCTGCATTCCCGTCTTTCTCGACGTGGGCATCGTGATGCTTCTGCCGCTAGCGGTGGCTGCGGCCCGCCGAACTGGCCAGCCCGTCACCGCCTACGCCTTTCCGATGCTCGCGGGGATGGCGGTCACCCACGCCTTCGTGCCGCCCACGCCCGGCCCCACGGCGGTCGCGCAGCTGCTTTCGGCCGACCTCGGCCAGGTGATCGCCCTGGGTATCCTCACGGGCCTCCCGACCCTGGGAGTGGCCGCCTGGTTCGCGCGGCGGTTTCTCGTGCCACTCGCGGCGGGCAACCCTCCGCTGGCCAGGCCGAACGACCGCCATGCAGATGCTCCTGATTCGCTGGTGATCCAGCCGCGGCTCCGCGAGCCAGGTGTGGGCCTGGTCCTTGGGCTCCTCGTGCTACCGATTCTGCTGATCGTGGGCGACACGGTCGCCCGGGCGACGCTGGGAGCCGAGTCACCCCTGGCCCGCTGGCTGCCGCTCGTCGGCCATCCATTCACGGCGCTTCTGATCGCCACGCTCGCCAGCTTCTATTGCCTGGGCCTCCGCCTCGGCATGCCTGCCGGCCGCATCCAGCAGATCGCGGAGCGGGCCCTCGAGCCGGCGGGTGTGATCCTGCTCGTCACGGGCGCCGGCGGCGTCTTCAAGCAGGTGCTCGTGGATTCGGGCGTGGGCAAGGTGGTCGCCGCCTCACTCGCGGAGTTGCCGTTCTCGACGATCGTGGTCGCTTGGCTCGTGGCGGCCGTGATCCGCGTGCTCCAAGGCTCGGCGACGGTGGCGATGATCACGGCGGCCGGACTCGTGGCGCCGCTCGTCGAGTCGGCCGGCCAGCCCGAGCCGTTTGCCGCGCTCGTCACCCTCGCGATCGCCGCCGGAGCGACGATCGCTTCCCACGTCAACGATTCCGGCTTCTGGATCGTGACCCGCTTCCTGGGCCTCTCGACGGCCGAGTCGCTCCGCACCTGGACCGTGCTCGAAACGGTGATCGGCGTGGCCGGCCTCGCCTTCATCCTGATCGCCACGTGGGCGATCAGTCTCGCAGGATAGTCTTCATGCGTGACCTTCTCCCACTCGTGCTTCTGCTCACCAGTGGGTTGCTCGCCCGCGGCGAAGTGCCAACTCCCCAGGCGGCCCACACCCGCGGCATCTCCGGCATCCATCCCTGGCTCGCGGTCAGCAACGCCGAAGGAGAATGCGGCATCGGCGGAGTGGTTCCCTGGGCCGGTCGGCTCTGGGTGATCACGTACGGCCCCCATCTGCCCAGAGGATCGTCCGACACGCTCTCGGAGATCACGCCCGACCTTCGCATCACGACCCGGCCGGAGAGCGTCGGCGGCACGCCTGCGAGCCGGATGATCCACGAAGAGTCGCAGCAACTCCTGCTCGGCCCCCACCTGATCGATGCTGAGGGCAACGTCCGCACGGTGCCTTACGACCGGATGCCGGGGCGGCATACCGGCTTCGCCCGGCATCTCACGAACCCGACGGAGAAGGTCTATGTCGCGACGATGGAAGAAGGCCTTTACGAACTCGATGTCACGAGCCTCGCCGTGCGCACGCTGATCCGGGATGGCAATCCGCCGCCAACTGGAACGGCCGTGTCAACCGCCCTCGCATCGAAGCTCCCGGGCTACCACGGCAAGGGCTGCTATTCGGGCCAGGGCCGCGTGGTCTACGCCAACAACGGCGACCGAGCCGCGGCCGCCCAGGCCGTGCTCGGTGACCCGGCCACGCCGAGCGGCGCGCTTGCCGAGTGGCGGCGGCCGGGCGAAGACTGGCAGCTCGTGCGGCGGAACCAGTTCACGGAAGTGACCGGTCCCGGCGGCATCCGCGGTAACCCAGGGCCCGATCGCGACCCGATCTGGAGCATCGGCTGGGACCACCGCTCGCTGATTCTGATGGTGCTCGATCGAGGCCAATGGCATGCCTTCCGGCTGCCCAAGGTGAGTCACTCCTACGACGGCGCCCACGGCTGGAACACCGAATGGCCGCGGATTCGCGACGTCGACGAGACCGACCTGCTCATGACCATGCACGGCTGCTTCTGGCGGTTTCCCGCCACGGTTTCCGCCACCGATCCCGGCGGCATCCGCCCGCGGTCGGCCTACCTGAAAGTCATCGGCGACTTCTGCCGCTGGGGAGATTCGCTCGTGTTTGGCTGCGACGACGCGGCCGCCAAGGATTTCAAGAACACGCGCAAGGCCAAAGGAGCCATCGCTGGCCCCGCCCGCTCGAATTCAAACCTCTGGTTCACCGACCCCGCCCTGCCCGACCAGCTCGGCCCGCCGCATGCGTGCGGCGCCGTCTGGCTTCACGACGACGTGGCGGCGGGCGCGAAGGCCGAGCCGCTGCTCGTGGCCGGCTGGGAGACCGGCAGCATCTGGTTCGTCAATGGTGGCGACGAAGAGGCGGGTTTTGACCTGGAGACCGACACCATCGTCGTCCCCGCGCACGCGACGGTGCGGAAGCCGATTCCGCCGAACTGCGAATGGCTGCGGGTGACGGCCCGCACACCCTGCCGCGACGCGAGCGTCGTGGTGACGCTCGCCGCCGGCGACGGTCGCTCTGCGGAGGCCGACCCGATCTTCACAGGGCTGGCGGCGATCGACGAGGCTGACCGACGAGGCGGGCTGCTGCACGGCGGCAGCGCCGGCGCCGACACGATGTCGGTCCTGACGGAAGCGGGGCTGTATGTTTTGGAACTGGCCCCCGCCGAGGCTCCGGAGGCCGCGCGGCTCCGGCTCGTCCCCAAGGCCGACGCGACCGTCGCCGAGTTCGTCCGCACGAAGGTCGCGATTCCTGGCGACGCGGTCACGATCGATGCCGGGGGCGTGCTCGTCGTCGACGACCGCGGGCGGCGGTGGCGGCTGCCCAAGAATGGCTCGTCCTTCGATGCCGACTCCCGGGCTGGCCGGCTTCGCTTCTGCCGCGAGGTGGTCACCGAACGGGATCTCTTTCAGGCCTGCGGCATCCTCTATGAACTGCCCGCCGAGAACGCCGGGGGCTTCGCTGTGATGCGTCCGATCGCCGCGCATGGCTACGCCATCACCGACTATGCCTCCTACAAGGGACTGCTCGTGCTGACCGGGCTCGCGGCCGCAGCAGCGCCGGGGCCGCATGTGATCGCAAGCAATGACGGAAAGGCAGCGGTCTGGGTCGGTGCGGTCGACGACCTCTGGCGGCTGGGAAAGCCGCGGGGCGACGGCGGCCCCTGGATCGATGCAGCCGTGAAGGCGGGCGAGCCGAGCGACCCCTTTCTGATCTGGGGCTTCGATCACCGCAGCCTCGACCTGCGGCACGACCAGCCCGAGCCGCTGACGGTCCTCGTGGAAATCGACCTCACCGGAACCGGGCTCTGGGTGCCGCTCGAGCGGTTGTCGGTGCCCGCGGGAGATGCCGGCCTCCACTTCGAGGTGCCGCCGGAGATTCAGGCCCGCTGGGTGCGGCTGACAGCAGACCGGAATTGCAGGGCCACCGCCTGGTTTTCGCTGCGATGAGAAGGTGCCGACATGGACAGCCCACGATTCCGCAGACACGCTGCGCGCTTGACACGTTGGTGGCTATGGGCTTCTCTACATGGAGTGTGGCGCGGATGTGCCATTCCCGCTGATCGCTCCGTCATCTTCGCTCGGGGCCGCGTCGAGAGCCTGGCTCGCGACGGCGACGTGGGCGTCTCCGAGGAGCGATGCGCATGATGCTCACAACGGTCATGGGCCACGCTGTCGCCATGTCTGCCGTGCGCTGCGGCCTCGTGCTCGGTGCCTGCCTGCTGGCACCATCCCTCAGGGCGGCGGATGCTCCGCTCAATTTCAATCGCGACGTGCGGCCGCTGCTTTCGGATCGCTGCTTCGCCTGTCACGGCCCCGACGAGGAGGATCGTCAGGCCGGCCTGCGGCTCGACACCCGCGCGACCGCCATCGCTTCGCTCGAAAGCGGAGCGGCGGCGATCGTGCCCCACGACGCCGGCTCGAGCGAACTCGTCGCAAGGATCGCGAGCAGCGATTCCGACACGGTGATGCCGCCCCCCGAGGTTGGCAAGCCGCTCACCGCCGCGGAAGCAGCGGTGCTCCGCCGCTGGATCGAGGAAGGCGCCGAATACGAGGACCACTGGGCGTTTCAGCGGATCGAGCAGCCGGAGCTGCCGGCGGTTCATGACGCGGCCTGGCCGACGACTCCGGTCGACCGCTTCATCCTGGCGCGGCTCGAGGCCGAGGGCCTGCGGCCGAATCCCGAAGCTGATCCCGTCACCCTCGCCCGGCGGCTGGCTCTCGACCTCACCGGCCTTCCCCCCACGCCCGACGCCGTCGACCGCTTCCTGGCCGATCCCTCGGCAGCCGGCTACGAGCGCTACGTCGATGCGCTGCTCGCCAGCCCACACTACGGCGAGCGGCTGGCGATCGACTGGCTCGATGCCGCCCGCTACGCCGACAGCCACGGGTATCAGACCGACTCCAGCCGCTCCAACTGGCCGTGGCGGGATTGGCTGATCCGCTCCTTCAACGCCAATCTTCCCTTCGACGAGTTCACGGTCGACCAGATCGCCGGCGACATGCGGCCCGATCCGAGTCGCGAACAGATCGTGGCCACGGGCTTCAATCGCAACCATCGCATCAACGGCGAAGGGGGCATCATCGCCGAAGAATGGCGGGTGGAGACCGTCATCGATCGGGTCGAGACCACCTGCCAGACCTGGCTCGGGCTCACCGCCGGCTGCGCCCGCTGCCACGACCACAAATACGATCCACTCTCGCAGCGGGAGTTCTACGCGCTCTACGCGATCTTCAACAACGTGCCCGAGACGGGCACGATCATGGGCGGGCAGAACCGAGCCGGCGGCAATTCGGATCCGCTGCTCGAGCTGCCCGGCCCGGAGCAGGAGTTGGAACTGGCCCGGCTCGCCCAGGTCGTCTCCGACGCGGAGGCCGCGGTGGCGGCAGAGCTCAAAGACATCGATCAGCTCGTGGCCCGCTGGGAGCGGTCGCTCGGCCCGGTGATCGACACCGGCGCCGCAGCCTGGTCGGCCTTCGAGCCCCTCGAGTTCGCATCCGCCAGCGGCGCGAGCTTCAAGCGACTCGAAGACGGTTCGTGGCAGGTCGAGGGCACGGAAGCCCCCCGCGACACCTACGAGTTCGAGGCGCTGCTGCCGGGACAATCCTTCGGCGGGCTGCAGTTGGAAGTGGTGCCCGACCCGGCCCTGGCGCAGGGCGGCTTCGGCCGCCGGGGCAACGGCAACATCGTGGTCTCGAAGATCGAGCTGGAGATCGAACCTGCCGAGGGCGGCGACCCGATCCCGGTGAAACTCGCGCGGGCGGAGGCCGACTACGAGCAGCGAAACTGGCCGGCGGCAGCGGTGCTCGCCGGCCGCGCCGGGAAGGGCTGGGCGATCGACGGTCACGATCCGGCCAAGCGGCAGCCGCGAAGGCTGGCGGTGTTTCCTGCCGCGGCCACGGTTGTCTCGGAGAACTCGCGGATCATCGTGCGGATCCGCCAGGAGGCGCTCGACCACCATTCGATCGGACGATTCCGCCTGGCGATCACAGCCGCCGACCCGTCGGTGCTCGGCGTCAAAGGCTTCGACCTGCCCGACGACGTGCGGACGGCCTTAGCCATCTCGGCCGAGCAACGATCCCCCGAGCAGCGGGCCGCCGTGCGGAAGCTGTATCGCAGCCGAGTGGACGGGCCGATCCGCCGGGCGGAAGCGGCCCGCGAGGCCGCGAAGAAGAGCCTCGCCGATTTTCGCAATACGCTGCCCTCCGCCATGGTGATGCGGGAGGGGCCAGCCCGCGATGCGTTCATCCTCGTCCGCGGTGAATACGACAAGCCCGGCGACAAGGTCACGGCCGGCCTGCCCGCGTTCCTGCCGCCGCTCCCGCCCGGCACCGCGACCGATCGGCTCTCCTTGGCCCGCTGGATCGTGTCGCGTGACAACCCGCTGACCGCGCGGGTGCAGGTGAACCGGCTGTGGGAGCGGTTCTTCGGCACCGGGCTGGTGAAGACGAGTGAGAACCTCGGGAGTCAGGCCGAGTATCCGAGCCATCTTGAACTCCTCGACTGGCTCGCGGTCGAGTTCATGGAAGGCAGCTCGTTGCCCTCGGTCGATGGCCGACCGGCCGGCCCCTGGAACATGAAGGCTGTCATCAAGCTGCTCGTCATGTCAAGCGTCTATCGGCAGTCGGCCGCCATCACGCCGGATCATCTGGCCCGGGATCCGGAAAACCGGCTGCTGGCCCGGGCGAGCCGGATTCGGCTACCGGCCGAGATCGTCCGCGACCAGGCGCTCGCGGTCGCGGGCCAACTCGTGCCGACGATCGGCGGACCGAGCGTGCGGCCCTGGATGCCGGAGGGCGTCTGGGACGACACGAGTCGCTACGGCGACCTGCGGGGCTACAAGCCCGACACCGGCCCGGGCCGCCACCGGCGGAGCATGTACACGATCTGGAAACGGACGGCCGCGCCGCCGACGATGCTGCTCTTCGACGCGCCCAACCGCGAGACCTGCCAGGTCCGGCGGTCGCGGACCAACACACCGCTGCAGGCCTTGGCGCTGCTCAACGAGCCGACCTTCGTCGAGGCCGCCCAGGCGCTCGCCGGGCGGATGCTGACGGAGGGGGGCGAGGCCACGGCCGACCGCCTGCGGCATGGCTTCCGCGTGGCCATCGGCCGGCCGCCGAGCGACCGCGAACTCGCGACGCTCAGGGCGGGATTCGAGGCCGACCTCGCGGCCTTTGCAGCCGACCCCGAGGCGGCCGGGCACCTCATCGCCGCCGGACCAGCACCGCCGCCGGCGGGCGTGTCGCCCCCGGAGTTCGCCGCCTCGATCGTGGCCGCCAACGTGCTGATCAACCTCGACGAATTCGTGATGCGGGAGTGATGCCATGACCGACACCCGTCGCGTTCTCCAGACCCAAGACGCCCTCAATCGCCGGGTGTTCCTCTCATCCACCGCGGGGGCGCTCGGGTCGACGGCGCTCGCCAGCCTGCTCGTGCCACCGGCCATGGCGCAGGCAGCAAGTCTGGGGCCGCATCTGCCGGCCAAGGCCAAGCGGATCATCTACCTCTTCCAATCGGGCGCCCCGTCCCAGATGGACCTCTTCGACCCCAAGCCCGAGATGGAGAAGCGGCGGGGCGAAGACCTGCCCGATTCGATCCGGCAGGGCCAGCGGCTGACCACGATGACCAGCGGGCAGAAAACCTTCCCGGTCGCTCCCTCGATCTTCCGCTTCGCCCAGCACGGTGAATCCGGCATGTGGTTCAGCGACCTCGTGCCCCACATGGCCCGGCATGCCGACCGCTGGTGCATGATCCGCTCGATGGTCACGGAGCAGATCAACCACGACCCGGCGATCACCTTTTTTCAGACGGGCCATCAACTGGCCGGCCGGCCGAGCATCGGGTCGTGGGTGAGCTATGGCCTGGGAAGCGACAACGCCGACCTGCCCGCCTACATCGTGCTCACGAGCTTCGGCAGCGGCCGGACCGACGACCAGCCGCTCTACGATCGGCTCTGGGGGGCTGGCTTTCTCCCCACCGAGCATCAGGGGGTGCGGTTCCGCAACGCGGGCGACCCCGTGCTCTACCTCGCCGATCCGCCTGGCCTGCACCGGGATCGTCGCCGGGCCACGCTCGATCGGATCGCCGCGCTCAACGGGATGCGGCAGACGCTCGTCGGCGATCCCGAGATCGCAGCCCGCACCGCCCAATATGAGATGGCCTTCCGGATGCAGACGAGCGTGCCGGAGATCGTCGACTTCTCGGACGAGCACCGGCACGTGATCGAGTCCTACGGGCCCGACGTCGCCCGGCCGGGCAGCTACGCCGCCAACTGTCTGCTCGCCCGCCGGCTCTCGGAGCGGGGCGTACGGTTTGTGCAGCTCTTCCACATGGGCTGGGACCACCACGGCGGCCTCCCGGCCGCGATCAAGGGGCAATGCCGCGACACCGACCAGGCCACGGCGGCCCTGCTCGACGATCTCGACCAGCGGGGCCTCCTCGACGAGACGCTCGTGGTCTGGGGGGGCGAGTTCGGGCGGACGATCTACTCGCAAGGCACGCTCACCGAAACGAACTACGGCCGCGACCATCATCCCCGCTGCTTCACGATGCTCCTGGCGGGGGCGGGGATTCGCCCCGGCCTCACCTGGGGAGCGACCGACGAGTACTCCTACAACGTGACCACGCCGGATCAAAAGGTGCATGTCCACGACCTGAACGCCACGATCCTCCACCTGCTCGGCATCGACCACCTGCGGCTCACCTTCCCCTACCAGGGACGGGATTTCAGGTTGACGGACGTGCACGGAGAGTTGGTGAAAGGAATTCTGAGTTGATTGCCGGGCGGGATGCCCGGCCCCGCTCGCCAGCGGCCGGACGGCCGCCAAGCAAACCGAAGCACGAGGCTGAGGGGTTGCGTGAAACAGCCGTGCACGGAGAGTTGGTCAAGGGGATTTTGAGTTGAAGAAGGAGACCATCTAACATGCGCACCGCGATCTGGTTCATCCGAGCACTGGTCGTCGGGCTCGCCGCGTCGCTGCACGCGGGCGGAGGTTTCGTCGCTGCCGACACACTCCTCGTCGAGGCGGAGCAATTCGCCCAACTCGGCGGCTGGGATCTCGACCAGCAGTCGATGGATCAGATGGGCTCGCCCTATCTCCTGGCCCACGGCCTCGGCGTGCCGGTGGCCGATGCGACGACGCGCGTCACGTTTCCGGCCGCCGGCACCTACCACATCTGGGTGCGGACCCGCGACTGGGTCGCACCCTGGAACGCTCCGGGCGCACCGGGGCGGTTTCAGGTGGTGGTCGATGGCGTGCCGCTGGCTGAGACGTTCGGCACCACGGGGGCCGAGTGGCATTGGCAGCCGGGCGGAACGGTTACGGTCGGCCGCGAGGCTGAACTGGCCCTCCACGACCTGACCGGCTTCGAAGGCCGCTGCGATGCGATCCTATTCGCGACCGATGCCGATCCGTTTCGGCCGAATGCAGGCCCTGAGATGGCCGGGTGGCGACGCAAGCTGCTCGGGCTCCAGGAGCAGCCTGAGGACGGCGGCCAGTTTGACCTGGTGGTGGTCGGCGGCGGCGTGGCGGGCACGGCGGCGGCCTTGTCGGCGGCCCGCAACGGGCTGACCGTGGCCCTGATCCAGGATCGACCGGTGCTCGGCGGCAACGGCAGCAGCGAGGTGCGGGTCTGGCCCGAGGGCCACACCTGCCAGGAGCCGTTTCCGCATGTCGGCGAGATCGTCGAGGAACTCTGCCCGCCCAAAGGCCCGGGCGATGGCAACGCCAAGCGGGGGGCGATCTATGCCGACGACCGCAAGCTCGCGGCGGTCCGGGCCGAGCCGCGGATCACGCTCTTCCTCGAGCATCGGGTCAACGCGGTCGAGGCTGATGCCGGCCTGATCAGGGCGGTCACCGCCCAGAGCACGCGTTCGGCTCGCCGCGTGTCGATCCGGGGCCGGCTGTTTGCCGACTGCACCGGCGACGCCACGGTCGGCTACCTCGCCGGCGCCGACTACGAGATCTCGAACGAGGGGCTGATGGGGGCGAGCAATCTCTGGAACGTGCTCGACCAGGCCAACCAGACCGAGGTGCTCGGCTGCGAATGTAAGGACAAGGAAGCGCTCACGGTGCAGACGGAGGCGGGGCAGGTGGCCGCCCCCTTCCCGCGACTCGAGTGGGCCCTCGACCTTACCGACAAGCCGTTTCCCGGCCGGGCCTCGTTCACCGGCCAGTGGGCGGGCAAGGGCCTGGCGGGCCTGGGCGGCTGGTTCTGGGAGAGCGGCTTCGGCGACGATCCCTTTACCGACCTGGAGCGGATCCGCGACCGCAACCTCCGGGCGATGTATGGGGCGTGGGACGCACTCAAGAACACCGACGGCAAGTACGCCAACCACAGGCTCGGCTGGTCGGCCTTCATCGCCGGCAAGCGGGAATCCCGGCGCCTGCTGGGCGACGTGATCCTCACCGTCAAGGACTTCAAGGAAAGCCGGAAGTTCCCCGATCCGGCCTTTCCCAACACCTGGCACATCGACATCCACGAGCCCCACCCCGACTACAGCCAGGGCCTCACGGGCGATGAGTTCATCTCGATCTGCACGACCGGCAAGGAGTATCGCTACGAGGGCCCCTACTGGGCGCCCTACCGCTGCCTCTACAGTCGGAACGTGGGCAACCTCTTCATGGCGGGCCGCGACATCAGCGTGGAACGCGAGGCGCTCGGGCCGGTGCGGGTGATGCGAACCTGCGGAATGATGGGTGAGATCGTGGGCAAGGCGGCCTGGATCTGCGTGCGGCACGACACGAGCCCCCGCGGCGTCTACGAGCAGCACGTCGATCTCCTCCAGAACCTGATGCGTCAGCCGGGCGCGAGCCGGCGAACGAACCTGATCGGCGAACTCGTGCTTCCGGCTGCACGATAGAGAGCGATCGGCGCCGCGCTGATCCACCGTCCCGGCCCGGAAGGCGTCAGCCCGAGCAACCCACGAGCCGCTCGACGATCGCCGCGACCGGGTTCGCCGCATCGAGAACGAGACTCCCGGCGGACACCTCGTCCGGTGCGAGCGGTTCGAGCGTCGCGAACTGATCTTCGAGCATGGCCCGCCCCTTCATGAAGTGGCCCTGCCGGGCCTCGAGCCGGCCGAGGATCGTGTCGAAGTCCGCGGCGAGATGGACGAACCGGACTCGCTCAAACGGCAGGCCGCCTCGCAGGCGATCGCGATACCGGCGGGCCAGGGCCGAGCAGGCGACGACCAGCGGAACCGGCGAATCACCGGCGAGATGCTCGGAGAGGATTGCGTGCAGCCGATCGAGCCACGGCCACCGATCGGCGTCCGTGAGCCCGCTGCCCGCTGCCATTTTTGCCACGTTGTCGGCCGGGTGGTAGTCGTCACCATCCACGAACCGCCCCCTGAGTTGCTCGGCCAGGGTCCGCCCCACCACGGTCTTGCCGCAGGCGGCAACGCCCATGATCACGAGCACAGTACGGGCCGGTGCGGTCATGCCTGTCATCCTCGATTCGATGCAGTTGGATTATCAATGGCTGGAGCAGCAATCTGTCAAACAGCGTGCAGACGCACGGGGTGGAGGAGTTGCCCGTGCCAATCGAGCGGCGTCGGAAACCGAGCAGAGCCACGAAGGCGAAGCGAAGTTCCTCCGAGTGAGCGAAAGACCAGGATGGCCGGAGCGAACGTCCGACGAGCTGGCACGGGTAACTCCGGCGAGTTCGGACAGACCCCCGAAGCCGCGAGCCGGACCACCTCCGTTCAGAGCGCGGGAGGCTCGGGGGTCGGCGAACGCTCGCACCCCTTGGCAGCGGCCGGGTCGCAGTCGAGACTATGGGTCCATTGGGGGCGAACACCTGCGCCTCCGATCTGCATTCAAGTATCGGAAGGCCCATTCATGACGCTGCTCTCGTTTCTCGGCTTCACGCTCTTCGCCGCCTTCCTCACCTACGTCCTGACCCGGGGCAGCGACCAGCAGTCATCCGACGGGTTTTTCCTCGGTGGCCGGTCGCTCACGTTCCCCGTGATCGCCGGCTCGCTGTTGCTCACGAATCTCTCGACCGAGCAGATGGTGGGCCTCAATGGCGCGGCCTTCAAGGACGGCCTCTGTGTGATGGCCTGGGAGGTTGTGGCCGTGATCGCGCTGGTGCTGATGGCCCTCTTCTTCCTGCCGCGGTTTCTCCGGGCCGGGATCACGACGGTGCCCCAATTCCTCGAGCAGCGATTCGACCGCCGCACGCAGACCCTGGCCAACATGATCTTCCTCACGGCCTACGCCCTGATCCTGATTCCGATCATCCTCTATAGCGGCGCGGTCGGGCTCTCGCAGATGCTCGACCTGAAGACGCTGACGGGGATCACCGAGCCGGTGAACCTGCTCGGCCGCGAGGTCGCCCCCGACACGGTCATCCTCTGGGGCACGGTCTTCATGATCGGCATCATGGGCTCGCTCTACGCCCGGTTCGGCAGTCTCAAGACACTTGCCACGCTCGACACGATCAACGGCATCGGGCTGCTCGTCGGCGGCTTCATGATCGCCGCCTTCGCCCTGAACAGAGTCAGCGACGGCCGGGGTGTGCTCGAGGGCTTTCGGCAACTCCAGGCGGCCAACCCCGACCGGCTCAACTCGATCGGCACCGCCACGACGAGCGTCCCCTTCAGCACGCTCTTCACCGGCGTCGCCCTGCTGAACCTCTTCTACTGGTGCACCAACCAGCAGATCATCCAGCGGACCTTCGGCGCGAGCAGCCTGGCGGAGGGCCAGAAGGGCGTGCTCCTGACGGGGCTGCTCAAGCTCCTGGGGCCGATCTACCTCGTGCTCCCCGGGATCGTGGCCTACCACCTCTTCGCCAAGGACGGGATCGCCAACGACATGGCCTACGGCACGCTCGTCCGCGAGGTGCTGCCCTCCCACCTGACCGGCTTCTTCGCCGCGGTGATGGTCGGGGCGATCCTCAGTTCCTTCAACGCCGCCCTGAACAGCACCTCGGCCTTGTTCTCGATCGGGCTCTACCACCACGTAATCAACCCGAACGGCTCCGATGAGCAGATGGTGCGGGCGGCCAAGGTGTTCGTGGTCTGCACGGCGATCGCAGCGATGTTCGTGGCCCCGCTCCTGGCGGGCCAGGAGAGCATTTTCGCCTACCTCCAGGACATGAACGCGATCTACTTCATCCCGATCTTCGCCGTGGTGTTGGTCGGCATGCTCCACCCGCGGGTGCCCGCTCCGGCGGCCTTCTGGGCGATGGCCCTGGGCCTGGTGCTGATCGCCGTGAAGTACTTCGTGCCCGGCGTCGGCGCCGTCGTGGACCGGGCCTTCACCTACAACTTCCACTTCCTCGGGGCCGTGTTCGCAACGCTCGTCGTCCTGATGCTCGCCTGGGCCGCGGCCGCCCCCCGGGCCACGCCCTGGAAACTCGCCACCAACACCCCGATCGACATGACGCCCTGGGCCGGCGCCCCCTGGGCGAGCCTTGCACTCGTGGCGATCGTGGTGGCGATCTACGCCGGCTTCGCCTCGTTCTCGCCGAGCCAGCCGCAGAAGATCACTGCCGTGGTGCAGACTCATGGCGAGTAGGGTGATCGAACGGCCTTCCCGAGCGGGGGCGAGCCGGTCATGACGCGTTCGCTCGACGAGACCGGCTGGCGGTTCGACAACACCTACGCTCGATTGCCGGAGCCGCTCCACGCACCGGCTGTTCCGGTGGCCGTACGGAGCCCCGCGGTGATGGTGCTCAATGAACCCTTGGCGGCTGAACTCGGCCTGGAGGTCGAGCCGCTCCGCAACGACGCAGGGGTTTTTGTCGGCATGACGCTGCCACCGGGAGCGGAGCCGATCGCCCAGGCCTACGCAGGCCATCAGTTTGGGCACTTCACGAACCTCGGCGATGGCCGCGCGATCCTGATCGGGGAGCAGATCACGCCGGTCGGCCGCCGTGTCGATGTGCAGCTCAAAGGAGCGGGCAGAACCCGCTATTCCCGGGGCGGCGACGGGCGGGCTGCCGAAGGGCCGATGCTCCGGGAGTTTCTGATCAGCGAGGCGATGCACGGCCTGGGGATCCCCACCACGCGGAGCCTCGCCGTCGCCTCCACGGGTGAGTGGGTCATGCGAGAATCGCCCCTGCCAGGTGCGGTGCTCACCCGCGTGGCCGCCAGCCACATCCGCGTCGGCACCTTCCAGTTTGCCGCCGCCGTCGACGCCCCTGGGCTGCTGCCCGCCCTGCTTACGCATGCGATCGCCCGGCACGCGCCGGAAGCGGCCGCAGCCGAGGCCCCGGCCGTCGCGTTTCTCGACCGAGTCGTGGAGGTGCAGGCGGCGCTCGTGGCCCGCTGGATGCTCGTCGGATTCGTGCATGGCGTCATGAACACGGACAACATGGCCGTATCCGGTGAGACGATCGATTACGGCCCGTGCGCCTTTCTCGACGTTTATGACCCTGCCGCCGTCTTCAGTTCGATCGATCAGCACGGACGGTACGCCTACGGCAACCAGCCCACGATCGCGTTGTGGAATCTCACCAGGCTTGCCGAGAGCCTCCTGCCGGCGGTGGGCGGCGACGAAGACGCGGCGATCGATGCGGTGCGGCGGGTCTTGGCCACGTTTTCCGACCGGTACGATCGGCATCACCTCGCCGGTGCGAGGGCCAAGCTCGGCCTCACCACGGAAGATCCCGATGATCGCCGACTCTTCGGCGATCTCTTGGGCCTCATGAGCGACACCGCGGCGGATTTCACGGCGACGTTCGCCGGGCTCGCGGCGATCGCCGAGTCGGGTAAGCCTCCAAACGACGAGCATGCCGACGGCCGGTTTTCCGCCTGGTGCGGACGATGGCTGCAACGCCTGGCCCGCGAACCGGGGGGCACGACAACGGCGGCGGCGTTGATGCGGCGGTCCAACCCGGTGGTCATCCCGAGGAACCATCGTGTCGAGGAAGCCCTGGCGGCGGCGGCGGCGGGCGACCTCACGGTCTTCGAGCGGCTCCTCGCGGTGCTCCGCGACCCCTTCGTCGAGACGCCGGCCAATGAGCCGTACCGCGCTGGTCCGCCTCCTGGCTGCGGTCCGTATCGCACATTCTGCGGGACTTAACGCTGCGGCGTGGACGGCAATCAGGCCGTGGATGGGTCGCTCCACCGGCAGGTAGACTCTCCCGCCTGGTATCAGTCTGAATCTCATCCATCTCGGTGCGTCCATGAGTCGTCTCCTGTCACTGAGTCTATTCGTGTTCTTCGCCATGGCTCCGCTCGCCGCAGAGCAGGCTGACTGGGAGAATCAGGCGGTCTTTCGCGTCAACAAGGAGCCGCCGCGAGCGGCCTCGTGGCCTTTTCCAGATCAGGACGCGGCGCACGCAGCGACCGCCTCCCCGTGGGTCGTGTCACTGAACCATCGGCCCGAGAACCTCGAGGGGCCGATTCCGCAGTCGCTTGTCGGCTACGACGGCCCGTGGAAGTTTCACTACGCGGGCACGCCGGCCGACCGGCCGGTGGACTTCTTCAGGCCGGAGTTCGACGCCGCAGGGTGGGCCAGCATTCCCGTGCCGTCCAACTGGCAGATCCACGGCTATGGCGTGCCGCTCTACACCAACTCGGAATATCCCTTCGCGGTCGATCCACCCCGGGTCATGGGCACACCGCCGGGCCACTTCACGAACCGCCCGGCCAGTCAGCGAAACCCGGTCGGCTCCTACCGCCGGAGCTTCACGCTTCCGGAGGGGTGGGCGGGCCGACACTCCTTCATCACCTTCAACGGCGTCGATTCCGCCTTCTCGCTCTGGGTCAACGGCCAGAAGGTCGGCTACTCCCAGGACTCCCGCACACCGGCCGAGTTCGAAATCACGAAGCAGGTCAAGCCGGGCGAGAACCTGCTCGCCGTCGAGGTCTACCAGTATTCCGACGGCTCCTACCTCGAAGACCAGGACATGTGGCGGCTTTCGGGGATCTTCCGCGACGTGTTCCTCTGGTCGTCGGCGCCGCTCCAGATTCGCGATCACTGGGTGCAGACCGGCTGGCGGGCCGACGGCCGCACCGGCACACTCGCGGTGGAACTCGACCTGCGGAACCTCGGCGGTGCGGCGGCCGCCGGCCGAGTGGAATTCGAACTGGTCGACCCCGCGGGGAAGACGGTCGTGACACGGGAATCCCCGGAGGTCGTCGTGGATCCCGCTGGCATGGCCCCCGTGCGGATCGACTGTCCGGATCTGCCGGACGTCGCCGGCTGGTCGGCCGAGACGCCGGTGCTCTTTCCGTATCGCCTGACGCTTCGCGACGCCAGCGGGACCGTGCTCGCAGTCCATTCCGGCAAGACCGGTTTCCGTCACGACGAGGTCCGGAACGGGCAGTTTCTCCACAATGGCAAGCCGATCCTGTTCAAGGGCGTCAATCGCCACGACCACCATCCCACCCAGGGCCATTTTGTCACGCCGGCCGACATGCGGGCCGACCTCCTCATGATGAAGCGGGCTGGCATCAATGCCGTTCGCACCTCGCACTACCCGAATGACCCGACCTTCCTCGACCTCTGCGACGAACTCGGCTTCTACGTGATTGAAGAGGCCAACATCGAAGCCCACGGCATGGGCTGGGGACCCGACGCCAACCCGCTGGCCAAGGATCCCTCCTGGGGCCCGGCCCACCTCGACCGGATGAAAAATTGCCTGGAGTCGGCCAAGAACCATCCCTGTGTGGTGATGTGGTCGATGGGCAACGAGTCGGGTGATGGCGTCAACTTCCGCACGATGTCCGAGTGGATTCACGAGCGGGATCCCTCCCGCCCGGTCCACTATGAGCAGGCCCAGCAGCGGCCGCACGTGGATCTGTTCGTGCCGATGTATGCCCCGATCGGTAGTTGCGTCCGCTATTGCCGCGAGGAGGAGAAGAAGCCGCTCGCCGAACAGCGGCCGATGATCCAGTGCGAATACAACCACGCGATGGGTAACTCCTCGGGCAACCTCGCCGACTACTGGCGGCTCTTCCGCAAGGAGCGATTGCTCCAAGGAGGCTTCATTTGGGATTGGAAGGATCAGTCCCTACTGGCCGCCAAGCAGGCGGCCGACGCGGTCGAGGATCGCAGCGGCCACGGCCATGCCACCTGGCTGATGGGCTCGCTCTCCGAGACCGAAGGCCTCTACGGCGGCGGGCTGGTCGTGAAGGCCTCCGACACGCTCGACCTCGTCGATGCGGTGGAACTCGTGGCCGAGGTCCGGGGCAACTTCGGCGGCCGCCAGGGCCAGGGGGGCGGCGACAACGACCGCAACGCCTCCGAGGGCTATCCGATCATCACCAAGGGCGACACCGCCTACTCGCTCAAGGTCGACGCCTCGGGGTCGCAGCTCGAATTCTTCGTCTACACCGACACCTGGAAGACGGTCCGGGCTCCGCTGCCGGAGGACTGGCGGTCGAAGTTCCATACCGTCTCCGGCCGCTACGACGGCACGCGGCTCGCCCTGGCGATCGATGGTGAGGAGGTCGCGACCGCCCCCTGCACCGGAGCGATTCAGGTCAATAACCACGACCTCGGCATCGGCATCAACCTCGAGGTGCCGACCCGCCGCTTCTCGGGCTCGATCCGCTCGGCCAAGGTCTTGGGGGGCCCCGCGGCCCGGGCATCCGCCGCCACCGCGGCGATCGTGGATCTGCAACTGTTCGAAGACGCGAAGAAGCCGAAGACCCGCCCCTTCTTCGCCTACGGCGGCGACTTCAACGACCAGCCCAATCAGAGTTCGTTCTGCCTCAACGGCATCGTGATGGGCGATCTCACCCCCTCGCCGCAGTTCGCCGAGGTGGCGAAGGTCCACCAAGACACCCAGGTCGAGCCGGTCGATCTCGCCGCGCCGACCGTGAAACTCGCCCTGGTCAACGAACGGTTTTTCCGGCCGCTCGACGATGTCACCGCCTCGTGGAAGCTCCTGAAGAACGGGGCGGTCGTCGGCTCGGGACCGCTCGAACTGCCGACGGTGCCGCCCCAGGGCCGGCATGAGTGCACGATCGCCACCGGGCATGATCCGGAGCCGAACGCCGAGTACCTGCTCCGCGTTCGCTTCGATCAGAAGCACGACACCGCCTGGGCGAGGGCCGGCACGCCGGTCGGCTGGGAGGAGTTCTCGCTGCCCTGGGGCACCCGACCGCTGCCCCAGGCCGCGACGGGGACAGGGGCGAGCAGCGTCACGCAAGATGATGAGTCGGTGACCGTGCACTTCGGCGACCATACGGCGACGATCGGCAAGCACAGCGGCATGATCGACTCGTCGCCCGCGCTCACCGCCCCGTTTCGCTTCGATTTCTGGCGGCCGATGACGAACAACGACGAGGGGGCCGGCTACCAGCGGTCGCTGCGGCTCTGGCGAGACGCCGGGCCGGCGGCAAGGGCCACGTCGGTCGCCACGACGGTCCGCGACGGGGTCGTCGAGGTCCGTTCGGAGATCCGGATCCCGGCCGGCGACTCGACCGCCACGGTCGTCTGGGAGTTTCATCCGTCGGGGCAGGTCCGGGTGAGCCCGACCGTGCGGCTGCGAGGCAGCCTGCCGATCGTGCCTCGAATCGGCATGCGGTGCGGCGTCGCAGCCGACTTCTCCCGCTGCACCTGGTACGGCCGCGGCCCGCAGGAAAACTACGTAGACCGGCAGGACGGGGCCTGGACGGGGATCCATTCGGGCGACGTCGCCGACCTGTTCCACCGCTATGTGGATCCGCAGGAGGCGGGGCTGCGAACCGGGGTGCGGTGGTTTCAACTGGCCGATCCGCAGCGGGGCGTCGGCTTCCGCATCGAGTCGGCTACGGAGCAGCCGCTCGAATTCGCCGTGATTCCGGTGACGACCCTCTCGCTCGAGGCCGGTCGCAATGCCGTCGATCTCGTCGAGCCAGGCGAATACGTCGTGCGGATCGATCACCGCACGATGGGACTGGGCGGCACGAATTCCTGGGGTGAGCAGCCGCTCGACCGCTACCGGATCAAGCCGAGCGGCGACTACGCCTGGTCGTTCCTGATCACGCCCCAGCCTTCGGTGCCGCTGACGGATCCGTCCGCACCCGGCCCCTGACCCGTTTCCTGTCAGCCAGCGAGTTGCCATGACCCTGATCCCCGCCATACCCCTCGCCGACCTCGCCGCAGCCGCAGCCGCCGGCCTGCACGCCGCCTTCGGTCGCGAGGCCACGCTCACGGCCACTGCCCCCGGGCGAGTGAACCTGATCGGCGAGCACATCGACTACTGCGACGGATTCGTGATGCCCTTCGCGCTCGACCGCGCCGTCGTGATCGCCGCGGCGGCCAACGGCAGCCAGGAGGCACGGATCGGGTCGGCCGCGGGCGACACGGCCACGATCCCGCTCGACCAGCCCATCGAGCCGGGGCAGCCGAAGTGGGCGAATTACGTCCGCGGTGTGATCCGTGGCTTCCAGGATCGCGGCCTCACCATTCCGGGGTTCGACGCCTGGGTCGTGTCGTCGGTGCCGATAGGGGCGGGGCTCTCCTCGTCGGCGGCGCTCGAGTGCGCCACGGCCACGCTGCTCGAAGGCCTGACCACCACGTCGCTCGCCACCCGTGACAAGGCCCTGCTCTGCCAGCAGGCCGAGCACACGTTTGCCGGCGTGCCCTGCGGGATCATGGACCAGTTTGCCTCGGCCTTCGGCCAGGCCGACCGGCTCGTGCTGATCGACTGCCGCACGGGGGAGCCGACCCTCGTGCCCTTCACCGATCCCGGCCTGACCGTGCTTGTCGCCAACACGAATGTCCATCATGAGCTCACCGACGGCGGCTATGCGGCCCGCCGGAAGAACACCGAGGATGGGCTCGCGATCCTCGGCAAGCCCTCCTGGCGAGACGTGACCATGGCCGACGTGGAGGCCGCCTGGGATCGGCTCGGCGGCCCGGTCAACCGCCGGGCCCGGCACGTCGTAGGCGAGATCGCCCGCACCGTCGCCGCCGCCCGGGCCCTCGAGGCAGGCGACATCGAGGCCCTCGGGCCGTTGATGGCGGCCAGCCACGACTCACTCCGCGCCGACTTCGAGGTCTCCTGTCCGGAACTCGACACGATGGTGGAGATCGCCCGGAGCATCGGCCGCTCGGGAGGCGTGATCGGGGCCCGGATGACCGGCGGCGGCTTCGGCGGCTCGACCGTCACCCTCTGCGATTCCGGCAGGGCCGAAGCGATCGCCGCCCGGCTCCACGCCGACTACCTCGCGGCGACCGGCATCACGCCCGAGATCTTCGCCTCGCGGCCCTCCGCGGGCGCCCGGCTGGTGTGACTGGTATCACGAGACATTCGCTGGTTCGTGCGGTCGACCTCCGGCAGCGGCGCGACCAGACTCGGCACTCGATGACCCCTGTGTAGACTTCATGGTGACTTTCCATGACTCCACTCGACCATTATCCGGTGATTGATCTGGGCCCCTTGATGAGGGGCCTCGTGATCGGCGGGCTGGGAATCTTTCACGTCTTCTTGGCCCAGTTCGCCATCGGCGGCGGCATGCTGCTCTGCTACCTGCAGTGGCTGCACATGCAGGGCGACTGCCGGTTGGCACGCCGATTCACCGACGACTACTTCAAGCTGCTCGTGCTCGTGAGTTTCGTGCTCGGGGCGGTCACGGGCGTCGCGATGTGGTTCACCAGCATCCAGATCAGTCCGCGGACGATCGGCACGATGGTGCGCGAGTTTCACTGGGTCTGGGCAACGGAGTGGACCTTTTTCTGCCTGGAGGTCGTGGCTGGGTATCTCTTCTACCGGTACGGCTCGCGGCTCCCCGATCGGACTCGGCTTCAGCTGCTCGCGTTGTACGCCTTCGCCTCCTGGATGAGTCTGTTCTGGATCAATGGCATCCTGTCCTGGCAGCTCACGCCGGGAACCTGGCTCGAGACCCGCGACGTCTGGGCCGGCTTCTTCAATCCCGGCTTCCTCCCCTCGCTGATCTTCCGCACGATCTCGGCCGCCGCGATCGCCGCGTTGGCTGCCTGCACCCTCGTCAATGCCGTGCCCGGGTTTACGCGGGAGGAGCGGCAGAGCCTGGTGGCCATCTGCGCGCGGCCGCTGGTCTTCATGCTCGCGATGCCGCTCGTCGGCGCCTGGTATCTGGGCACCATGCCTGCCGACAGTCGCGGCTGGGCCACCGGGGGCAGCGTACCGATGACGCTCTTTCTCACGATGGCGGTGGGCAGTTCCACGCTGATCGGTCTGTATGCCATCCTGGCGATTCTCCGTCAGCGACTGTTCGTCAACGGGGCGACGGCGTCGCTCCTCCTCGCCCTCGCGTTCGTCGCCACCGCCGGGGGCGAGTTCGTGCGGGAAGGAGTTCGCAAGCCGTTCACGATCCGTGAGTATCTCTACTCGAATTCGATCGCCCGCGATGGCGTAGCCGATCTACGGCGGCGGGGCAGCACCGCCGACGATCCCTATCCACTCCGAGACCAGGCCCACTATCCCAACGAGCAGCTCGTGCTGGGGGCGAAAGTGTTTCGGGCCCAGTGTTCGGTCTGTCACACGCTCGACGGCATGAACGCCGTCGCCGAACTCGCCGCCACCTGGTCGATCGACCAGCGACGGCTCAATATCGCGCAGCTTCAGCGAACGAAGCCCTTCATGCCCCCCTTCGCCGGCACACCGGCCGAGGTTGAGGCGATCGTGCAATTGATCGGCTGGCGTCATGCCGGCCGGCCACCGGGCTGGGCCGTCTCCGACGACCCGGCCGTTCTCTCCCAGATCGAACGGTGGCTCGACGAGGCCGGAACAGGCCCCGGGGATGCGCGACTCGTCGTCGGCGCGAGGCTGCCATGAACACGCTATTTCCACTCGGCCTCCCCGCAGCGACGGCCTTCTACCTCTGCCTCTATCTGGCCACACTCGTGGTGCACCTGGTGTTTATGCACTACGTGCTGGCCGGGTCGATCTATCTGGCGGTCGGCCGGGTGATGGGTAGGGCCCGGTGTCAGGCCTGCAACTGGCAATCGATCATCGTTGACTGGCTCCCCTTTGCGACCGGCCTGGCGATCACGGCCGGCGTGGGGCCGCTGTTGTTCGCGCAGATCCTCTACGGCCGGGAATTCGCCACGGCCAATCTGCTGCTGTCCCACCGCTGGATGGCGATCCTGCCGGTGCTGATCGTGTGCTTCTACCTCCTCTACCTGCAGAAGTCGGCGTGGATCGCCCGCCGGGCCTGGGCCTGGCGGCCCGCGATCGCAGCGACTGCCTGCGCCGGGTTCCTATTCATCGCTTGGAGTTGGACCGAAAACCATCTCCTGATGCTCGACCGAGCCGCCTGGCCGGGCATGTATGCCACCAGTTCACTCTGGTATGAATCGGCCGGCGTGCTGCCCCGGCTGGCGGCCTGGTGTTTCGTGGCGTTTCCCAGCCTCGCGATCGAGCTCGCCTGGCAGGGCCGGCTCCTGGGAGACCGCCTCGACGAGCCGGCCGCGGCCAACACCCGTGTGCTGGGGCTCTCCCCCGTGCGGCGGCTGGCCGTGACGGCCCTGTCTGGGTGGGCGGGAACGCTGCTGGCCGCCTGGGCCTATTGGCCCGCCATCCCCGCTGCGGCACGCACAGCGATCACGGGACCGCTCGGCGGCCCCTGGCTCATCATGGCGGCAATGGCCCTCGTCATGCAGATCGTGGCCTGGAGCATCACGCTCGTTTCCGAGCGACTGACGCGGGGCATGCTGATCGTGATGACAGCCGCCTGGGTGACAACGCTCCTCGGCATCGCCGTGCTGCGGGAAACGATCCGGCTGGCGGCGGTCGATCTCGCGACCGGAAAGGAGCTCCACCAGACGGCCCTCGGCATCGGCGGCCTGCCTGTGTTTCTCCTGTTCGCTGTCCTCAATGCCGTCGCCATCGGCTGGTGCATCCGAACCGTGCGTGGCCAGCTCGCGACCAGGTCGGATGGAACCTGATTCCGACGGGGCCCGCGGGGATGCAGCAGTTCGATCCCGAATCGCAACTCACCCGAATTGACCGGGTCGATGGCGATCCCGCATTCATGGCGACGGAGCTGGGTGACAACGATTGGATCAGTCCGCGGTCGGCGAACAATCTCGTCTTTCACCAGTAGACGTACCGCTCGAACCGCTCGCGATCGGCGGCAGGCAGGTCGGCCACCCGGGGCACCACCCAGCGATTCTCCTCGGAGTCGATCAGGAGCTTGCCGTCCTCGCCGAAATCGAGGGCCTGGCTCTGGGTCCAGCGGGTCGTGAATCGGCCCGGGCCAGAGTCAGACTCAACTTCGAAGTCGAGGTAGCCATGGTCGAGCCGGAGTGTGTGGATCCGGCGGATCGTGCGGACGAGGATCCGCCGGGCCACGGCGTCTTGCAGGATTGCCGCGTCGGCCGCCGGCCAGTCGGCGAGCCGGCGGATGATTCCGAGCTCGTGCTCCTCCCCGTCGTCGGTCCAGCCGCGGACGGAGAGATAGGCGTCGGGGTGCGAGGCCGGGAAGGTGGGCACCACGAACACCCCGGCGGCGAGCCGGGTATCGCCCGCCCAGAGTTCGATCCGGCCGTGCTGGCCTGTCGTGAACCGGTGGCCGGCAGGCTCGAGCCACTGGATCGCCGACTCGACCGGCACAGTAGCCGGCTCCTCCACCGGCTCGGCTACGGGCTCGGCCAACAAGGTGTCGACGGTGGGCTGACGCGAGACCTGCGTCTGGATTCGCACGAGCCGCGCATAGAGACCGTCGGCCGCGAGCAATTCCGCGTGGGTGCCCTGCTCCACCAGCCGGCCCCGATCGAAGGCGATGATCCGGTCGGCATTGCGGAGCGTGGAGAGGCGGTGGGCGATCGCGATCGTCGTCCGCCCGCGGACGAGTGCGGCGAGCGCCTGCTGGATCTCCCGCTCGGCCTCCGCGTCGATGCTGCTAGTGGCCTCGTCGAGCACGAGGATCTGCGGATCGGCCAGCAGCGTGCGGGCGATCGAGAGCCGCTGCTTCTCGCCCCCGGAGAGCCCGGCCCCTCGCTCACCGAGCAGCGTCTCGTAGGCGGCCGGCTGGCGGCAGATGAAGTCGTGGGCCCCGGCCGCCTTGGCCGCCGTCAGCCCCTCTTCGATCGTGGCCTCGGGCCGGCCGTAGCCGAGGTTTTTCCAGATCGTGCCCCGAAACAGGAACGACTCCTGAAACACGATCCCCAGCCGCTCCCGCAGCTGACGGCCGGCCAGCTGCCGGACGTCGATCCCGTCAATCTCGACCGACCCCTGCTGCACGTCGTGGAACCGGGCCAGGAGATTCACGAGCGTCGACTTGCCGGAGCCGCTGCGGCCGACGATCCCCACCATCTCCCCTGGCGCTACTGAAAACGAGACGTCGCGGAGAACGGGTTGATTCTCGTCGTAGCCGAAGGTGACGTCGCGGAAGGCGATCGCCCCGCGGGTCTCCTCCCAGGCGGCGGGCTCGGCCGGCTCGTGGATCAAGGCCGGCGTGTCGAGCAGCTCGAGCACCCGCTTGCTTCCCGAGAGAAAGCTCGTCAGCCAGGTCGTGAAGCTCGAGAGGGCACCGAGCGGCGCGTAGAACATCGCCAGGTAGGCGAGGAAGGCGATCAGCTGGCCGAGCGTCATCTGCTGGCCGAGCACGTCGCGGCCGCCGACGTACCAGACGATCAGCCCACCGAGGCTGAACACGATCTGCATCGCGGCCGAGTAGGTGGAGCCGGTCAGTTCGACCCACTGCCGCCAGTTCCGCAGGTGGTCGCTAGCCGCCTGAAACCGCTCCTCTTCTCGCGACTCCTGGGCAAACGCCTTCACGACGCGGATCCCGGAGAGCATGCCGGAGAGGGCCGCCATCTGCTTGCTCGATGCGTCCCAGAGCCGGTAGTGCCGCGGGTAGACGTATTGCCAGAAGATCCAGGAGCCAAGGATCACGAGCGGCACCGGAATCAGCGTGAAGGCGGCCAGCTTGGGATTGATCCAGACGAGCATCGCCCCGACGGCCACGAGCTGCACGATCTGCAGGAGAAACCCGCCGGTGAACTGGTGGACCAGCCCGTGCAGGACCTCGCTGTCGTGGGCCACCCGACTGATCATCGAGCTGACCTGATGCCGGTCGAAATAGCCCACCGAGAGGCCTTGGAGCTTCTCGACCATCTCCCGCCGGAGCCGCGAGGTCAGCCCGCTTCCGATCGTCGAGGCCAGCCGCCCCTTGAACACAGCCACGATCGAGAGCAACACCCGCGACGCAGCCAGCGAGAGCACCACCACGAGCAGGGCCGTACGAAAATCGGGCTGTTCCCCGCCGCCGGGAGCCGCCCGGCCGGAGAGGATGTCGTCGACGAGATACTGCTGGAGCTTCGGCGGCACGAGTTCGGCCGCCACCCCGAGCACCGTCAGCGCCCCGAGCAACACCGCGCCCCGGGTATGGGGCGCCACGAGATCGGCCACCCGCCTGAGGATCCGGCCCTTCTGCAGGCAGCGGGGGCAGGCGTCGTCGGCCGTCACCAGCCGCAGGTGACAGCTCGGGCAGTGCGGCGGGTCGAGGGGGCCGACGTCGAGCGCGGGCTCGGCCACCGAGCCGCACTCGTCCGCAGCGGCCTCGCGGGCGGTCTCGAGCGCCCGAGCGACCTTGTGGAACCGGCTGGCGAAGGCATTGGAGTAGCGAACGAGATCGACCCAGTCGCCCCGCTCCCGTACCTGCAGCATCCCGCCGCCGATGCCGGCCGCCGTCCGGATCCGATCGACGTCGGCCCAGACGACCTGCCGCAGCGGCTCAGCCGGCACGGACTCGCCCCGTTCGACCCGCCGATCCACCACGGCCAGGCCGTCGGGCGACACGGCGAGCCACTCGCTGGCGGGCGAACCCGCCAGCGAAACGTCGGTGTCGAGCGAGAACCAGGCGGCGCGTGGTGAGGCTCCACGGGCCTGCGAAGGTTCTGTCGAAGGAAGCGTGGCGACCGGAGCGTCGATCGGAGTGGCCTCGGGGGCGAACGGACGGGGACTCGGCGATTGTACGCCCCGCCCCCGGCGTTGGTTCAGCCCCGGCCACGCCACCGCAACCGCCGCAGCATCATCGCCCCGGCCAGACAGGCGATCCCCGCGGAGAGCGCCGCCGGCTCGGGCACCGCCGTGATCGCCCCCGTGGCCGCTGCCGCCGCCGGGAAGTAGTTGCCCTGGTTGTAGGCGCCGCCGCCGTTGACCGACACGAGGTCGAAGACGTTCGTCGTGCCATCATAGTTGGCATCGCCGTCAGCCCAGGCCGCCGGCTGGCCGGTGCCATACTTGCCGGAGGAGTTGATCGTGACGAGGTCGAACACGTTCACCGCGCCGTTGATGTCGGTATCACCCGGGGCGGCGAACGACACGGTCGCGGTGCCATCCCCGGCGATCCGATAGCCGACCGCCCGCGAGCCACCCGCGGCCGCAGCGGCACTCGACGTGATCCCAGCGGCGCCGTTCCACGCCCCACCGTTGCGGCCGGCGATGATGTCGGCCCGGAGGTCGGCCGCGGAGATGCCACCCGCGGCGACCACCAGCTGGCCAGCCCCGAGATCGACGAGACCACCGCCACTTGCCTGATCGACCGACAGGCCGGCGACGGTCGCGCTCAACCGCGCGTCCTGTGGCAGGGCGAGCCTGCCGCCGGTCTGCACCGTCACGGCGGTGGCCGCCACGGCATTCGCATTGGTCACCCGGAGCGTGCCGGCCGAGACCAGCGTCGGACCGGTGTAGGCGTTGGCCGCATCGAAGACGACGGTGCCGGCTCCGATCTTCGTCACCGAGTCCGCGGTGGCGATCGTGGGATACCCGGCGTCGGCCTGGGTCTGGGAGCCGCTCGACACGTCGATCACAACGTCGTTTGACGGCGCCCCCGCGTCCACCATCTGGAGCAGCACGTTGTCGAAGGCCATCGCGCCGACGCCGGGTGACGTCACGCCCGACGGACCACCGAGCCGGAGGCTGTTGAACCCGTTGGCCGTGACCCGTACGGGCCACGTGACCGTGGCATCGACCCCAGGGTCACCTGGACGGATACCGGTCTCGGCGTCGGGTGTCTTCGACGTGTTCCGCAGGCCGTCCCGCCAGAGGTCGATCGAGAGCGTGACCTGCTCCGGCTCGACGAGCGCCGTATAGCGATGCCAGCCAGCCCCGACATCGCCGATGTTCGTCACGGTGTCGGCGTCGGTCGGCCGGTCGAGTTCGGCCGGAAGCTGAAAGTACTGGTAGTTGGGCTGGGCTGTCAGCGGAGCGTCGAAGCCGCCGAACAGGATCACCCGGTAGCCCAGCCCGGTGCCGGCAAAGAAGTTCGGATCGGCGCCGCCGGTCGGATCGGTGACGACCGAATTGTAGAGACCAAGCTCGAGGATGTTCTGCGTCACCACGCTGCCGCCCGAGGTGTCGATGTACCGCAGGCCGAGCGTCATTCGCTCGTTGCCGCCCCCCGACTCGAAGATGTCGACGCTGACCGAGACGTTCTGCGTGGGGCTCGGGATCGCCTGGAATGCCGGCTGCAGCCCGTTCAATTGGTCGATCACGCCGCCATATTGATTGACCATGCCCGGATTCGTGGCCGTGCCGCCGACATGGTCGAGCGCCTGGCCCTCGATGCCAGGAAACGTCACGGCGTCGGTCGTAAGGATGCCGCTCGTCTCGTCGACGAAGTTGGCGGGCAGCGTGCCATTGCCGACCGTCGGCACCCAGGTGGCCCGCATCTCTGAATCCGAGGTGTAGGCGTCGAAGGTCTCGTTCACGAGCACGACCTGCCCCGACGCCGAGGTCCATCCGGCCAAACACACCGCTGCAGCCGCAGCCTTGAAACCTGATCGCCTCTGAATTCCGAGCATGAGCATTGCCCCTTTCGGTGAATGACACCCCGTCTTAGTGACCGTAGCGTAGACAAAGGTTTTCATCAGGGAAACCTTTTGGTCGCCGCCGTGGCGCGACCTCACGTCCGCCGGGGTACCCTGCCCCGGGTCTCTGCGCTCCCGGCTCGGGGGCGGCACACGTCACGTCCCGGCCGGGGATACGCGATCGCGAAGGGCAATTCCTCGCTGGGAAGGATCTCGGTCCCGGCGGCGCCACTCGACGGCTGCCGAGCGGCCGCGGCGGGGCGCCCGGGCCAGTCGCCTTGACCCATCGGCGGCCCGGCCGCGAGAATCCCAGGTTGCCTTGCGTTTTTTCGAGGTCCCGGCGGGTATGGCCTGCCGGCCCCTGCCCTGCCGCCCCCTCCGGCCGCTCAGTTCGCCCCTTCGCTACTTATTTATGGAAACCATCGAACGCGTCTGGGACGCCGTCTCCAATGGCGCCGCCTCGCTCAGCACCCGGGCCGAACGGTTCATCACCGGCTTGTTTGGCTCGTCCAATGCCCGCGCCATCCGCCGGCTGGAGCCCAAGATCGAGGCGATCGGCCTCCTGGAGGCCCGCTACCAGGCGATGAGCGATGCCGAACTCCGGGGACAGACGGCCGAATTCAGGCGGCGACTGGCCGCCGGCGAGACGCTCGACGATCTCCTCGTGGAGGCCTTCGCCGTCTGCCGGGAGGGAGGCCGGCGGTTCCTGGGCATGCGGCACTATGACGTGCAGTTGATCGGCGGGATGGTGCTCCACTCAGGCGCGATCGCCGAGATGATCACGGGCGAGGGCAAGACGCTCGTGGCCACGCTCCCGGCCTACCTGAACGCGCTCGAGGGAAAGGGGGTACACGTCGTCACGGTCAACGACTACCTCGCCCGCCGCGACATGGAGTGGATGGGGCCGCTCTACCTCGGCCTCGGCCTGACCGTCGGTGCCATCCAGTCGGGCATGGACTCCGGACAGCGGCAGCAGGCCTATGCCTGCGACATCACGTACGGCACGAACAACGAATTCGGGTTCGACTACCTCCGCGACAACATGCGGATGGCGGCCCGGGGCGACGACCGCTTCCCGAAGCACATGCAGCAGGCCCAGGGCCCGCTGAACTTCGCCATCGTGGACGAGGTCGACAACATCCTGATCGACGAGGCTCGGACGCCGTTGATCATCTCCGGGCCCGCCCACGACGACGTCACCAAATACGCCCGGGCAGACCAGATCGCCCGCCAGCTCAAGCCCGACCAGCACTTCGAGATCAAGGAGAAGGAGCACACCGTCGCCCTCACCGAAGAAGGCGTGCGAACGGCCGAGAAGCTCGCCGGCGTGGAAAGCTTCTACACCGTTGGCAACATGGAGTGGCCTCATCTGATCGACAATTCGCTCAAGGCCCACCATCTCTACAAGCGGGACGTGAACTATGTCGTCCAGCAGGGCGAGGTGGTGATCGTGGACGAGTTCACCGGTCGGCTGATGCCTGGGCGGCAATGGTCCGACGGGCTCCATCAGTCGGTCGAAGCCAAGGAAGGGGTGCGGATCAAGGAGGAGTCGCAGACGCTCGCCACCGTCACCCTCCAGAACTTTTTCAAACTCTACAAGAAGCTCGGTGGGATGACCGGCACCGCCATGACCGAGGCGACCGAGTTCTGGAAGATCTACAAGCTCGACGTGATCGCGATTCCGCCCAACCGTGGCCTCCAGCGGATCAACCACCCCGACGTGATCTACCGGACCGAGCGGGAGAAGTGGGTCGCCGTGGCCGACGAGGTGGAGCGGATTCACCGCTGGGACACCCTCGCCCTCGCCGACGGCTCCTGGAAGGTCGGCCGGATCACTGGGGAGACCGACACCGGGGTCACGTTCGAGGAGAAGGGCACCACAGCCTCCGAGACCATTCCGCGGGGGAAGGTCAAGGAGATCCAACGGCGGGGCCTGCCGGTGCTCGTGGGCACGGTATCGATCGAGAAGAGCGAGCATCTCTCGGCCCTGCTCGACAAGCGGGGCGTGGACCATGCGGTGCTCAACGCCAAGCACCACAAGCGCGAAGCGGAGATCATCGCCCAGGCCGGGCGGCCCGCGGCCGTCACGATCGCCACCAACATGGCTGGCCGCGGCACCGACATCATCCTTGGCGGCAATCCGGAGACACTCGCCTGGGCCAAGCTCCAAGACACCTACCCCACCCGGCTCGACGTGCCCAAAGACGAATGGGACTCCCTCGTCGCGGAGATCTCGGCCCGCGAGCAGATGAAGGCCCAGGGTGAGCAGGTTCGCCAGATGGGTGGCCTGCAGATCATCGGCACCGAGCGGCACGAGGCCCGGCGGATCGATCTCCAGCTCCGGGGGCGATGCGGCCGCCAGGGCGACCCGGGTTCGAGCCGGTTCTTTCTCTCGCTCGAAGACGACCTGATGCGTATCTTCGCCGGCGAGTGGGTGAAGAACGTGCTCACCCGGCTCGGGATGCAGGACGGGGAGGCGATCGAGAGCCGGATGGTCACCCGCCGGGTCGAGGCGGCCCAGAAGAAGGTCGAGGAACGGAACTTCGAGGTCCGCAAGAACCTCCTCGAATACGACGAGGTGATGGACGAACAGCGGAAACGGGTCTATGGCTTCCGCCAGCGGATCCTCGACTTCACCGACGGAGATGCGGACTGCCGCGAAATGATCCTGGAGATGGTCGATCGGCAGATCGAACAGAACATCAGCACGTTTCTCGACAAGGATTACGGCCCGCAGACCTACGCCACCTGGGCTTCCGGCCATCTCTCCTGCGAACTCGACGGCAACGACTTTCGGGGCATGGCCCCCGAGGAGGCCGAACGGCTGGCCGTCGACGAGGCGGTACGGCAGTCCGAGACCCAGATCTTCGAGGCGGTCGAGGAGAACCTGCCCCACGGTGAAGAAGAGGGCGAGTGGAACTGGGCGGCGCTCGCCTCGTTCGCCAACGCCCGCTGGAAGATCTCTGTCAGCGACCGCGAACTGAAGCGGGTCGGCCGCGATGTGATCATCGAATTCCTCCGTGAGCGGGCGGCCGACGCGATCCACAGGATCGACCTTTCCGAGGGAAGAAGGTTTCTCGACCCGGACTTCGGCATTCGCAGCGCCTGCGGCTGGACCGAATGGCGGTTCGGCATCCCGGTGGATCCGTCTGCCGTGGAGAAACTCCGCCAGGGCGGCCTCGACCCGGCCGGCTTCAAGGCGATGGTGAAGTCGATCTCGCGAGAGTCCTACGCCCATCGCGACGTCGAATATCCGGTGCTCGTCGGCCTGACGCACTTCAGCGGCCGGCAGCCCGATGGCTCCCGCCGGCTCGATCGTGAGGGACTGCTCGCCTGGGCCCAGCAGCGGTTCGATCCGAACCTCACCGCCGACGACCTGGCCTCCGCCGATCTCGACGAACTCCGCCGCGTGCTCGTCACGGCAAGCCGGCGGCGACAGAAGCAGGGCGACGATCCACGGGACGAAATGAAGCGGATGGAACGCGCCGTGCTCCTGCAGATCCTCGACAACGCCTGGAAGGATCATCTGCTGGCAATGGACCACCTCCGGTCGAGCGTGGGACTCCGCGGGTATGCCCAGGTCGATCCGAAAGTGGAGTTCAAGCGGGAGGGCATGCGGACCTTCGACCTGATGTGGAAGGGAATCGACGAGCGGGTCGTCGATGTCGTCTACCGGATCGAACAGGTCGAGGAGAGCGCCCTGCGAAGCACCTGGCACGAGACGGCCGCCGTTCACGCCGAGGCCCAGAGCGCGACCGCCCTCGCCGCCCAGGAAGCCGGTCCGGCCGAGAGCCATCGCTCGGAGCCGACCAGCGTCGAACCGATTCGGAATCTGGCCCAGAAGGTGGGGCGCAACGATCCCTGCCCGTGCGGGAGTGGCAAGAAGTTCAAGAACTGCTGCGGCAAGTCGAGCGGCGTCGCCGCCGGGTAGTTCCGGCACTCGGCCAATGCTCCTGAACGTTGTCTACCTCGTGGTCGTGATCCTCGCCCTGCCCTGGGTGGCCTGGCGACGGCTCACAGGAGGACGGCCCGTCGCCGCTCCCTGGCAACGGTTCATGGGTTACGCGGACGTGCCGCCGCCCGAGCCCGGCCTGCGGCGGATCTGGCTCCACGGTGTGAGCGTCGGCGAGGTGCAACTGCTGGCGTCGCTGGCCGCCGAACTCGAACGGCAGGCCGCCGCGACGGCCCAGCGGATCGAGGTCGTGGTCTCGAGTTCGACGACGACCGGTCTGGAGGTGGCGGGTCGTCGCTTCGGGGCAGATCGAGTTTTCCCTTGTCCGCTCGACTTCACATGGGCGGTGAACCGCGTCATGGACGACGTTCGTCCCGAGCTGATCGTGCTCGGTGAGTTGGAGCTCTGGCCCAACCTCCTGGCGGCTGCCGCCCGGAGGCGGATCCCCGTCGTGGTAGCCAATGCCCGAATGAGCGTCCGGAGCTTTCGTGGCTATCGCCGGGTTCCCGGCCTGGTCGCCGCCATGCTTCGCAGGATCGCCGTCGTCAGCAGCCGCTCGCAGGCCGATGCCGAACGGTTCCTCACGCTGGGCGCGGCCGACGTGCGGACGACCGGCTCGATGAAGTTCGACGGTGTCCGCGGCGACCGCGACGCCCCGGAGGTGGAGCGGCTGCGACGCTTGGCCGGCATCGCGGCCGACGACGTCGTGTTCCTGGCCGGCAGCACCCAGGACCCGGAGGAGCGGCTCGCCGCCGAGGCCTACCTCGCCCTCCGCGGCGCGCACCCGGCGCTGCGGCTGGTGCTCGTGCCCCGCCATGTGGAGCGGGCCGGTGAGATCGGCCGAATACTCGACGGTCTCGGAGTCGCCTGGCAGGCCCGCAGCCGACTCGAGCACGAGGGCTTCGACCCTGCAGCCCGCGTTCTGCTCGTCGATTCCACGGGTGAACTCTCCTGGTGGTGGGGCACGGCCACGATTGCCTTCGTGGGTGGCAGCCTCGACGGCAGCCGCGGCGGCCAGAACATGCTCGAGCCGGCGGCATATGCCGCCGCCATCTCCTTCGGCCCCCACACCCGCAACTTTCACGACGAGGTCGCCCTGTTCCGAGCGGCCGAGGCCGCCGTGGTCGTCACCGATGGCCCGGCCCTGACGGCTTTCGTGGACCGCTGTCTCACGGACCCAGCCTGGGCGCGCGGCCTCGGCGAACGGGCCGCCGCTCTCGTGGCCGACCACCGGGGGGCGACGGCCGCGACGGCCAGACTCGTGCTGAAAGGACTGCCGGTTGCCGACCGCGGGATCGATCCCGCATACTAAGTCACTTCATTCCGGGCCTCCGACAGCCGTGGCCCACCGTTCGTTCCCCCCAAGCACGAGGCTATTGTCGTGGCACAAGGCAAGTATCTGTTCACCAGCGAATCCGTCTCCATGGGCCACCCCGACAAGCTGGCCGACCGGATTTCCGACGGCGTGCTCGACGCCTACCTCGCCCAGGATCCGCTCAGCCGCGTCGCCTGCGAAACGATGGTGACGACCGGCCTGGCCGTGATCGCCGGCGAGATCACCTCGAAGGGAACGATCGATTACCAGCAGGTCGTTCGCGACGTGATCCGCGAGGTGGGCTACACCGACGACGAGATGGGGATCGCCGCCGACACCTGCTCGGTGCTCGTGGCCGTCGGCAAGCAGAGCCCCGACATCGCGATGGGCGTGAACGACGACGCCGCGAAGGGAAAGGACGTCGGCGCCGGCGACCAGGGCCTGATGTTCGGCTACGCCTGCAACGAGACGCCCGAACTGATGCCGCTGCCGATCGCCCTGTCCCACCGGATCCTCAACCGGCTCACGGAGGCCCGGCAGAAGGGCGAGGTGAGCTGGCTGCGGCCCGACTCGAAGAGCCAGGTGACGGTCGAGTATGAGGGCAACAAGCCTGTGCGGATCGACACGATCGTCGTCTCGACACAACACGCGCCCGAGGTCTCGAACGACGAGATCCGCTCGTTCATCATCGACACGATCATCAAGCCGCTCCTGCCGACCGACCTCGACACGAGCCACATCACCTACCACATCAACCCGACCGGGCGGTTCGTGGTGGGTGGCCCTCACGGCGACTGCGGGCTCACGGGTCGGAAGATCATCGTCGATACGTACGGCGGCTGGGGCCGGCACGGAGGGGGCGCCTTCTCAGGCAAGGACCCGACCAAGGTCGACCGCTCGGCGGCCTACATGGCCCGCCACGTCGCCAAGAACATCGTGGCCGCCGGCCTCGCCGACCGCTGCGAGGTTCAACTGGCCTACGCGATCGGCGTGAGCGAGCCGGTGAGCGTGCACGTCGACACCGAAGGTACGGGCAAGGTCGAAGACGAGCGGCTCTGCGACATCGTTCGCGAGGTGTTCCCGCTGACGCCGCGGGGCATCATCGACTACCTCGAACTGCGGCGGCCGATTTACCGGCGAACCGCCGCGGGCGGCCACTTTGGCCGCGCCGAGTTCAGCTGGGAAAAGACCGACAAGGCACCCGCCCTCGCCGAGGCGGCCGGTGCCGCGGGCGCGGTGACTTGAGGCCTCGATGGTGGCGTTCCCCGGCCGATCGAGCCTCCACGCCGTCGCGGTGCTGCCGCGGCAACGGCGGCTCGATCCGGTCGGTGGCATCCGGGCCATAGCCACGGCGGGAGCGGCAGCGGCTGCTGCCGCTGGTGGCTTGACGCTGCTGATGCGGCGAGTCGCCGGCGGCTTTGCCGAGGCTCCTTCGCCCGCCATTGGCTGGCTGACGGCGGCCGCTGGTATCGTCGTGATCATGGCCGTCGATGCGGCCGGAGGGCCGCGCTGGCCTCGGCTGGTCGCCCGCGTTGGACTGGTGGCGGCGACCCTTGCGGTCACCCCGCTTCTGCCACCGCTGGGCTGGGCCGGTCCTCTCGTCGGACTCGGGCCGCCTTTGATGGCGGCCGTCGCCGCGCTCCTGCCCGCCTCGATCAGGAGCGGCGGACACGTCGGCGACCGCCGCCGCGTTCGCCGCGATCGGCACCGACATTCCGAAGCCCGGCCGCCGGCGTCGCCTCGACGAGTCGCCCGTTCGCCGGCCGGGAGCGATCCGATCTCCGGCGAGACCAGGGCGGCTGCCGGCTTCAGGCAGCGAAGCGAGCGATACGAGACCGCGACCGGGGCTGACTGCCTCCGCGGCCGGGCCATCCTCGCGGTGGCCACCGGCAGCCGCACGGGATTCGCCCATGTCGGCTTTTGCCCATCGTTCGCCGCCCTGCCGCTGGTCGAGGTATCCAGCGATTATGACGGAGTCGAAGCCGAGTTGATCGTCGCCGAGGCCCTTCCGTGGGGCGTGCGACTGGAGTGCCGGCTGGCCGAGCCTGCCGAAGAACCCCTCGAGATTCCCGTCGACTTCGAGGCTCGCTTGACCCCCTGACACCCTGACGAGATCTGCCACCCATGGCCCGTTGGCCCACCCACCTCTGGACGACGCTCTTCACCTACGGCGTCATCTTCATCGGCTTTCCCCTGCTCTGCCTCCTGTTCTGGCTCTGGGTGCGAGGGGGATGATGGGGTCCCCAACGTCGCCTGGCCACTCCAACGCGACGCAGCCAGACTCTTCAAACCCAGGATCGAACAGCCCACTGAAAGGATGACGCGACCATGCTCCACGCGATCGTGATGGCCGGAGGATCCGGCACCAGATTCTGGCCGGCCAGCCGGGCGGCCTTGCCCAAGCAACTCCTGCCGCTGGCAGGAGACCGCACCCTGCTGGAAGACACCGTGGCCCGACTCGAAGGGCTCGTGCCTCCTGACCGCACGCTCGTGGTCACCTCCGCCCGGCTGCTCGACGCCGCCCGCCGCCAACTGCCCGGAATTCCCTCCGCCTGCCTGGTCGGCGAGCCCTGCAAGCGGGATACGGCCCCCTGCATCGGCCTTGCCGCCCTGCTCGTATCGCGGGCCGACCCCGACGCCACGATGGCCGTCATGCCCTCTGATCACGTGATTCGTCCGGCCGAAACGTTTCGCGATGCGATCCGCCAAGCGGCGAGGCTTGTCGAACAACACCCCGGCCGACTCGTGACCTTCGGCATTCGTCCGACCTACCCGGCCGAGAGTTTCGGCTACATCCAACAGGGAACGCCGCTGTCGGGGGGACCCGACGAAGCGCCGGCCCACGTCGTCGCCGCCTTTCGCGAGAAGCCTCCGGCCAGCGTGGCGGCCGAATACGTGGCGGCAGGCACCTACCTCTGGAATGCCGGCATCTTCGTCTGGAAGGCCGCCACGATCCTGGAGGCCTTGGCGGAACGGCAGCCGGAGTGCCTGACGCGGCTCGAAGCCATCGCCGCCGCCTGGGACGGCCCCGATCGCGACCGGGTCTTCGCCGAGGAGTTCGCAGCCATCAAGGGCATTTCGATCGACTATGCCGTGCTGGAGCACGCCCGCGATGTCGCGGTGATCGAGGCCCCGTTCGGCTGGGACGACCTCGGCGGCTGGTCAGCGGTGGCCCGCCAGCGGGGCACTGATCAGAGCGGAAACACCGTTGTCGGCCGGCACCTCGGCATCGATTCGAGCGGCACGATCGTTCACGCCGCCGATGGCCATCTCGTCGTCACCATGGGCCTCGTGGATATGCTGGTGGTACACACCCCCGATGCCACGCTCGTGGCGAGCCGAGACCGCGAGGAGGCGGTGCGGAAGGTGGTGACCGAACTCGAGAGCCGCGGATGGGTGGAGTTTTTGTAGTGCGCCGAACGGGATTCGCCTGGCGGCTGATGGCCGTGCTGCTGCTCGCCATCGGGAGCCGGGCAGAGGCCGACCAACCGTCTGGCGAACGTGGCGACACCTGGCTGGTCGCCTTCCGGCGGTCGCGGGAAGCACTCGAGTGGACCGACGCGGTCGTGCAGCACGATTGGCGGCTCCAGCGGCGGACCGGGGAAGAAGGCTGCCGGATCCTCGATCCCCGCGACGGCACCGTGCGGACGGGCACCGAGGCGGAGTGCCGGCAAGCGTTTGCCGCCCTGGAGGCTGATGGCACTATCCCCAGGCAGGAAGGCCCCACCGTGGTGCTCCTCCACGGCCTGGGCGAGGGCCGGGATTCCATGCTGCCGCTGGCGGACTATCTACGGCGGTCGCTCGACGCGACGGTCGTCCTGTTCGGCTACGCGAGCGTGAAGGCCGACATAGAGGCCCACGGGCGAGCCTTGGCCGAGGTGGTGGCCGGCCTGCCGGCGGGCCATTCGCTGTCGTTCGTCGGCCACAGCCTCGGCAACCTCGTCGTCCGCCGCTGGATGAGCCTGGCCGATCCCGATGACCTGGCCAGGGTCGACCGGATGGTGATGCTCGGACCGCCTAACCAAGGCTCGCAGCTCGCCCGGATGGCCTCCGGCTTGTGGGGCGTCTCGGACTATGTCGAGGGCGCCGCACGGGATCTCGTCTTCAACTGGCCGGATGTGGCCCCGAGCCTGGCGATTCCTCCCTGCGAGTTCGGAATCGTGGCCGGAGGGCGGGGCGACACCACCGGCTACAGCCTGCTGCTCTCCGGTGACGACGATGCGATCGTCTGCGTGGACGAGACCCGCCTGCCGGGCGCCCGAGACTTTCTCGTGGTCCCCGTGCATCACGCATCGATGATGCGGCATCCGGAGGTCCAGCGGGCCACTGAAACGTTTCTCCGCCACGGACGATTCACCGGCACCACCGAGCCCGACGTCCGATGAGCCTCCCCATCTCGCAGCCGCTGCCGTCCGGCCGCGTGGCTGGCATCGACTATGGGCGGCGCCGGATCGGCGTGGCGGTCTGCGACGCCGAACGAATCATCGCCAGCCCGCTCTGCATCCACGCCACCAGTGGCGATTCCGTCGCCGACGCCGTGTTCTTTCAGCAGCTCGTCGCTCGGGAAGAACTCGTCGGGTTCGTGGTGGGTTTGCCGCTCCATACCGATGGTCGGATCAGCGAAATGGCCGCAGAGACAGCACGCTTCGGCCGCTGGCTCGGGCGGGCCACCGGACTGCCGGTCGCCTACCAGGACGAACGATATACGTCGCACGAGGCTGCGGGGATGCTGGCCGGCGTCGGCCTGAGCCGGGCCGACAAGAAGAAGCGAAACGACGCCGTGGCAGCCCAATTGGTACTCCAAGCCTGGATGGACGCCCGCCCAGACGTCGGCTCGGAGCCACCAGGAAAAATGCCGTCATGACGCCGTCCGCTCCGCTGCGACTCGTGGTTGGCACCGGGTATCTCGGCGTCCGTGTGGCACGGCTCTGGACGGCCCGAGGCGACCGCGTGATCGGCACCACCCGGTCGGTCGCCCGGGCCGAGTCGCTGGCAGCCGAGGGCATCGAGCCCGTGATCCTCGACGTCACCACGGCCGACTGGGAATCCCTGTGTGCCCGGAGCGGCCGACCCGAGACCATCTTCTGGAGCGTGAGTTTCGACCGGTCCGGCGGTGCCACCTATCACGACGTTCAGGCGACGGGCCTGGCCCGGATGCTGGACGCCCTTCTCCGAGTGCCACCTCCAATTCGCTCCTGCCGGGTTGTCTTTTCCAGTTCGACCGGCGTCTGGGGCGACGAAGCCGGCGAGGTCGTCGATGAGTCAACGCCGGTCAATCCGTCCCGTGAGGCAGGCCGGGCCCTGGTGGAGGCCGAAGCCCTGCTACGGGCCCATCCGGCCGGCCCCGGAACGGCGCTCCGTTTTGCCGGACTCTACGGGCCCGAACGGATGCCCCGGCTCGACGACCTCAAGGCCGGTCGCCCGATTGCAGCCGACCCCGACACCTGGCTGAATCTCATCCACATCGACGACGCGGCGCGGGTCGTCCTGACCGTGGCGGATGCCCCCGCCCCCGCACCGCTCTACGTCGTCTCCGACGGGCGGCCGGTTCGCCGCCGCGACTGGTACGGCCAACTGGCTGAACGCACCGGAAGCCCTACCCCGACCTGGGATGCCGCTGCCGCCCGCAGCCGCGGCGGCGACAAGCGCGTGAACCCCGCCCGCCTCTTCGCCGACTTTCCCGAGCTGGTGCGGGGATGACCAGGCACCCCTGAAACGGTGGCGGCGGAGGGCATGGATGCCCGCAGCGAACGTCCGGCGACGGGGCACGGGCAACCCCGCCCCGCCAGTTGACGCAGCCTCCGCCCCTTCATCCGGTGCGGCAGAGCGGCCACGTCACGGAGTGGCCTGGGCCGCTTCCGCGAGGCCGCCGGCACCGGACAGGGCGCGGAGGTAGTCGATCGTGACGTTCATCGCCTCGTCGAAGTAGTAGTCCCGCTTGACCACGGGCCGCTGTGAGAATTCAGACTCCTCCAGCCGCTTCTCCTCCTCTTCCTCGGCTGCCTTCCCCTCATTCCACTGCTTCGAAAACTCGTCTTCAACGAGCGAGATCGTCTTTTCGTTCTTCCGTTTCTCGTACCGGGCGATGTCTTGGGCCTTCTCACCAAACTTCTCATCAGCCGCGACCCGTTCGGCCGAAAGCCTGCGGAGCTGGTCGACCACCCGGTCGTTCACCCGACCCTCGGGCTGGAATCGCGCCGGCTGCACCCGATCGAACGGAATCGCATGATCGAGGTCAGATTCCCCGACCGGCAGGTGGCTCGTGATGCTCGGGAGCACCACGTCGCTCTTCACACCCTCGAGCTGCGTGCTTGCGCCGCTGGGCCGGTAGAACTGCTGCATCGTGATCTTGATCGCGCCGAGCGACGGAGCGTTATCGAAGCGTTGGAAGAGTTGCCGCCCCAGATCGAGCAGACTCTGAACCGTGCCCTTGCCGTGGGTGGCATCGTCGCCCACGATCAGACCGCGGCGGTAATCCTGGATCGCACCGGCGAGAATCTCGCTGGCGCTGGCGCTGAACTTGTTGGTCAGCACGACAAGCGGGCCGTCCCAGGCGACGCCGGGATCGACGTCGTCGTAGGGCCGCACCTGCTGGTCAGCATCCTTGATCTGAACCACCGGCCCGCGATCGATGAACAGGCCGGTCAGCTTGATGGCCTCAGGCAGCGAGCCGCCGCCGTTGTTCCGCAGGTCGAGCGCCACGCAGTCCACTTTCTGCTGCCGAAAATCGTCGAGCAGCCTCCGGCAGTCTCGCGTCGTGCTCTTGTATTCGGACTGGCCCTGCTGGGCCCCAGCCATGTCCATGTAGAAGCTCGGCAGATTGATCACCCCGATTCGATAGGGCGTGCCGTCGGCCTTCAAGCCATGCTCGATGATCTCGCCGCGGGCCTCGGAGTCCTTGAGTTCGATCTTGTCCCGGGTGATGTCGTAGATCTTGGGAGCGGTCTCGCCTACCGGGATCACCTTGAGGCGGACCACGGTGCCCCGCTTGCCGCGGATCATCTTCACCACCTCGTTGAGGTTCATGTCCACCGTGTCGACGATCTCACCTACGTTGCCCTGCCCCACGCCTACGACCCGATCCTTCGACTTCAGTCGGCCGTCCCGCTCGGCGGCTCCGCCCGGAGTGAGGTCCACGATCGTGGTGTAGCCATCTTCGCTCTTGAGCTGGGCGCCGATGCCGTCGAGCTGCAGTCGCATCTGGATCTCGAAGTTCTCCAGCGTGCCAGGCGACATGAAACTGGTATGAGGGTCGAAACTGCTCGTCAACGACGAGAGGTAGGTTTCGAGCAGTTCGTCGGCGGTCATCTGATGCATGCGCTTGGCGAAGCTTCGGTAACGGCGATGGAGCTTGTCCTTGGCCTCCTCGGGCGGAATCTCTTCCATCTTTTGCACGAGCAGGTCGTACTTGATCCGCTTCCGCCAGGTGTCTTCAGCCTCGGCCTCGCTCTGGGCCCACCGCGTGGCCTCACGATCGACGACCATCGACTCATCCTTGGTGAAGTCGAGCGGTGCGTCGATCAGCTTCTCGACCAGCGGGAGCCGCTGATCCACTCGCTGGAGAAACCTGGCGAGCACTTCGTAGGCGAAGGTCACATCGCCCCGCTTCACCAGGTCGTCGAGCGAATCACGCTTGGCCAGAAAGCCGTCGATGTCGGACTGGAGGAAATAGAGCTTCCACGGGTCGAGCGATTCGAGGAAGGCGTCGAACCAGCGGTGTGCCATGGCGTCGTCAATCGGCTGGCGGAGGAAGTGCTCCCGCTCGAGGTGCCGTCGGACAGCCACGGCGATATGCCGGTCGTTGGGACCGGGCTGGGCCACTCCCGAGTCGCTCGCGATCGCCGGCGGCGCGGCGCGTGGTGGCTCCTCGGCCGTGCAGGCTGCCGTCGTACAACCGGCGAGTGCCACCGCTGCCAGCGACCAGAGCGTCGGGCGGCGGGTACGCCACCACCTGCGGGCCGCAGCCGACGAACCCCCCGCCATCGCCTCATGCATGCCGTTCACTCGTTGACTCCTCCGAACCAGGGGGCCTCTCGGACCTCTCGAAGCCGAGGGCCGACACGGTATTGTGACGTTTGATCGCCGGTTTGACGAGACGTTTTCAGCCCTCCAACAGGGCCGTTTGGCGTTTCGGACGCACATCGCAAGCGCGTTCGACGGCCGCGTGGGCGGCTGTCCGATGATTCTACGCAGGCCAGGCCTGGATGGATCGACCGCATCGATGCGGCTGTAGCCGCAGTGGCTCATGGGCGGCCTCTTCACTCGGGACTCCGACCCTTTATAAAGAAGGTCATCGGCCCCCACACTTGCTCACCGGTCGCTTCCCTTGGCAACGCCGTTTCCCGTTGAGTCGGTCGCGGCGGCGGCCGCCGTGGTCGTGTTGCGGATCGCAGGCCTGGAGGGGCCGGCGTTTCTGCTCGATCCTGCCCGCCGAAACATCATCGGCCGAGGCGAGGATTCGCTCGTGGCGCTCGCCGACCGGCTTGCCAGCCGCAGCCATCTGGCGATCCGCTTCGAACCGGCACAGCCCGGCTGGCTCCTCGAGGATCTCGGCAGTCGCAACGGAACCTGGCTCGACGGCCTGCCGGTCACCGAGGCCATGCTTCGGGAGGGCAGCCTGATCCGCGTCGGCACGACCGAACTCGTGTTTCGCCTGGCGGGGGCGACTGCTCCGGCAGGGGAATCGGAGATCGTCCGCAGCGGTTCGCCAGGCGAACTCGAAGGTGCGGCCATTCACCGGGCCGTCGCAGCGGGAGAAGGCCGGTGGTCGATGGTCCTCTACCAGGCAGGGATTCGCCTGTTGGCCGCCCGGGATCCGCACGAGATCGTGACGGCAACCTTGGAACTGGCGGCTGAGTTCACCACGGCGTCCAGCTTCGGCTGGTTCCGCTTCGGGGACGCAGGCGACCTCGAACCGGTCTGCGTCATCCCGCCCGGCAGCGGACTCTCAGCCCTCGTCGCCGGACAGGGTGAGCGGGAGCTCGCCGCCGGCCGAGCGGTGTGGCTCACCAAGCCCGATGGCACGGGCGTCGCCTGCGTTCCGCTCCTGGCGGGTCCCCGTCCCCTGGCCGTGCTCGCGGTAGCCGCCGCCGGAGGCCTGCGGGATTCCGACTTCGACCGTCTGCTCGCCCTGGCGACGTTCGCCGCAGCGGCCCAGTCGGGCCGCGAACCGGAGCCACATCCCCCCGCGGCCGCGGCCGATCCGCTCGCCCCACCGACCGCTGGCATGCCTGCCGACGCCCGGCTCCCCGACGACGGCACCATCGCACTTGGGCCGGAGTCTCTGCTCGGCTGGCACGCCGCGCCGGTCGCGCTCCCAAGCGATGCCGTGTCGCTGCGGGTCGACGAGTGGGAGCAGGCGCTGACGCTCGAGGCTCTTCGCCGCACCGGCGGACACATCCCTGCGGCTGCAACCCTCCTCGGCGTCAGCCGCGCCACGCTCTACCGTCGACTCGAGGCCTGGGACATCACGCGGCAGCGGAATCCACCGACTCGCGAGTGATCCCCGGCAGGAGCGCCGCCACCGCGGCGAGCACGATAACCGCGGCCAGATAGGGCAACGCATGCGAGGAATGGAGAGAGAACAGGCTGAGCCCCGCCATCGGCCCCAGGATCCGCGCCAGCGACGCGAACGACTGGTTCACCCCAAGCACCTCCCCCTGCCGATCGGGGTCGGCGCGGCGGGAAATGAGCGCCGACACCGAGGGATTCACGAATGCGAAGCCGCAGACGACGAGCGTGGCGGCGACGTAAAAGGCAACCCGCCACGGACTGCCCGCCTCGGCGACGATGCCGCGTCCCATCACGGCCCACGCCACGCCGCCGACGGCCACCATTCCGACGAGAAGCAGCACGACGCCGGCGGCCAGCAGCCGCCGCTCAGGGAGCCGCTTGGCCAGCGGACGATAGCCGCCGCCGGCCAGCATGAGCGTGAAGCCAATGGCGGCGAAGACGAGGAAGTTGGCGTCGTCGCCCATGCCGAACGCCGCCTTCGTGAGGAGGGCCAAGGTCGACTCGAAACTCGCCATGGCGAAGATCGAGAGAAAGTAGACGAGCACGAGCCCTCCGACGCTGGGCATCCGCAGCACCGCCAGGCTCCGCGTCACGCTGGGAAACTCCTTGGTGGCCCCCGCCCCGGGGCGCCGGGTCTCGCGAAACACGAAGATGGCGATCAACAGCGCGATGAACGACATCAGCGAGGCGATCCCGCCCACACCCCAGCGGGCTTCGTCGAAGATCGCCAGGCCGAAGTAGGCGATCAGCGGGCCGAGGGTGAATCCGCCGCCAAAGGCGATCCCGATCAAGGCCATCCCGCGGGCCCGATTCTCGGGAGTGGTGCAATCGGCGATCACAGCAGCCGCCGTGCCCACGCTCGCTCCGGCGATGCCGGCCCCAATGCGGGCCAGGAGGATCAGCGTCAGGGCCGTGACGGCGGCACTTCGGGTCGGGGCTGGCTCCACGGGCCCGCTCACCGCGTAGCCGTAGAGGGCGTAGAAGATCACCGAACCCGTCAGGCTGACGAGCAGGATCGGCCGCCGTCCAATCCGATCCGAGAGCCGTCCCCAGATCGGACTGAAGATGAATTGCATCAGCGAGAAGACGGCGAACAGCACGCCGATCACGGCGCCGCCGGCACCACCCTCGAGCGGAGGCATGCCGAGGGCGTTGAGATAGGGCTCGACCTGCCGCGGCAGGACGGGGAGGACGATGCCGAAACCCAGCAGGTCGATGAAGACCGTGAGGAAGACGACCAGGAGCGCTCCCCGGGGAGGCGGCGCGGGCGACGAACTCGAGGAACCAGACGTCATGCAGGAGGCTCGGCAGACGGGGAAGGAAGCGTGACGACCATGCTACACTCTGCCACTGATGATTGACCGACGTCGCTCCGACCACCAGAGTCCGCCCGATCAGCCGCCGAGCGTCTCGGAGGTGACCGCCCGCGTCAAGGAGGCGATGGAAAGCCGGTTCGCCGACGTCTGGGTGGCCGGGGAAGTGAGCAACCTCACCCGGGCGTCATCGGGCCATGTCTACCTGTCCCTCAAGGACGAATCGGCCCTGCTGCGGGCCGTGATCTGGCGGTCCGCGGCGGCCGGGTTGGCCATCGAGCCGGCCGACGGCATGGCCGTGGTCTGCCATGGTCGCATCGAAGTCTATCCTCCCCGGGGAACCTACCAGCTCACCATCGACCGACTCCACGCGTTGGGAACCGGCACGCTCGAGGCGCAACTGCGCCGGCTTCATGCGCGACTCGCCGCCGAGGGACTCTTCGCCGCCGAGCGAAAACGGCCCATTCCCGCCTTTCCGCGCCGGATCGCGGTTGTCACAAGCCCCACCGGTGCGGCCATCGCCGATTTTCTCCGGACGCTTCACGGTCGCTGGCCGAGCAGCGAGGTCATTCTGGTGCCCTCGCGGGTGCAGGGGGGCGGCGCCGCCGAGGAACTTGCTGCGGCCGTACACACGGCGAGCCACCTCATGCCGCCGGCCGACGTGATTGCCTTGGTGCGCGGCGGCGGCAGCCTGGAGGATCTCTGGAGTTTCAACGAGGAGGTGCTCGTCCGTGCCATCGCAGCCTCACCGATTCCAGTCGTGGCCGGTGTCGGCCACGAGATCGACGTCTCCCTGGCTGATCTCGCCGCCGATCTTCGCGCACTGACACCCACCGACGCGGCAGTGAAGGTTTCGCCCGATGGAGCCCAGGTTGCGGCCGCCGTGGCCGACCTCGGAATGAGGCTCGAAACTGGACTGACCAGGCGGGTCGCTCGGGCCCGGGAACTCCTCGGGCAGTTGACGAAAGCCAGGATCTTCGCCGATCCCACCCGCCTCATCCGCGACCGGAGGGATGAGATCGACCGCCAGACGGTGCGACTTGCTCGGCTCACTGCCGGCGTGATCGCCCGCAGCGGAGAGCGGGTAGCCGCTGCCACCGCGAGGCTGGAAGCGGGCAATCCCCTGCGACTCCTGGCCCGAGGCTGGTCGCTGACCTGGCGCGACGGCGAAGCCGGAGGGCAGACCGTTCGAAGCGTGGTCGACGTCCCGTTGGGCACGAGGCTCGTCACGCGGTTGACCGACGGCCGGGTCTGGAGTTCGGTAGAAAGGATCGAATGCCATGAGACGCCCACCTGAAGCCCAGACGGACGAGGCGGCCGAACGAACCGCGGCCCTCCAGACCACCCAAACGGACGGGTCGGCTGAGACGGCCACGTTCGAAGAAGAACTCGCCGAACTCGGCCGAATCGTGACCGGCCTCGAGTCGGGCACGCTCGGCCTATCGGACTCAATCGCCGCCTATGAGCGGGGCGTGACGCTGGTTCGGAGGCTGCATGAGGAGCTGGCCCGGACGGAAGCCCGAGTGAGCGTCCTCGTGCGGATTGACGAAGACGGCCGGCCCGTGCTCGCGGCCCACACCGACGGCCAGCAAGACCGGCCGGCGAAGCGGCCTGGCCGGTCCAAGGCGACCCGTTCACGCCCCCTCCCCGGGATGGACGAAGCTTCCGACGAGCCCTAGACTGCACGATGCACAGTTGTTCGAGGGAGGCAGGAGTCGGCTTCCCGTCCTCCCCTCCCCCTGCAAGGCCTCGGATGGCAAGCTGTCAGGCTACCGCCGGCCCACCGGCGCTTGGCGGCGTCGCAGACGCGGTCACCTCCATGCCGGAACGGCTGCGGCAGGTTCAGGCCTTCGTCGATCCGTTGCTGGCCGAGGCTGTCGAACTCTCCCCGGAGGCTCCCGCTCGGCTGATCGCCGCCTTGCGGCACGCGGTTCTCGCGCCCGGGAAACGGCTCCGGCCGGCGCTCGTGCTCTGGGCCGCCCGGAGCTGTCGCCCCGACCTGAGTGAACTCGCGGCCTGGCAGGCCGCTGCGGCCCCGGCGGTCGCCGTGGAATTGATCCACGCGTATTCGCTCGTGCACGACGATCTTCCGGCCATGGACGACGACGACCTCCGGCGGGGACGCCCAACCTGCCACCGGGCCTTCGACGAGGCCACGGCGATTCTCTGCGGCGACGCCCTCCAGCCGCTGGCGTTTGAAACCCTCGCCCGTGGTCTCCCGCCGGCCGTGGCCGGTGCCGCCTGCCTGACGCTGGCCCGTGCGGCCGGGGCCGAAGCGCTGGTCGGCGGCCAGGTCGACGACCTGGCGGTCGAACGCGGCTGGAATGACGACCTCGCCGAGGCCTCGGCCGAGCAGAAGGTCTGCTGGATGGAACGGGTCCATCGCCGCAAGACCGGCGCGCTGTTCCGGGCGTCGCTCGCGCTGGGCGGACTCGCAGTCGAGGCCGATGCCTCTCAACTCGATGCGCTCGATCGTTTCGGAGCCGCCTTCGGGCTCGCCTTCCAGATTGCCGACGACCTGCTCGATGCCGAAGGCGACGAGGCCACGATGGGCAAACGGGTCGGCAAGGATGCGGGCCGGGGCAAGCTCACCTTTCCCACCGTGCTCGGCAGCCAAGCCACCCGCCACAGGGCCGATCAACTGGCCGCCGACGCAGCGGCTGCGGTTGCCGGTTTCGGCCCCGCCGGAGCCGACCTGGCGGCCCTGGCGCACTGGATCGTCTCCCGAAACCACTGATGGCGACCGCGGAACTCCCAACCATGGCAGCAATACTTCCCACGATCCAATCCCCGCGCGATCTTCGCGACCTCTCACCCGACGAGCTGGAGTCGCTCGCCGCGGAGATGCGGCGGGCGCTCTGCGACGTGGCCACGTCGCGAACGGCCCACTTCGCCTCGAATCTCGGCGTCGTCGAACTCTGCCTCGCGCTGCATCGGGTCTTTGACTTCAGCCGCGATCGGCTGATCTGGGACACCGGCCACCAGATCTATCCACACAAGTTGATCACGGGTCGGTTCGCCCAGTTCGGCACGATTCGGACCCGTGGGGGTCTGATGGGCTATCCCAATCCTGAGGAGAGTCCCTACGACCTGTTCATGACGGGCCATGCCGGCTGCAGCGTGTCGACCGCGCTCGGTCTGGCCAGTGGCGACGGACTCTGCGGCGAGACCGACCGACATTCGGTGGCGGTGATCGGCGACGGCGCGCTGCCGTCGGGGATCGTCTTCGAGGCGCTCAACAATGCAGGCTTTCTCAAGAAGCGGCTGCTCGTGATCCTCAACGATAATCGGATGTCGATCTGCCCGCGGGTCGGAGCGCTGGCGGAATACCTCGATATCGTCCGGACCAACTCCTGGTATCGGGGCATCAAGCACCAGGCAGGCGAGATCATCAAGGGCGTGCCGGTGGTCGGTGAGCAAATGGAGCGGATGATCACGGGCGTCAAGGACTCGATCAAGAACTCGCTTCACGGCGGGGCGCTCTTCGAGGCATTGGGCGTTCGCTACTTCGGTCCCGTCGAGGGCCATTCGCTCCCGAACCTGATCCGCTATCTGGAACTCGTGAAGGACGAGGAGGGGCCGATCCTCCTCCATGTCCTCACCGAGAAGGGGCATGGCTTCAAGCCGGCCGAAGCGGATCCGGTCTTCTTCCACACACCCGCCCCCTTCGAATGCGACGACGAAGATGGGATCGTGACCGTCAAGAAGTCGTCGGCTCGGGCCTACACCGACGTGGCGGCGGCCGCGATCGGGGCAGCCATGCGGCGGGATCCGCGGGTGACGGCCATCACTGCCGCCATGTGCCAGGGCAACAAGCTGGAGAAGGTGCGGGCGGAGTTCCCCGAACGCTTCTTCGACGTGGGCATCTGCGAGTCGCATGCCGTGGCCTTCGCCGCCGGACAGGCCAAGGCCGGCTGCCGGCCGATCGTCGATATCTACAGCACCTTCCTGCAGCGGTCCTACGACCAGATCTTCCAGGAAGTGTCGCTCCAAAATCTGCCGGTCGTCTTCATGCTCGACCGCGCGGGTCTGACCGGCCCCGATGGTCCGACGCACCACGGCTCCTACGATCTGGGCTACCTCCGTCTGTTCCCCAACATGGTCGTGTTGGCGCCCGGCGACGAGCACGACCTCGTCACGATGGTGCAGTGGGCGATTGAGCAGGCCGGGCCGGTCGCGATCCGGTACCCGAAGACCGGCGTGGAGACCCATGCCCTGCCCCGAACGCCGCTGGCCCTGGGCCGGTCGGAGACGCTGGCCGAAGGGGGCGACGGGTTGCTGATCGTCTGCGGCACGCTGCTGGGGGCTGCCCTCGAGGCCGCTGCCGTGCTCCGCGGGGAGGGCTTGGACATCACCGTGATCAACGCCCGATTCGTCAAGCCACTCGACGAGCAACTGAAGGATCGGATCGAAGCGGCCCCTTGGACGGTGACGGTTGAGGAAAACGCCCTGCCGACCGGATTCGGGAGCAGCGTGCTCGAACTCGTGTCGGATGCCGGCATTCAGCATGGCCCCATCCTGCGACTGGGCCTCCCCGACAGGTTCGTCGAACACGGCGAACGCGCCGAGTTGCTGGCAGACCTCGGGCTCGATGCCGCAGGGATCGCCGCCGCCTGCCGGCGGCTGGCGGGCCGAGGGACGGCGACGTCGGTGCCGCACGCAGCCGCCCACGACTGATCATCGAGATGCCCCCATGCCGCGCCCGTCCCGCCTGCATGCCGAGCAGACACCCCCGGCTCAGCTCCGGATTCTTCTCGTGGGACCCGCCAAGGGTGCCGCCGAGGTGGCCCGCGTCACCGAGTTTCTCGCAGCCCGTGGCCACGATGTGATCCGCGTGGTTCAGGAGAGCGATGAACCTGTCGCGGCGGCGGCCTCGGCCGCGGTCCTCGACGGGGCGGATCTCGTGATCGTGCTGGGTGGCGACGGCTCGATCCTCCGAGCGGCCCGCTGGATGGGCTACGCCCAAGTGCCCGTGCTGGGCATCAACCTCGGCCGGCTCGGCTTTCTGGCCGATACGCCGCCCCGGCAGGCCGAGGCGGCGGTCGACGACTTGCTCGCCGGCCGCTTCCGCCTCGTGCCGCACATGATGCTGGAATGCGAATTGCGAAACCGGCAGGGGACCCGACAGGAACTCGGCCTCAACGAGGTGTCGGTCCTGGCGGGCCCCCCGTTCACGATGATCGAGATCGATCTGCTCGTGGACGGCGAGCCGGCAACCACCTACCGAGCAGACGGCCTGATCGTCTCGACGCCGGCCGGCTCGACCGCCTACAACCTCTCGGCTGGTGGTCCGATCGTGCGAAAGGAGCTCGATGCTTTCGTGTTCACACCGCTCAGTCCTCATACGCTCACCAACCGCACGGTGATCGACTCGGCCGATCGATCGTATGAGCTCCGCGTGCCGCATCCCAATCCCGGCTCCGCCTGCGTGGTGGACGGCCGCGTGATCGGCCCGCTGGCGGCAGGCGACTCGATCACCGTTCGCAGGGCCGTCCCCCGGTTCGTGCTGGTTGAAGTGGGCCGACAAGGTTACTACGCAACTCTCCGGGACAAGCTCGGGTGGGGCGGTGGCCTTCGGGCGGCCACGACGCCTCCACGGGGGGCGACATGACCCCTCATCGCCCGGGCCTACGACTGCTGCTGGCAACCGCCGCCTTGGGGTTGGTCTCCGCCGTGGGCCTGGCTGCCGACGTCTCCCCGAAGGAGACCGATCAACCGGTCCTGCTCCGCTATCGCTTTCGACAGGGTGACGCCATCGCCAGCCGCGTTGAACACCGGGCGGTCACCGAGACGACGATGAACGGTGTGACCCAATCGGTTGAGACGATGACCGATTCAACCCGCACCTGGACGGTCACGGCCGTCGACGCCGGGGGAGCCGCTACGCTCGAGCAATCGGTGGACGACGTCACGATGACCTCCCGTACGAGTGATCGTGGCGAGGTCCGCTGGAGCAGCGCAAGTGATGCCGAACCGCCGCCGGGCTATGAGGGAGTGCGGCTCTCCCTCAGGGTGCCGCTGGTGCGGATGCGGGTCGCAGCCGACGGCCGGATCCTCGAACGCCGAGAGTTGCGACCGTGCCCAGCCACGGCCACGGGGGACCTCGTGGTCGTGCCCTTGCCCGACGAGCCGATCTCTGTCGGGCATGAGTGGACGATTCCGCAGGAGGTGGTCGTCGAAGTTCCTGGAGGGCCGCGAAAGGCCGTCCGCACCCGGCTGCGGTATCGGCTCGAAGCGATGCAGGACGGCCTGGCGACCATCGCGGTGGACACGACCGTGCTCACGCCCGTGGACGACCCTCGCCTCGAGGCCCGGCTGCTCGAGCGGATCTGGGACGGCGAGATCCGCTTCGATGTCGAGTCCGGCCGAATCGTGAGCCGGCGCACCAGCATCGACCGGCGTGTGGTCGGCTTCGGCGGCCCGGAATCCAGCGTGCGGTACAAGGCGAGCCTGGAAGAGCGGCTCGTGGCCGAAGAGTGACGGTCGAATCGACCTCACCCGGACCGGAGCATGTCTTCGACTCGACGGATCGCCTCTTCCACGTCCCAGGCAGTCTCGGCCAGAACCACCGGTGTTCCCTTGGCCAGCCAATCAGCCACAGTCTTCTGGGCCGCGACCACGGTCGAATGACTGCGGCGACCGAAGTAGCTGCCGATTTCAGACAAGGCGGCGTGCGTGTGCTTCCGCGCCAGGAACATGGCGAGCATCCGAGGATGGCTCACCGATCGGGAGCGCCGGCCTGATTGAAGTGTGCCCGGCTCGATCCCGAAGGCTTTGCAGATCGCCCGCTCCACATCAGCCAGCCGCACGCTCCGACTGCTCGATCGCACCAGGTCGGCCAGCGCTTCGCGAGCCACATCAAGCGAGACCGGCACGCCGAGCATCAGGCTCGTCGCCTCGAGCCGGTTGACCGCGCCGAGCAACTCCCGCGCGTGCCGCGTCATGTGCGTGGCGACGTAGTGAACGACGTCTTCCGGCAGTTCGATCGTACGAGCCTGGCAGATTCCTGCCACGATTCCTCGACGCACGTCGTAATCCGGGGGCATCAGTCGGGCGTTCATCCCACCCCGCAGCCGGGTCAATACATCGGCGCCAAGATCGGCGAGGGCGTCCAATTCACGATCGCATCCGAAAATCAACTGGCTTCCCTGCCGCTGCACCGCGTCGATGGTCTGTTGGAGTTCCTGAATCGTGGCCCGCTTGCCGACGAAGAACTGGAGGTCGTCGATCACGAGCAGATCGGCGGCCCGGCAGGTTCGGCGGAATCCCGGCAGACCGCTGCCGTGCAACGCCTGGAGGAAACCCGTCGTGAACTGCTCGCCGGAGAGGAAGGCAACGGCCTTCTCGGGATGGAGTTCCCGGCAGCGACGACATGCGGCTTCCAACAGGTGTGTCTTCCCCACGCCGCTGGGCCCGTGGATGACCAAGGGCGAGAGTTCTCCGAGGCGGGCCACGGCCATCTCGATGGCTGCAAAGGCCATTCGATTACTCGTGCCCACGACGAACTCGCCGAGACTCCGATCGGCCCGCCTGCTGCCGCCGATCCGCGGGCCGGCGGCCTGAACGCTGGCGGATTCTGGCGTCGTCCGCCGAACACGCAGCGATGGACGACGCGGAGTCACCTGGGTGTGAGCGACCGCCGAGGCGACGGCGTCGTCGGTCTCCGCAGCCGACTCCCAGGCGACGCTCAGCCGCGGACCGAAGCCATTGCGGACCACCGCCTCGAGTTCACCCCGAAAGGTACGGCGGAGCCACTCATGCGTCACGCCCTGCCCGACGCGGATCACCACCTCCTGGCCCGCCTCGGTCGTCCGAACACTCCACAACGAATCGCCGAACCAGACCGCGAACCGCTCGTCACCGATTCGCTCGCGAACCGCTTCGCGTACACCCTCGGCGAGCGTTCGCGAACTCACTGTCGCAGCGGCGACGGCCTTGCCCATGGAATCCTTCCTGAATCCACGCAGGAGGCAGCAACGCCCGCCCGCGATCCATCCGTGTCCGACTGAAGGACAAGCCCTGGTGGCGACCACCGGCCTCATCGTGGCGCGAGTATAGGAGTGCTTGCATTGCTGTCAAACCACCTCCAGGCACGTCGCAAGGAACACTTCAAGGTTGCTCGCGCAGCACCCGACTCCCTCGGTGAGAAGCGTGCCAAGCCGCTTTGACCACCGGTGTCGCGGGGCTTCCCCGCCGGTGCAAAACCTGTGGATTCAAACCGTCGGACCGTTTTTTCACGATCCAAGCCGCCCGAATGCCGGCCCTTCAGTTGGAGCGATCCGTGCGATATCTTGGAGACGCGGGGGCGCTGACGGCGGCCCCAGTTCTCAGCTGCAGCGAAGACTCGCGGTTCGCTCCTCCAACACTCCCGGCATTCGAATGCAGTTCTTCTTGTTTGCCGTGCTCGCGCTCACTGCAGCCGTGGCCGATTCGGTCCGAGGCCAGGCCGCGGAGTCGCCGTCGTTCGAGCCCGGAGACATTTCGATCGGCGAGCCGATCGCCCTCCCGTTTGTCGGCCCCCGAAGCGGTGCGGCTGCCGCCGATTCGCCACCGCTGCAGCCAGCGGCGCAGCCGGAGCGAGCGAGCCCTGCCGGACCTGAAGCGGCCCCCGATCTGACTCCCATCCGCGACCGCCTCTCGCCGCTCGGATTGCGTCCAACGGAAGGATCGGTCAGCCCGCCCAACCAGGCCCCTCCCGGAGCGGCAACAGCCACCACGGCGATGGCCGGCCAGGGCTGGCTTGGCCTGGCTGTCGCCGAATCCTCGGTGGCCGGTCGATGGATCGTGGCGACGGTCGCTCCGGTCGGGCCGGCAGCAGAGGCAGGGATTCTTCCTGGCGACGAAGTGCGTGGAATCAACGGTCTGCCGCTCCGCAATGCGGACGAGGTGTCGCAGGCCATCACCGCGATCGCTCCGGGACAGATCGTCGGCATGGCGATCGCCCGCGGCGAACAGGTTCGCGACGTGCAATTGACCGCCACGGCCCGGCCTGCCGTCGCCCCGTTTGCAGCGGCTCCCCCAATCGCCGCTGTGGCTGCCGCGGCAGCCCCCGCTGCACCGCCCCCGTCCGACCTCGGGGGACCGTCTCCGAACTTTGCGGCCGCCGAAGGAATTCCGACCGTTCCCACCCGGCCGGCACCGCGGTTCGCTGGTCCTGCCGCTGCTTCCCCGGCCGCTTCCATCCCCCCCGTGGCCACTGCAGCACCTCCCGTCACACCGCGCGATGAGGCGGGAGCACGTGCCTTCGCCCCAGCACGCACCGCCCCCATCACCGAAACCGCCGACGGCCGGCCGAGTGGAGGCCGGACGGCGTTGGGCGTTCGCACGGTGCCGGTTGACGACGCCATGCAATCACGGTTTCGGCTGCCAGCCGCCAGCGGGGCCTATGTGATCGGCGTCGTGCAGGACCTGCCTGCCTCGAGGGCGGGCGTGCCTCCCGGAAGCGTGATCGTGTCACTCGACGCTCGTCCTGTGCGTTCTCCCGACGAACTCACGCAGCTGGTCACGGCCGGCCCGGTGGGCCGGCCGGTCGCGCTCGAATACGTCTTGCCCGGCGGGGCATCCCAGCGGGCCGATGTGGTACTGCAGACGCTGGAAAAGCCTATGGAAGCCGCGTTGACCGGGTCCACCGAGCCGAGAGCGACCGGGGTTCCGGCGCTCGAACCGAGTCCGGGGGGAACGATCGCCCGGAGGCCCGTCAGTCGGCTCGATGCCAGCACGGCTGCTGCCATCCGAGACGAAATCCGCTGGCTGCGGACCAGACTCACGATCCTCGAGCAGCGTCTCGACTCCCAGAACCGTTGAAACCCACGGCGGTCAGGCGGCGGCCCGAGGTTCGGCGAGCGGGAGACCGTGCCGAGCCAATTCTTCGCCTAGGGCGACCCCGGGGCCGCCCGGCTCTGCGGCGGTTCGAAAGGCCACGCGGGAAGGCTCTTTCCGGACGCGTTGCTGGCCGGGGCGGCGATCGCCGGCATTGGCCCAGGCTTCGGCGGCATCGGAAAGATGCGTCAGCAGCGATTCGATTCCCTGGCGATAGACCTCGAGGCCGTCCCGATCGAGATCGGGCGGCACGGTGATCGCGCGGCTCACCATCCCCCGCGCCCGAGACCATGGTCGCGGCAGGGCGAACCGATCCCAGGTGCCGAACCGCCAGGGGCGGTCGTAGCCCAGTCCCATCGCCACGATCGGGATCCCGAGGGTGCTTGCCAGAAACACGCAGCCGGGCGCCAACCGGCGCCGCGGTCCGCGGGGGCCGTCGGGAGTGATCGTCAGGTTGCCGACCGCCGCTCGCTCGGCAAGCTCTCGCAACGCCACCGAGCCCCCGCGAAACGTGCTGCCCCGCACCACGCCGAATCCCATCATCCGGGCCACGCGGTCGAGAATATTGGCATCGGCGTGCCGGGAGAGAAGCATCGAGATGTTGGAATGCCCGCGGAGGTAGAGCGGCATCAGGATGTTCTCGTGCCAGAACACGTAGATCTTTGCGCCGCGAAATCGCGGATGCACCGGATCGACCTCGGGATCGCCAAAGTCCACCCGGTAGTCGAGCGTACCCATCCACTGCCGGATCGCCGCCGTCGAGACGAGAGACCAGCCGCCGATGGCAAAGGGGGTCGTGATTTTCACCGCTGCTGCTTCCCTCCCTGGAAGACGTCCACCGCCCGACTCAGGACTCCGGCCAATCGCCTGTGAAGACCTCCTCGGCCGGCCCCGTCATGAACACATGGCCGCTCTCAAGCCACTCGAGTTCGAGCCTGCCTCCAGGCAGATCGGCGACGAGCCGACGACCTGAGCGGCCGGTCAGCACGCCGGCCACGCACACCGCCGACGCCCCCGTGCCACAGGCGAGGGTGACGCCACTGCCCCGCTCCCAGGTCCGCATCCGGACATGCCCGGGCCCGACGCATTCGACGACATGCACGTTCACCCGGCGGGGAAACGCCTCGGCACGCTCGATGCGCGGCCCAACCGTTTCGAGTGGAACACGTGCGATGTCCCGACAATAGAAGACGGCATGAGGGTTGCCCATCGACACGCACGTCATCCGGGGATCGAAGCCCGAGTCTTCCCACCAGGGCTCGACTCCGGCCAGGAACGAACAGGTGGCCTCGACCACCGGGCCCGGCCCCACACCGACCACCGGAATGTCGGCCGCCGCCAGGAGCGGCTCGCCCATGTCGACCCGCACCTGGCTGGTCCGCAGTCCTGTAGGCCGGACGTCGACCGCGAGCACACCCCGGCCAGTTTCGATCGTCACCGCCCCAGCTGCCGCGTACCCGCGAGCCACCACGAGGTGGGCCACGCACCGCACCCCGTTGCCGCACATCTCCGACTCGCTGCCATCGGCGTTGAACATCCGCATCCGGGCCGCCGCCCGGTCGGAAGGCTCCACGAGAATCAGGCCATCACCGCCGACGCCCCGATGGCGATCCGCGATCCGCGGCGCAAGCTGAGCCGGATCGACCGGCGCCGGCTCGACGAAGCAATCGACGTAGACGTAATCGTTGGCAGCACCATGCATCTTCACGAAATTCATCGTCGTTTCGTCCTGCGATCTCCTGCGACCAGTCCGCGAAAGCCGGTTTGTCCCCGCACTCTACCAGGAGCCCGCCGCTTCCCGGGACGCTTCCGTCCGCAAGGCTGCCCGTTCTCCTGCCGTCTCCCGCTGGCTCTGAAGCTTCTGGACCGCGGCGGCGAGCGTCGGAAAAGCCTCGGTGGAGGTGATCGGGTCGGCGAGTGTCCCATCGACGTGGACGACGAGAAACTGGCCACCTGCGCCCCCCAGCAACCGCTTCATGGCCGGGAGTTGGGTCTCCGCCTCGCCCATGATCGGTCGAAAGGTGAGCCGCACCTGAGAATCGAGGTCGACCTCGCCTGCCCCGACCAGGCTGATGGCGTCCCCGGAAAGTTCGATCGTGTCGAGATAGGCCCGCGGGCCTTCGATGCGAAAGTCAACCATGCTGCTCTCGAACGCCGTGCGGTCGGGAGCCTTCACCCTGAGGATCTTGAGCAGCGCGACGACCACGGGGAGTTCGTACAGATCGGCATCCCGCAGCCGGAGCTGGCCTCTGCCGCTCAGCGAGTGGCTCCCCGCTCGCGAGCCGCTGATCTCGACGGCTCCGTGCACCCGCCCGCGCGAACTCGTCGGTCCGCCACCGAGGTCGGCCGTGAGTCGCTCGAGGTCGGCATCGGCTAATGCCAGGCCGACGGTGAATCGCCCGGCGTCGCTCGCGGCGACACTCCCGTCCACCTGCAGCGTACCCCCGGCCACCTTCGCGGTGAGCCGGCGGGAGGCGCCCGGCTCGGCCACCGCGGCGGCGGCGGGGGCCCCGAACCGCGCACCGGCCGCATCGATCACGAGCGGGCCACGGATGGCCGAGAGTTGCAGCCCCCTCCAGATCGCGCTGTCGATCCCGATCTCACCCAACGACCGCCAGGTCGTACCGTCGCTCGTGCCCCGGAGGCGGATCCCACCGTGCACATGGGCCAGCGGAATGCCGACATCGAGGGTCGCCTGCTCCATGTCGAGCTGCATGTCCCACGCCGCCGCCGCCGGCCCGGGCACGAACTCACTCCGCCCGTCGGGAAGTGCCACCTCGCGCGGCGCCGTGGAGTAGATGTCGACCGCACCGTCGACCGAGAGAAGCCCCTTGAGCCGCACACCCGAGACGGCCTGCTGGAGTCCGGCGGGGAGCGCCCGGAGCACCTCGTGATCGATGCGAAATCGATCGGCCACGAGCCGGGTGAACGACACATGCCAGCCTCCGTCAGGCGAGAATCGGCAGGTTCCCTCGGTCGAAAGCGTCGTGCGGGCGTGCACACCCCGCACCTCTTCGAAGCGAAGCAGGCCGTCTTTCCATGAGAGCCGGCCGCGGAGCTGCTCCAATCGGTAGGGAAACCAGGCCGGCTCGATCGAGACCGTGTCGGCGAGCGGTGTCGCCTCGAGTTCGACCGACGTCCGTCGCTCCTTCACATGATGTTCGACGCGGGCCGTGAATTCAGCTGTTCCCCTCGGATCTACGTCGTCCCAGATGCGGCGTACGCCGGGGGGCAAGGCGTCACGCAACTCCTGCTCGAGCACCACCCGCGTTCCCGTCAAATGAAGCGTGAGAATCCCTCCCCCATCCGGATCCGGCTCCAGTCCACCCGTACATCGCACGAGTCCCGTGTCGTTCGTACCGCTGACGTCGCGGATCGTCCAGCGGCCCTCATCCATCAGGATGCTCCCGGTGACGTTCGAAAGCGGATAGGGAAACCCGGCGTAGGACAGCGTGCAGCGGCCCAGCCGAATGCCCAGGGTGTTGGCAAACCCACGTTCAAACTGCGGTCCCCGCGTGTGTCGAAACACGAAGTCGAACGTTCCGGTAGCCCGGAGCTTGCGAATGATGTCGGCGTTCCGTGCGGGGAGCGCCGCCAGCAGCGTGTCGTCGATCCGCATCCCTTCGCCGCGAACCTCCACCACGCCGGGAACGCCACCTGCCGCCCCATCGAGGGCGGCCTCGACGTGCACCGGATGCCCACCGGCGGAACCTGTCAAATGGATGGCCACATCACCGTCCCGATAGGTAACGGTGCCGACCGTTCGATCAACTCGATACGGAAACCGGTAGTAGGTGAGCGACACGTTGCGGCACCGAACCGAGAGGTCGGGCGTCACACGGCCAGCCTGTCGCACCAGGCGTGCGCGGAGATCGACCTCGCCGGCGGGGAGCAGCTTGCTCCACTGGGAGGCGACAGCATCGGGTAGAAACGGCTCCCAATGGCGGCCCACCATCAGCCGCTCCGCCTCCACCAGCAGGTCGAAATCGGCCGTGGGCTGCCAACCAGCCAGCCGGCCCGATCCACGCACGAGCGTCGAGCCCGAGTGCCCCTCGAGCCGCTCGCAGGTGACCCCGGACCGGTCGGCCGAGAAGGCCGCCGAAAGATCGCTGAAGGCGAGCGGCAGCGAAGCATGCTCGAAATGGCCGGCCTCCAGCCGGCCCCGGACGCTGAAGGCCGCCGCCTCGACCTCCGTGAGCGAGCCGGACGAGGTCCAGTCCAGGTCGACCCGTCCCCGCAAACCGACGAGCCAGTCGGCGACCGGCGCGGACATCGGCAACAGGCTTCGCAGTCGGGGTGAGAGATCGAGGGCCTCGACATGGCCTTCCAGGCTGAAGGTTCCGTCGGCGGCGAGCTGCCCCGTGAAGTCGGCACGCTCGAACAGATCCCCGCCCACCTGCCCTCGAATCGCCGTTCGCCCCGCGCCTCCCGGAATCGCCTCCGGCGTCAGTTCGAGCCCGACGTTTCGCAGCATGAACCGCCTGCCACCATGGATATCCTCGACCTCGAGGGTCGCATCCTCCACCGTCACCGGGATCGTGAGTCCCATGCCCCGCTTCTCGAACAGCGGGCCCAGACTCCAGTGTCCTTCCGCGGACCGAACGGCGTGCACGACCGGCCGCCGCAACCGCACGGCAGTGATCGTCGGCTGGCCGGCGACGAGTTCCGCCAAGGTCGTACCGCAAGCCAGATGAACCTCCTCAACCGTCCCGAGTTCGTGGCCGCCCGCCGCCGGATCGGTGAAGGATATTCCGCGAACAAGGATCCCCTCTCCTTCCACGAGGCCGGCTGATCGAACCCGTATCGTGAGATCGGGGAACCGCTCCTGAAGCCGAGCCTCCACCCGCCGCCGCACCTCCTCGCTGACCCGATGGGATCCCAGACCCACGGCGACGATCACGCCAGCGACGGTCAACGGCAACGCCCAGCGGACGACGGTCCAGAGAATGTCGGCGAGGGACTTCACGCGAAAAGGAGACCGTCGAGGAAGCGCGGACCTGCCACGGCCGACGCGCGCGGCCGCCAGCGGGATGCCACGCAGGGGCGGGAGAGTAGAAATGGTCGGAAACAGGGTCAAGCCGCCGTCTCCCTCGCTGGCCCCCCCAAACCCGCCATTCCGCCCCGCCGAACCGGTTGCTATAGTCTTGCCCAGTTTTGCATCCCGGGGGGACGCCGGCAGCCGCTTTCGCCAGCGGATTCCGTGGCTCCCCATCCTTCATCTTCAGGCACAAGGCACCCGGCATGGCAGCCAAGCTTTCCTCGTCCGCCGCCCACGATCTCTCCGGCGCGTATCCCAACGCTCATCGGCTCCTCTGGGCCGGATTCATGGCCATCCTGGCAGCCGGAGTCGGGTTCGCCATCCGCGGCGGCATTCTCGACAACTGGGTCGAAGAGTTTGGATTCACCCAAGAACAGGTGGGCAAGATCACCGGCGCCGGCCTGTCGGGCTTCTGTTTCGGGATCATCATCGGCGGAGTGATCGTCGACAAGATCGGTTACGGAAAACTCGTCGCCCTCGCGATCCTCGGGCACGTGCTCTCGGCGGTCGTCACGCTCGGCGCCTCGGCCCCCGACTCCGCCTACCAGATCCTGTTCTGGGGAACCTTCATCTTCGCGTTCGCCAACGGCACGCTCGAGGCGGTGGCGAATCCACTCGTCGCCACCGTGTTTCCCCACAATCGAACCCACTACCTCAACATCCTGCACGCCAGCTGGCCGGCCGGCATGGTGCTCGGCTCGGTCGCCGGCTGGTACCTCGATGACAAGCTGCACTGGAACTGGAAGTATCAGCTCGCCCTCTACCTTGTGCCGACCGTGATCTACGCCCTGATGTTTCTGGGGCAGAAGTTCCCCCGCTCCGAAGCAGCCGAGAAGGGAGCCAGTTTCGCCGACATGTTTCGGAGCGTCGGCATCCTCGGTTCCGCTGTCGCCTGCTTCCTGCTCGCCTTGTTCTTCGGTGACATCCTCAAGGACTTCTTTCCCGCCCAGGGAGCGACCCTCGGCTACGCCTTGGGGGGCGGGCTGCTGGTCGCCGTGGCCGCGATGACGCGGTTCTCACTCGGTTCGCTGCTCCTGTTCATCTTGTTCATCACCCACGCGCTCGTCGGGGCCGTGGAACTCGGCACCGACAGCTGGATCCAGAACATCACCGGCAACCTCTTCACCTCCGAGCAGGGGAAGTGGCTCTTCATCTGGACCTCGGCGATCATGTTTGGCCTCCGCTTCTGCGCCCATTTCATCGAGACGAGACTCGGCCTTTCCCCGGTGGGCCTGTTGCTCGTCTCCGCCATCCTGGCCTTCGTCGGCCTCCGATTCGCCAGCGGCATGAACACCTTTCCAGCAGCCCTCGCCGCCCTGGGGGTCTACGCCCTGGGCAAGACGTTCTTCTGGCCCACGATGCTGGCCGTTGTCGGTGACCGCTTTCCGCAAACGGGCGCGGTGGCGATGTCGATCATGGGAGGCATCGGCATGCTCTCGGCCGGGCTGATCGGCGGTCCGGGATTAGGCTACTGCAAGGACCGGTTCGCCGGAGAAGCCCTTCAGTCCGCCAACCCGGCGGTCTACGAGGCCTATCGCTCAGAGACTCCGAGCCGGTTCCTCAACCTGCCGGTCACCGAGGCCTTCGGTCTCGACGGCCAAAAGGTCGCAGCAGCCCGGAAGGCGATACCAGAGGCCGATACCGATCAGCAGGCCGTGGTGCAGGCCGATCAGCAGGGCGATCGCGACACCCTCAAGGCCGATTCGTTCATTCCGGCCACGATGGCGGTGATCTATCTGGGGCTGCTCCTCTACTTCCAGAGCATCGGCGGATACAAGCGAGTCGAAATGGACGGCTGAATACCGCGGGCCTCTCTGTCTGCCGTCAGGCCTCGCGTCGGAGCAGGAGACCGTCGTCAACCGACGTGACCTGCATCCGGCCGGGAAGTGCGAGTTGATCGCCGGTCGTCCGGCCCACACGGTCGGCGAGCGCCCGGTAGTGGGCGGTCGTCATGTCGCGGCGAGGCCAACCCTCCCGCCGCCACAGGGCCGCGAAGACTTCGGCCACGAGGTGCGGATGGAGCCCGGTCAGTCGCCGAGTCCGGAGCCAAATCCCACCACCCTCGGTTCGAACGGCATGCTCCTCGAGAAGCCGGTCAGCCGCGCTGGCCAGTGCCTCGGCGACGCCCGCAGCCTGCTCCCCGAGCCGGACCACCGCTGCGGTAGCCGCAGGATAGGGACCACCGAGGCAGCGGGGCAGCACCTCGTGGCGGAGAAAGTTTCGGGCCCGCGCCGTGTCGGCGTTGGTCGCGTCTTCCCGCCAGTCGGTGCCCACCTCCTCGAGATACCGCCGCACGTCGGCCCGCGGCACGTCGAGGAGCGGCCGGACGAGCGCCACCCCGTCGCAGAGTTCCCGGGCCCGGCGCATGCCGGCGAGGCCGGCGATCCCGGTGCCCCGCAGGATACGATGGAGGATCGTCTCGGCCTGGTCGTCGGCGGTGTGGGCCACGAGCACATGCCGGCCACCGCAGGCATGCGCGACACGCGCGAGAAAGTCGTACCGCAGCCGCCGGGCCCGGGCCTCGAGCCCCTCTCCCGACTCGCTCCGCTCATCCCGAACGGCCAGCCGCCGCCACTCGCACGGAAGCCCGAGAGCGGCCGCAAGTTCCTCGACGAACACCCTGTCAGTGTGAGCGTCGTCGCGTAGGTCGTGCTGGGCGTGGGCCACCACGATCGGCCCCGAGACGAGGCGGCACATCCCCACGAGCAGTCCCACGCTGTCGGCCCCGCCCGACACCCCGACGACCAGGGGAAACCCGCCGGGGCTGCTGGGCGGCAGCCCGGCGGCCAACGCCGCCAGAAAACGGACGGACGGCGGCTCCGAAGCGCGGCGGCTGGAGGGAGTGGGAAGCATGGGAAACCTCGATTGTGCCATCGGCCGGTGGCGTCTGCTGCCGTCCGGCCTTTTCCCCGGAGAGTCAGAGCGGCATTGAGCGGCCTCGCCCGGAAGGCTACCGTCCCAACCTCGCGGCAGGCCCCGCCGCAGCCCCCGTTTCAGAGGATCATCCCATGACCGGCTTCCCGCGTCGGCTCCTCCTGCTCGCACCGCTTACCCTCGTGCCCCTGGCGACGGGCTGCTCGACCCTCCTGACCGTCGCCTACCTGATTCAGCCGGCCGACATGCCGGCCGAATTCGCCGGGCTGAAGGGCCAGACCGTCGCCGTCGTCTGTCGGCCGATCATCGAACTCGAATTCACCGACGCCGGCTCGGCCCGCGAACTAGCCGGCCTCGTCGGCGGCCAGATCGAGCAGAACGTCCGCCGCTCGACCGTGATCGGCCAACACGAAGTGGCCCGCTGGATCGACGAGAACGCCTGGGTCGATTATCAGACCGTCGGCCGTGCACTCGATGCCGACTACGTCGTGGGCATCGACCTCGAGGAGTTTCGTTATCACGAAGGCTCCACCCTCTACCGGGGCCGGGCCACGGCCCATGTGAAGGTCTACGACCTCGACGACAAAAAACTCGTCTACCAGAAGCGGATCGACGACTTCGCCTTCCCTGCGAATTCTGCGATCCCAGCAGCCGATCGGTCCGAGAACGAATTCCGTGGCATGTTTCTCCAAATGCTGTCGCTGCAGGTCTCACGGCTCTTCCATTCCTACGAGAGCCGAGAAGTCTTCGCCGAAGACAGCCTGACGTTTTGACTTCAGCGCTCAGCGCTCAGCGGGCCATCCCTGGCCCCGCTGAGCTTGCCGGGCCTCCGCCCGGCCGGCCGCCTTCCGGGCGGCCGATGGCGTGCGGCTTGCGCGGAGTGGTGGCCTCGTCTGCGCGGATTGTCGTCGAGTCGGGGCGACGCGGATGGCACGCTGCGCAAGGCTGCGCCTCGCTGCGTGCCTGAGACGGGGAAGCCGAGGAACGTGGGCTTCGGGCACTTCAGGAATCGCATTCCGGTCGGGGTTGCCTGTGCCCCGAGAGCCGGCGTAGGAAACCGAGCGCAGCAAGGATTGCGCAGCGAAGGTTTCCTCCGAGTGAGCGAAGGACAGGATGTCCGTAGCGAACGTCCGGCGACGGGGCATGGGCAATCCCGACCCACCAGGCAGCCCAGCCTCCGCCCCTCCATGCAGCAGCGAACCGCCAGCGCCGGGCATGGGCAATCCCGACCCACCAGGCAGCCTAGCCTCCGCCCCTCCATGCAGCAGCGAACTTCCAGCGCCGGGCATGGGCAATCCCGACCCGCCAGGCAGCCCAGCCTCCGCCCCTCCATGCAGCAGCGAACCTCCAGCGCCGGGGCATGGGCAATCCCGACCCGCCAGGTGACACTGCTTCCACCCCGCGATCCGACCCCGCCAGCGAACCCTAGAGGTTCTTAATATCCCGCGGAGGCTTCGGCGGGGCGAGCATCCGCTTCTTGTCGTCGCCGCGATTTGGATTGCCACCGCCCCCGCCCGGGGGCTTCGGAGCATTCACGCCCGTGTGGGCCTCCTTCCATTCGTAGCCCAGCGGAATGGCCAGTTCGTCGGCCGCGATCTTGGCCCAGGGCGTGCCGGGATGGTCGGCCACCACCCGTGAGAGAAACTGCTTCGCCTCGTCGGCCTGCTTGGCCACCTGGGCCCCCACAACGGCCATCGATACCTCGTCGCTCGGCACCAGCCGCCAGGTGTCGCTCTTGGGGTCATTGAACTTCATCCCTCGCTTGGCCGAGGCCAGCATCGCGTTGTAGGCCTCGGTGCGAACCTTCGCAGCCAGAACGCGGCCCATGGCGAGATCGTAGCCCGCCTGCCACCGCTTCTCGTCAGGCTTGAGCTTCGGCCGGTCGCCGAGCCCCTTCGCCAACAGCCCGTGGAGCCGGTCGATCTTCGGCTCGAGCAGGGCGGCCTGCTTCTGGGCCTCGCTCAGGAGCCCGACAAGCCGCCCATCGTCCTGCCGCGGAAACTCCATCGTGGCCCCCTCGAGCGGTTCGAGCGCCGCGGCACGGGCCGCCTCGACCAGGGCCCGCTTGGCCTGATTGGCCGCGATCCGTTTGTCGAGTTCTGCGGTGCTGAGGTAATCAGGGGTATACGCCCGCATGACCACCGGGTCGAAGAAATAGCGGAGGGCCGCCGACATCGGGGCCACCGCCCCGTCTCTGACCCTTCCCTTCGCCTCGCGATTGGCATGCACGGCGAAGTAGACGCCCCCCGTCTCGGCGCAGAGCCGGGAGAGGTTAAAGGGCCCGAAGCCAGAGTCGATCGGCTCGTCCGGGGCATCCTTCGGCCGCACCTGCACCACCTCGGGATAGAAGGTTTCGGGCCCCTGATCGACTTTGGCCCACTGCTCCGTCGACTGGTAACGGGGGTCGAACTCAACGAACCTGAATCGCACACTCTGCTGGCCGAAGGGGGCCGGCACGCCCACCACGAATACTCGAATCGCCTCGCGGCGGCAGAAATCCGCCACTCGATCGACGACTTGCTGGTCGTTGCCCACCTCGTCTGTGAAGGCGATCACCAGCGTATTCTTCCGGCCTCCGTCGATCTTGGTGCTGTCGGCCTTCCGGGCCGCGGCTTCGATCGCCGTGAAGGTCATCTCGATGCCCGACTCGTCGATCGGAATCGACGTGATCGCCGCCACGACCTGCGAGACATCCTCGGTGGGTGCCGGCGTCACCGCCGTGACGTCCTTGCCGTAGGCGAAGACCAGATTGTTGAGTTCGTGGATGCGGCCGGCCGCCGTGACCCCCAATTCATCGAAGACCCGTGTCAGCCGATTCGCGATCTCCTGCCGCTGGCCTGCCAGGCTGACCGACTGGTCGAAGACCCAGCAGACGAGGGTGGGCCGCTCATCGAGGGAAGCCACGATTTCCCGTGTCAATCGATCGACCGCTCCGGCCACTCGGGCTTCGCCTACGCCCTGGGCTCCACCCAGGCTGGAAAAGGGCTCCACGAACGCATCTGCCGCCAGGGCGTCGGTGACCTCGACCTCGACAGCCGCTGCCTCCAACTCCGGGAGTGCCACTTGGACGACCGGCTCGACGGCGGGAAGCGGGGCGAAGGAGTCAGCCGCTCCCAGACCACGATCGGGCTCACCTCCCACCTGCGTGGTCGGCTCGTCAGCCACGTCGATTTCCTGGCGAAGCTCGACGATCTCGGGCTCGGGCTCGACCGTCGGGTCGAGCATCGTCACCCGCTGGGGCGGCATCGCGATCGGCTGCCAACCGGCGAGGGCGAGGCCCAGCAGCACCACCACATGGACGACCAGACTCACCAGCCAGGCAGGCGCGGTCCGGTCGGGGTGCGTTGGGGAGTCGGCGACCGGCAGACCGGGGACGCGGCGAAACCGATCAATTCCAAGCATGGTAGTGCCTCGCTCGCGCGACTATCCTCGATAGGGAATCGTACCGTAGCATTCAGTCCCGATTCCACCGTCGGAACTCGAACCGGCCCAACGTGGTATCCAAGGGGGCGATCGGGATATTCTTGGAGGGTGTCCCGAACGAGCGGATTGGCCGCCAGTCTGGAGCGAGTCACCCCCCTGCCAAGGATCATCGATGCACGTCGCCGCCGCACGGATTGTTCCCCACTCGGTCCTGGCGTCCCGTTTCGCGCTGCCGGTCGTCCTGGTGATCGGCCTGGTCGCCAGCGTCTGCGGCGCCGCCGATCCGGCACCCACGCCGGACACTCCGGAGCGGCTTCCCCCCAACCGGATCGAGTTGAAGACCGGAGATCGGCACGACATCGTCGCCTGGCACTACCCCCTCCGCCAGGGAGCGACACCGGCGGCAACGGTGATTCTGATCCACGATCTGGGCGGATCCCATGAAACGGTCGACGCCCTGGCGGTGGGTCTGCAGGAGGCAGATTACACGGTCATCGTGCCCGATCTCCGTGGCCACGGAGAATCGGTAGCGCCGGAGATGGAGCGAGCAGCCGGCAGTAGGCTGCCGGCCGACCTCCTCAAGCGACCGGACTTTCTCGCCATGGTCGCCACCGGTGGTGGCAGGGTGAGGAATCAGGCGACGCTCCGGGGCGACGTCGAAGCCGTGCGGAAATGGATCGCAGATCACCCCGACAAGGGTGTGAGCCTCGACCGCCTGTATGTGGTCGGCTCCGGCCTGGGGGCCGCAGTAGCGGCCTACTGGACCAATGGCGACGCCGCCTGGCCGCCGATCACGAGCGGTCCGCAGGGAGGCGATGTGAAGGGGCTCGTGCTCATCGAACCGGCCCTTGCGACCAAAGGCTTTCAGATCCGGCTCGCCCTCGACCAGGAGCCGGTCAGGACGAAACTCCCAGTGATGGTCGTCGCCGGCCCGAACAACCGCGACGCCGACAAGGTCTGTGATCAACTGAAGAAGGCGAGGCCAGACGACTGGTTCGACAGTCGACTGCTCAACCGCTCGCCTGCCAAGCAGGGTGACGCGACCTTCATCTACGCGGAGATTCCGGCCCGGGATCAGCGCGGGGTGATGCTCACAGGCGATGCCTTCGCCTCGTTCCGCTCCGAGAGCGGCCGCGGCGACCCCGCGTTCCTGGTCGCGGCATTCATCAAGGCGACGTCTGCCCGATCCCCCTGACACGACCCGAAAAGCCAGCCGGCTCGATTGTCGGGCCGCGGGCCCCGACAGCGGCGAGCCCCGCCATGGCGTCGGGGTGCGGCAGGAGAATGGTCGCACCGATCGGGAGAATGCCAGGATCGGCGAGGAGTCCGCGGTTGGCCTCCCAGATCGCGGCAGCGGCGGCTGGATGACCATAGAACCGGCTGGCGATCCCAGTGAGATCATCCCCGTCGCGAATCACGTAGACCATGGCTTGTGGGGCCGGCGACACCGGCCGCTGCCCCGCGTCTGGCTGCCGGCCGGACCAACCAGGAGCGAGTGGCGGTGGCTGCTGGCCGTCGAGGAGAGGGGGTGGCGGAACTTCGAGGGTCGAACGATAGGCGGTCGCGAGTGCGGCGTTGGCCGGGGGCGGTAGCGAGCCTACCGGCGGCAGCGGGCTGGGTGGCGGCGGCAGCACATAGTCGCGATCCAGGGTGACCGGGCCGACCCCATCGGGAATCCCGGCCACCGAACGCCCGGAGAACGACCAGTCTTCCGGACCGGAGCAGACCTCCGCCTCGGCCTGAGCTGGAGAACCCGGCTCAGCCGCGCCGGCCGGAGCCTGGGATACCGTGGCTGCGGTGGCCTGCCACCGGCGGTGGAGATCGAGAGCGGCCGGCACGGCAGCCGACGTACCGGCGGCAATCATGCCCAGCCCGGCCACGAGCCTGATCATCCGCGCCAATTGATCCACGGCAGCCTCCTCGAAGCCGTGCCCAACAAACCGGAGCCGGGCGCGGCCGCAAGGCAATCATGCCACCCGCCGCCCGCCAGGCTGGCCAGCAGCCGCGGAAACCAACCCCCCTCCCGGCCGCACTCATCGAACCAAGTTGCACCAGCCGCAAGGTTTTCCAGGGCGTGAACCGTCACGCCGGCTGCCGCAGGGCGGACGTACGGGCCTGATCCGTCGCCTCGCCGAAGCGATGCTGGAGCCAGAGCACGAGCGGCGCCGCGATGTAGATCGAACTCAGCGTGCCGGTCACGACGCCTACGAGCATCGTAAAGGCAAAGGCATGGATGCCCTGGCCGCCGACCAGATAGAGGACCAAGACTGCCAGAAAGGCCGTGCCCGAGGTGAGGATCGTCCGACTCAAGGTCTGATTGACCGCCCGGTCGACCATCTCGGCCGTCAGATATTTGGCCTTCCCGCGAATCTCCCGCAGGCGGTCGAAGATCACGATCGTATCGTTGATCGAAAAGCCGACGATCGTCAGCAGGGCAGCCACCACGTCGAGACTGATCCGGAACTCGTCCACCAGTGCCCAGCCCATGAACGGGGCGACGAACCGGCTGAGCGCCAGGCAGGCGAGCGCCACCGCCACGTCGTGGATGAGGGCGACCACGGCAGCCAGACCGAAGGCCACGTTTTGGAATCGGACCCAGATGTAGAGCACGATCAGCCCGAGGCTGGCCGCCAAGGCGTAGACAGCCGTCACACGGGTATTGCCCGCAACCTTGCCGCCGATCGCGTTGGCGGAGAGGTAGACGGGCGTGTCGGCCAGATCGGTTGCCATCCGGTCGAGCACCTTCCTGGTCGCGTCGGCGTCGAGCGAGGTCGAGAGGGCCCAGGCCCGGCACGGCTTGTCGTTGCCGGCGGTCGGGTCATCGGCCTGCAGGTCGAACTCCGCGTCGCCCGCCCCTTCCGCCTCGAGCGCCGCCCGAACCGTGGCCGCGAGCGCCTGACGGCCGATTTTCTCCGGGAACGTGAGCGGCGCCGTCACGGCGAGCCGAGCTGCCGCTGACTCGCCATCACCTGTCGCAGTCGGCCCGTCGGCGCCTCCCGGAATTACCTCGAGTTCACCAAACGACATCGAGTGGGTGGCCAGCCGGCCGGGGAATGCTTCCTCGAGGAGTTGCTCGACGGCATCCTGATCCTGGTTGGCCGTGTCGATCTTGAACCGGCGACTCGACACCCCTTCCGCCAGCGTCACAGCGCTGACGGTCGCCGACTCGAGCTTCTCCCCCGCGAGCCGCCGGACCTCAGCGATCGGCAGCTCCTTGCCCTCCTGAAACTCCACCTGCACGCTGGTGCCCCCGGTAAAGTCGATATCGAAGAGCTCCGACCCCCGCCGGGCGGCCGCAACGGCGCCCAGAACGACCAGGGCGACGGCCAGGGCGGCGGCCGTTTTTGCCCAGGAAACGAACGAAAGGCTGGTGCGCCCCAGCAACCGGCCCATCGAGAGCTTCCGCAGCCAGCCCGACCGCTCGGCCAGATCGAAGAGCACCCGCGAACAGAACACGGCGGTGAACAGGTTGAGGGCCAGACCCAGGATCAGCGTGATCGCGAAGCCCTTGAGCTGGTCGGTGCCGATCGCGAACAACACGATGCCGGTGATCAGCGTCGTCAGATTCGAGTCGACGATCGTGGCGAAGGCCCGCTGGAAGCCGTTGCGGATCGCCATCCGGACGGCCGAGCCCCGGTCAAGCTCCTCCCGCATCCGTTCGTAGATCAGCACGTTGGCGTCGACCGCCATGCCGACCGAAAGCACGAGCCCGGCCAGCCCGGCCAGCGTGAAGGCGACCTTGAACGAGATCATCACGGCCACCACGAGCACCACGTTCATCAGCACGGCCAGGTCGGCCACGAAGCCGGAGAACCGGTAGTAGGCCAGCATGAAGGTGAGCACCAGGATCGTGGCGAGCATCATCGCCAGACGGGCCGAGCGAATCGTGTCGTCGCCGAGCTGCGAACTGATGCGCTGCTCGCTGATTGGCTGGCTCTCGAGGGCCGCTGGCAGACTGCCTGCGTTGAGCACCTCGGTGAGGAAGTCCACCTCCGCTTGATCGAAGTTGCCGGTGATCTGGCCGCTGGAGGTGATGGTGCTGCGGATGACCGGTGCCGTCTGAAGAACGTCATCGAGCACGATACCCAGCCGGTTTTCCAGGCCATTGGCCGGATCGGGCAGATTCTTGCTTGTCAGCACGCCGAATCGACGGGCGCCTTCGCTCTTCAGGAGGAAGCTGACGCAGGGGGCGAGGGTCGCGTCGTCGAGATCGGGGCTCACCCGACTGAGATCACCGCCCGTCACGTTGTAGGGATCGACCATCACGAGCACCTCGGTCTGCTCGCCTGCCGGCCGCGTCACCATGGCCTCGTCGATCTGCATTTTTGCCGGATCGAGCCGCACCCAGCGGGCCAGAAGTTTCCCGTCCTGGCGGGCGGTCGAACTGCGGGATTTCTCGGCAATGGCGATGGCGGCCCGATGACGCGGGTCGTTGCGGTTGGCCAACATCCGAAACTCCAGCACGCCGGCGCTCGAGATCACCTTCTTGACCTGCTCGACCTCCGACTGCTCGACCTCGGGAAGGATCACCTCGATCTGGTCGAGTCCGAATTGACGGACGGTCACTTCCTTTTGGCCGCCCGGATTGACGCGGCGGCTGACCGCTGCCACCAGCTTGTCCATGGGGACGGCGGCCGCCTGCGGCACGATCTGGTATTCGAGTACGAGCGCATCGGCCCCTGCCTCGCGGGCCATCTCCTTGATGGACACCTGGTCGAACTGAGCCTGTTTCATCTCGGAGAGAAATGCCTCGCGGGCGGCGGCGTCGGCAGTGTCGAGCCGAACCTGCACCTTCCCTCCCGGTCGGCGCTCCACGGTCGCCTGACTGCCATCCTCGGCCAGGGCGATTCGCTCGATCCCGGCGATGGCGTCGTCGACCCGCAACTGCCCCTGCCGCCCTGCCGCCACCTCATAGACAAGAATCAGGCCACCCTTGAGGTCGATGCCCAGCCGCGGCGGCCAGCCGAGCCAGCAGATCGCTCCGCCCGCGGCGAGCGCCACCAGCACCGTGGCCAGGCGCCCCCAGAGGTCGGGCAGCCGCATGCTCTTGGTGATAAACCATGCCAGCAGCGTCGGCACGATGAAGACGGCCAGTGCGATCAGCCAGGCTGCCTGCCGGGTCTGCCACCAGGGCACGTCAGCCACTGCAACCGCGGCGACATCGCCGGCGGTCTGGGCGAGGAGGAGGGCGGTGGTCGGAATGTTCATGAATCGCTTCTCTCGAGTCGCTGAGGAAAAATTCGCTCTAGGCTCGTGGTCAGGAGCCTGTTGAATCGCCACCGCCGTCGCCCCCGAGCACCCGGGCGATGCTCGAGAGGGTGACGGCCAGTTTTACGTTTGCGGAGTCATCGACCCGAAGGCTGACCCGATCGGCATCCCGGTCCACCGCTGCCACGGTGCCGTAGATCCCGGCCGAGGTCACCACCCGGTCGTTTTTCTTGAGGTTCGTCAGCATCGCCTGCTGCTTCTTCATCCGCTCGCGTTCCGGGCGGAACAGCAGCAGATAGGCCGCGATGCCGATGGCGACGAGCGGCAGAAACTGGACGATCGGAGGTGGCGCGGCCTTGCCGCCGCCAGCTTCGGCTTGAGCCAGACAGACAGCCGTCCAGCAGGGCGTGGTCGGGGACGACGACGGGACTGGCATCGGGAAGTGCTTTTGCCGGGGATCCGAGACTGGGAAACCTGAGAATGTAGTGGGCATTCCGAGCATCGGACAAGTCGGCCGCGCCAGCAGCGGGAGACACCCACCTCCGCGTCAGTCCCCGCCCCGAGGTTCGGTCGGATCACCCGGCCAGACCCCGCCGACCGCCCTGGCTACCTCGGCAAATCGGCCCGCCACGACCGCAGCCCGCAACCTGGCTACCAACCGCTGGTAGAAGGTGAGGTTGTGGATCGAGGCCAGCACCGGCCCAAGCATCTCGCCCGACAAAAACAGGTGCCGCAGATAACTCCGGGAATGGCGGCAGGCCACACAGGGGCAGCCCTCCTCGAGCGGTCGCTGGTCGGCGGCATGGATCGCATTCCGCAGCCGCAGCGGCCCCGAGAACGTGTAGATGAGTGAGTTGCGGCCGCAGCGGGTGGGCAGCACGCAGTCGAACATGTCGATTCCGGCAGCGACCGCAGCCACGATGTCCTGCGGCTGGCCGACACCCATCAGGTACCGCGGCCGATCGGCCGGCAGGTACGGCATGGTCGCCGCGAGCGCAGCCTGCATCGCCTCGGGCCCCTCTCCCACGGACAGACCACCGACGGCATAGCCGGGAAACCCGAGTGCTCCGAGAGCGGCCGCGCTTTCCTGCCGCAGATCGGGCTCCAGGCCGCCCTGCACGATCCCGAACAAGGCCTGATCCTCCCGCTGATGGGCGGCCTGGCAGCGCTCGGCCCAGCGGAGAGACCGCCGCATGGCGTCCGCCACCGTCCCGCGGTCATTCGGCAACGCGACCACATGGTCCAGTTGCATGATGATGTCGGCCCCGATCCGCTCCTGGATTCGGGTCGCTGCCTCGGGCGTGAGCGCGATCGCCGAGCCGTCGATGTGCGAACGAAAGAAGGCACCCTCTTCGGTCACCTTCACCTGCTCGGCAAGGCTGAAGACCTGAAAGCCGCCCGAGTCGGTGAGGGTGGGTCCGCCCCAGCCCATGAACTGGGCCAGGCCCCCGCCCTGCTCCACCAGGGCCTCACCCGGCCGCAGGTGGAGGTGATAGGTGTTCGCGAGGATCACGCCGGCGCCAGTCTCGGCCACGCGGCCGATGTCGACTCCCTTGACGCTGGCCGCAGTCGCCACCGGCATGAACAGCGGCGTGGGTACCGAGCCGTGCGGCGTGGTGAGCGTGCCCGCCCGCGCCGCCCCATCGACCGCCTCGACCGCGAAACGAAAGCCTGGTTTCATCCGGCACTCGGCCGCGCCATCAGAAAATGCCCATGGCTTCGAGCGAATACCGCACGATCAACCCGGCCACCACCACGCTCACCATGCTCATCAGTTTCACCAGGATGTTGAGGCTCGGGCCGCTCGTGTCCTTGAAGGGGTCGCCCACGGTGTCGCCCACGACCGCGGCCTTGTGAGCCTCGGTCCCCTTGCCACCATGCACCCCGCTCTCGATGTGCTTCTTCGCATTGTCCCATGCGCCGCCCGCATTGGCCATGAATACGGCCACGCAGAACCCGGTCGTGAGGCCGCCCACGAGCAGGCCCATGACGCCGCCTACCCCGAGGAGCAGACCGACCACGATCGGCACGGCCAGGGCGAGGAGCGACGGCAGTACCATCTCCCGCTGAGCCGCTTTCGTGCTGATCGCCACGGGGGCCGCGTAGTCAGGCGTGTCGGTGCCCGCCATGATGCCCGGCTTCTCGCGAAACTGCCGACGGACCTCTTCCACCATGCCCTTGGCCGCCCGGCCCACGGCCTTCATCGTCAGCGCGCAGAACACAAAGGTGCTCATCGCACCGATGAACAGTCCCACGAGAACCTTGGGGTTCATGAGGGTCACGTCGTAGAACCGCATGTAATCGGCCATCCTGGCGGTCTTGATCGGCACGATCTGCTCCGCGGCGGCGAGGCGGGCGACGGTGTCGTCGGCAACGGCGGCAGCCACCTGCATGCCCCGGGAATCGAGCCCCGGAATCAGCGGCTCGGCCAACACCTTGCCCTCGGCGTCGGTGCGGCCGTCGAGCACGGAGTCGTCGAGCACCATCCACATCCGGTTGCTCTCGCGCTGGGCGCCGATCTGCACGGCCAGTCGGTCGGCCAACTTGACCCATTCCCCGGCGACGAGCGGCCGCAACTTGCCGTCGATCACGACCTGCTGGCCCCCGTCCGTCGTCGCCGCGATCGCCGCCTGGCCCCAGCGCTCGAACCCGATCCGCACCTCCTCGACATAGGCCGCCAGCAGGGCGAGGGCCGTGAGCGCCGCCGATCCGATCGCGAAGCCCTTGCCGGTCGCGGCCGTCGTGTTGCCGAGTGCGTCGAGGGCGTCGGTCCGCTCGCGAACGATCTGAGGCATGCCCGCCATCTGGGCGTTGCCGCCTGCATTGTCGGCGATCGGTCCGTAGGCATCGGTCGCCAGGGTGATGCCGAGCGTGGAGAGCATGCCGACCGCGGCGATGCCCACGCCATACAGACCCAACGCGAATTGGCCGGGATCTCTGAAGTTGAAGCCGTTGGCGAAACCAAAGGCGAGCAGCGTGGCTGCGCCGACGACCAGCACCGGAGCCCAGACGCTCATCATTCCTTCCGCCACGCCACCGATGATGATCGTGGCCGGACCGGTGAGGGCCTGGTCGGCCAATTCCTGCGTGGGCTTGTATTCGTTGCTGGTGGAGTATTCGGTCCACTTTCCGATCAGCCAGCCGGCCACGAGCCCCACGATCACGCTGATGGCGACGCCGAAGCTGCCCTGCCGCCAGCCGAGCAGCATTGGAGCGAGGAGAAACGTGGCGGCGATGATCGCGCCGGTCGACAGGTTGATGCCGTGCGCCAGGGCCGCCAGGAGGCTCTTCTGGGAGGAATCCTCCTGGGTGCGAACCTGATAGATGCCCCAGATCGAGAGCAGCGTGCCGACCGCCGCGATCATGATCGGCAGAAAGAGTGCCCCCATCTGCATCCGGCTGTTGCCGTGGTAGGCGGCCACGCCAAGGGCCGCCGTGGCCAGGATCGAACCGCAGTAGCTCTCGTAGAGATCCGCCCCCATGCCGGCGACGTCGCCCACGTTATCACCGACGTTGTCGGCGATCGTGGCCGGATTGCGGGCATCATCCTCGGGAATGCTGTGCTCGACCTTGCCGACGAGATCGGCGCCGACGTCGGCGGCCTTCGTGAAGATGCCACCGCCGACTCGGGCAAACAGCGCCTGGGAACTCGCCCCCATGCCGAAGCAGAGCATCGTGACCGTGATCTCCTCGAGGGGGAGCGGCTTGCCGAACAGCGGCACGATCCAATACAGGATCAAGAACCAGAGCATGATGTCGAGCAGGCCAAGGCCCACGACCGTGAGGCCCATGACGGCGCCCGAGCGGAAGGCGACCTGGAGCCCGTCGTTCAGGCTTCGCTCGGCGCCGGCGGCCGTCCGGTTGCTGGCGAGCGTGGCGGTCTTCATGCCGAACCAGCCTGCCAAGCCGGAGAAGAAGCCTCCCGAGATGAAGGCGAACGGCACCCAACCGCTCTGCACCTCGAGACCAAAGGCCATCACCGCGAGGAGGAAAAAGATCGCGACGAAGAAGATGCCGACCACCTTGTACTGCTGCTTGAGGTACGCATCGGCTCCCGTGCGGACATACCCTGCGATGGTGATCATCTCAGGCGTGCCGGCCGGCTGCGACTCCATCCACTTGAAAAATTCCCAGGCCTTGTAGAGGGCAAGGCACGCGCCGGCCGTCGCCAGGAGCCAAAAGAACCCGTAGGCTCCGAACATCCACTCTGTGGTGATCTCCTCGGCGGCTGATGCGACGACCGGGAGACTCGCCGCGACGACCGTCGTCGCGACACAAAGCAGTGATCTGAGACTTGCCACGATGCTGGAGAACTCCACTGGATGACGGTGGGGAGCGTCGCTCAACGGCCAGAAAAATAGGCCAGTGCGAGGCCCAGATTGAACCCTGCTCCTGAGAGGCTGTCAAACCACACAGCGTTTCGACAGGGTACCCACCGGCCCTCGCGCGTGACCGAAAACAATCATGTGCCGCCGCAGCCCGCGACGCGACTCTTGCCGCCCCCGAGCCAGAGCGAGCCAGAACCCGAACTCGGGCTACACGGGTTGCTTGCCGATCGCGTGGTAGGAGAACCCCCGGGATTGCATCTCCTGGGGTGCGTAGAGGTTGCGACCGTCAAAGATCAGCTTGGCCCGCATCCGAAGGGCCATCTCGTCGAAATCGGGCCGCCGGTAATCGCCCCACTCGGTCACGATCACCAGGCAATCAGCTCCGTCGAGCGCATCGAGCGGAGTCGCGGCATACGCCAGCCGGTCTCCATAGAGGGCCCGCACGTTGTCCATCGCCTCAGGGTCATGCACCCGCACGCTGGCCCCGCCGTCGAGGAGCCGTTCAATCAGGTCGATCGCCGGCGCGTCGCGAATGTCGTCCGTCCGCGGCTTGAAGGCGAGGCCCCAGATCGAGATCCGCTTCCCAGCCAGATCGCCGCCGTACCAGCCGCTGATCTTTTCGCCGAGCACCTGCTTCTGGGCCAGATTCGTTTCGTGCACCGCCGTCAGGACCCGCGGCAGCACGCCCTTGTCACGGGCCATGGCCGCCAGCGCCTGCACGTCCTTGGGAAAGCAACTGCCGCCATAGCCGGCCCCCGGAAACAGAAACGCGAACCCGATCCGGCTGTCGTGGCCGATGCCGCGGCGGACGTCGTCGATGTCGGCCTCCATCCGCTCGCAGAGATTCGCCACTTCGTTGATGAAGGAGATCTTCGTGGCAAGCAGCGCATTGGCAACGTACTTGGTCATCTCGGAGCTTTCCGGGCTCATCACCAGGAACGGATTCTCCGTTCTGAGGAAGGGCGCATAGAGCGAGCGGAGGGTCTCGCCTACGTTGGCCGTCCGCACCCCCACAACCACGCGATCGGGCTTTTGAAAATCCTCGATCGCCGCTCCTTCCTTGAGAAACTCAGGGTTGCTCGCGACCCGGCAATCGCGGCCGAGCCGCTCCCGCAGCCGCGCCTCGATCCCGGCGCAGGTGCCCACCGGCACGGTGCTCTTCGTGACCACGATCGCATCGGGCCGCAGATGCAACGCGATCGAATCGACCACCTTCCACAAGGCGGAAAGGTCTGCCGACCCGTCGGATGCCGGCGGCGTGCCCACAGCCAGAAAGATGACGTCCGCGTCGCGGATCGCCGTGGCGATGTCGGTCGTGAACCGAAGGCGGCCAGCCTGGGCGTTCCGCGTGACCAATTCTTCGAGCCCGGGCTCGTAGATCGGCACCTTACCCCGTTCGAGCCGGGCGATCTTCTCGGCGTCGATGTCGAGGCAGGTGACGGAGTTGCCGCTATCGGCGAAGCAGGTTCCCGTCACAAGACCCACATACCCTGTCCCGACGACGCCGATTCGCATGCTCGTTTCTCCGGTACGCCAGCCCGGCCACTCCCAGCCGGAGGGGCCGCGTCAGTCGGCCGTGGGCGTGGCGTCAGCCGAAGCCGATCCACCCTCGCCGCCGAGATCGCCGTCAATCGACGGCACGATCTCCGCTTCCTCCTGCTCGCCGGGAGGCACGGGAACGACGGCAGCGAGCGTGTCGCCATCGTCGACCCGCATGATCCGCACGCCCTGCGTGTTTCGACCCATCGGCCTGATCTCGGCCACATTGACACGCTGGATCTTGCCGCGAGACGTCATCATCAGCACCTGATCCTCGTCCCGGACGGAGACCACCGCCACCACCTGCCCGTTGCGAGCGGTGGCCTTGATGTCCCGCACGCCCTTTCCGCCACGGTGCTGGGTGCGATACCGCATCCCGCTCGAGCCCTCATCCCCTTCGGCCGAATCCGCCGTCGGGTCGTCGCCGCCACCGGTCGCTTCGGCCGCCTCGGCCCCCTCGTCACCCGGCTCACCGCCGGTCAGGGGCGTGCCCGCGCCGAAGGGAGTCCGCTTGCCATACCCGTTTTCGCAGACCGTCAGGAGCGTGGCGTCCGGATCGGCCACGACCATCCCCACGAGCCGGTCGCCGGCCCCGAGCTTGATGCCACGAACACCGCTTGTATCGCGGCCCATTGGCCGGGCATCGGACTCGGGAAACCGGATCGCCATCCCCTTGGCCGTCGCGAGCACGAGTTCGTCACCGGGCTTGGTGATCACCGCGCCGACGAGCTCGTCTCCCTCCCGGAGCTTCACCGCGATCAGGCCCTTGGTCCGGCGGCGGCGATACTGCTCGAGCGCCGTTTTCTTCACCACGCCGCTGCGAGTGGCGAGGAGCAGGAACTGGTTCGGATCCTCGAAGCCGCCCACCGCGCGGCATTCGGCAACTTTCTCGCCCTGCTCGAACTCGAGAAGGTTGACGAGCGCCCGTCCCTTGGCGTCTCGGGCAAGCTCGGGAAGTTCGAACACCCGCATCGAGAAGACCTTCCCGAGCGTGGTGAACACGAGCAGCCAATCGTGGGTACTGGCCACGAACAGATGCTCGATCGGATCCTCCTCGTCGGTCCGGGCGCCGGTCAGTCCTTTCCCGCCTCGCCGCTGGGCACGGTAGACGTCGGCAGCCGTGCGCTTCACATAGCCGGCACGGCTGATCGTAACCACCATCGTGGCCTCGGTGATCAATTCGGCCATGTCGCGGATGTCGCCCGCCTCGCCACTGATCTCCGTCCGCCGCTTGTCGGCGTGCTTGGCCTCGAGATCGAGGAGATCCTGTCGGATCAACGCCTTGATGTTCGCTTCGTTCCCGAGGATCCGCCGGAACTCACCGATCTTGCCTAACAGTTCTCGATGCTCCCCGCCGAGCCTCTCCTGCTCCAGGTTGACCAACTGACCGAGCGTGAGCCGGAGGATGGCGTCGGCCTGCACGGGGGACAGGCCGTAGGCGTCGGCGACGCCCCGCTCCTCCTGGAGCACTGCAAAGCCCTCGGCCCCCAGGGCCCGCTCGAGCAGCGCCGCCGGGGCCTGCAGTTCGCAGAGCCGCTGCTTGGCTTCAGCCTGCGACTTCGACGAGCGGATGATCCGGATCACCTCGTCGATGTTCGCCAGGGCGACCAGCAGCCCCTCGAGCGTGTGCTTCCGGTTGCGGGCCTTCTGCAGCAGGAACTGCGTCCGACGCCGAATGACCGTCGTGCGGTGGCGGAGGAACTCTTGGAGCAGATCCTTGAAGGACAGAATCCGCGGCTTGCCGTCGACGAGCGCCAGAAAGATCAGCGAGAACGAGGTCTGGAGCGGCGAATACTGATAGAGCTGATTGAGGACGACGTCGGGGTCGGCGTCGCGCTTGAGCTCGAGGACGAGCCGCACCGGCTCCTTGAGGTCGCTCTCGTTGCGGATCGCTGATATGCCCTTGATTCGGTCATCGTTGACGAGTTCCGCGATCTTCTCCTCGATCGCGTCGCGGGTCTGCTGGTAGGGAATCTCCGTGACGACGATCCGGTTGCGATTCTTGCCGAATTCCTCGACATGGGCCCGGGCCCGCAGCGTGATCGTGCTGCGGCCAGTGACGTAGCCGCGGAGGAGCGCCTCACGGCCCATCACGATGCCACCGGTTGGGAAATCCGGCCCTGGCACGATCTCGAGCAATTCGGCGAGCGGCAATTCCGGATTGTCGATCAAGGCCACCAACGCCCGGCAGACCTCGCCCAGATTGTGGGGCGGAATGCTCGTCGCCATGCCGACGGCGATCCCACCGGCGCCGTTGACGACGAGGTTGGGAAACCGGCTGGGCAAAACCACCGGCTCGGTGTTCCGCTCGTCGTAACTCGGCACGAAATCGACCGTGTCGAGCTCGAGGTCATCCAGCATCATCGCTGCGATGGGCGAGAGCCGGGCCTCGGTATATCGCATGGCGGCGGCGGGCAGGCCGGCGATCGAGCCGAAGTTGCCCTGCTTGTCGACCAGCACATGCCGCATGTTCCATTCCTGGGCCATGCGGACGAGCGTGGGATAGATCACGCTTTCGCCGTGAGGGTGGTAGTTGCCGCTGGTGTCGCCCGAGATCTTCGCGCACTTCACCCGGGCCGCACCCGGCGACAAATTGAGGTCGTTCATCGCGACCAGGATCCGCCGCTGAGAGGGCTTGAGCCCGTCGCGGACGTCGGGCAGGGCCCGGCTGACGATCACGCTCATCGCGTACGTCAGATAGCTGTCCTTGAGCTCCTGTTCGATCGGCAGTTCGATCAGGCGGCCGCCCGAGATATCCCGCAGACCGTCAGCAGGAGCCAGACCGTCCGTCCCTTCGCCCTCGCCGGGCAGAGCAGCTTCGTCTTCCGACGGGTTTTCATCGTCTGCCAAAGGACGGCCTCCAACCGTGCACGAACCCCTCGCGGGCCATCCCTGTCGGTCCGCCGCGATGCGTTGAACATACCCGCCTCACCAAGGCGGTCAACCGGCCAAAACACGGGCAAAACCCCGGTTTCCGCCCGCTCAGCCCCGGCTTGACCCGCTCCCGACCCGCCCCCTACCCTCCCGCCCCACTTCCGACCGCCGTTCCCCTCGCGAGCGCGAGGTCGGTCGCGGCTCGTCGCGCGGGACGTCCATCATGTCACAACGGCTTGTTTCCGGACTCGTCGTAGCAGCGCTCGCGGCGATCGTGCTGCTTCCCAACCTCGGTGGCCCACCCTTGTGGGACGAGGATGAGCCACGGAACGCCGCCTGCTCGTTGGCGATGCAACAAACCGGCGACTGGATCGTACCCACCTTCAATGGCCGGCTCCGAGTCGAGAAGCCCGCGCTCGTCAATTGGCTCCAACTCGCCGGTTTCGCCGCGGTCGGAGTGGGTGAGGCGGGGGCCCGTTTGGGGTCGGCCCTCCTCACGCTCGGCACCTGCCTGCTGACCTGGCGAATCGGCACGCTCGTGTTTCGACCAGAAGCAGGCGTGTGGGCCGGCGTGGTGATGGCCACATGTCTCTGGACGGGCGTGACCGGCCGGGCCGCGACCCCCGACGCGCCCCTGGCTTTTTTCACCACGCTCGCGGTCTGGATCTTCGTCCGCTCGGCCGCCGCTGGCGGCCGGCTCTGGAACGCACCCGTGCGAGTGCCCGCCACAACCGCCTTGGGCATCGGTACCGCCTGCGGGCTGGCGATGCTCACGAAAGGACCAGTCGGACTCGTCTTGCCACTGGCGGCCATCGGCGGCTTCGCCTTCTGGCAGGCCGCCATCGACCCGGGCCGTCAGGGGCCGGTCATGAGCCGGCTCGTACCGGCCACAGCCGCCGCCTGGCGGGGCGTGAGGCCCTTGGTGATCATGGCCGCGGCGGTCGCCGTGGCGGCCCCGTGGTATACGCTCGTCACGATCCGAACCGATGGCGCCTGGCTCCGCGAGTTTCTTCTCGTCCACAACGCCGGCCGGTTCGCCGCGCCGATGGAGGGACACTCCGGATCGACGCTCCTCTATTACCCGCTCGTGGTTCTGGTCGGCTTTTTCCCGTGGTCAATGGCCTCCGGGCTGATCGGCCGGCACGCAGTGGTAGCCCTGCGCGAGCAAGGAACCTCAGCGGTCGGCATGCGGCTGGTCGCCGCCTGGGTCGCCGCCTGGGTGATCCCCTTTTCGTTCGCGGGCACGAAACTGCCTGGCTACATCTGGCCGGCCTATCCGGCCATCGCCTGCGGCATCGGCCTCTTTCTGGCCGACTGGATCGCCCGGCCGACGTGGAGCACCGACCGTTGGATGCGGCTGGCCTGGAGCCTGCTCGCCCTGGCCGGCGTCGGCCTCGGTATCGGACTGCCGCTGGCCGTGCACCGGCTGGCTCCCGGGGGCGAATGGATCGGGCTGGTGGGGCTCGTGCCGCTGGCCGGCGGATTTCTGGCCTCCCGTTTTCACGCCCACTCATCCCGTCTGGCCGCAACCGGATGCTGGGCCGCCACGGCCTGCGGCACCATCGCGATCCTGATGGCCGTCGGCCCCGTGAGTCTCGGCCGAACCGGCGGCACGCGGCATCTCCTCGCCCGGCTACCGGCCGCCGGAATCGCCCATCCAATCGGCTCCTACCGAGCCCCGGCGAGCACGGCGTTCTACGCCGGCCTGATCGCCGCCGGCGGGACTGTGGCGGAGTTGGACGACCCGGCCGACGTGGTGGCGTTCGTCGCGAATCATCCCGGAGCTCCCCTGGTCGTCGACTCCCGGTTCGAGGAGCAGGTGGCAGCCGAACTGCCCGACCACTACCACGTGCTCCGTGCCGTGACCGTGCTGCCTGAGTCCCGGGAGCTCGTGCTCTTCGGACCGCGCCACGCACCCCAACCCCTGACGCAGGTGGCGACCACTCCCGATCGGCAGTCCGTATTCCGCCACCACTAAGCCCGTTCCCCTGCCCCCACAGTCCCTTCCGAAAGCCACAGCATGATCTCGCATCGTCCGCTTCTCACCGTGCTCCTGGCCGGGAGCATCGCCCTCGTCGTCGGAATCGCCAGCGGCCCGCTCTGGGACGAAGACGAACCGCGGTTCGCGGCGATCGCCCGCACGATGGTGGAGACGGGCGACTGGGTCGTGCCGGTGTTCAACGACACGCTCGCCGTAGACAAGCCGGTGCTGATGCACTGGTGCATGGCGGCGTGCATGACCGTCTTCGGCACCACCGAGTTTGCGGCACGACTGCCGTCGATGCTGGCGGCACTCGTAACGGCCCTCGCGCTCTTGCGAGCCGGAACCCGCTTCTTCGATCCGGCCACCGGGGTGGTGGCCGCGCTGGCCTGGCTGGGCTGTCTCCTCGCGGGCATCGAAGCCCATGCTGCCACGCCCGATGCCATCCTCACGGCCCTCTGCACGTGGGCGACGGTGCTGGCGGCGGAAGTGATCCTCGGACCGGGAACGTCCACCGAACGGGCCGGCCCCGCACGACAGGCCGCTGGCCGATCGGGTGGCGGCCCCTGCATCGCCTGCGGTGACGATGCCCTGCCCCGACTGAGCCTGGCCCGCTCCGGCGGGATCGGCCTCTTGCTCGGGTTGGCGGTGGTCTGCAAGGGGCCGATTGGATTCGTGGGTCCACTGGCCGTACTGGTGCCCTGGGCCTGGTGGGTGGCTGTCGATTGGCGGCGGGGGGAAATGGCGGCTGGTCCCTGGCTCCGGCAAACGGCCGCCGCCGCGGTACCCGCCGTGATCGACGTGATTCGCAGCCTCCGCCCGCTGGCGCTTGTGGCCGGAGCGGCCGTGGCCGCGGCTCCCTGGTATGTCGCCGTCTGGCTGCGGACCGACGGAGCCTGGACCGAGGGCTTTTTCTTCGTCCACAACGTCGGCCGTTTCCTGGAGCCGATGGAGAAGCATGCCGGGGGCGTCCTCTTCCATCCGCTCACCATGCTCTTGCTCTTTTATCCCTGGAGCTGCTTCCTCCCGTTGGCCCTCGTGCTCACCGCCTGGCGGAACTGGCATCGCTCGATCGCGACGCCCACGGTCCACACGCTCGGCCTGCTGCTCGCATGGGCCGGCGTCTGGGTGGGCGGCTTCTCCGCCGCCGCGACCAAGCTGCCCAACTACATCCTCCCGGCCTACCCCGCCGCCGCCCTGCTCGTGGCGGCATTCGCGGTCGATGCAGCCCGCCGGGCGGCCGCCTCCGGCCGCTGGCCCCATCCCCGCTGGATGGCCGCCGGCCTCGGATCGCTCGCCTTTGGCGGCATCGCGACCGCCGTCACGGTCATCATCACGGCTCGCTTCGGGCTGGCGGGTGCGGAGCCGGCGGCCATCGTGGGCCTGGTGCCGCTCGTAGGCACGGTGGTCTGCTGGCGGCTGGCCAGGTCGCGACCGCTCGCGGCGGTCGAGGCCTTCGCGATCACGGCGCTCCTGTTCACGGCGCTCGCCGTCGGCCCGGCAGCCGGTTGGATGGCCAGGGCGAACACGATTCCGCCGTTCGTCCGCGGCCTGCAGGCTCGTGACGGGGGCACGGCCCGGCTGGGCACGTTCATGATGGGCAGCCCCAACGTGGTCTTCTACTCCAATGGCCACGTCGCCCAAATCATTCACGACGACGCCGCCGCGGCCGAGCGGTTTCTGACGGCCAACCCAGAGGCAGTTCTGCTCGTTCCCGACCACCACCTGACCCGCATCAAGCCGATCCTGCCGGCTGGCTTCGGAGAAGTGGGACGGACAAGGCCGATGTTCCGCGAGTTCGACCTCGTGGCAATCGGCCAGCTGGCACCGACCACGGGCACGGCCCGCACCGCTCGCACGGACGAGGTCGTGCGATGAGCGGGTTTTCACCAGATACCACCCGGCTGCCCGACCGCCGTCGGCCGACGGGCGGCCTCCTCTCGATCGTGATTCCCTGCCACAACGAGGCGGCGGTGATCGACGACACCCACGCGCGGCTTACGGCCGTGCTCGCCACCACCGGCATGGATCACGAGATCGTCTACGTCGACGACGGCAGCCGTGACGACACACTCGGCAGACTCGAGGGGATCGCGGCTCGCGATCCCCGGGTGACCGTGATCGAATTCGCCCGAAACTTCGGCCAACAGGCGGCGATGTCGGCGGGACTCGCCGCGGCGCGGGGCGACGCGATCGTGATCACCGACGCCGACCTCCAGGATCCGCCGGAGGTGATCCCCGAGATGGTGCGGGCTTGGCGAAACGGAGCCGACGTGGCCTACGGCCGGCGACGGCAGAGGGCCGGTGAAACAGCCTTCAAACTCGTGACGGCGAGCCTCTACCACCGGCTGTTCGCGAGCCTCTCGCCGTATCCCGTTCCGGTGGACACCGGCGACTTCAAACTCCTCGACCGTGCCGTGGCTGATGCGGTGATCGCCCTTCCCGAGAAGCGTCGCTACCTCCGCGGCCTGGTGCCCTGGGCGGGCTTTCGCCACGAGCCGGTCTGGTACGACCGGCATCCGCGGGCGGCCGGCGAGACGAAGTATTCTCCCTGGAAGCTGCTCAAACTCGCGACCGACGCCCTGATTCTCTCATCCGATGCACCGCTGCGGCTCACCTGGGTGGCTGCGGCGGGGCTCGCTGTCACTGGCCTCATCGCCACCACCATCGCCACGCTCACGACCTGGATCGGCCCGTCTCGCGAGCAGGTGTCGCTGGCGGCCCTGACCGCCATCGCCAGCCTCGTCGCCACCGTGCCGACGGTGGCGGTCGCAATCGTCGGTGAATACGTCGCCCGCACCTACCGCGAGGTGCAGGGCCGGCCGACCTGGGTCATCCGCCGCACGCTCGGACGAACGGCGGAAGCCCGCCCGACCTCCCGGGCGGCGTGAACGGCCACCACGTGCCCGCAGCCGCGAGAACTGACCCACGTTCCCGCACGCGGCAGCGGAGGCTCGGGATGGCCGCAGCGAACGTCCGACGAGATGGCACGGCCACCTCCGGCCGTTTCCGACGAACACACGCAGCCCCCGAGCCGGTGCGGCACGACATCCGACGTAGGTTACTTCGCCAGTTCAGCCTCGATGGTAGCCACCACCGTCGGGTCGTCGGGGGTGACGCGGGTCTTGAACCGAGCCACGATCTGACCGTCTTTGCCGATCAGGAACTTCTCAAAATTCCAGCCGATCTCTCCGGCGGGATCGGCCGATTCCGTGAGCACCTGATAGAGCTTCGGCTTGCCGGCTCCCTTCACGGTGATCTTGGAAAACATCGGAAAGTTCACATCGTACTTCGACGAGCAGAACTCCTTGATCTGGGCGTCGCTGCCCGGTTCTTGGGCCCCGAAGTCGTTGGCAGGGAAGCCAAGGATCACGAAGCCCTGGTCACGGTACTTCTCGTACAGGGACTGAAGCCCCGCGTACTGCGGCGTGGCCCCGCAGCGGCTGGCCACGTTGACCACCATCACGACCTTCCCCTGGTAGGAGGCCAGATCGACATCCTGGCCGTCGAGCGACTTCATCGTGCCAGAGAGCGGCGACTCCGCCCGGGCCGTGACGGCAAGGCCCAGGAACGACAGGGCCACGAGCAGACTCAGCATCGGAAGGGACGACATCGGGGTATGGCTCCTGAGAACGGGCGGGACGACTGCCGACGGCTGCGGCGGTACGGTATTCAAGGCGGAAGCACGGCCCCTGGCAAGTCGGGCCCCGGTGACTGTGCCGCCGAGGCCGGCTTTCGCGATACGTCGTCGAGCGGCGTCCAGTGGTCGAACGTGGCCGCCTGGCCATGGTGGTGACCGGCGGTATCCGTGATGTTCCAGACGATGGCCCGTTCAATCCGAAACCGTCGGCCATTCTTCGAGATGCGAACGCCGGAATAGTCGTCCACGAATCCATGCGATCGGGTGCGAGCCAGGAGCCGGGATCGCTCATCGCGGTGGACTGGCTCGGCCGTGAGCCGGGACGGTGTCACAGTTAGTTCCTCCCAGGTCATCTCCCAAAGGGCCAAGGCCGTGGCGTTGCCGTAGGCGAGCACCGGATCGGCCTCGGTGCCGTGAGAGACGACCACGAAGGGTGCCTGCCAGAGCCGCCCAGACTGCTCCACCGGCGTGCCCACGCGGTCGATCAAGTCCCGGCCGAGCAGGCGAGCGAACGAGTCGAGCAGCCGCTGCACGTGGGAGACGACGGCGTCAGTACGATGATGGAGAAGCGGGCTGGTCACGAGCGTTTCCGATTGAAGGACGGGTCAGGCCGGGCCGGCGGCAACGATGTCGGGACCGGCCTCGGCCGCGTAGGTGGCGAAGTTGTGCTTGAATTTGTCGGCCAGATTCCTGGCCGCTGCTTCCCAGGCGGCCTCGTCGCTCCAGGCCCGATGGGGCACCAACAGCCGTTCGTCCACGCCCGGCACGCGGCTGACGGCGTCGAGCCCGAACACACGGTCGCGATGCACCGGAGCCTCGTCGAGCGCTCCGGCATGGATGGCGTCGATGATTCGCCGCGTGCTCGCGAGGTCGATCCGCGTGCCCACGCCATACGCGCCCCCCGTCCAGCCGGTGTTCACCAGCCAGGCTCGGGCGTCGTGACGCCGGAGTTTCTCGGCCAGGAGTCGGGTGTAGACGGCCGGGTGTCGCACGAGAAAAGCGGCGCTGAAACAGGCGGAGAAGGCGACCTGCGGTTCCACGATCCCCATCTCGGTGCCGGCCACTCGCGCCGTGTAGCCGGAGAGGAAGTGGTACATCGCCTGTTCCCGCGAAAGCCGGCTCACCGGCGGCAGCACGCCCGAGGCATCGCAGGTGAGGAAGATCACGTGCTTGGGATGCGGGCCCACGCACGGCACCTGGGCGTTGTCGATGTATTCGATCGGATACGCGGCCCGGGTGTTCTCCGTGATCGCGCTCGACTCGAAATCGACCGCCCGGGTGGCCGGATCGTACACGACGTTCTCGAGCACCGTGCCGAACCGGATCGCCCGCCAGATCTCCGGCTCCTTGGCTTCCTCGAGGTGGATGCACTTGGCGTAACAACCGCCTTCGATGTTGAAGATGCCGTGCTCACCCCAGCCGTGCTCGTCGTCCCCGATGAGCCTGCGGGATGGATCGGCCGACAGCGTCGTCTTGCCGGTGCCCGAAAGGCCGAAGAAGAGCGAGACCTCGCCGGTGCGGCCCCCGGCATCGGGCCCCTGGTTGGCCGAGCAGTGCATTGAGAGGATGCCTCTGCCCGGGAGAAGCCAGTGCATGAAGCTGAACACGCCCTTCTTCATCTCACCGGCATATTCCGTGCCGAGGATCACCTGCTCCCGCCGCTCCAGACAGAGGTCGATGCTCGTGCGGCTGGTCATCTGGGTTGTGAAGGGATTGGCCGGAAACTGTCCGGCGTTGTAGATGACGTAATCGGGTGCCCCAAATCGCTCCAGTTCGTCGAGCGTGGGGCGGATCAGCATGTTGTGCATGAAGAGCGCGTGATAGGCCCGAGCGCAGAGCACCCGCACCTTGACCCGCGTGGCGGGGTCCCAGCCGGCGTAGCCGTCGCAGACGTAGATCTGATCGCGGGTGTTGAGGTAATCGATCGCACGCTGCCGGTTGAGAAGAAAGGTGTGCTCGTCGATCGGATGGTTGACCGGCCCCCACCAGACGTCGTGTTCCGACTCAGGCCGATGCACCACGTGCTTGTCGGCCGGGCTGCGGCCGGTCTTGGCACCCGAGCGGATCGCGATCGCCCCGGAGGCGACGATCCCGGCACGCTCCCGTGAGACGGCGTCTTCGTAGAGACGACCCGGCGGTGCGTTCCTCACGATGACGGGAACAGTGATCTCGTGAGTAGAGAGGTCGACGTGGACGGGCATGGGAAAAATCTCCGGCAGTGGTCGGACGAAGAATGGCAGGCAGGGCGGAGGTGGAGCGGCCCGCCGCCCGGCGTGGGCGGAGCGAGGCGTGTCGAGCCCTGCGGGACGCTCGGACCGGACGCCGTTCCGGCCCTCCGCGACATCACGCTCCAGGCCACACCGCCGAACAGGATCGCCAGGCCAAGCATCACCGCCACCAAGCCCCACGGATTTCGCCGAACCCGCACCGGTCGAACACCGCGTCGGATGCGGCGGGCGAATTCGCTCCAGGCCTCGTTCGACGTGCGGGTTCCCGTGGCGATGAGGCTCACGCAGCGGGTCACGCCGCGGCCATCGAGAGCCACCTGCAGTCCTCGGGCCGGCAGGGCCACGGTCTCCCCGGCCCACCGGGCCGAATCGTCGAGGCCACTCACAACCTCGGCGACCACCGGACGAAGCCGATCGATCGTGGTGTTGTAGATCACGAGCCTGGGCCGCATCACGAGAATCGCGACGCCGACGATCAGCCCGCCCAGGAGCACGAGCATCGCCGCCGCCCAAGGAGAGGTGCCCATCGCCGGCTGCACCAGCGCCAGCGGCCCGACGAGCACGAGCCCCGAGACGCCGGCAGCCAACAGCACCAGATCGACCGCGCCCGGAAGCAGAACCGGCCGGCGGCGGAGGTGAAACCAGCCGATCATGAGCAGGTATCCGCCCAGCGGCAGAACCGCGATCGCCAGCGGGATTCCGGCGAGCGTCGGACTCATCGCCGCGGCTCCAGGGCGACCGGATCCATCACCGCCAGGCCATCCAGGCGAGCAGGCCAAGCCAGAGGCACTCCGCCACCAGGGCGATTGCCAGCCAGAGCCGCAGCCCCGCGGTGGTCATGCCGGGGCTCCTCCAGGTCAGACGGCGTCGGGCACCGCGAAGGGGATGTCACGGGCAAAGGCGTCGCCAAACTCGAAGACATCGTGAAAGTCCTCCCGCTTGTCGCTGCGGGTCTTCCGCATCTGGCCGATGTCGATCATGTTGAACACGATCTCGCCGATGTCGGCCGTCCGGCGGATGCCCCAGGTGCCCAGTACGGTCGGGGCGAGAAACCCGTACTGCTGCTGGCCGTAGAGCCGGGCGGCTTCGCAGAGTTGGCGACCCGACACATGCCTCTCGACCCGACGCCGCTCCCGCCGCGTCCTGGCTTTCGAGCGGCGTTCCCCAGGCTCTTCAGCAGCGGCCGGCTCGAGTTCGTCTTCCGGAGGCTCCTCCCCGAGCCCCATGGTTTCCTGAGCGTAGGAAAGCGCCTCGAGCACGAAGAGATACGCGTCGAGGGTGTATCGCCGATCCTGCTTGAGGAGCTGGAAGAGCGGATGGGAGGGATCGACAAGAGGCATCGAAAGCGTGGCCTGCAGGTCTGACGGGTCGATGGGGCAGTATACCGCACGCCCCGGCACGGGAAGCCCGAAGACCCCTCGACCGCCTTCGAGTTCCGTGCAGCGCCGGCTCGGAGGCGGCAAAATTCTCAGCGCGGGCGACGATACGCCGCTCTGCTCCCCGAGCGTTTTCCGACCCCCTCGCCTCCCCTGCTCAGGTTGCCAAATCGCTGCTCCAGCTTTCTCAGATGCGGCCGAGGACGCCTGGCGGGCGGCCGAACGAGCCGGTCACCTGGGAGGAGAACCGGCCTGGGCCGGTAGATCCTCGAGCACGTACTTGTAGCCAAACGGGGTGATCGGCTTGGCGAAATCGCGGATCATGTCGAGCCCCTTATCGATCAGGTTGGTCCGCGGATCGAATTGGTAGACATCCCGGTCGCTTCCGCCCGGCTTGTAGATTTGGATCGCAAACGGCATCAGGTCGCGAGCCTGGAGGATCAGTTCGACCTTGGAGAAATTGGCGGCGTCGGCCTGGTACCTCGGCAGTGCCTCGAGCCACACCTGATCCCGCACCTCGGGCGGGGTGATGATCCGCATCCAATACCGCTTCTTGAGCGTGTCGGCCTTGGCTCCGAAGACGAACGGAAGCGGGCCGTCGCTGATCGCCTTGCCCCGCATCTCGGGCGGCAGTCGCGTCTCCCGCAGCTGCTTTTCCGAGTGCCGATATTCGTAGATGCTCTCGCCATTGCAGACCCAGTGCTCGCCGAACTCACCGCTACGCACCTCGTAACGACGGGCCTCGGGACTCCATTGCTTTGATTCCTTGACGTGGAAAAGCCCCTTGTCGGGCGCGGCATACTTCAGCTCGCCGGTGTTCTCGGCGAATGCCAACTGGTCTCCATTCGGGCCGGCCGGGCTCCAGGCGTTGTACTCCCACTTGTGGAACGTGCACGACCAGGTACGCACCGCGGCATTGCGGGCCTCCCAGGCCGCCAGCAACTGGTCGAGCATCGCCTGCTCCTGAGGCGACAGCACCGGAGGCTGTGCCGGGGGTGCCACGGCCACGCGTTGAGCGGGGGTTTGGGCCGTGGCGGACGGGGGCTGGCCGACCGGCTGCCCGGAGGAGGTCGATTCCGCGCTCAACCGGCAGAGGATGACCACGATCAAGGCGGGCAGACTGCGGAAACGGCGCACGGCGAGGCCTCCGGAGAAATCGGGCCGGGACTCTAGCAGGCCCCCACCGGGCCGACGAGAGCGGTTTGGGCCGCGTTTCGCGCCGCTCGCGCGACGACGAGACGAACGGCCACGGGAAGGCGAGGGGGTCGGCGAACGCTCGCGGAGCACAGGGGCGTATCGTCGGCCCCTGAGCCGCGGAGGGCTCAGCCGCCCGCGGCAGCCCGGAGCTCCGCGAGTTCTCGGACGAATCCTCCAGAGAGGATCGGAAACCGGCACCAGGTCTTGGGATCGAGGTTCTCGTCGTCGAGATGGAACGACGGGGCATACCGCTCCCGTTTCCATTGGTTGCGACTCCAGAGCGTAAAGAACCGCTCGACCCACATCGCCAGTTGGCCGGGGCCGCGCTGCGGAAACTCGAGACAGAGTCGCCGCCACACCTCGACCGGCGACTGCCGGTCGCGGATCGCCGCCCGCTCGACGGCGTCGAGCACGTCGTAGGGCATCAGGTCGGCTTCATCGGTCTGGCCTGATTCGGCCGGTCTCAACTCCGCCGTCGGCTGCTGGGCGTTGACCGTCGCGAGGGCCGGAATCGGCCCGACTCCCACCGGGCCGACCTTTTCGAGCCAGACGAGCCAGCGGCGGAGATAGGCCTTGTCGATGCCGGCGATCGGGGCGATGCCCCCAGCCGTGTCGCCATCCATCGTGGCGTAACCGACCGCAGCCTCGGAGCGATTGCTGGTCGAAACCAGCAACGCACCGGTGAGGTTGGCGAGCAGCCAGACGCCCGGAGCCCGAGCTCGGGCCTGAATGTTCTGCAGCGGGATGTCGTCGAGATCCCAGGAGAGGGCGCGGCCGATCGCGGTCGAGACGATTCGCTCGTAGTCTCGGACAACTGGCTCCACGTCGAACTCGTGAAAGACGGCTCCGAGTCCGGTCGCCAGCTCGCGGGCCGCGGCCCGGGTTACCGGCCCCGAATTGGCCGTGGACTGGTAGACGCAGGTGAGTGCCGCCGCCACGAGCCCGCGGAACTCGTTCGCGGAGTCTCCCCGCCCGGTGAGCAGCGGCAGACCCAGGCGATGGGCGGCGGCTTCGGGCCCAAGTTCAGCCGCAGCGAGGTGCACGCCGATCGCCGCCAGGCAGGCGACCGCCGACGAATCGGCCCCGCCGCTCGCCGAGACGACATAGCCCCGCGAACGGCTCTTGCGGGCGTAGTCGTAGAGCCCGAGCGATACGGCCCGGGCAAATTCCTCCTCCTTGACGTTTCCGCCCGACTCCCACACGTCTCGGCCGTCACGAACGACAGGATGGCCCTCGGCCAGCAGCGGAGGGAACGCCACGGCCACCAGGTCGTCGGCCGAGTAGGACGCCGAGGTGGTGAGGCGGGCCTGTGCCGGCCGGAGCGCGTCGAGGTCGAGATTTGCCGCCGTCCCGGCCCGATCGGCGAAGGAAAAACGCCGCCCGGCGGCGATCATCGCGCCCCCGGCGGCAATCAGCACGCTGCCATCGTAGACGGCCCGGCCCGCCTCGTTGCCGACGAGGTTGGCGTAGACATAGCCCGCGGCAAACGCCCGTGAGCCCTCGAGGACAAACCGCCTGCGGATCTCCTCCTTGCCGAAGGCAAAGTGGCTCGCCGAGGGATTGAGGATCAGGTCGATGCCGCGGGCCGCCAGCGCGGCACCGGGCCGGTCGGCCGCCCAGGCGTCTTCGCAGATCTCGAAGCCAAGCCGCACGCCCCCGATTTCGAACCGCAGGTCGCCGATCGGCAGGTCGCAGTCCCCTGACCGGAGCCGTCCCCGGCGGCCGCGGGGCCAGGGTCGAAACCAGCGCGGCTCGTAGTGGATCCCATCGCCGGCCAGGTGCTGCTTGCAGGCGATGCCGGCAAGCCGCCCGTCGGCAGCAACCGCGACGGCGTCGTAGAGCCCGTTCTCGAACCGAACCGGCAAGCCGAGGGCCACCGCGATCCCCTCGGTGTGCGGCAGGATCTCTTGCAGCACCCGCCACGCCATCCGCTGAACCCCCGGGGCGAAGAAGGCGTCTTCGCAGCCGTATCCCGAAATACAGAGTTCGGGCAAACAGAGAATCGAAACCGCATCAGCCCGGGCAGCGTTGATCGCGGCCACAATCCGGTCGCGGTTGCCGTCCCAGTCGAGCGGCGTCTGGTTGAGGGCACAGCCCCCGATGCGGATCGGATGCATGCGTGGCGAGGTTTAACCGGGCTCTTCAAGGTAGGTGTAACCGCCCAGCCCCTCCTCATAAAACTTGAGAAACCGGCCCGCCTGAACGTCGCCGATCCGACCCTCGCGAACGGCCTGCTCGATCGAATCCCGCAGCCGCTGCACGAGTTGTTCGGCGTCGAACTCCACGTAGTCGAGCACCTCTCGGACGGTATCGCCCTTGATCACGGCGTCGACCACCACCTCCCCCCGCTCGTCGGTGCTGACATGAACGGCATTGGTGTCGCCGAACAGGTTGTGGAGATCGCCCAGGATCTCCTGGTAGGCACCGATCAGAAACGCGCCCAGGTAGTATGGTTCCGCCTTCCAGGCGTGGAGCGGCAGGGTCCGTTTCACATCTCGGCGATCGATGAACTGATCGATCTTGCCGTCGGAGTCGCAGGTGACGTCACCGAGCACGGCGGCCCGGCCGGGCTTTTCGTCGAGTCGGTGGATCGGCATCACGGGAAAGAGTTGCTTGATCGCCCAGCTGTCTGGCATCGACTGGAACAGCGAGAAATTACAGAAATAGGTGTCGGAAAGCGCCGCCTCGAGCCCCTCGAGTTCCTCGGGGACGAACTCGAGCCCTTTGGAGAGCTTGCTGATCCGCCGGCAGGTGGCCCAGTAGAGGTTTTCGATCGCCGAGCGTTGGTCGAGCGGAAGGTAGCCGCTGGAGAACAGATTCATCGCCGTGTCGAGCAGTTGCTGCGCGTCGTGGTAGCTCTCGAGCAGATTGCGAACGTTGATGTTTTGGTAGGTCTCGTAGAGGTCGAGCAGGGGCTGCTCGGCGTCTGCCGGAGGCTCGCCCACCTCGGCCACGCCCCCCTGCTCCGACACGCCCAGCACGCCGAAGATCAACACGCTGTGGTAGGCGACCACCGCCCTGCCGCTCTCCGAGACGATCGTGGGATGGGGCACCCCCGCCTCGTCGCAGGCGTTCTGCACCTGGTAGATGACGTCGTTGGCATATTCCTGGAGGCTGTAGTTCACGCTCGATTCGAAGTTGGTCTGCGACCCGTCGTAGTCGATGCCCAACCCGCCACCGACATCGAGATACCGCAGGCCTGCGCCTCGCTTGACCAACTCGGTGTAGATTCGCGCAGCCTCGTTCAGGGCGGCCTTGATGTGACGGATGTTGGTGATCTGGCTGCCCTGATGGAAGTGAAGGAGCTGCAGGCAGTCCTCCATCCCGCGCTCGGCCAGCAGGTCGAGCCCCCGCACCAATTCGCTGGCCGTCAGGCCGAACTTGCTGCGAAAGCCCCCCGACGCCTGCCAGCGTCCCGCCCCACGGGCTGCCAGCTTGATTCGCATCCCGATCTGGGGCCGCACCCCGAGTTTCTCGGCATATTCGAGGATCAGATGGAGTTCGGAAAAACGTTCCACCACCGGAATGATGTGCCGCCCGATCTTCTGGGCCAGCATCGCCGTCTCAATGAACTCGGCGTCCTTGAACCCGTTGCAGATGATGGGAGTTTCGTTGTCGGCCAAGGCGATGACCGCGAGCAACTCCGGCTTGCTCCCCGCCTCCAGGCCGAACCGATAGGGCCGGCCGAACCGGAGCACCTCTTCCACCACCTGCCGCTGCTGATTGACCTTCACCGGATAGACGCAGCAGTAGTCGCCCCGATAGCCGCTCTCTTTCATCGCCGAGGCGAAGGCACCATGGATCTCGCCCAGCCGATGCTCGAGGATCTCGGCGAACCGGAGCAGAATCGGCAGGTCGATGCCCCGCACCTGGAGCCGGTCGACGAGTTGCTTGAGATCGATGCTTCGGGTGAGATCCTTGTGAGGATGGACGAGGAGGTGGCCATGCGGACCAACCGAAAAATATCCGTTGCCCCAACGAGCCACCTCGTAGAGATCGGTGGCATCGGCGGTGCTCCAGCGCTCAACGTCGAGATCGGCTGCGGCCAAGTGAAGACCCTCTGGTTCGAACGGCGACGCTGGCCGCTTCCCGCGGCGACTGCGGCCGCAGATCTGCAAGTGTAGCGTGGACGATCAGACTGGCCATGCTGATCGCCGCACCGCCGGGCCGGCTCAGGGCTCCGTTCGCGACCAGGAGCGGCCACGGAAGATGACCAGCATCGCGAGGCCTCGAGCGGTGAGATCAGCCGCCATCGCCAGCCAGGCTCCGCGAGCCCCCAGCCCGACGCCAGGCAATGAGCCAAGGCCGGCGGGGAGGACGACCGTGGGCCAGGCCAACAGCATGGCCAGTGGCAGGCGGACGACCGTGAGCCCCAGGAAATTCACGAGCAGCGGGGGCCGGGTCACGCCCGCTCCCCGCAAACCACCAGAGAGCACCATCAGCAGCGCCAGAGGCGGTTGGGCGAAGGCCACGATCTGAACGAGTTCTGCGGCTCGGGCGGCCACCGCCGGCTGACGGCCGGCGCCGCCGGTGAACCAGGCGGCCAACGGGGTGGAGGCGATCAGGAACCCGAGCCCGACGGCCGACATCAGACCGACGGCTGCGACCGCCGCCAACCACACACTCCCGCGGGCACGGCGTTCGTCCCGGGCCCCGAGGAACTGGCCGGAGAGCGTGGCCGCGGCCACCTGGAAGGCGCTCCCGGGCAGAAAGGCGAGCGACTCGATCGTGATGGCCACGGCGTGCGCGGCGGCATCCACGTCCCCCAGGCGATTCACGATTCCCAGAAAGGTCAGGTGGCAGGCGGCGTTGCCGACCGCATCCACGCCGGCCGGCAGCCCGACGCGACTGATCTGGCGGATGACACCCCAGGCCGGCAGCCAATCGGCCGCCGCCGGCCGCAGCCCCGTTTCCCTCAGCATGAACAAGCCAACGAGGGTGAGCCCCCCGCAGGCGTACCCCGCCACGGTGCCCCAGGCGAGCCCCTCCCAGCCGAGCGGCTCCATGCCCCCAACGCCCGTCGCCAGAACGAAGCTGGCGCCGGCATTCACCAGATTGACGACCGACATCGTGATCAGACCGGCCACCATGTCACCGGCCCCACGGACCACGGCCACCCCCACGAGAATGCCGGCCATCAGCGGCAAGGCCGGCAGTACGATCGCCAGATAGCGGATCGCCAATTGGCTGCTGCCTGGCGGAAGACCGAGCGCCGCAACGAACTGCCGCCCTCCCAGACCGGCCACCCCGACCGCGACGACTGCGAGCACGGCCGTGACGAGCAGGCATTGGGCCGCGACCCTCCGGGCGGCAGTTCGGTCACCGGCTCCGAAACTGCGGGCCACCAGCGCGGTCGCCGCAGCCGATGGCGCCACGAACAAGACGGGCAGAAACGCGAGCGAATAGGCCACGAGCCCGATCGCGGCCAGCGACTCGGCCCCGGAGAACAGATTCCCGGCCAGCCATTTGTCCACGAAGCCGACGGCCAAGGCCAGAAACTGCTCGAGCAGCACGGGTCCCACGAGCACGAGCAGGGGCCGCACGATGCCTCGCTGCCGCGCCACGCCCGCCGGCCCAGGGCTCGCCGACCTGTCTCCCGTGTCGCTCAGGCGAAGAGTTCCTTGATGACCTTGCCCGAGTTCGCAATTTTCATCGGGCGGCCATTCTTGGCCGTGAAGGTCGTCTCGAGTGAAATCCCCAGCGCCTTGAGCACGCTCGCCATCAGATCTTGCGAGGTGTAGGGCTCGGTCGCCACCTCCTTGCCATCCGCGCTCGTCTCCCCGACGACAATTCCTCGCTTGAAGCCCCCTCCGCCCACCACCACGCTCCAGCCGCGAGCCCAGTGATCCCGCCCGGCGCCTCCGTTGATGTTGGGCGTGCGGCCGAATTCACCCATCCAGATCACGACCGTGTCGTCGAGCAATCCCCGATCAGCCAGGTCGGCGACCAACGCGCTCATGGCCTTGTCCATTTCGGGCAGCTTCTGGTCGGCCAAGGTCGGGAAAATGTTGGCATGGTTATCCCAACCGCCGAGATCGACCTCGATGAAAGGCACGCCCAGTTCCACCAGCCGGCGGGCCATCAGGCAGCCCCGCCCGAAGCCGGTGTTGCCATACCGCTCTCGCACCTCGGCGGGCTCGTCCTGCACCTTGAACGACTTCATCTGATCACTCGTCATCAGGCGGACGGTCTTGTCCAGGACCTTGGAGTGATCCTCGGAGGACCCGCCGCGCCGTTCGCCGATGAACCGCTGCTCGACGGTCGCGAGCATCTCCAGTCGCTGGGCCAGCCGGACGGGATCGACTCCCATCTCCAGGTTGCGGACGTTGCCGTTGGAATCCACGGCGAACGGCGCCCACGTCATGCCGAGAAAGCCAGGGCCTTCGCTGCCCCCACCGACCGAGACGAACGGCGGAACCTCGAGATAGGGAACCTGTTCGGCCAGTTCGTGAGCGATCACCGCCCCGTAGCTAGGGTGGGTGACATTTGGGTTCGGCACGTAGCCGGTGTGCATGTAGTACCGGCCACGCATGTGATCGGCTTCGCGGGTGCTCATCGACCGCACGATTGCCATGTGATGCATCTGCTGGGCCATCAGCGGCAGGTGCTCGCAGATCGCCACGCCATCGGCCGACGTCGAGATCTGCTTGAAGGGGCCGCCCGTGGGAGCGCCCGGCTTCAAGTCCCAGAGGTCGATCGTGCTCGGCCCGCCCCCCATCCAGAGCAGGATCGCCGACTTGTGCCGCTTCCGAAGGTCGGGAGCGCTGGCGAAGATCGAGTTGGTAAACGTCGTCGCCGGAGCCGCGAGGGCCGCCGCACCGGCGAGGTGGCTGAGGAAGTGCCGTCGGCTCATCCAGGCGGGAATACCGGGCACACGGCCGGGACCAAGTCCGAGATTCATGGCAATCCTCCTGAGTTGAGAGTTGGCGATCGCTCAAGCTTTGCGGCGTATCCTCGCCCGTGCAGTCGAGTGGACTGGAGGCTCGGGGGTCGGCGAACGCTCGCGGAGCATCGGGGCGTATCTTCGCCCGCGACGCGACTTTTGCCGCCCCCGAGCCGGTGCGCAACGCATTCCGCGTGCGGCCTAATGATTGATGATGAATTCATTTGAGTTGAGCACGGCCCACCAGACGTCCTGCAGGGCGCCCACCACGTCGCCCTTGCGGGCCCCGAGCAGAGCGTTGGCAGTCTTGAGTTCCTTGGCTGACGGCTTGCGGGCCAGAGCGGCCAGGTAGAGCGTCTCGATCTTCTGCGTCGGACTCAGTCCGCTGGTGGCCACCCGGTCGAGGAAGCCCCCCTTGCCGGTGCTCGTCGCCTCCTTGACCAGGTCGCCGTTGAACATCATCAGCACCTGAGGAATCGACCCGTTGAAGGTCGTCGCGTCGTCGCCCTCATCGGTCCCGAAAGCGATGACAAATTGGCTCAGCCAACGATCCTTCCGCTTGGCAGCGTCCTCGCCCACGCGGATCTCGTCGGCTTCGGTGGCCGTAAGCAGGGATTCATAGAGCTGCTCCGCCGACATCTGCCGGAGGTAGAAGTGGGTGAACTTCGGACGCTCGCCCAACGACGGATCATCGATGCGATTGCCGGGCGTCGTCCGACTCGAGAGGGCGTAGGGCCGCGACAGCACGATCCAGCGGGCCAACTCCCGGAGGTCGAAGCTCTGCTCCCGAAAGGCCCCAGCCAGACCCTCGAGGAGTTCCGGATGCGACGGCGGATTGTGATCCCCGAGGTCATCGGCCGGGCGGGTGAAGCCGTACCCGAGAAAATAGCCCCACATCCGATTGACGATCGCGAAGGGAAAGAGCGGGTTCGTCTTGATCAGTTTGGCCAATTCCTGGCGGCGGTTGGTGCCGTAGGGCGTGCCATCCTCCATCGTGCCGGGCAGGTAGCCGCTCGGAGAGATCGCAGTGCCGTCGATGAAGACCGGATAGGCCACCTTCATCAAGCCGTTGCGGAGCTCGTAGTAGAGCTCGGCCTCCTCTGGATTGCCCCCCTCGCCGGGAAAGTCCTGATCGACGAGTTCGATCCACTGAACGTCCTCCGTGCCACCCCGCCGACGGAGTGCCGCGGTCTGACGGAAAAACGCGTTGAACTCCCAGAATTGATTTTGCTTTCCCTTGTTGAAGGGATGGTTGTGGCACTGGGTGCACTGCACCTGAAGCCCGAGGAAAATCTGGGCCGTCTTGGCCGTCGCCTGGACCCCGTTGGCGACACCCATTTCCTCCATCTTCCCGCTCAGGAAATTCGTCGCCCCGTTGAACCCCTCCACACCCCGACGGTTCGTGTTGACTCCGGTGGCGGTGACGAGTTCTTCCATGAACCGGTCGTAGGGAATGTTGTTCGAGAAGCAGCGGCGGAGGTATTGCCGAAGTCCCGGGCGATTGACGTTTTCGTTCGTGGCGTCGCGGCCGACCAGGATGGTCGTCCAGACATCGGTAAAGTTCCGGGCGTACTCGTCTTCAAACTCGTCGCCCAGGAGTCGCCCCACCAAGTCTGCCTTCTTGGTCGGCGAAGAATCGACGAGAAACGCCTGGAGCTCTGTGACCGTCGGAACTCGTCCCACAAGATCGAGAAAGACCCGCCGGCACCACTCCCCATCGGTCGCCGCGGCAGATGGCTCGAGTCCGGCGTCTTGCCAGCCGGCGACGATGCGGTCGTTGATGAGCCTGACCTGAGGAATGCCGTAGTGCTCGTACCGGTCGGCCCCGGGATTCGCCGCAGACAGTCCCGGACCCAGGCCTGCCAGGGCGAGCCAGACCACCATCCGAAGCCAACCGGAGCGACTCATCGCCGGCCTTCCGCTGGTGCTGAACGAATCCCATGCCACGAGGCAAAGGAACCTCATTCATTCTACGCAGACGCAACGGCCCCGGGCGAACGCCACCCGCCCGGGCCGGGCTTTTCAGCCCCGGGCGGCTTCCAGCTGCGGCGACTGCGGCTTGGCGGCAGACTCACCGCCGACGAACTCGAGAATCGCCCTGGCCCCGGCGTCGCCCAGCCGCGGCTTGGCAAGCTTCAGGATCCGCGTATAGCCGCCCGGTCGTTCGGCATAGCGGGGGGCGATCACCTCGAAGACGATTCTCGCGGCCTTTTTGTCCCCGAGCATCTGCAGAACCCGCCGCCGCGCCTTGACAACCGGCGCCATGGCTTGAGCCCAGGCCCGCCACTGGGCCCCGGTTCGCCATTCCTTCCACGCCGCGGACCCACGTTCGGCCGAGGTCGCGAACTCATCGGCCCGAGCCGATGCAGCCAGGCCGCGGCGAGCGATGGTGATGCATCGCTCCACGAGCGGACGAACCTCCTTGGCCTTGGGCAGCGTGGTGATGATACGGCCCTTCACCTTGGCCGCACCCGGCTCACCCGGCTCGACCTCCTGCTCGGTGAGCATCAAAGCTGAAGCGAGGTTGCGCAGCAATGCCCTCTGGTGAGAAGGACTGCGGCCCAGGATTCGGCCCTTGCGACGATGACGCATGATTGTTGGTTCCTCGTAGGCGGACCGCGATCACGACGCGGCCCAGCGATTCAGACATCGGCGGCGGCAGCCGCCTCCATTCCCAGCCGCAGGCCCAGTTCCTGCAGCTTCTCTTCGATTTCCTGAAGGGTGGTCTCGCCGAAGTTCCGCACCTCGAGCAGTTCTTCGCGGGTGCGGGCAACGAGTTCCTTGATGGTGCCGATCCCTTCCTCGTGGAGACAGTTGGCTGCGCGGCCAGAAAGCCGAAGATCCGACACCAGCATTCCCAGCCGGCTCTCGAGCGGCGCTTCCACCGCGAACAGGTCGGCGGCTGCCGGCAAGGCCACGTCCGGGCCCGGAGCCGTATATCCGACGAACGGGTTGAGGTGCTTGCGGAGAATCTTGGCCGCTTCGACGAGCGCCATCTCGGGCGTCACAGTGCCATCCGTCCAGATCTCGAGCGTGAGCTTGTCGTAATTCGTCTTCTGACCCACGCGGGTCTCCTCGACCTCGTATTTCACGCGAGTCACGGGACTGAACACGGCGTCGAGCGGAACGATGCCGATCTCCTGCGAAGCCTGGCTCTGCTCGCTCGCGGGAACGTAGCCTCGGCCGTTCTCCACCACCATCTCAAGCTCGAACGGCACGTCATCGGTCAGCGTTGCGATGACCAGCTCCTTATTCACAACCTCCACCGCCTCGTCAGTCAGAACGTCCGCACCAGTGATCGGGCCCTTGGTGCTCTTCTCCACGCGAATCACACGGGTGGAATCGCTGTGGTTTTTCACCACGAGGCTCTTGATGGCAAGCACGATGTCCGTGACATCTTCCTGCACGCCCTTGATGGTCGTGAACTCGTGCAGGGCCCCCGCCAACTTGATCTGCGTGACAGCGCTCCCCTCGAGACTCGAGAGCAGAACGCGGCGCAGGCTGTTGCCCACGGTCGTTCCAAACCCCCGCTCGAACGGCTCCGCCGTGAACTTGCCATATGTGCCCGTCAGCGTGCCACGATCGGCCACGACGGCACCCGGAAGCTCCAGACCGCGCCAGCGAATATGCATGCGATGCTCCTTGAATGATTCACTTGGAACAGAGTTCGATGATCAGATTGGCCTGCACGGGGATGGAGACATCGTCCGCCCCCGGCAGCCGATCTACCCGCGCCTCTGGAATCGCCCCCTCGATTCGAGACAGAAAATCAGGGACGTCGCGGCGGAAGTCCGCCAGAGCCGCGTGGGCCAACTGCAGGCTCTTCGCCCGGTTTTTGACCCGAACGAGATCGCCGGGCTTCACCAGATAACTGGGAATGTCGAGCCGCCGGCCGTTGATCGTGATGTGCCCGTGCATGACCATCTGGCGGGCGGCCGCCCGCGATGGAGCGAACCCGAGCCGATGAACGACGTTGTCGAGCCGCCGCTCGAGGAGCGTCATCAACGTCTCACCGGTGTTGCCCTTGCCCCGCTCGGCCCGGGAAAAATACGTGCGAAACTGCCGCTCGAGCACGCCGTAATAATGCTTCACCTTCTGCTTTTCCCGCAGCCGCAGCCCGTAATCCGTAGGCTTCGGTCGCCGCTTCTGCACGACGCCAGGAGGCGTCGAACGCCGCTCAAAGGCGCACTTGGGGGTGTCGCAACGGCTGCCCTTGAGAAACAGCTTGAGGCCATCGCGGCGACAGAGTCGGCAAACAGGTCCAGTGATACGTCCCATGAATCAGTCCGAAAAAAGGAGGTGCGTGTTGTCGATGAATGAAAGAGGTCAGACCCGGCGCTTCTTAGGGGGGCGGCAGCCGTTGTGCGGCAACGGCGTGATGTCTTCGATACTGCGGACGTTCATGCCGGCCGCCTGCAGGGCAGTGATCGCGCTCTCACGGCCGCTCCCAGGCCCCTTGACCCGCACCTCGAGATCCTTGACGCCGAACTTCGCCGCCTTCTCGGCGGCCTGCTGCGCCGCCATTTGACCGGCGAAGGGCGTGCCTTTGCGGCTTCCCTTGAATCCGCAGGTGCCACCGCTTGCCCAGCACAGCGTATCGCCACGGGCATCCGTGATCGTCACGGTGGTGTTATTGAAACTTGCGACGATGTAGGCGATGCCCGACGAGACGCTTTTCTTCTTGGTCTTCGCTGCCTTCGACATACTAAACGGTTCCTGACGCGTGCCTGTTGTTCTGATACCGGATTGAATTTCGGAAGTCGATCGATCGCCACACTCCAGCTACCCAGCGGCCGGACGGACGCGGGTTGCCGTTGCCCCGAGGCGACGGGAGACGATTACTTGAGGTCCTTGACGCCCTTCTTGCCCGCCACCGTCTTCTTGGGGCCCTTGCGGGTCCGGGCATTGGTTCGGGTGCGTTGCCCACGAACTGGGAGCCCTCGGCGATGCCGCACGCCGCGGTAAGAAGCGATGTCCTTGAGTCGAGAAATATCCTGGGCAACCTGTCGTCGCAACTGACCCTCGACCACGTAGTCCTTGTCGAGCAGGGCAGCCAGGCGGGCCAGTTCGTCTTCGTGCAAGTCGCGAGCCTGGGACAACGGATTCACTCCCGCCTTATGGCAGAGTTCCCGAGCGACCCGCGGCCCAACGCCGTACAGATACTGCAACGAATAGATCGTCTTCTTCTCCGACGGGATATCGACACCCATCAAACGCGGCATGGCTGGAATTCCGTACGACTCAAACGAAAACAACGATCCTGAAGGCAGACGCCCGCCTCCAGATCTCCGACGCTACCAACTCGGTCAGCCCTGCCGCTGCTTGTGGCGGGGATCGGCACAAACCACGAACACAACACCCCGCCGCTTGACGATCTTGCACTTGTCGCACATGCGACGCACGCTCGCGCGAACCTTCATAACGGCAGTCGGGCCTTGGGGTCGGCCGCTCCAGGGGGACCAATGAGGGGCAAATCAGGAGAGTCCAGAATCATAGGTCGCCCGATGGGCAGTTCGCAAGGGGGTGGCGTGAAATCGGCAGTGAAAACCAGATCACAATCGCGCTGCGGCCCCGCTCGCCACCTGCGTGACTGATCACGAATCCCCCGCCACGGGGGCGACGAACGCTGCGTCTTCCCCGCTTGCGGGGGGTGCTGTGAGCACCGCCGGGCCCGCTTCGGTAATGGCGACAGTGTGCTCAAAATGAGCACTTGGCCTCCCGTCGACCGTGGACTGCGTCCAGTAGTCGTCCAAGGGCCGGACCTTCTTGGAACCCATGTTCACCATCGGCTCGACGGCGATCACCAATCCGGGTTCGAGTTCAAAATCGTGGTTTCGCCGAAAGGCGGGCGTGCAGAAATTCGGCACCTGCGGATCCTCGTGCATCGTCCGGCCGATGCCGTGGCCGACGAAGTTCTCGACCACGGAAAAACCGCAGTCTCGCACATATTTCGCCATTTCAGTGGCCACGTCGCTCCAGCGATTGCGGACGGCCATCAACTCAATGGCGAGCGCGAGCACACCGGCCGTGCACTCGAGCAACTTCTGAACGTCGGGCGAGACCTCGCCGACGGGATGCGTGTACGCGGAGTCACCGCACCAACCACCCAGACTGCACCCGGTGTCGATGCTGATGATGTCGCCAGGCCGGAGAACCCGTCCTCCGGGAATTCCGTGGACGACTTCGTCGTTCACCGAGATGCAGCAGACGGCTGGAAACGGCACCTTGCCAGGAACCCCCTTAAAGAGCGGGATGGCGCCCTGCGCGAGAAAAAAAGCCTCGACGGCAGCATCGATTTCGGCCGTTGTCACACCGGGCCGGACAAGAGGCCGGGCCACTTGATGGGCGGCCCAGACAACGAGCCCGGCCTTCCGCATCAGGGCGATTTCACGAGACGAGCGGAGATTCACCACGAGACAGAACACCCCAGAAAAAAGACCGCGAACGAGAGAGCCGGCCCACGACGAACGACAGCGTGAGTATACCGGCCTGAACGTCGCCTGCACGGCAGGCCCCAAGCCTCACCGCTTCGACTGCTCGAACCGACGAACAGCAGCACGAACTCGGGCAAAGATCTCGTCGGCCGACCCCAGACCATCGATCGAAGCCAGTTTCCCTTGCCTGCCGTAATAATCGAGCAGCGGAGCGGTCTGGATCTCGAAACTCGCGATCCGTTTGGCAAAGATGGAAGGATCGTCGTCGGCCCGCTTGCGGGCCAGCATCCGTCTCACCAACTCGTCTCGCGGCACAGCCAACTCGATCACACCGTCCACGCTCATGGCCTGCCGATCCAGGAGGTCGTCGAGAATCTCGGCCTGATGAAGGGTGCGGGGAAATCCATCCAAGAGACATCCGTCTCGGCAGTCGGGCTGGGACAGCCGTCGCCCGACCATGGCCAAAATCAATGGGTCAGGCACCAACTGGCCGTGTTCCATGAAAGCCGCGGCCTCTCGGCCAGCGGAAGTATCTGCACGAACCTCGGCTCGGAGCATCTCGCCCGTCGAGAGGTGCGGAACCTCGAGGAGCTCGACGAGCCGTTGGCACTGCGTTCCTTTACCGGCACCTGGCGGCCCGATGAGGATGATCCGCATGACGGCATGCCCCGCTAATCCGAGGAATCAGGCGGGCTCGACCGGGTTGGAGCAGTTCTCAGGACAGCCGCATGAAACCCGGCCGTCCCTGCCCTCAGTTCCGCTCCAGCAGACCGCTGTAATTTCGCATCACGAGGTGGCTATCAATCTTCTGCACAAGGTCGAAGACCACGCTCACCGCGATCAGGAGGCCGGTGCCTCCGTAGAAACTCGCAGCCTGAAAGGGGATTCCCAAGGCGCCTGCCACAACGGTTGGAATCACGGCCACAAGAGCCAAGAAACCGGCACCGACGTAGGTGATCCGTTCCATGACTCGCTCGAGATAGTCCGCCGTCCGCTTGCCGGGACGGTACCCCGGAATGAAGGCGCCAAAGTTCTTGAGGTTATCGGCCATCTCCTTCGGATTGAAGGTGATCGCCGTCCAAAAGTAGCAGAAAAAGTAGATCAGTGCGATGTAGCAGACGTTGTAGAGATACGACTGGCCTCGAGTGAAAGACTCATAAAGCCCCAGCAAAACGCCGTTTTCCGGAAAAGCACGACTGAGGTACTGAAACAGAAACTGTGGGAACAAGAGCAACGAGCTCGCGAAGATGATCGGCATCACGCCGGCCTGATTGACCCGCAGCGGCAGGTACTGCCTGGTACCGCCGTACACCCGCCGCCCCCGGACGTGCTTGGCGCTCTGGGTCGGGATTCGCCGCTGCCCCTGGGTCATGAACACCACACCAGCAACGACCCCGATGAAAAGGGCGACAAGCACGGGAATCATCTCGACGCCCAACTTGCCGGTGCCGGCGCCGCCACCCACCTCCCACGATGTACTCCCGGCCAGCTCAAGCAGTGCGCCCGGCATGCCCGCCAAGATGCCCGCCATGATCAGGAGACTGATGCCGTTGCCGATGCCGAACTCGTCGATCTGTTCGCCCAACCACATCAGGAAGATCGTCCCGGCCGTCATCGTCATGACCGCTACGAACTGCCAGACCAACGGCAACCGCCCGTCGACCAAGAAACTTTCCTGAATGAGTGACTGATCACGGCCCGGCGCTGCCAGAAACGCCACATACGCCCAACTCTGGACCAAGCAGATGATCACCGTCGCGTATCGCGTGTACTCATTGATCTTCTTGCGACCGGCCTCTCCCTCTTTCTGCAAGCGCTCCAGCGGCGGCCAGACGGTGCCGAGCAGTTGAAAGATGATCGACGCAGAGATGTACGGCATGATCCCCAGGCCGAAGATCGTCGCCTGAGAGAGTTGGCTGGCGGAAAACACGGCGACGGTGCGAAGCAATTCCCCGACACCACCGGCCTGCTTTGCGAAAGCGGTCATCGCCTCGGAGTCGATGATCGGCAACGGCACCTGCCAGCCGACGCGGTAAATCGCCAAAAGGCCGAGCGTCAGCAGGATTTTCTGCCGCAGTTCGGGAATGGTGAAGATGACGCGGATCTTTTCCAGCACGGCGTGAACTCCTCGGGGCGAGCGGCATGAAGCCGCATACCCTACCCGTTAACCGGCTTTTTCCGCGACGCCTTTCCGATCTTCCGCTCCAGCGGAGCAGGCCCAGGCAATTCCGTCACTGACCCTCCAGCAGCCAGGATCTTGGCTTTCGCCTGGGCACTGAAATGGTGCGCGGACACCTTCAGTGGCTTCTTGATCTCGCCGTTGCCAAGGATCTTGAGCACCTGCCAGATGCCCTTGGCCAGCCCCAATTCCCGCAAGGACTCGGGGGTCACGTCGCTGCCGGCCTCGCAGACTGAGTCGAGTGCGGAGACATTCAGGCTCTTGACGATCCGCCCGTGGGCGTTGTGGAAGCCACGCTTGGGGATTCGCCGAATCAACGGGAGCCGCCCGCCCTCGAAGATTCCCGCAGCCGACCAGCCGGCCAACTGCCCCTGACCCTTATTGCCACGCCCGGCGGTCCGACCACGGCCGGAGCCGGGGCCGCGGCCCACGCGGAGCCGCTTTCGGTTCTTGTGAATTCCCTTGTTGACGCCGTCGAGTTGCATGGCTGTTGATCCGTCGCTGCAGTGAGTCGAAGAGAGAGAGAAACTGGGTCGAAACCGAAACAGGAAGGACGGCGTCAGGACAGGCTCACGCCCCGCAACCGCTCGACTTCGGCTTTGGTCCGAAGTTGCTTGAGGCCATCCAGGGCAGCTTTGACGAGATTGACCGGATTGGTCGAGCCATGAGCCTTCGTCAGCACGTCATGGATTCCGGCCGACTCGCAGACCGCCCGAACAGCCGCTCCGGCGATAATCCCGGTGCCCGGCCCCGCCGGCAGCAGCACCACCTTGGCCGTTTCGTACCGCCCCTCGACCCGATGCGGAATCGTGCCCGCCTCGACCGGCACTTCGATCAGATTCTTCATGCCGTCCTTGATCGCTTTTTCGACGGCGGGAGGAACCTCGTTGGCCTTCGCGTAGCCGCAGCCAACTTTCCCTCGACCGTTGCCGACCACGACGAGTCCCGCAAAACTGAAGCGGCGTCCGCCCTTGACCACGGTGGCGCACCGCCTCACTTTGACGACCTTTTCAAAGAACTCTCCGGTTCGCGATTCTTTGCCGGTGGACACGCGTCTGGTTCTCCCTCGTGAGTGTGCTGGGTGGTGACGGAATTCAGAATTCGAGTCCGGCCGCCCTGGCTGCGTCAGCCAGAGCCGCCACCCGGCCGTGATACTTGAAACTGCCTCGGTCGAAGCAGACCTTCGTGACGCCGGCTGCCTTGGCACGCTCGGCCAACGCTCGGCCGATCGCCTCGGCTGCCTGCTTGTTGCCACCGAAACCAACAGACTCGCGAATCTGCCGATCCTGTGAACTCGCCGAAGCTAGCGTCTTGCCCGCCTCGTCGTCGATGATCTGAACGTAGATGTGCTTGTGCGTGCGAAACACAGACAACCGTGGCCGCTCCGCCGTGCCCCGAATGGGCTTGCGGACGCGAAACCGCCGCCGGAGTCGCTGCCTGTAGATCGTGCGGGCGTGGTCCATGATGATCCGTTCGAAATACCTGTTGAAGAAAGACGCTGATCGCGGGCGACACCCGATCGGGGTCGCCCCTGCTCCTTGATACCAGCTACTTGGTAACCGCCTTGCCTGCCTTCCGGCGGACCTGCTCGTTCTCGTAGCGAATTCCCTTCCCCTTGTAGGGCTCCGGTTTCCGCAGGGCACGCACTTCGGCGGCAAACTGGCCCACGGCCTGCTTGTCGATGCCCTTGATCGTGACGTGCGTCTGATCCGGGCAAGCGACGGTCAAGCCGGCCGGAATCGGCACATGCAACTCGTTGGCGAAACCGACCCGCAACTGAAGGGTGTTTTGCTGGATCGCGGCGAGATAGCCGACCCCGACGATCTCGAGTTTCTTCTCGTAGCCCTTCGAAACGCCCTCAACCATGTTGGCAGCGAGCGCCCGCGTGAGGCCGTGCACCGACCGCGCGATCCGGTCGTCACCGCTCCGGGTGACGACGATCAGGCCGCCCGGCACGTCCACTTCCACCGTGACAGCCGGATGGATTGGCTGCTCGAGTTTGCCGAGCGGCCCCTCCACGACGAGCGCACCCCGGGCCACAGAGGCCTTCACGCCCTTGGGAAGGGGAACAGGATTTTTTCCGATACGGGACATTGCGTCTGACCTTTCGCTCCTACCAGAGTTCGCAGAGCACTTCGCCGCCGAGTTTCTTTTGCCTGGCCTCGCGGTCACTGACGACGCCGCTCGACGTCGACAGGATCGAAATCCCAAGCCCGCCCAGAACAGGTCGCAGTCGCGCCGACCGGCTGTAGACTCGCCGACCAGGCGAACTGACTCGCCGGATGTGCCGGATCAGCCGCTCACCGTTGGGGCCATATTTCAGCTCAAGTTGAAGTTGGGGAACGGGGGCCGACTCGACCTCCCGCCAATCCCAGATGAAGCCTTCGCGCTTGAGCACTTCCGCCAACCCGCGCTTCACCTTGGAGCTCGGAATCTCCACGGTTGCGCGTTCGACCCGAACCGCGTTGCGGATTCGGGTGAGCATGTCGGCGATGGGGTCGGTCATCATGTCAGCAGAGCCCTCTTCTCATGATCCAGGGTTTTACCAGCTCGCCTTCTTCACACCGGGGATACAGCCTTGATCCGCAAGCTTTCGAAAGCAGATGCGGCAGGTGCCAAACTTGCGATACACGGCCCGCGGCCGGCCGCAGAGCATGCACCGCCTGACGAGCCGCGTGGAAAATTTCGGGGGCCGCTTTGCAGCCGCGATTTTGGATTTGCTTGCCATGGATCCGTGGTGTCGAGCCTGGTTGTCGGGTCAATCCTGGGATTCCGCCGCTACGCCGCGGCGTCGCCCTCGCCTTCCTTCTTGAGCGGCAGCCCCATCGCGACGAGAAACTCCCGCGCGTCATCATCGGACACGGCTGACGTGACGAACGTGATGTTCATGCCCTGGGGCCGCGTGTACCGGTCCGGATTGATCTCGGGGAACACCATCTGTTCCGAGAGTCCGAGGCTGTAGTTGCCGTTGCCGTCGAAGGCATTCGCCTTGAGACCACGGAAGTCACGGACTCGCGGCAAGGCCACCGCGACGAGCCGGTCGAAGAACTCGTACATCCGCCTGCCCCGCAGGGTGACCTTGCAGCCGATCGGGAGGTTCTCACGGAGTTTGAAACCCGACACGGCCGCCTTGGACAGGGTTGCGATGGGTTTCTGTCCAGTGACCTGCGCCAGGGCACCGATCGCCTCGTCGAGATACTTCTTCTCCGTCACCGCCGCGCCAACGCCCATGCTCACCACGATCTTTTCGAACTTGGGGATGGCATGTGGATTGGTGGTTCCGAGCGTCTTCTCCAGGTGCGGACGCACCGTCGTGAGATAATGCTCGAGCATCCGCGGTGTGCCCGCAGGCTCGACCGCGACGCTGGCTGCTGCCTTACTCTTCTTGGCCATCTCAACCAATTCCTTGCCTGAAAGTCTCGTGGGATCCCGCTTGTCGTCTCTCAGCCGCCCTTGGCCTTCGCCCGCGACCGACGCACCGTACCCTGCTCTGCCCCGCAACCGCGGCAGAACCTCACCTTGCCTCCGTCGGCTGCGACCCGCGCACCCAGGCGGGTAGCCTTTCCGCAGGCCGAACAGACCAGCAGAACGTTGGATGCGTCGATCGGCATCTCTTTACTGAGGCGCCCCCCCTGAGGGTTCTTCTGGCTCCGGCGGATGTGGCGATAGACGCGGTTCACGCCCTCGACCACGACTCTCGCGCCGCGTCCACCCTTCTCGCCGGCAGCCGCCGGGCGGACGGCCAACACCTTGGCCCGCGTGCCCCGCTCGTTGCCCGACCGCACCTCGACCAAATCGCCCGTCTTGATCAGCATCAGACCACCTCGCTCGCAAGGCTGACGATCTTCGTGAAGTTGCGGTCGCGGAGTTCGCGGGCAACGGCGCCGAAGATTCGCGTGCCTTTGGGATTCTTGTCGTTGTCGATGATCACGCAGGCGTTGGAGTCGAACCGGACATAACTGCCGTCCTCCCGCCGCGAAGGCTTCTTGCACCGCACGATCACGGCCTTCACGACGGCCTTTTTCTTGACGTCGCTACCCGGAATCACGCTCTTGACGCTGCAGACAATGATGTCACCGAGCCCGGCGGTTCGCTTGCGGCTACCGCCGAGCACCTTGAAGCACATCACTTCCTTGGCGCCGGTATTGTCCGCGACGTTGAGCCGCGTTTGCATCTGAATCATGTTGCTTGTCCTTCCGCGACCTCACTCGATCCGGAACCATTCTTCGAACCGGTGGCCGCCGCCGCTTCGGCACGCGCAGCCGACTCTCGCAACTCGGTGGCTCGCGCGCCGCTACGGAGCGAGGCAACGTCGACCGCCGTGCTCTTCGCCACGACCCGGACGAGTTCCCACCGCTTGGTGCGACTCCGAGGGCGGCACTCGATGATCTCGACCAGATCGCCCGGGCCAGACTCCTCCTTTTCGTCGTGCACGTGGCAAACGGTCCTGCTGTGGAGAATTCGTCCGTACTTGGCATGGCGAACGACCCGCGGAATCTCCACCCGCCGCGTCTTGCTCGCCGCGGCGCTGGTGACCGTTCCGGTTTCAACTCGTTTCGGCATCGTGACTCGTTCCTGTCCCTATGGCTGTCGTGGTTGGTCGGTTCGCCGGCTCAGGCCGGAGTTGGCTCACCAGCCGGCACCAGCGTGCCCCGCTGGTGAAGAATGGTCTGGCAGCGGGCGATCGTCCGCCGCAGTTTCTTGATCTGCGTGGGCGCGGCCAGCTTTTCGGTTTGGGCCTGGATCCGCAGCCGAAACAACGACTCGGCGGCGTCCTTCCAGACGAGCCGGATCTGTTCGTCGCCCATTTCTCTCAGTTCACTAACCTTTGTCATGTCGATCGCTCCGCCGCTCGGCGTTCCGCCGCTCGAACCTTGAAACTCTGATTACATCAGCCGCCGCTTTACGAACCTTACGCGGATCGGCATCTTGTGCGCGAGCCGTGCCAAACACATCCGCGCCGCTTCTTCCGATACCCCGCCGATCTCGTAGAGGATCATGCCGGGCTTGACCACGGCGGCCCAATACTCCGGCTCACCCTTGCCCTTACCCATTCGGGTTTCGAGCGGGATCGACGTCACCGACTTGTGGGGGAATGCGCGGACATACAGCCGACCTTCCGTACGAAGGTACTGCTGAGCCGCGATTCTCCCGGCCTCGATGGTCGCCGCAGGAAGCCATCCCGGCTGTTCGGCCTGGAGGCCGAAATCGCCGAAGACAACGCGATTCCCGCGGGAGGCGTCACCTCTTATACGACCTCTTTGGCTTTTTCGGTGCTTGACCCTCTTGGGCATCAGCGCCATCGCCATCCTCCTCGTACATGCCTTGGTTGACCCATACCTGTATTCCGATGTTGCCCTGCGCGGTGGGCGCCTCGCAGAACCCGTAGTCGATCTTGGCCCGTAGGGTGGAGAGCGGCATCGACCCGGCAATCGCCTTCTCGCACCGTGACATCTCTGCCCCACCCAGCCGCCCGGCGAGCTGAATCTTCACGCCTCTGGCCCCGGCGTCCATCGTGGTATCGAGCGCCCGCTTGAGCGTCCTGCGGAATGCCGCACGCTTCGACAACTGGTCGGCGATGTCCTCCGCGACAAGCTGCGCCTGGATCTCCGGCCGCGAGACCTCCTCGACCTTGAGATTCACCTTCCGACCGAGCAGGTCCTGGAGTTCCTCCTGGAGCCGATCGACCTCCTGGCCCTTGCGACCGATGATGACCCCGGGACGGGCAGAGTGGAGGATGACCTTCACCTCGTCACGCGTCCGCTCGATCTCGACCTTTGGAATCGCCGCCGCGCGATACTTTGTCTTGAGGAACTTCCGAACCTTGACGTCCTCCAAGAGGAGATCGCGGAATTCCTTTTTGGCAGCGTACCAACGGCTCTTCCAGGGCTCGGTGACACCCGTACGAAAGCCGGTGGGATGGACTTTTTGACCCATGTGCTATGCCCTCACTCCGCCCCACCGCTGCCCGCCAGTGCGGCGGGAGCGTCGAGCGCGACCTTGATGTGCGACATCCGCCGCTTGATTCCAAACGCCATACCGCGAGCCCGCGGACGGATTCGCTTGAACATCGGACCCGGATCGATCCGGGCATCGACCACCACGAGATCGTCGATCCCAGCCGCCTGCTGGTGCTCGGCGTTGCCCAAGGCGCTCTTGATGACCTTCTCCAGCATCCTGGCCCCACGATGGGGCTGAAACCGAAGAATGTCGAGCGCCTCGTCGGCAAACTTGCCGCGAACGAGGTCGGCCAGCGCCCGCACCTTGCGGGGACTGATCCGGGCATATTGATGAGAGGCTTTGTAGGCCATGTCTTCCTCCGGCTGTCGTGCCGTCAACCCTTGCCCTTGCCGCCGTGCCCACGGAACGTCCGGGACGGCGAAAACTCGCCGAGTTTGTGCCCCACCATGTCCTCGGTAACGAACACTTTCAGGTGCTGCTTTCCGTTGTGAACCATGAAGGTCAGACCAATGAACTCGGGCACGATCGTGCAGGCCCGTGACCAGGTCTTGATCGGGTCACGCTTGCCGCTGGCAAGTTGGGCCTCGACCTTCTCGAACACGCGGGGGTCCACGTAGGGCCCCTTTTTTGCACTGCGTCCCATTGCATTACCTCAGCTTCAATTGGCCGTAGCGGCGGCTCTTCCGCCGGCGCACGATGGCGGCACCAGAGGGCTTCCGGGGCTTGCGAGTGCCGCCGCCCTTGGCACTCTTTCCGGTGGGACTGACAGGGTGCCGACCACCCTTGGTTCGACCCTCACCACCACCGTGAGGATGGTCGATCGGATTCATTGCCGTGCCGCGGACATGGGGGCGAATCCCCAGCCATCGCGACCGCCCGGCCTTCCCCAACCGCACCTTCATGTGCTCGGAATTCCCGATCGCACCCACGGTTGCCCGACAGGCCGCCGGAACGCGACGAATCTCCCCCGACGGAAGCGTCAACTGGGCCCAATCCGCCTCACGGGCGACGAGCACGGCCGCCGAACCCGCGGAACGACACATCCGCCCGCCACGCCCAGGCTGCAGTTCGACATTGTGAACCTGCATGCCGAGCGGAATCGCCGAGAGCGGCAGGCAATTTCCAACCTCGGGAGGAGCCGACTCGCCACTCATCACCGCACGCCCTACCGCGAGCCCTTCAGGCGAAAGAATGAACCGCTTTTCACCGTCTGCATAATGAATCAACGCCACCCGGCACGTACGGTTGGGGTCGTACTGAATGGAGTCCACCCTGCCAGGAACGCCGTCCTTATTGCGCCGAAAGTCGATCAGGCGGTAATGCTGCATGTGGCCGCCGCCGCGATGCCGGGCCGTGATCTTGCCCTGATTGTTTCGCCCGCCGGTCTTGTGCTTCCGGACCCTCAGCCCCTTGGGAGCCTCAGCCCCGGGAGTGAGTTCCACAAAGTCGGAAACACTGGAATTTCGGCGACCCGCGCTGGTCGGCTTGTAGGTTCGGATTCCCATGACAATGGCTCGTATTCGTGTGTCGGCGTGACCCGCTCAGGCGAGACTCAGAACAAATTAATCTTGAAATCCGGCTTCAAGGTGACCACCGCCTTTTTCCACGGCTTCGTCACCGACTGCCGCGTCCGACCGCGCCGGACTTTCCCCAGCCGATTCTGCACGGCGACCTTTTCGACCTTGACGGAAAAAAGCTCTTCGACGGCATGCCGAATGTCGGCCTTGGTGGCTGCCGTGGCTACCTCGAAGGAATAGGCGTTATGGCGATTGGCTCGGTGCATACCCTTTTCAGTCACAAGGGGACGCACGATCACATGCTGCGGCGCCAGGCCGGGCGTCAGCTTCGGAGGAGGGGGAACTGGACCTGCCATGGGTTATGTCGCCTCCTTCTTCACCGCGGCCTTGCCACCTCGACTGCCCGGACGAGCAGCCGACCGCTTCACCGGCCCTCGCTCAACGGCCGTCTTCGCGGCCGCCCGAAAAGCATCCAAGGCAGCCCTTGTCATCACGATGGAACGCGGCCGCAGGATCGACCATGCATTCAGGTCGCCAACCGGCGACACCGAAACACCTTCGATGTTACGGGCACTTTTCCAGAAATGCGGGCAGTGCTTCTCGGGCGTGACGAGCACTGTCTTTTCCCCGACACCGAGGGCCCGGAGCATTCCGGCGACGACAGCGGTCTTGGGGCTTTCCACCGTGATCGACTCGACGAGCTTGACCTCGTCTTCGGCGATCCGAGAGGCCAACGCCATCCGCGCCGCCGCCTGAAGGGCCTTCCGCGGCATCCTCCAGCCGAAATCTCGCGGACGCTTCGCGAAGATGTGGCCGCCGCCGCGGCGAGTTCCGCTTCGCCGACCGCCAGCACGAGCATTGCCCGTACCCTTTTGGCGATAGAGCTTCTTGGTCGAACCGGCGACCTCGCCCCGGGTTTTGGTCTTCTGCGTTCCCTGACGGGCATTGGCCTGATACATGACGACCGCGTCATGCAGCAACTGGCGGCTCACCCGCGGCGCAAGTTCGGCCGGGTCGATCTCATAGGAGCCGACCTGCTTGCCGGCCATGTCATAGACGGCGAGATTCACTTGGCACCCTTCTTCTTCGAGGCCGGCGCCCCGGCGGCAGCAACCCTTCGGAGCTTGTTGGTCCGCATCACGGTGACATACGAGCCCACTGGCCCCGGCACCGCCCCGCGAATCAAGAGGAGATTGTTGTCTTTGTCGACCCGCACAAGCTTGACATTCCGCATGGTCGACCGCTCGTTGCCGTAGCGACCAGCCATCCGCTTGCCCTTGAACACGCGGCCCGGCGAGGTGTTTTGACCCGTGCCGCCCTGATGACGGTGCACCTTCTTGACGCCGTGACTGGCACGCTGACCCTTGAAGCCGTGCCGCTTCATCACGCCGGCGGTCCCCCGGCCCTTGGTGGTACCGGTGACATCGACGAACTGAACGCCCTCGAACACGTCGACCGTGAGCACTTGGCCGACCTCGGCCCCGGCGTACACGCCTCGCAACTCGCGAACGAAACGCTGAGGCTCACAGCCCGCCTTTGGCAATGCCGCGACACCGGCCTCGACCCGCCGTTTGGCCCGCCGGCCATCGAGAGCGGCTACTTGGCCGCGGACCGAGCGACTCGCCAACCGCCGCGGCTTGTCGGCAAAGCCGATCTGCACAGCGGCGTAGCCGTCGCGATCAGGCGTGCGGACGCAGGTCACGGGACAGGGACCAGCCTCGATCACAGTCACCGGAACAACGACACCAGACTCGGCGTCGAAGATTTGGGTCATGCCGACTTTGCGGCCCAATAGACCGGGGCGACCAGAGACGTCGGCGGCAGGCTTCGAGGTTGTGGCCATAGTTCTCACTCTGGCGGACGCCAGCGACGCAACCACCGACCCGCGGGCATACACCCACGGCAGCAGTCTTCCTCACGCTCGAAGCCATCGGCTGCAGGAGCATTCGAACCACCACGCCCAATCGGACGCATCGGTCGAACCTTACCCGCAACGCCTTCCAAGCATGCGTCTGTCGTTGCTCCGCTGTCCTAGGTTCCTACTTCTTTCCCGTTCGCCCTCGCCCGGTCACGACCGCGACGAGGCCTTGATCTTGATATCCACGCCAGCCGGGAGGCTCAACTTATTGAGGGCCTCGATGGTCTTGGCGGTGGCCTGAATGATGTCGATGACACGCTTGTGCGTGCGAATTTCGTATTGCTGACGCGCCTTTTTGTCGATGTGCGGACTCGACAGCACCGTGTAACGCTCCACGCGGGTGGGAAGCGGAATTGGCCCATGAACCTCAGAATTCGTCCGCTTGGCTGTGTCGACGATTTCCGCCGCGCTCTGGTCGAGCACGGCGTGGTCGTAGGCTTCCATCCGGATGCGGATCAATTCCTGTGTCGGACCGGCCACGGCGCAAACTCCAAACGATCGACTGCGGGTCGCTGTAACCCCGGCCAGCCGCGCCGTCCTCACGGACAGGAGCCGGACCGCTCGGCGGCTTCCATCGGCAGCCATGCCGACGGGCCCGAAATAATCCTTCCAGCGAACGGGAAGAACCATCCTGCGAAACACTCAACCTCTGAGTCAGAGGCGATCGTTGACGCAGCCGAGCCACAGAATCTACGGCCGCCCTTCCCTCTTGTCAACAACCCTGAAAACAAGCCTTTGCAGCCCCGTCGGCATTGAATCACAGCCTCTGGCCTGCCAACCAAACCGTTCAGGAGAGGGGGTCGGCGAACGGTCGCGGGGCAATCAGGGCGGCGCCTCGCCCGCGACGCGATGCTTGCCGCCCTCGAGCCGGCGGAGTGTTGAACAGTCCCTGCTCTACACGAACGCGTCGGCCGTCTCGGCCGGAGCTGGCCCATACTTCAGCGGGGCCATCGTGAAGCTGGCCCGGCCCTGGCTCACGCTCCGGACGGCGGCCGAGTAGCCAAACATGCTGGCCAGGGGGGCCTCCGACGTCAGCACCGTCGCCCCGCCCCGGATTTCAGTCGCGGTGATGATCGCCCGCCGCTGCTGGAGGTCGTTGATCACGTCGCCGAGGTGCTCTTCGGGCACGGTCACCTCGACCTTCATCACCGGCTCGAGCAGCACGGTCGAGGCCTCCTGGAGGAGGTTCTCGATCGCATCCGCGGCGGCGATCCGGATGGCGACCTCGCCCGGGGGAGGCTCGGGGATGGGGCTTGCGAGCACCACGATCCGCACACCCCAGAGCGGGCAGCCCTTCAGCCCCCCGCGCTCGGCAGACTCCCGGACCGCCTCGGTCATCGTGGCGGCGATCGCCGCCAACGCGTCCGACTCGGGAAACCAGCCTTGTTCCACCGTGACCGGCGTCTGCTCGCCCGTCGGCTCCCCACGGAGGGTCACCGTGGCCACGAGCGCTTGCCCCGCCACTTGCCGGTTCGACTCGCCACTGACGGTCACGGCCCGACCGAGGGTTTCCTTGTAGCTCACCCGCGGCTTGTGCACTCGGCACTTGAGGTTGAAATCCCGCTGCAGCCGGTGACGAATCACCTCGAGGTGGAGCTCGCCCATCCCGGAAATCAGCGTCTGGCCGGTCTCCTCGCTCTCCACGGCCCGAAACGTCGGATCCTGCCGCTTCATCATCTCGAGCACGTCGGCGAGCTTCTTCCGCTCGAGGCTCGTCTCGGGCTCGATCGCCATCGAAATTACCGTTTCGGGAAACTTGATCGTCTCGAGCACGATCGGCGCGGCCGCGTCGCACAGGGTGTCGCCCGTGATGCTGGCCCGCGGGCCGATCACCCCCACGATGTCGCCCGCCTGGGCCTCCGCCACCTGCTCCCGCCGGTCGGCCTGCACATGCCAGAGCTGGGCGATGTTTTCCTTCTTCTGCCGCAGCGGATTCCAGGCCCGGCTGCCCGCCTTGAGGGTGCCGGAATAGACGCGGACAAAGGCCAGGTCGCCATGCTTCTCCGCCAGGATCTTGAACACAAGCCCGCAGAACGGGGCCTGGGGATCGGGCGGACGGCTGACCGTGACCGGGGTCTTCTTGGAGGGATCGAGCCCCTCGACCGGCGGCACATCGGCCGGGCTCGGCAGATACCAGGCCACGGCATCGAGCACCGGCTGCACGCCGATGCAATCGAGCGCGGAGCCGCACAGCACGGGCACCACGAGCCGGGCGATGGTGGCCTGCCGGATCACCTTTCGCATGAGCTCCGGCGGGATCGGCGCCTCGGCCAGGGCGAGTTCTGCCACGTCGTCGGAGAAGTCGAACAGAGTCGAGACGAGTTGCTCTCGCCACTCGGCTGCGAGATCGGCCACCTCCGGGGGAATCGGCTCCCGCCGCACCTCCAGCCCCGCGCCGCCGGCGGCGAGTGCCTCCTCCTTGGGGGGAAACGTGAGGAGTTCCATCGTGACGAGATCGACCAGGCCGCGAAAGGGATCCTGCACGTGCGGCGGCCCCATGCCAAGCGGCACCTGGAGCAGGAGTGGCCGGGCTCCGAGCCGTTGCTCGATCTGCTTCACGGTACCGAAAAAGTCGGCCCCCTCGCGGTCAAGTTTGTTGACGAGCGCCAGCCGCGGCACGCCGTAGTTGTCGGCCTGCCGCCAGACCGTCTCGCTCTGGGCCTCCACGCCCTCGCGACCGCTGAAGACCACCACCGCCCCGTCGAGCACCCGGAGGCTCCGTTCGACCTCGGCCGTAAAGTCCACGTGCCCGGGCGTGTCGATCAGATTCACCGACACATCCTGCCAGCGGAACGAGACCGCCGCGGAGTAGATGGTGATGCCCCGCTCCTGTTCCTCCGGGTCGAAGTCGGTGATCGTCGTGCCCCGGTCGACCTCGCCGAGTCGATGGCTGGTCTTGGTGAAGAACAGCATTCGTTCCGTGAGCGTCGTCTTGCCCGCGTCGATGTGGGCGATGATGCCGATATTGCGGATCTGTTCCAGGGTGCGTGCCATCACATCCGCTCCACCGTGCCGATACCAAGAAGGTCGAGTCCCTGCCGCAGGATGCGGCCGGTGAGATCGCAGAGCGCCAGCCGGCTCTCCCGCTCCGGCCCCTCTGCCTTGAGCACGGACAGCGAGTCGTAGAAGGTCGAGTAGCTCCCGGCCAAGTCGTAGAGCCAGGCCGTCAGGACGTTGGGACGCGAATCGGATTCGACGTCTTCCAGGGCCTCGCCGAAACGGAGCAATTCCAGAGCGAGGGCCCGCTCTTTCGGGTCTGCGACCAGCACGCCGCGGCAACCCCGGCGGAGAGCCTCCCGATCGACATCTCCCTTCGTGAAGATCCCCTCGACCCTGGCCACGGCGTACTGCATGTAGGCGGCGGTGTTGCCCGTGAGCTGAAGCATCTTGTCGAAGCTGAAGACATAGTCGGTGGTCCGATTCTGGGACAGGTCGGCGTATTTGATCGCCCCGATCCCGACCGTCTCGGCCACGTGCCGACGGGCCGCCTCGTCGAGCCCGGTTCGATCGGCCTCGGCCACCACCGCCGCCGCCCGCTCCACGCCCTCGTCGAGCAGCGATTCCAGTCCCACGGTGTCGCCGGCGCGGGTCTTGAACGGCCGGCCATCCTCGCCGAGCACGGTGCCGAAGCCCACGTGGGCCAACTCAACCCCCTCGAGGCCGGGAAGGCCCCAGCGGCGAGCCGTCTCGAACACCTGCTCGAAGTGCTCGCTCTGGCGATGATCCACGACATACAGGATCCGATCGGGCCGCCACTGCTCGAGCCGCCAGCGGATCGTGGCCAGGTCGGTCGTGGCGTAGAGAAACGCCCCGTCGGCCTTGCGAATCAACAGCGGCGGCGCGTCGTCTCCCCTCAGGAAGACGCCGATCGCCCCCCGGCTCTCCCGGGCCAGGCCCTTCGCCAGGAGGTCGTCCACGGTCGCCGCCAAAAGGGGCTGAAAGAAGCTCTCGCCCAGCGTGTGGTCGAACGCGACGTGCAGCCGGCCGTAGATCCGGTCGATCTCGCCGCGGCAGATCGGCATGAACCGCTCCCAGAGCGCGCGGTTCTCCGGGTCGCCCTCGTGGAGTCTGGCCGTTTCGGCGAGCACCTCGCGGGCAGCATCGGGGTGGGCCGCCGCCAAGGACGCGGCCACCGGATCGGCGGCCAACTCGGCGGGCTTGGCATCGGCCACCTTCCGCACAAGTCGGTAGAGCCGACCGAGCTCGGTGGTCGGATCGGCGGCGAAGGCCGCGTCGTCGCGGCAGTGCTTCCAGCCCCAGAGGATCATGCCGAACTGGGTGCCCCAATCGCCGAGGTGGTTATCCGTGATCACCCGATGACCGCGAAAACGCAAGATCCTGGCCAACGCGTCGCCGATCACGGTGGACCGGATATGCCCGACGTGCATCGGCTTGGCGACGTTCGGGGATGAGAAGTCGACCACGACCGTGAGCGGCCGCTCCACCGAGGGCACCCCGAGCCGTCCATCGCCAAGCGCACGCCTCACGGCGTATGCCAGGGCGGCGTCGTTCACGCGGAGATTGATGAAGCCCGGCCCTACCGGCTCCCCCGGCGGGTCGAAGCAGTCGGCATAGCCGGGCACGGCCGCAAGCCGCTCGACGATGGCCGCAGCCACCTCCCGTGGCTTCTTGCCGGCCCGTTTGGCCAAGGCCATCGCCATCGTGCCGGAATAGTCGCCGAATTTCGGATCGGCGGTCTCCCGAACCTGATCGAGCAGGCCAGCCATCTCGCCGGAGCCGATGGTCACCAGGCCGTCGGCCGCCAGCGCCGCCAAAGCCTCTCGGAACATGCCCCGGGCCGCTGCTCTGAAATTTGACGCTCCGGCACAAGCGGCGTCGCCTGGAGCGACTCTCTGGACGTGATCGTCGCTCATCGTGCCGCGGCCTCGGCTCCCGGCAGGGGAACCCGCGGGGCGTCGCTCCAGAGTCCTTCGAGATCCCAATACTCCCGCGCCTCGGGATCGAAGAGATGAACCATCACGTTTCCGTAATCGAGCACGATCCAACGGCCTTCTTCGTAGCCCTCTCCTCCCCGCTTGACGTCGTGGAGTTCGGCCTTGACCGCCTTTTCGATCTCATCGGCCATGGCATGCAACTGCCGGCGACTCGAACCGGTGGCGATCACGAAATAATCGACCACGGGCGTGATCTGCCGCAGGTCGAGCACCCTGATGTCCACGCCGCGGGTTTCATCGGCAACTCTCGCGGCGGCGAGGGCCAGCAGCAGGGCGGCATCAGGGCCAGCCACGCGGGACGTCGATGCCGTACGGGCTTTGCTCACGGGGGGCAGCATCCTCCAGAAAACCAGACCGCAAAACCGGGCTGGGTCGAGCCGATTCTAGCAGACTTGAGGCCTGGAATCGCCGCGGGAGGCATCCGGGTCGATGCCACAGGCGACGCAGGTCCACGCGGCGGCTTCCCAGAAATCCCTGGCAAGCCTGTTCGCTTAGCGGCTGCAGGCCCGATCGGCAGCCAACGCAATCCCCGCGAGCACGAGATCCGGAACCTCGATCGCCTCAGGCAACGAGTCGCGAAGAGCGGTTCGCCAGCCACCGGTGAGTACGGTGACTGCGGCCGGCCCCAGCACAGCCCGGGCCTCGGCTTCCAGCCGGGCGATCGCCCCCTGAATGCCGAGGCCGATGCCCACGGCGATCGCATCCGCGGTCGACCGGCCCGGCATCGCGGGCGGCGGCATCCCGGCATCCGCCGCGGCTGCTGTCAGCCGGCTCGTGCCGGCAGCCAGCGCCCGGGCCATGAGCACCGGCCCAGGCAAGATTGCCCCTCCCAGGAAGCCACCATCGGCCGCGACGAGATCGACGGTCGCCGCGGTGCCGCAGTCCACAAGCACGCATCCCCGGCCGGGGGGAACGACGAACCGGCAGGCCGCGGCCCCCGCGAGACGGTCGATTCCTACCCGATGCGGCTCCGGCAGACGCACCTCGAGCGGCAGGTCACTGTGAGAGACCCGCCGCTGCCGAATCGGGCGATGTTTCGTGGCCGAGATTTCCGCAATGGTGGCCTCGAGGCGGGCGGCCGCCGCATCGTGGACGCTCGCCACAAGCATCACCACTGGCCCGGGAGCCGCCGCCAGCAACCAGCGCTCCAGGTTGTCCGGCCGAAACGCCTGGCTGTCGAGGTCCTGCCGATGGCTGATCGCCGGCAACCCCGGCCCGCGGGCCGGGCTCGGCTCGCCGAGCCGGGCGAGCTTGATTCGGGAGTTGCCCACGTCGGCCAGCAGCAGCGTCGCGCCGGCGGCTCTCTCGGGCCCACCGCCCACCACCTCCGCCGCCATCACGGTTTGCCCCGTCGTTCGAGTTCCTGGGCCACGGCTCGCACCAGTGCCTCGAGCCCGGCACCGGTCACGGCACTGACCGCCAGCACCGGCTGGCCCGTCTCCGCTGCAAGGGCCTCGCGCACGGCGACAGCGTCGGGCAATTCGGCCTTGCTGACCACCAGAATCTCCGGTCGGTTTCCGAGCGCTGGATCGTAGAGCACGAGTTCTTCTCGGATGGTCCGATAGTTCGCCAGCGGATCGGTGCCGTCCATCGGTGTCGGTTCGACCACGTGAACCAGGATGCCGGCCCGCTCCACATGCCGGAGAAACTCGTGGCCGAGCCCCACGCCGGCATGAGCCCCTTCGATCAGCCCCGGCAGGTCGGCCAGGACAAAACTGTGATCGCGGTCGATCGCGACGATGCCCAGAATCGGCGTTTTCGTGGTGAAGGCATAGTTCGCAATTTCGGGCCGGGCCCGCGAGAGCCGGGAGAGCAGCGTGCTCTTGCCGGCGTTCGGCTTGCCGACCAGGCCGACGTCGGCAATCACCTTGAGTTCCAACACCAGCCGGCGGCACTCGCCCTTGACGCCTGGCGTGGTTTCGCGGGGTGCCCGATTGATCGACGACTTGTAGTGATGGTTTCCCCAACCGCCGGCCCCGCCCTTGGCCGCAACGATTTCCGCGCCGGCCTCGGCCAGATCTCTGAGAACGATTCCGGTCGCCTCGTCGCTCACGATCGTGCCGGGGGGCACGAGCAGGGTGAGATCCGCCCCGCGGGCGCCCTGGCAATTCGCCGGTCCGCCCGCCGCGCCATGCTCCGCCCGCCACTGCTTGCGGTGAGCGAGAGGTGAGAGCGAGTCTACTCCCGCCTGGGCCCGAAGGATCACACTCCCGCCGTCGCCGCCGTCGCCACCGTCGGGGCCACCGAGCGGAACATATTTTTCCCGGCGGAAACTACAGATGCCACGACCGCCGTTGCCCGCCGCCACTTCGATCTGAACGCGATCGACGAACACGTCGGACCTTCCACGGCCGCGGAGGCCAGGCTGCTCAAGCCGATGCCTCGGCCACCACGTTCACGCGGCGACCCTCCCGGTCAAACATCACGACTCCGTCCGAAAGGGCGAAGAGCGTGTAGTCGGTGCCCATGCCGACATTCGAGCCCGGATGAAACTTGGTGCCGACCTGACGCACGAGAATGTTGCCGGCCCTCACAGCCTGTCCACCAAATTTTTTCACGCCCCGCCGCTGCGCATTGGAGTCACGACCGTTGCGGCTGGAACCCTGGCCTTTTTTGTGTGCCATTTGCTTCGTCTACCTTCTCAAACTGTGCGCGAAACGACGGGGAATCAGCCGACAAAGGCCGCGAATGGAGCCCGGGGGCCCGATGAGGACGCTTCCGGTCCACCGTCGTGAGTGTGGAGTGTACACGCCGACGGCCCCGGACGCTACCAGCCTCCCGCCGGCCGTTCGTACCGAAATACCCAGGAGTGATCGACGCCTTCCGGGACGGCCATGGCCTCCTGGAACAGGTTCGGGCCTTGGGGCCCGAAGAGCCCGAGGAGCAGCCCTTCGCGGGCATCCTCCGGAGCGGCCCCGACCAACGCCGCAACGGACTCGAATGCCGCTCGGGCGTCGAGTTTGACGATGGCTGCTGGGTCTGCCGGTGATGACTCGAGCGCGGCCAGAGTTCGGGCTGTAATCACGGCCCTTGCCAACCAATCGAGCCGCGCCGCCGATGTGCCGAAAATCGCTCCGGCCCGCAGCCGGCGGCCCCCTTCGTCGGGCGATTCCTCGAGGAACCGGGCGATTGTGGCGAGCGACTCAAGCGGTTGGGCCTGCAACGCCTCGGGAGAGAGTTGCATTTCCGCGAGGGCCGCGCGACGCGTCGCGTCGGCCACAGGATCGACGGGGCCCGCCGCAGCTTTGGCCAGCTGCTCCAACGACTCCACCCCAAGATCGCCGAAAAGCTCCCGAGCAGCCTGGCTGCGGGTGGTCGGATCCTTGGTTGCCGCGAGTTTCTGGAGCACCCTGACCAGAGGCAGATAGCTCGGAAACGGCCCCTCACCGGCGGGCTCCCGAAGCCCCTCGTCATTCCACTCGAGGCCGAGGCGGCGCAAACCCGCGGTCGGTTGAGCCGCCGCATAGGCGGGCCAGTTGAGCGCCGACAGAATCCGCCCGCCGAGGGTCATGCGCTCGAACATTCCCCGAAATCCGATCTGGATCCTCCCCCCGTCACGATCATCTCCCGGCCGCCAGAAATCGAGCCGCAGGCTCTCCAACACCTGCTCTACGTGCCCGCCGGGAGGATCCTCGGGGCCGATGGCCTCGCCGGGCTTCTTCCGCCACCGGATGGCGTTGGTCAGGCCGCGAACATAGATGCTGAACGAGTCGATTCGAGGGTCGACCGCTTCCCAGATCGCCACACCCCACCGCTCCTCGCCCGGCTCGAGCGGCGTCGCCGATATCGCCGCACTGTCGAGGAGCGGACGAGCTGGGTCCTCGCGACGCCGGATCGTCTCCATCGCGGACGGAACGACCCGGTCGAGATAGCCGCGGTAGCTGGTCAGGCCTTCAGCGGAACCAAGTCCCTCCCGGCTCTCCAGCACGAAGTGCGGGAGAAAGCGAATCGGCTGCTGGAAGGTCTCTTCCCGCCGGCTCGCCGGATCTGGATTGCCCTCCGCGTCCGCATCCTGAACCACCCGGCGGCCCCCGACATTCTTGACCCGGTAGACGAGATACCAGATGGTTTCTCGCCGCATTCGCAGGCCCTCTTCGGGAATATCGACATCGAGCCGTCGCGGTGGCTTGAACGCGAACTCCAAGCACCAAATATCCCGGGGGTATTCGAGCTGGGACGATCGTTCGACAAAGGTGCTATTTGAGGGGGCCCGTCGCGGCGTCCATGCCAGGGCTTTTTGCCCCTCGGTCACCTCGACGAGCGGACCACGCTGAATGGGGTCGTCAGCCGACCGATCGGCCGACACCACCGTCAGCGCTCCGGGGGCGAGGGTGCGATAGCCAGTCGCGGGCGAGGCGGCGACGAGGCGGTCGCATGACGCGAGAGCCAGGGCCGCGGCAGCGACCACGCGCATTGGGCCGACCGCGGCACCGGCGGCCGTTTGGATCCAGAAGTCCGACGACTTCGGCTTTTGAACCACGGTTTTCCCTCGCAGCACCGATCGTTGATTCCGGGTCCGACCCTCGAAATCCTACCGTCTTCTCAACCTCCACCGACAAACCAGCGCACCCTGCCTATTTTCTCCAAAATCCCTTGATTGACTCTTTTTCCCGAGCCAGACTTTTCCCCTGGGACTGGCCTCGAGTGCGATCCCAGCCTCGGAAGCATGCCGATTGTCCGGGCCCGCACTCTGGAAACTGGGCTTCGCCCGCGAACCGTCCGACTACAGACTTCGTTCCTCCACTCCGCTGTCCGCGCACCGCCGCGGTTGAGATTCGGCATATCGACAGGCCCTGCATCATGCTGCGGACAAATCCGCTCCAGCCGCCGCGACCGTTTTTCCCGGTGCACTCGTCAACCGACCGACCACCGCTTCGGACCGCGGGGCGGGTGGCCGATTCCTTCGTCTCGGCCGAAGACTTCGATCGCACCGGTATCCTTACCGGCATGGATCCCTGCGAATCCCGGTACTGGTGGATTCCGGAACTCTACGCCGCGGAGCCGCCGACCGAGCCAACGCGGGCCTGACCGCGCCGCGGGCTTCGCGGCGAACGGTACCCTCACGCCACCAAGCGATCTTGGCCGACGACCCGCGCGGCAGCGTCGACCTCGGCGGCCAGAGCCGCATAGTCCTCCGCCCCGTGCGAAGCGGCCGCGTAGTCGAAGATCGACTGCCCGAAACTCGGTGCCTCGGCGAGCCGGATGTTCCGCCGAATCCTGGTTGCAAAGAGTTTCCCGTCGCGCCAGGCGGGGTGCGACTCACCGGCTGCCGCGAAGAACGAATCGACGTCCCGTCCAATCTCGACCGCCAGGCGGGTGCCAGCTTCGTAGAGACAGAGCACCACGCCCAACAGGCGGAGCCGGGGATTGACGTGCTCCGACACCAGTTCGATCGTTTCCAGCAGTTTGCTCAGACCATGCAGGGCGAGAAAATGGGGCTGCAGCGGCAGCAGCACTTCACCGGCCGCGGCCATCGCATTGAGCGACAACAGGCCGAGGGAAGGAGGGCAGTCGATCACCACGTAGTCAAACTGCGTCTCCCGCGACCCGCCGCCCAGCGCAGCCCCCCCGACCAGCGGGGATCCGAATCGAGGGTCGGCTGCCATCCGGTCGCGGAGAATCGTCTCGCGGCCCGCGCGACCGGCCAGCGCCATCTCCACCGCCGAGAGATCGATATGGGAAGGCACGACGGCGAGTGTGTCGGTGACCTGAACCACGGCCTCGGCCAAGGATCGATCAGCCGCCAACACATCGAACGCTGAGGCTGGCGTGTCGCCCGGGGTGACCCCCACATGGAGCGTCGCATGCGCCTGCGGATCAAGATCGATCAAGCAGACGCGGCGGCCGGCCCGCGAGAGTGCGACGGCCAGATTGACCGACGTGGTCGTCTTGCCGACCCCACCTTTTTGATTCGCAACGGCGATGGACCGCATGGCGGGCTCTCTCAGCGGTGACGCACATGGCATGCAGCAGGAAGACCGACTGGCCTGGGCGTTGCTGCAGCCTGGCGGGCGGGGAGGATAGGGGGCTGACCGGGTCCGGTCAAAGCCCGGTTTCCCCCGCCTCGACCCCGAGTTTTCTTGCGTCATCGACCCAGGTTCTCAGGCCGCTCGCCAGCCGGCCCAGGCCGACCCGGCCCGGTCGCCCCACCACCGTCATGGCCCCGCGGCCGTCGAGATCGAAGGCCAGCACGGTCATACCGGGTTGTTCCGTCGAGGCGGCGGGCCTCTGCTTGGCCTGTGCGGCAGGAGCTTCCAGGAAGGCGATGGCCAGGTCCCAGGCCTCGGCCGGAAGCCTACCGCTCGGTCGACCACCAGATGGCTCGACGCCGGGTACCACGGTCTCGACGTTCCAGTTGAAGTTGACGTCTTCAATCAGGCCCCGCCGCAGATGGACCAGCCCCGGCGCCCGCGATACGTCGAATCGCTGTTGAACGCGGAGTTTGTCCCCGCCGGCCGCCACAATCCAGAGTTCCACCCGCTCGGCCGTCTGAATCCGCCTGGCGCCGACAGGCCCTAGGAAGTGGAGGCACCTTCGGGTCTGGCCCCATTGGAACCACACGGCGAATACGGCGAGACCTACCGCCAGCAGGACGAGGCCGAGCACGAGCCAGACTCCGGTTCGAACGGAGGATCCCGACGCTGGAGGGCTCATCACGCTGGAGGCAGGTTGCTTGTGCATCGGCGTCGCGCCAGGACTCGAAACGGCCTGACGGGGTTCGGGCAGCCACCCGGTCCGACCGGCAGGCGGAGCGATCGCGTTCTTGGATCACCGTTCCAAGACCACTATAGTGTGGTGCGGTAAAGGTATCTTCGTAGGGAGTTTCGCGGCGTGGCAAACGCGTTTGACCCGTATCGGGAAGCACTGGTGGTGGAGCGGCACACGCTCTGGCCGGCTGAGTTCGAGGACTGGTCTGCGGCCGATCGGGCCCGGGCCGAGGAACGCCTCCATGCTTCGCCCGCCGAGGCCGCGGAGCTGGATTACGTGCGCCAGCACACCGGGTTTGCTCGGGTGATCACGGTCACCCCGGCGGACCTCGACCGGGTGAGCGCGACCTGAGCGTGACCAGCATCCGCCTCCATCTGCCGGGCGATCCGACCGACCGGTCCTACGACATCGTCTGCGGAAACGGACTCCTGGCCGGGGTTGGCGACCTGCTGGGCCGGTCGGGTGCTCGGCGGGCCTTCGTCGTGGTGGATGCGGCGGTTGCGGGCACCCATGCGGCAGTGGTGGCCGAGGCACTGACCAAGGCAGGGATCGAACACACGGTCTTTCCCGTGCCCTCCGGCGAGGCTTCGAAGTCGCTGGACATGGTGGGCAGGCTCTGGGACGAAATGGCCCGCCTCGCCCTTGACCGAACCACGCATGTGGTCGCGGTCGGCGGGGGGGTCATCGGCGACCTGGCCGGGTTCGCCGCTGCCTCGTTCGCACGCGGGCTCCCCGTCTGGCAGGTTGCTACGACGCTGGTCGCCCAGGTGGATAGCGCCATCGGCGGCAAGACCGGAATCAATTTGGCGGGCGGGAAAAACCTGGTCGGGGCCTTTTGGCAGCCGCGGGGTGTGGTCGCCGACATCGACACGCTCGCCACCCTGCCGACTCGGGAATTCACCAGCGGCCTCGCCGAGGTTGTGAAGTATGGAATGATCCTCGACGCGGAGTTTTTCGGCTGGCTCGAGGCTCATGTGGAGGGCATTCTGGCCCGTGAACCGGCGGACGTCGCCCACGCGGTCCACCGGTCAGCCGCCCTCAAGGCCGAGGTGGTCGAGCGGGACGAACGGGAGACCTCCGGGCTGCGGGCGGCCCTCAATTACGGCCACACCTTCGGCCACGCCTACGAAACCGCGGCCGGATATGGCAGCCTTCTCCATGGCGAGGCCGTAGCGATCGGGATGGCCCGGGCCGCACGGCTGGCCCGACTCCTGGGACGGGTTTCCCCGGAGCTTGTCGGTCGGCAGGACTCCCTCCTCCTCCGCCTCGGGCTGCCCACCTCACCCCCTGAAACGGCCGGCCTCGCTGACGACCAACTGCTCGCCATCATGGCCCGCGACAAAAAGTCGCTGGGTGGCAGGTTGCGGTTCGTGCTGCCCGACCGGGTCGGCCACGTGGATCTCGTTGACGGGATCGATCCCGACCTGGTCCGTCAGGCCCTGCACAGCGTCTGAGCACCGGCGCGGGATGCGAGCAGGGGCCACCCGCGAAAACCTCCCAGACCGGGGGGTTGGGGTGGAGCGATTCGCTCCACCCCTGGTCGCTGGCGACCAGCCAACTGGAGCGAATCGCTCCAGTGCCGGCACAACCCGACCGGCCGATCGGCTGGCCGACGCGGCCCAGCCATAAGAAAAAAAGCCTTTTTTCATGGCCGAACGCGTTCTTCTCCCGATTTCCGCGACGTCGGCGGACCGTTTGGCACGGAATGTGCAATTGTTTTTAGGCAGCGAAAAGCACTGGAGCGATTCGCTCCACCCCTTTTCGAAGGGGTGGCTGAGCACGCCAGGCGCCGTAGCGGGACGAGTTTCCGCCAAGGCGAGGGTTCGCTCATCTGCCCAGTTCGGAGGTTTGTTTCACCGCTTGTAGGAGTCTGCCAATGAAGCCGTCGTATCGGGCTGGAGAGATCGCCCGGCGCGGATGGGCGTTGACGCATGTCGACGTTCTGTTCTGCGCCATGCCGATCGTCCTCTTCCTGTCGATCGTCTCGCTCGTGTGATCGAGCAAGCGATCCGCAGGGTGTCGATTCCACGATCCGAAATTTTTGCTGTTGATGACGACTCCGAGGCCTACGGCCTTGAGTCGGGAAAAAGTCGAAGCCTGCCAGGCGAGGAATTCCTTCCACGCCGTCGGGAAGAGCGTTCACATTTGTGGCTTGCAAGAACTGTTCGATTCAGAGGTGCGTTATGTGGTGCATGAAGGGTTGGTGCCGAGGCACGATCGTAGGTTTGGCCGTTTCGCTCGGCTCGTTCGGCGGAACCCAGGGCGTTCGTGCGGAGAGTTTTCCGGCCGGCCCCGAGACGGTGCTTTCGGGACTTCTCAAGGATTCCGACCTGGAGTCCCGAACGGGAGTCGAGACGCAGTGGAATGACGCTTCCCGGCCGATCGTGAGCGTGAAGTCCCTGGCCCGTCAGTCGGTGCCCACCCAAGACCGGGCCAGCCACTACCGCCTGCGGGAGGTCTTCGCCCACTCCAAACTGGTGACGCCGCTGCTGGTCGCCGATCTTGAGCCGCAAAGTCTCTTGTATGTCCGGCCTCTGTCGGGCCATTCCGTCGGCGCCACGCCGTCGGCTCGCTGGACGCGGGCCGTCTCGATCGTCGAGGTCGCACCGGAAACGGATCGTTGATCCGTTTCAACTCCACTTTTCTTTCTTCTTTACGGACCTTCGCCATGCACACAACCGATCACCACACCGCTCTCCCTGCTGATTGCTCGCTTCGCGGGATCGGCATCCGCGAGATCGTAATCGTCGACTCGAAGTGTGACCGGTATGCCGACTTCGTGAAGGCAGCCCAGGATGGGCAGGTGGGCCTCCACTTCTGCGTCGATGGCCGGTCGGCCGTTCGGCTCGCCCGTCGTTTCCGGGCGGACGCTTGGCTTGTGGCCTCCGAACTCCCCGACATGTCGGGTTTTGACCTGTTGGAGATTCTCTCGCCGTACGTGCTGCAGGGCAGCGTCGACCCGCTCATGGGCGGCTCGCGCGTGTCCCTGGACCGGGTTGGTCAGGGCAAGCGGTCGGCCGTGTTCATGGCCACCGATGACTACCGCCTGGAAGAGGAGCAGCGGGCCTTGGCGGCCGGGGTTTCCGGCTACTTCGTTCGCCCCGTAACGCTCGACATGATCCGTTCCTCACGGCTGCCCGCAGAGCATGAGGATCGGCTCGTTGTCGAGGGCTGATTTGGGCGGCCTGCAGAAGCACCAGGGGCTTTGAGTCCCTGGGGAACAGTCTGGTGATGCCGGGGGGCAATCGTGCGCAGGTTTGTGGGGACATGGCCTGCGCTGGCCCTGTTGGTTGCGGCGAGTGGACATCTCCTCGTCCATGCCGGCCAACTCGATCAGGCGGTCATCATCACGGCGGCCTACCCCGTGGCGGCGGAGACCGTGCCGTCCCCGGGAGGCGACGCCACAACGACTGTCGGCGGTCAGACGTTTGACCTCAACGCGTTTCTGGGAGCCGACCGCTACTACGACCACACGACGCCCATCACAGGTCAGAACACGATCTCCACGAACTTGGAGGCTGGCTTTTTCTGGAACGGCCACGAGACGCTGCAGCACGTGGCAACGACCACGACGAACTTCGTCGCTGATCCGGCGAGTTCCTGGGGCGGAACCTCGATCTCGGCCAAATACGATCGCCACGCCACCTGGGCTGCGATGCTGATTGGCGGCCAGGACACCATCAGTGGAGACCCGGTGCTGTCGCAGGGCATCGCCCCCGACACGACCCTCCGATCAGCCGCGATCGCGACGGCTTGGATTTCACCCGCGTACGCGCTGTCGTTCAATATCTCGGCGAACTCGATCCTCTATCCCTTCGAGCAGACGTTCGGAGTGGCGGACGTGGTGAATTCAAGCTTTGGCTACTCCGATCCAAGCGGCACGACTTTCGACCTCTCGATCGCGATGGACGCCTATGGCTTCCTAAATCCGACGACGACCTATGTGACGAGCGCCGGAAACGAAGGGCCCACCACCAACACCGTCGGTGCTCCCGGCTCCCTCTACAACACGATCACGGTAGGAGCCCTGAGCCCGGCCAACAGCTTTGACACCGTAGCGGGCTTCAGCAGTCGAGCCCCGCAGGCCTTCGGCTATCGGGACGAAACCAATACGACCGTGACCGTGCCCGGAGTGCGGGCGGCAGTCGATGTGTCCGCCCCCGGCTTCTCGTTGGTATCGGCCCTGTACGGCGGACAGAATGGGGGCAACAACCCGACGCTCACGGGATCCCTCGATCAGGGCTCGATTCCAGTTGCGTACTCCAACGGCATCAGCGGGACGAGTTTCGCGGCGCCGCTCGTGGCCGGCGGTGCGAGCCTCCTTGCCAGCGCGGCGAAGACGTTGCCGACGCTGGCGGGCAATCCCGCTGCCGCCGAGAGCGTGGTGGTGAAGTCACTGCTTTTGAACGGCGCCGACAAAACCACTGGCTGGGACAACGGTCAGCAGACGGTGACCGTGGGCAGCGACACCTATCTCCGCACCACGCAGTCGCTGGATTGGGCGGCTGGCTCCGGCCGAATGAATCTCGACACCACATTCGACCTCCAGGTGAACGGGCAGACCGATGTGCCGGGCACCACGACGGGCGATCTCGGTGACGTCACTCGATTTGGATGGGACTATGGCGAAGCGGTCCTCGGCGTCGACAACGACTACGTGATCTCTGATGCCCTTCTCGGAGGAACCCCGCTTACCGTCACGCTCAGCTGGTTGCGAAACCGGTTTTTCGATTTCGGTACGCTCCAGTACGACGACGTGGCCCAGGCCGACCTCAACCTATCGGTCTGGGCACTCGACTCGAGCAACGACTTCACGACGCTGGTCGCCAGCTCGGAGAGCCTCTACAACACCGTGGAACACCTCTCCTTCACGGTGCCCTCCTCCGGCCAGTACGGCCTGCGGATCAGCTACCCGCTCAACACCTTCGACAACACGACCGGCAACGTCTGGGGCGACGTCAACAATCCCCAGGCCTACGCCGTCTCCTGGCAGGCCGTCCCCGAGCCCGGCGGCCTCACCCTGCTCGCCGCCGCTGCCGCTGGGATCCCCCTTGCAGCCAGACGCCGGGTTTCGTGAGCACGCAGCGGAGGCAGGACGCTCCCTGCCCTGACCACTCACCAGGTGGTCGACACGCCCATCCCGCCGAGCTCACCGATCGGCAGCGGTACCACCTGCACCTCCATGCCGGCGAAGTGCATCTCGGTAGCGTCCACGGCCCGGGCGCTGGCCCAGGCCAGATACCAGCCGAGGAAGACCTGCGAGGGATAGTGGGCGTTGTCGGTCATGCGCGAGAAACCCACGAAGGTGGAGCAGACGTAGAGCGTGCCCTTGAGCAGAGGGCTCTCTACCATGTCGGCCGCGGCCAGGAAGGGGATCGCGCCCACGAAGGCATGGCCGCTGACGCCGTTGTTGTCGTTCCAGAAGTGCCACTTGCTGCCGATGTCCTCGGAGGGCCGCGAGGCACCGGTCGCCATTTGCAGCACGTACACGGGCGGCGCCCCGACCGCGAACATCCGCAGCGACCGCGAGCCCCACTCGCCGAGAATGTCGCCGAAGGGATGCCCCTCGAAGACCAGCCCGGTCGCCGCCGCCGTGCCGAAGATCGCGAGGGCGTAGCGGCCCTCGCCGATGTCCTTGCAGCCGGAGAAGAAGGTGCCCACGCTGGTGGGCTCCACGCCCCGCTGCCAGGCGGCCTGCATCGTGTCGTCGAAGCCGGTGTTGGCCATCAGCGCGCCGGCCCCGAAGGCGGCCGTGACGCAGACGAGGTTGTCGCAGGCGTAGAAGTTGCGGTAGTCCTCCCAGACCTTGTGGCCGGCCCGGGAGAGCCGCGGGAAGCGGCTCTTCGACCAGGGCAGTTCGCCGGAGCGGCGGACGTACATCTCTTCCTGTTCGAGCGGCGGCAGCGAGTAGACGGGATCGCTCGAAGGGGCGAGCCGAGCGGCGAGTTGCACGGTAAAGCTGTCGGCCTCGGGCCGCGACCGCCAGGTGCCGACCGGTTCGACGCCCGAGCTGTCGGCGGTGGCACCCGTGAGCGACTCCGTCTGCACGGCAGCGTCGATCCAGGCACCGCCGACCGCAGGCACGAGCCGCACGACGACCCGCTGCCGCGCCGGCGGCCAGGCCTGGCCCGAGGCGACCGCCGCCGCCGATCCGGGCGGCTCGACCCAGGCCGATTCAATCACGCCCTCACGGGGCGGCAGCGTCGTGAAGTCGGGCTCGACCGTGCGGACGACCGGCCACTCGGCCGCCACGGTGGCGAGCGTCTGCTGCCAGAGCTTCCGGCCATCGGCTGCCGGAAGAAACATCCCCTCGGGCACCTCGTCGGGCGGCTTCCGGGCGGCTTCGTCGTCGATGCCGGCGAAGATCGCCTTCGTCTCCGGCACCCGCCAGGGGCTCGGCTCATCGCCTGCGAGCGACTCCTGCCCGACGCTCACCCGGCACGCGAGCACGATGCACACGAATACGAGGCCGGCGCGGCACGCGACCGCGTGCCACCGGCGAGCGACGTTGCTGGTGGGGCTGACTTGCATGGACGGGGGCGGAACTGTCGCACTCCCCCGCCCCGGTCGCAACCCGGATTTCCCTGGCAGTCGTTGCGAAAAAGAACTCAGCCAGGGGCTCCGACCTTCTTCTTCGGCACCGTCGAACCGGTTGCCGAAATCCCCCACTCCTCCACCGCCAAGGCTGCGAAGGCCTGAGGGAGGGACTCCACGGAAGTCTGGGAAGACTCCGCCACGCTGTCGGCCACCGCCGGCTCGGCGAGCGCGGCAAACGCGGATGAGGCCGAGCCCGAGACCGGGCCGCGGTTGAACCCGCCACCCGCGTTGATCGCGACCAGGTCGAAGCCGTTGACCCGGCCGTCGTAATTCATGTCACCGTCAGGCCAGCTGGCCGCGGCCAGCGACCCGTAGCGGCCGCCCGTGTTCACCCCGACCAGGTCGAACACGTTCGCGCTCCCGTCGAGATTCGTGTCGCCCACCGCCGTGAACATCACCACTGCCGAGCCGTCGGCGTTCACGCGATAACCCACCGCCCGACTCGCCGGCGTGGCGGCCGCAGCGGCCGAGCGAATGCCAGCCGAACCATTCCAGCCGCCCCCCGCCCGGCCGGCGATGAGCCACTGCCGCACCGCCGCCTCGGTGGCCCCGGCCGCAATCGTGATCCGCCCCGCGCCCACCTCGAGCGTCGCTCCGGCGGCCAGCACGAGCTCCGCCAGCGGCACCGTACCGAAGCCCACGTCGAGCGTCACGATCGCCCCGGCCAGCACTTCGAGGCCGCCCGAGCCGAGCGCCGCCACGTTGCGGATCACCACCTCGCCCGCTTCGACGACGAGGCCGCCGGTGTGGCTGTTGGCCACGGCCAGCACGAGCCGGCCGGCTCCCTTCTTCACGATCCGGTCGTCACCGGTGCGGATCGTGGTGTCGATCAGCTCACTGCCGAGTGGCACGGTCACGTCGATCACGGTGACCGGGGGCACGGCAATGACCGTCGCCACATTGGAGACCGCGGTCACGTTGGGCGTCTGACCGGAGTCCACCGCCGCGATGATCGCCGCCGAGGCGCGTCGATACGTGAGGGAGTTCGTGCCGCCTCCGCCGTCGAGCGTGCCTGGGAAGACCACCGTCGGGCCGGTCATGATGAAGGCATCGTCGGCCGTGCCACCGATCACCGCCTCGATCCCGGAGCCGGCATGGGTGGCCGTGGAACTGCCGTCGGTCACGACCACGCTCCCGAGCCGAATCTCGAGCGGCACCGTCACGAAGGCGAAGTCCATCGTGTCGGTCCCCTCGCCGGGGTTCTCGATGATGGTGTCGTTGCCGAACAGGTCGAGGAACGAGTAGGTGTCGTTGCCGAAGCCTCCTGCCAGGATGTCGGCCCCCTGGCCTCCGCGGAGGATGTCATCGCCGAAGCTGCCGGCGATCGAGTCATCACCCGCCTGGCCTTCGAGCACATCGTTCTGGAACGAGCCGGCCAGCGTGTCGTCGCCGCCGCCCCCCTCGAACCAGACGGGCATCCCGCCGGCCGAGAGGCTGTCGGCTCCGCCGCCGCCGATCACGTGCTGGAGGTTTCGCACGTTCCCCGTGCCGGTGGCCGAGCCGAGGAACGAGGCATCGAGCTGGCCCCGGTAGTCCACCGTCACGGGCGTCGTCCAGGCCCCGTAGTCGAGCGTGTTCATCTCGGCGAAGGAGAGCCCCTGAATCGCCCCGCCGTCGAGCAGGCCGCCGAACGCCGTGCCGTCGGCGAGCACGAACCGGTCGGCATGCCCGCCGCCGCGCACCGTCTCGATGCCGCCGGCCGTCGCCGCGGTAATGGTTGCGGTCCCGTAGGTGGCGACAATCCCGGCGCCGATATCGAACCGGACCGCCCGGTCGACCCACGTGAAATTGAGGGCGTCGCTCCCACCCAGGAGCCCGATCGCCTCGGTCACCGTGTCGGTCGGCTCGTCGCCGGAGAACCACCAGTAGGTGTCGTGGCCCGTGCCCCCCGCCAGGCTGTTGGTGCCGCCGTGGCCGGTGAGCGAGTCGGCGCCGCTGCCGCCGGTGAGCGAGTCGTCGCCGGCGCCGCCCAGGAGCGAATCGTCACCGCCGCGACCGTCGAGCGTGTCGTTGCCTTCGCCGCCGTCGAACGTGTTGGGCCCGTCATCGCCGCGGAGCGTGTCGCCGGCGTCGCCGCCGGTCACCCCCTCAAAGCCGGCCACACCGCCCGTGCCGGTGGCGGTGCCGGCCGCCAGATCCACGTTCACAGGCGTGCTCCACACGCCGCCGGGAATTTCCGAGTAGGTCGAGGTCTCGGCGTAGAGCAGGTGGTCGTCGCCGCCCCCCGCGTCGATCGACGCCACGGTCGAGAGGCCGTCGCGGAGGTACACGAGGTCACTGCCGCTGCCGAGCATCACCCGCTCGATCGCGGCGGTCTCGAATTCCACGCTTCCCACGGGCGGGTAGCCGGAAATCCGGACGCGGGTGGCCGAACCGTCGCCGACGACCATCGTGAGGCCGTCGGCGGCCGCGGTCATGTCGAGCGTGTCGTCATCCGCCGCCGCCCCATCGAGGATTCGGTCGTCCGGCCGACTCGCATCGGGCACGTAGATGAAGCGGTCGTCGTCGGCGCCGCCGGTGAGGAGATTGAAGCCGCCCCCGCCGCGGATCGCGTCGTCACCCGCCCCGCCATCGATCGTGTCATTGTCATCACCGCCCCGAAGGTCGTCGGCTCCGGCGTTGCCTCGAATCGTGTCGCCGCCGGCGTTCCCTTCGATCAGGTCGCTCCCGCTGCCGCCGATGAGCAGGTCGGCGGCGGCCTTGCCGCGGATCGCCGTGGTGCCCGAGAAGCCGGAGGCGTCGATCGTGTTGGCATTCTCGCCACCCGTGAGCAGACCGACCTCGATCGAGACCAGCGGATGGTCACCGGCCACGCCGGCCAGCCGCACGAAGCCGTCGGTCAAGGTGGTGTTGGTGTCGGCCACGACCAGGATCGTGTCGCTGTCGGCGCCGCCGTCATAGAGATCCTCGCGCATCCCCGAGGGGTCTGCCCCGTAGGCACCGCCGGCTGCCGTGTCGATCACCACCAGCACGTCGTCACCAGCATCGCCGAAGACCTTGTCGGTGCCGCCGCCGCCCACGAGTACGTCGGGCCCGTCGCCCCCCGAGAGCACGTCGTCGCCGCCGCTGCCGACCAGGATCCCGCCGCGACCGCCGTCGCCGAACAGCACGTCGGCGCCACCGTTGCCGCTGAGTTCGTCGTTTCCGAGCCCGCCGAAGATCGTGTCGCCGGCCTCGCCGCCCACGAGCACGTCATCGTCGTCGCCGCCGTCGATCCAGTTCGGCTCCGAGTCGCCTCCCGTGATCGCGTCGGCCCCGGCCTCGCCCAGGAGCCGGTCGCCCTGCTGGCCGCCCTCGATCAGATCGTCGCCACCGCGGCCGCGAATCGTGTCGTTGCCGCCGACGGTGGTGATGAACCAGGGAAGCTTCGGGCCGTCATCACCGAACAGCTGGTCGGGATCATCGCCGCAGCCGCCGTCGATCGTATCGTCGCCGTCGAGGAGCAGTTCATAGACCGGCTCGTCGCCGAAGCCGACCTCGATCGTCTCTCCGCCCTGGAGGGCCAGCAAGAAGTCCTGGCGGGTCGGATCGGTCTCGATTCCGGCGGGGATGCCGGCCAGGCCGCCGAAGGTCACGGCCGTTGCCACGGAAAGAATACCTCGCTTGCCATCCACGCCCGCCGCCGTCGTGGGTACGGCGAAGACGCCCTTCCGGTTACCGAGCGCGATCAGGCCATCGCCGGTGGCGGTCGTCTCGAGCCCCACGATCAGCTCCGAGAGTACGAGGTCGCGGACGATCGTCGCGTTGGCCCCGAGCACCGTGGGATCGAGCCGGACGAGCTTCTGCTGGGCGGCTGCATTGTCGCTCATCGTGTCGTTGGGCGAGAGGATCGCCACCACATACACCTCGTCGGCAGCCACGACCGCCGCGTCTCCGACGGGATAGAGCTGCTGGCCGGTGGCGGTGAGCATCGGGCCCCGGCTCGTCCAGGTGCCGGCCACGGTGTCGTAGAGGAGCACGTCGCCGCCGATGGTGATGCCCACCAACCGGCCTGGATCGAGCACGTCGAGTGAGAAGAGCGGCTTGTTGCCGGGGGTCGGGCCAACCTCGGTGACCGCCCCCGTCGCGAGATCGGCCCGCCACAGGCCGGCCATCCCCGGCGCCATGACGTTCCCAGCCTGGGCCGTGCCCACGATCCAGGCAGTGTCGCGGTCTGCGACGGCAAGGTCGCGGAGCACCATCCGCGACGAGTCGAAGAGCGGCGCGGTCGCGAGCGTGACGGGATCGACCGTCCTGATGGTCGACTTGCCACCCACGGTGTCGAACGTACCGGCTAGCAGCCCCGCCGGCTGGAGCACGCCGCCGGGCGTGGCCTGGGTCCAGGGCCGCACGGTCTCCTGCATCACGGTGTAGCTGCCGGGAGCGACGTTCGTGAACCGGAAGGCGGCCAGCTCCGGACCGCGGACGATTCCGTCGCCATCGAGGTCGACCCGCCCCGACACCCGCGACGCCACCACGCGGCCGAGCGAGTCCACGAGCTTGACCGTCTGACCGCCGACGGCTCGTTCGGTGGCCGACTGGCCGAGGTCGGGATCCCGCGGGTCGTGCTGCCAGACCGTGCCCTGCACCACCGACTGAATCGCCTGCACGGAGATGTCGCCGAGTCCGGCCAGGGAGAGACCGCCTGGATTCCCGATCGTGAACTCAAACACAAAGTTGCCGCCGGCCGCACCGTTGCCCGAGGGGAACTGCGAGCCGGCCGGCGCGAGCGGCCCGGGGTTGATCCATTCGCCGTCGAGATTCTGGCCCGTGGCCGACTTCACGCTCGCGTCGGCGAGCAGCACGCGGTAGCGGCCCGCAGGAATCTGATTCTGCCCCAGCGGCTTCACGATCTCATAGCGAAGCCGCGTCGGCTTAGCCGGATCAGGCCCGAGGTACCGCAGTTCGATCGACGCCTCATTGCTGCCGTCGGGTTTGACGGCGTTCATGGACGCACCGGCCGTCGTCTCACCGAGGCCCACGCCGACGCAGATCTCGAAGGCGAGCAGCTCGTAGGCGGCCTGCGGCAGGCTCGCGGCCTGGGCGGCTCCGTCGGGAATCTCCGTCCAGGAAACCGGATTGGCCGACGTGCCGAGGAGCACTCCATCCACAACCGGAGCCGACCGCGGGCTGATCGTGAAGTTGATTCCTCGGCCCTGGCCGCTGGCGATCGTCACATCCGCGAAGTTGGGACTTACCGCCGCACAGCCCTGCACGTCGGTGATTCGCACGCTGTAGCCCCCGGGTACCAGACCCCTGAAGGCATACTTCCCAGCCGCGTCGGTGACGGCGGTCTGCTCGCCAGCGTCATACTCCCCATCGCGATTCTCGTCGAGATAAAGCACGACACCCTCGGTCGGCTGACTGCCCGCACCGTCGTTCGTGACCACCCTCCCGTCGATCGAGCCGGCCCGATACCAGCCAAACGACGCGAGCGGTGTCGGCAAGCCGATCGCGGTCGTCACGAAGGCGAAGGTGTCGGCCAGCGGCGTAGGCATCCAGCCGGCCGGCGCGAACTCCGGCGGCAGATCCACGCGGTAGTCACCCTCGGGCAGCCCGCCCTCCGCCGGCAGGGCCGACGCCCCGCCCGGGGCCGGCCCCCAGCCGAGCAGGGCACCGGCGGCGGTGCCGACGAAAAAGCCCCAGGTGAGTTCCTTCGGCGCATCGGGTTCGCCGGCATCGCGGACGCCGTTGAGGTTGAGGTCTTCGTAGATCAGCACCTGAATCGGCGGGCCATCCTCCGGATAGACCTCGGGATACCAGGAGATCTCGGGGCCGCAGTCGTCAGCCGACACGGTCGCGGTGTAGCCGCCATGGATCGCCGCCACGACCGTCCGGCCCTGGCCGCGGTCGTCTTCGTAGTGCCGGTAGCCGATGCCCGTCGTACCGCCGTAGACGATGTCCTCGCCGCCGCGGGCGTAGATCCGGTCATCCCCCGGCCCGCCTTCGATCCAGTTGTCATAGTCGCCGTCGCCGCCATCGACCACGTCGTCGCCGTCGCCGGCAAAGATTGTGGCCGGGCCGCCGGCAAAGATCGCGTCGCTCCCGGGGCCGCCAAGGAGATAGTCGGCGTTCGCCCCGGCGTGGAGGGAGTCGCTCTCGAAGCCCCCGCTGATGTAATCCCGGCCGGCCGTGCCATAGAGCGTGTCGTTGCCGTCGCCGCCGATCAGCACGCTGGCGAAGAGCGCGCTCCCCCGGGCCGGATCGCCGCCGAGGTCGGTCCAGAGCCTGGCCGCATCGACCACCAGCCAGGAGCCTGCGATCGACGTGAACGAGCCGTCGCTGATATCGACGGCCGCATGGGCCGCCGCGGCGGCGGTCCCCACCTCCTGGCTTTCGGCATAGATGATGTCATAGCCTGGCCCGCCACTGAGGAAGTTGAAGCCGAGCCCCCCCTCGATCAGGTCGGCGTTGACGTCGATCGCACTGCCGTCGTCAGCCCCCGCGCCCGCGTACGCGATCGTACCCAGTCGGTCCTCGCCCCAGATAAAGTCCATGCCATCGCGGCCGTAGAGCTTGTCGTTGCCGCCATACCCCTCGATCCGGTCGTCACCGGCACCGCCGTCGATCGTGTCGTTGCCGGAGCCGCCGGCGAGCCGATCGTCGCCGTCACCGCCCAGGATCGTGTCGCCGTCGGCGCCGCCGTCGATCGTATCGATGCCAGCCGAGCCGGAGCCGAAGCCGCTCGGGGCGCCGGAGAGATCGCCCGCCTCGTCGTCACCGAAGAGTTGGTCGGCGCCGGCGTCGCCATGAATCGTGTCATTGCCGCCGTAGCCGTAGATGATGTCATTGCCGCCGTTGCCGACGAGTTCGTCATTCGACTGCCGGCCGAGGATCTTGTCGCGGCCATCCACGCCGGCCACCACGCCGCCGTCGCCATACAGCACATTCCGACCCGGTGCGCCCGTCAGTTGGTCGTTGCCCGGCCCGCCGAAGCCGTAGACCGCGGTCGAGGTCGGCAGGTTCACCGTGAAGAGCACAATGTCGTTGCCGAGACCGGCGTCGAACTCGATCCGGGTGATGCCCGCCGCCGGAAACCGCGCCCCGCTGCCCTGCTCGTCTTCGTCGATCGTGCCGTTTTCATCGAGGTCCGTATCGACGTCGTAGGCTCGCACGATGATCTCGTCGCGATCGGCGTCGTAGTCGATCTCGAACTCCTCGTCGCCGTCGGTCGTCTCGCCGGGCAGCACCCGCTCGGCCCGGGGCCCCATGTTGAGCACGAGCGTGCTACCGGTGACCTCGGCCACCGTGGGAGTGACCGGCGGGCAGGTGACGAGCTCCCAGTCGAACAGCCGGGCATTGAGCAACTCGTAGCTGTCTTTCCAGAGGGTCACGAAGCCGACGAACGGCACCGACACGCCGACCTTGATCGTGGCCTCGAAGAACAGGTCGAGCGCCCCCTCGAAGTCGAAGATGCACTCCGGTCCGCTGCGGAGGTTGGCCGCGAGTTCGTCGAGGTGAACCTTGCCGTCGCCGTTGTTGTCCTTGAGGTTGGCCCCCAGCACCCCCTCCACGCCGGCGTTCACGCTGGCCGAGGCGACCACCACGTTGAGTTCCGCGCCCGCCCCGATCGTGGCGGTGAAGGAAAGCTCCGGCCGGTCGGAGCCGACGCTGCCATCGCCGTCGAGATCGGCCGCGTCGGCCGTGTCGCCGAGATAGATGCCGTTGAGCACCTTCGCCGCCCGGGCCTCCTCGGCCGCCATCGCCTGGCGGATGCCGCGGGTGTCGTAGCCCACGGAAACATCGGTCGCGAACTCGAATCCCCCGAAGAACCGGGCGAACAGCGGCGGGAAGATCGGAATGCTCTGGTCGAGCGAAAACCCGGCCCGCAGGCTCGGCAAATCCCAGTGGATCAGCGAGGGATTGTCACCGAAGAGCAGCGAGATCAACGAGCCCGAGGGATCGGCGAAGATCGGAAACGACAGCCGTCCCTCTCCCGAGACGCCGGCGTAGGTCGAGGCCAGGTCCCCACCGGCGTCGGACGGAGTCGCCGCCACGCCGTCTCCCGCGTCGAACCCAGCATCGCCCGGGTTGGCCGCCGTCGACTCGAAGCCGCTGCGGAGCGTCGCCGCCGAGGCTGTGCCGCCGGTGCCGGCGGGCAGCGAGAAACTGCCGAGCGAGACCTTGCTCGACCCGGTGATGCCGTTGAGCGTGTCAACCGTGTCGAGCACGTAGTCGACCATCTCGATGAACTCGACCGCGCTGTCGAAGTCGTCACCCCCGGCCACCCGCATCACATCGAGCACCGTCACCGCCGGGCCGCCGAAGGCCTTCGACACGTCCGACAGCCCCGGCACCTCGCTCGTGAGCAGATCGGTGACCGGCCGGAGGGGCTCGAGGAACGAGTTGACCGAAGCGAACAACTCCTTGATCGGACCCGAGATCAGACCGCCGAGGTCGATGAAGGTGTCGGTGATCTCGAAGAAGAACTTGTCGGCGCCAAGGTCGGCGAAGGCCACCGCCGTCCCGCCGGGAGCGGCAGTGTCGTTGAAGCCCATCGCCAGCGAGACGCCGATCCCGGGGCCGGAGAGGCCGGCGAAGATCGCCGCCGAGAGATCGGCCGCCACCTCGGCCCGCACCTCGCCGCCGATGTCGATGCTGCCAAAGAGTTCCCCGAGATCGGTCAGGCCGTAGGACTGGCTGCCGAGATCGACCGTGAGGTCGGCCTCGAGTTCCGGAAGGGTGGCCGTGCTTTCGTAGGCAAACGTGAGCGGACCGAGTTTGAGGGCAAGATCCTCGGGCAGATTCAGGTCGATTCCCGCGGTGAACTCGGTGTCGGCGTCGGTCTCGATGAAGAAGCCCCGCATCAAGCTCGCGCCGAGGCCGATGTCGAGCACGAAGGCCGTGGTCAGGTCGACCGACGCGTCGCCCACGATCTCGAGGCCGAGGGCGTCGATCCCGAAGTCGATCTGGCTCCCGGCCAGGACCGTCGTCGTGGCCGAGGCGATGTAGAGGTCGACGATGAGTTCCACGTCGTCGACGAGGAGATTCTCGAAGCCTGTTACGTCATCGAAGGGGAGTTCGACCAGGGGAGCTCCGTCACCGGCTCGGGTGAAGAAGCTGTAGAAGTACTGGTCCTCGGTCACCGGCAGCGCGGGGTCGGGCTTCGCCTCGAGGCGGGTGTACCCCAGCCCGTCGAACTTCCCTGCGAGCCAGCCATCGAGATCGAAGGCCGTGTTGTAGCTCCCTACCGTCTCGAAGAAGCCCTCCAGCCGGCCGAGCAGCCCCTGGTCCGACACGTCGATCCGGTTGACGAGCGGTAGGTTCGCCAGCAGGTCGCTGGCGAGGGCCGTCCGCAGGTAGGCGATCAATTCAGCCGCCCCGTCGATCCAGCTGTCGAAGCTGAAGCTGAGGCTTGCCAGGTTCGCGACGATCTCATCGATCCCGGTGAATTCGAGGGTGGGGGTCTCGATGCCGGAGCCGGGCGTGACGGAAAACGCCGCATTCAGGCCGAGCGTGCCCAGTTCCAGGTTCTCGAGCCCCGGCGGGGCGTCGGGCCAGACATAGAGCGGCAGGGCGGCCGCGAACATGGCGTCGGCCGTGACCGTGCCCGCCCCATCGACCGCGAACACCGCGGGGCTCACGCCGTCGCTGCTCCCGAGAAAAACCGAGGCGGGCACCCAGTCGGTGTGCTCGGCCTGGGCTTCCGGCGTTGCCCCCAGCGACACGCCGGCGAACCCGCCGAGCGAGGCCGACATCGCGAGATCGGCCGAAGCGACGAGCACGGTCAGGTCGATGCCCGAGGCGGTGTCGTCGAAGAAGAATTCACCCGTGCCCAGGTCGACGCCGAACACGCCGGTGATCGTGCCGCCAAAGTCGAACACCAGTTCGCCGCTGCTGGTGATGTCGAGGGGCACACCGCCGAGATCGAGGGCGGGCACGACCACGGTTTGGTCGTAGTCGGCGTCCACCACGAGCGTGAAGACGAGCCGGCCCGAGGGATCGAAGGCGGGCGTGAGCGACAGGGCGTTGCCCCCGGGGAGCGAGAGCTGCCCGATGTCGTGGCTGAACCAGGAGAGCCCGCCGAAGTCGAGGCCGGGGAAGTCAAGCGAGGCCGGATCGAGCCCGAGCACCCAGTCGAGGTCGAGCGAGAGGTTGAAGTCGGGCAGATCGGCTTCCGGCTGCCAGGAAAACTGGGGCAGCGAGAGCAGCCGGCCAAAAGCCAGCCCGAAACCCTGACCGTCGCCGCCGAGCGTGGGAAGTTCCGGCAGGAGATCGGGAAAGGCCAGCGTGGCCCCTGAAAACCAGGCCTTGATCCGCCCGAGCAGGTCGAGATCGTAGTCGAGGCTGCCCGGCGTCCAGCCCTCCCACTCGACGACAAGGTCATCGAGGCTCCAGGTGAGCCGCTGGAGCCGGCCGAAGAGGTCGGGATCGAGCCCGGCAAGATCGGGCAGACCGAGCTCGAAGGCGGCGAGAAACTCGCCGCCGAGACGCCCGAGGCTGAACTCCGGCCAGGAGAGGTTGCCGCTGCCGTCGTACTCGGGCAGGCCGAAGTAGGCTCCGAGATCCAACTCCGGCAGGCCGGCGAAGATGTCGGTGAAGCCGAACAGATCTCCCAGCGAGAGATCGACCCAGGGCAGTTCGAAGGTCCAGACGCCGCTGCCCTCGAGATAGCCGACGAACAGGTCGAGCAGGCCAGGCAGGTCGGCAAGCGAGAACTCTCCGAGCCCGAGCGCCAGCGACGGCAGGCTGCCGGCCGGCGTGATCAAAAACGACCAGTCGCCCGTCGTTTCCCAATCGCCCGAGAGATCGAGGTCGAGGTACGGCACGCTCGGTCCGGGCAGGGTGCTCAGCGGGATTCCACCGCCGCAGTAGTCCTGGTAGTCGGCGGGATCGACCCCGGTCGAGGCCGGATCGCTTGGGTCCGCGAGCATGATGTCCGGCACCCGCAACTGAAACACGCCGTCGAGCGTGGGGGCGGAGAGCGTGGTGTCGATCACCGCGGCCAGGTCGTCTTCCATCTCGGCGAGGTAGACCCGACCGTCGTCGGTGTCGCCGCTGCCGGGATCGACGAGGCTGGCCGCGATGCCGGCGGATCCCTCGACCCTGCCGCAGGCGATCGAGAGCGAGAGCGGACCGAACGAAGCCCCGGCGTCGAGCGACCCCGTGAGCGTGGCCGTCAACGAGCCGACCTCCCCCTCCCTGACATAGATCCGATTCCGTGCCGAATAGCCTTCGAGCGACGAGCCCGTGAGCGTGTCGCCGGTCGTGGGCAGCACGAGCAGGCCGAGGGCGATCGGGGCCAGCGAGGTCTGCACGGTGGTGGTGCTTCCGATCACCACCTCCACGCTCGGGCCGGCCACGCTGAAGGTCGCATCCGCCGAGGCGGGAGATGTGAGATCGGTGGCCACGAGTCGGCTCGAATCGATCGCCAGCGTGAGCTTGCCGGGCGTGGTGACGAGGTCGATCAGGTCCTGCACCGTGGCCGTGGCGAGATCGAGCGCATCGAGATCGAACCCGAGCACGGTCCCGTTTCGCAGGGTGAACTCGAGGTCGTCGCCGGCGATCAGCATGCCCGCCGTCAGGCCGGCACCGCCGTTGAGGGCCGTGAGCAGCGTGGCCGTCGTGACCGGATCGACGTTGGCCGAGGAGGTGATCGCCACGCCGGCGGTGATCTCGAAGGCGGCGTCGAGCCCGATCGTGGCCGAGCCGTCGGCCCCGATCGCGAGCGGCAGGCCCGCCGGCACGATCGCAGCGGCGTCGAAAGATTCGGTCTTGGAGAAGGAATAGTCGAGCGGCAGCGTCCACTCCAGGGCCTCGGCCCCCGGATTCCAGCTGAGCTGAAAATCGGCGACCACCGCCCCCAGGTTGCCGGCGAGCAGGTCGAGCATCTCCTGCACGGTGTCGAACTGCCAGGCCCCGGTCGCATCCTGGAGGGCGTCGAGCAGGCCATCAATCTCCGCCCGGATGTCGGTGCCGAACAGTCCCGACAGGTCGCGGCCGACGAGCGGCAGTTCGAAGCCCGCGCCGAGCTCCGGAACCCACCGCCCGAGGTCCGCCAGAAAAATGCCGAGGTCGCTGGCCGAGATCTCAGCGAACTGGCCGAAGTCGAAGGAGGCCGACACGGGCGCCGGAAAGGAGATCGCCGGAAACGTCAGGGCGATCGAAGCGGGATCGAGGATGTCAGCGGCCGAGATCACCAACTCCTGGAGCGTGCCGCTCTCGACGAAGCCGCCCACGTCGAGCGAGAACGGAATCGTCACGTCGAGCCCGGCCCCCGAGGCCGAGAGATCGACGGCGGCCAGCCAGTCGTTGGCGCTCTTCGCGGTGAGTTCGCCGAGCGTCATCCAGCCGGAGGCCGGCTCCACCAGGTCGAACGTGACGCCGATGTCGAGTTCGACCTCGACGTCGGTCGGCCCGAGCCGCATCACGCCGAACCTCGCTTCGATGTCGGCGAGGGCGTCGGCCCCGACGTGGCTCGCGGCCCCGTAGGCCCGCAGGTCGTCGAACTTCACGAGCAGCATCTGCTCGGCCGAGAGCCCGGCGGCCAGGTCGATTCCGAAGTCGAGCGTGCCGGAGAAGCCGGCGTTCAGTTCGACCTCGACCGGCCCGAGCACGAGCCCCTCGTCGGCGAGTGAACCGGTGCCGGTGGCCTGACCGAGATCGAGGGCATACGCGGGGAGGTCCGTGCCACCGTCGAGTTCGACGCTGAACCAGAGCCGCCGATCCGCTCCGTCGGTTTCGAACTGGGCCGTGACCGAGGCCATGGCGAGTACCGGATCAGCGGCCACCGCCGCAGCGAAGGCTGCCTTGACATCGCCCACATCGGTGGCGGTCGTGATGGCGGCGAGCTGATCGGTGAGCGCTCCGCGGAGCGTATCGCCGAGCGGCAGGAGCGTGCCGATCGGCTGGGCGAGGGCGGCGGCCCGCATGCCGAGCAGCCCGGCCTCTTGGATTTCGCTCAGCCGCGCCGTGAGTGAACTGATGCCCTGAAAGAGTGCGGCCGCCTGCGGGGCGGTGATCAGGTCGGCATCCGACGCCGGAGTGAACGACAAAACGAGCCGCTGCTCGAGCGACTCCATACGCGGTAGATGCCGGCGGCGGGCCTGCCGCGCCCGGCGGCGACGAGCCAGAGAGTGTCCGGAGGTGCGACGGGGGCCGCGGCTGTGATCGGCCATGGAGTGGGTTCCTTCTCGAGAATGGCGTGAACCGCAATCCGCCGACCCCCCGCCCGAAGGACCGAAGTCTTGAGGCACGACCCTATCGTGCTCCGTCGTACCGTCTGCAGGGCAGCCCAGTCAACTCTTTGGCGACCGTTGTGGACGCCGGTTTTTCCAAACCAACAAAAGCGAGAATCACTTCAGTCGGCGGCCGCCGCATCGATGAAGACCTCCACCTGCTGCCCCACGAAGAGCGGAGGGCGGCCGGTCGGGTCGAATTCGTAGATCACCTGGAGCACGCGGGTGTCCACCCGTTCGGTGTTGTCGCCAGTGAGAGATTTCTTCGGCACCACGAACGGCTCAACGCGGACGAAGTCCAGCGGATACTCCTCCTGCAGGTCGCCCCGCGGCAGGGCCACGGCGCGGGCTTCCGGCTCGAACCGCGTGATGTCGTATTCGTCGATATCGACCCTGACATGCAGCCGATCGGTATTTCCGAGCACGATGAGCGGCTGATTCGGGGGCGTGCCCACGAACTCCCCCGGCCGCACGTTCACCTGAAGCACGCGGCCGTCCACCAGTGCCCGGACGATGAGGCGATCGAGTTCGATCTCAATCTTCGCGGCCTCGGCCTCGGCCCGAGAGAGCGCTGCCTTCGTCACGTCGCGGTCGTATTGCCACGACCCGGCCTCGAGCAGATCAAGGTCGGCCTGGGCCTTCGCCAATGCGGCTTGGGCCCAGGCGAGGGCCTCCTTCCGCTCGATCAGCTCCTGCTCGGTCGTCACCCGGCGATTGAAGGTCTCTTGAGACCGCCGCAGCGCGTCGGTCTCCCGGACGACGATCGCCTCGGCCTCCGTCACGCTGGCGGCAAGCACCGGAATCTTTTCCTTCCGCGGTTCAGCCTCGAGCCGCACGAGTTCGCTCCTCGCCTCGGCGATCGCGGCCTGCTTGACGGCCAATTCGCCCTGGAGTTGCCGGTGGTCCAATTTGAAAAGCGGCGTGTCGGCCTTCACCTCGTCGCCAACCTTCACGAGCACTGCCGTCACCACACCCGGTGTGGCCGAGCCCACGGCGATGTTCTCCGTCTGCGCTTCCACGATCCCGGCCGCCGCCAGTGAGTCGGCAAACGGGCTCGTCGCCGGGGCGACCGGGGGCGCCGGATCCTCGGACACCGGCCGGGTGGACCAGACATACCAGCAGGCGAAGCCGAGCAGCCCGACAGCGACCAGCGGCAGGGCCCGCTGCGTCAGAATGTCGGCCAGCGTACGGCTTCGGTCGAGCCTTCGTGAAGACGAACTTGAAACGACGGGAGCGGTGGCCATGTCGGCAAATGTACGGTGATCATCGCCGGGGCTCCAATGGCGGCTCTGCCGCCCTGCCCTGACGGCCCGGTTGCGACGAGCCAGACGATGCCGGAGGATGCGGGCGCTCAAGGCACCACCTCGCAGGATGTCCACGCATGCATGCCCTCGTTGTCGCGATCGGTTCGTTCTTGATTGTGGCTTCGGCAGAAGTCAGGGCGGCTGATTCGCCCCCCGTCCTGCCCGATCCGGCGGCCAGGCTGCGCTGGACCGGGCCCAGCACGCTCGTGGTCGAGAGTGCCGGCGGACCGGAGCGGGTGGTGCGGGAGATCGATGCCGAGTCGGGAGTCTGGCGTCGGCTCACTGACGACGAGATCCCTCCGGAGCCGCCGCAGCAGCCCAGACAGCGACGCCGTCGCCCCCTCGACGCCGACGAGCGGGGCGACGCCGACGATTCCAGCAGCCCACGGTTACCAGCGGCGGCGGCCCCGCTCGCAGGCCCGCACCACTGGTCGCCCGACGCCAGCCATCTCGTCGCCTGGGATGTCGAACTGGCCGAGCCGCACCCCGTGCACATCGTCGAGAGCACGCCCCGCGACCGACTCCAGCCGCGGCTCGTCACCTTCGACTACCTCAAGCCCGGCGACCGGATCGAACGCCGCTGGCCGCGACTCTTCCGGGCCGACGGTACCGAGGTTCCCCTCGACCGGAGCCTGTTCCCCAACCCGTGGTCGATCAGCGAACTCCGCTGGGCGGGAGATAGCCGGTCGTTCAGCTTCCTCTCCAACCAGCGTGGTCACCAGGTCCTCCGGCTGGTCGCCGTCGATGCCGCAACCGGGGCGGCCCGGACGATCATCGAGGAGTCATCCCCGACCTTCGTCGATTATGCCCACAAGACATGGCTGCACTGGCTCTCCGACACCGAACTGCTGTGGGCGAGCGAGCGGGATGGCCGCAACCATATCTATGGAGTCGCGATCAACGAAGCCGATCCGGCCGGCGGCAGCCTCCGGCGGGTGACCGAGGGGCCCTGGATCGTGCGAAGCGTCGAGCACGTCGATCCCGACTCCCGCACGCTCACGCTGCGGGTGATGGGGCTCCGGCCCGAGGAGGATCCCTACCACTTCCACTTCCTCCGGGTGCCGATCGACGGGGGAGAGCCCGTTCGACTGACCCACGGCGACGGCACCCACGACCTGCTCTGGAGCCCCGACCGCCGCTGGTATGTCGACACCTATTCGCGGGTCGACCTGCCGCCGGTGCATGAACTCCGTCGCGCCGGCGACGGCAGCCTCGTCTGCGAACTCGGCCGAGCCGACGCAGCCGGCCTGATCGCCACCGGCTGGCGGTTTCCCGAACGCTTCGTCGCCAAGGGCCGGGACGGCACCACCGACATCTACGGCGTGATCTGGCGACCGCAGGGCACAGCCGACGATGCCGGGCCCCGCCCCGTGGTCGAAAGCATCTATGCCGGCCCGCACGACTTCCACGTGCCCAAGACCTTCCGGGTGGATCACCGCCAGCAGGCGATGGCCAACGAGGGCTTCGTGGTGGTCTCGATCGACGGGATGGGCACGAACTGGCGTGGCAAGGCGTTTCACGACGTCTGCTGGAAGAATCTCCGCGACTCCGGCCTGCCCGATCGGATCCGCTGGATCACAGCGGCCGCAGCGGAGCGGCCCTGGATGGATCTCTCCCGCGTGGGCATCTACGGCGGCAGCGCCGGCGGCCAGAGCGCCCTGCGGGCCCTGCTCGACTTTCCCGACTTCTATAAGGTCGGGGTGGCCGACTGCGGCTGCCACGACAACCGGATGGACAAGATCTGGTGGAACGAGCTCTGGATGGGCTGGCCGGTGGACGAGGCCTATGAGCGCAACTCCAACACCGTCGATGCCCACCGGCTCAAGGGTGAGCTGATGCTGATCGTGGGCGAGCTCGACCACAACGTCGATCCGGCCAGCACGCTCCAGGTGTCGGCGGCCCTGGTGAAGGCGGGCAAGCTTCATGAGCTGGTGGTCATCCCGGCCGCCGGCCACGGCGCCGCCGAAACCCCCTACGGCTCGCGGAAGCGGGCCGCCTTCCTCCGGCGGCACCTGCTCGGGGAATGATTCACCCCGTCTCGGTCTCCTGGTGCGGGCCGGTGGTGACCGCGTCGATCCGGCCGTCTTCCATCGAGGCGATCCGGTCGGCGAACGAGTAGACCCGCGCGTCATGGGTGACCACGATCACCGCCCGGTCGGGCTGGACGGCGATCTTCTGGATCAGTTCCATCGTGATCCGGCCGTTCTCGGCATCGAGGGCGCTGGTGGGCTCATCGCAGACGAGCAGCCGAGGATCGTGGACGAGTGCCCGGGCGATCGCCACCCGCTGCTGCTGTCCGCCCGAAAGCTCGCTCGGTAGGTTGGCGAGCCGATCGCCCATGCCGAGTTCGGCCAGGATGTCGGCGGCCTTCTCGACGGCCCGGCGTCGCTGCCAGCCGGCGATGATCAGCGGCACGGCGGCATTCTCCGCGGCGGTGAGCGACGGCAGCAGGTTGTAGGCCTGGAACACGAAGCCGACGTTCTCCCGTCGGAAGGCCACCTTGCCGCCCGGCCGCATCGCCACCAGATCCTTCCCCAGCACCAGCACCTCGCCGGCGGTCGGCTCAAGCGTGCCGGCCACGATCGAGACCAGCGTGGTCTTGCCGCAGCCGCTTGGGCCGATCAGCATCAGGAGTTCGCCGTACGGCACGTCGAGGTCGACGCCCCTCAAGGCCTTGGTGACAGCCCCGCCCGAGCCGAATTCCTTCGTCACGCCCCGCACGCGGACGGCGATCTCGGAGAGGGGCCGGTCGTCGAGCGTGTGAGGATCGGTCATGGATCATCCCCGGAACACGATCGCGGGATCGACGACGAGCACCTTGCGGATGGAGAGCAGGCTGGCGACCAGCACGATCACGAACACGGCGGCGGCGGTGATCACCAGCACCTGCCAGGGCATGAAGAACGAGAGCCGGGAGGCGCCCTTCACCACCCAGCCGAAGATCGCCGCCAGGCCCACGCCGAGCCCGTAGCCCACGATGCCCACCTGGAGCCCTTGGGCCAGCACCATCAGGAGGATCGTCCAATTGCTCGTGCCCATCGCCTTGAGGGCTCCGAACTGGCGGATGTTCTCGACCGTGAAGAGATAGAAGGTCTGCCCCGCGATGGCCGTGCCGACGAGGAATCCGAGGAATACGGTGATCCCGAAGTTGACCGGGATGCCGGTCTTCTGCAGGTAGTAATGGATCGTCTTCCAGATGAACTGAGAGCGGGTGAGGGCCTGGAGGCCGGTCCGCTCCTCGATCCGCCGGCAGACCTCGGCTTCAGCCAAGCCCGGCTCGGCCTCGGCCAGGACGAACGAGAGCACCTTCCGCTCCGGCGGGGCGAACAGCACCGCCTGGGAATAGCGGGTGTAGACGATCGGAAAGCTCTGGAAGGTGCGGCTGGCCTTCGTGATCCCCACCACCACGGCCCGCCGGTCGTTCATCTCGAAACTGCGGCCGAGCCGGTAGGGTTCGCCTGGCCAGATCCGGCGGTAGCCGGCGTCGTCCATGATCACGGAGTCGGGCTTCCGCAGATCGGCGATCGATCCCAGAAAGACCCCCGCAGGAGCGCCGACGAAGGTGGCGTCGTCGAGGCCGAGCAGGATCATCTGCTCGTAGGAGCCCTCCTGCAGCCGAGCCCGGGCAATGCCCTTGTAAAACCGCACCGCCCACTCCACGCCCGGCACGCTCTTGACGCGAAACAGCTCCGTGTCGGCCAGCGGCTTCACGTCGTCTACGAATTGGACGTTTCGGTCCATCACCCAGATGCCGGGCCCCTGGACGTCGCGGATCTGGCTGACCGTGAGCGACATCAGGCCGCAGAAGATCGAGGCCTGCTGGGCGATCAGCACGGCGGCGAAGACGACGCCGAACACGATGCCCAGGTATTTGACCCGGTTGCCGACCAGCATCTTCCAGGCGATCCAGAGCATGGCGGGAGTGTACCGGGGCGGCGGGTGGCGGTGTATCCTGACCGGGCGACGGAGCCACGAGGATGACGCGCGTGTCAGGGACGGCCGAACGCGATGCCGCAGAGAAGCACCGACCGGTTGCGGACGGGCCGGTGGCCGACGTACTCAGGCGGTGGTGGGGCTTCGAGACACTGCGGCCGCTCCAGGCCGAGGCGATCGACACGGCACTCGCCGGCCGGGATTCGCTCGTGGTGATGCCGACCGGGGGCGGCAAGAGCCTCTGCTACCAGTTGCCGCCACTCGTGGGCGACACCACCGACGTGGTCATCTCGCCGCTGGTGGCTCTGATGAAGGATCAGGTCGACGCCCTCGAGGCGATCGGCTATCCGGCGGCGGCGCTGCATTCCGGCCTCTCGCAGGAGGAGCGGGCCGCGATCCGCGACCGGCTCGTGGCGGGAGAATTGCGGCTGTTGTTCACCGCCCCTGAGCGGCTCGTGAATTCGGGCCTGCTCGACACCCTCGCCCATGTGGGCGTGAAGCGGTTCGCGATCGACGAAGCACATTGCATCAGCCAGTGGGGCCATGACTTCCGGCCCGAATACCGCCAGCTGGCCCTGCTGCGGGAGCGGTTCCCACGGGCGAGCCTCCATGCCTTCACGGCCACCGCCACTCCCCGGGTGCGGGACGACATCGCGAAGCAGTTGAACCTCCGCGACCCAGCGGTGCTCGTCGGGACCTTCGACCGTCCCAATCTCGTCTACCGGATCGTGCCCCGCACCGACCGCGTCGTGCAGGCGCTTGCGATCCTCGGCCGCCACCGCGGCGAGGCCTCGATCGTGTATTGCATCTCGCGACGCGAGACCGAACGGCTGGCGGCCCGGCTCGCCGCCGAGGGGCTTTTGGCCCGGCCCTACCATGCCGGTCTCGACGCCAAGGAGCGGCACCGCACCCAGGACGCCTTCGCCAAGGAGACGATCGACGTGGTCGTGGCCACAGTGGCCTTCGGAATGGGCATCGACCGCTCCGACGTGCGGCTCGTGCTCCATACGGCGCTCCCTAAGAGCCTCGAGGCCTACCAGCAGGAGACGGGCCGGGCCGGCCGCGACGGCCTGGCGGCCGAGTGCGTCCTGCTCTATTCGTCGGCCGACGTGTTTCAGTGGGAGGCGCTCGTGCGGAAGAGCGCAGCCGAAAGCGAGCTCGACGAGGAGGAGCAGGAACGGCTCGTGGCCGGGCAGCTCCAGCACCTGCACGCGATGCGACGCTACGCCCAGGCCGCCCGCTGCCGGCACGCGGCCCTCTCGGAGTATTTCGGCCAGGCCTATCCGCCCAAGGCCTGCGAGGCCTGCGACGTCTGCCTCGGCGAGGCGGAGGGCTTGGCCGACTCCACGGTCGTCGCCCAGAAGATCCTGTCGTGCGTAGCCCGCGTCGAGCAGCGGTTCGGCGTGCGGCATGTCTGTGAGGTGCTGCGGGGCGCGAAGACCGACGCTGTGCTCCGCAACGGCCACGACCGCCTCTCCACCTACGGCCTGCTCGCGAGCATCGATCAAAGGGCCGCCGAAAACCTGGTCCATCAACTGCTCGACCAGGAGTTGCTCGAGCGGAGCGGGGGCGACCGCCCGGTCGTGCGGCTCAACGATCGGTCGTGGGAGGTGCTCCGCGGGAGCCGCGAGGTCGTGCTGCTCGAGCCCCAGACCGGCTCGAAGGCCAAGGCCACGAAGGTCGAGGCCGACGACTGGGATGGCGTGGATCGTGATCTCTTCGAGCGCCTCCGCCGCTGGCGGCGGAGGATCGCCGAGGCCCGGGGCAAGCCGGCCTGGACGATCCTCGACGACAAGGCCCTCCGAGCGATCGCCCGCGAGCGGCCCGACTCGCTCGGAGCCCTGCTCCGCTGCAAGGGCATCGGCGAGAAGCGGCTGGCCGACTTCGGCGCCGCCATTCTCGAAATGGTGGCGGGCCGCGAGCCCCCCGCTGCCGACTGATACGGCTGCCCCGCGATCCACTCCTCAGCCCGTCCGATCGATCGAGTGTGCGAGGGGTTGCCCGCGATTCAACGCTCCACGAAACCTATCGATCGGCTCGCAGCACCATGCGCCAGGCTCGGTGCGGCCGCCGGTCGCGGAAGTCCTCCGGTGTGGTCTTCGCGGTGATCTCGCGGATCAGATACCGTTCTCCGAGCCGATCGGCCGCGAAGTGAAATCGCCGGAAATTCGTGGAAAAGAACACGACCCCGCCCAGCACGAGGTTCGCCGCCACGAGTTCGAGCAGGTCGGCGTGATCCCGCTCGACGTCCCAGGGCTCCTCACTCTTGGCAGAGCGGGAGAAGGTCGGCGGATCGACCACGACGAGGTCGAATGGTTTCTCACCGCGCCGGGCTCGGTGTTCGAGGAATCCCCTGGCCTCGTCCCGCACGACGGCATGCCGCGACTCGTCACTGAAGCCATTGGCCGTCAGATTTCGCCGGGTCCAGTCGAGGTAGGTGTTGGAGAGATCGAGGCTGGTCGTCGTGGCTGCGCCACCCGCGGCGGCGTAGACCGAGAAACTCCCTGTGTAGCAGAAGAGATTGAGCATGCGCTTGCCTGCGGCCTCCTCGCGCACAAGGGCACGCGTGGGGCGATGGTCGAGGAACAGCCCGGTGTCGAGGTAGTCGGACAGATTGACCTCGAAGGCAAGACCACCTTCTCGGACGCTCACCGTGGTGGCGCGGTCGCCGAGCTTCTCGTATTGCCCTCCACCCCGCTGCCGCCGTCGGGCCTTGAGAAACGTTCGTCCCGGCAACACGCCGAGTTCGGAGGCGGCAGCCTCGACCATGCGGTCGAGCCAGATGTCGTGCTCGATCTCGGTGCGATCGTGGGGCCGGTCATACTCCGCCACGTGCAGCCAACCGGCATACCAGTCGATCGCCAGCGGGATTTCGGGAATGTCTTTCTCATAGACCCGGAACGCCTCGATCCCCTGGCGGCGGGCCCACTTCCCGAGGTGCTTGAAGCGTTTGGCGAGCCGGCGGCGGAAGTCTCCGGCCTGAGCATCGAAATCTCGGCGGCCCGGACTTGCTTCGGTCGTCGCCACACTCGGCGGCGCCTCCCGCGGCCGCATCTCGAGCTCCACCAGCCGGCAGGGAATCGCTCCGTTCGCCAAAGGGATTCGATGCCGCGGCCTGAGCCCAAGCTGCTTGAGGGCCGGCGTGTCGGCCACCAGGATCGCGGCCCGCCAGCCGCCACACCGAGCCACGAGCCAATCGCCGAGCCGCCGTACCAGGGCCGCCGCCCGCGGCAACGGCAGCCGTTCGCCGTAGGGCGGGTTGGTCACGATCAGCCCCGGTTCCGTGGCCGGGATGACGGTCTCGAAGTGCCGCGGCTCGACCGAAATGGCGGTTGCCACTCCCGCCGCCTCGGCACAGGCGACGGCGGCCGCGACCGCCCGCGGATCGAGGTCGCTGGCAAGGAACGGGCCGGCCGGTGCTTGCACCCGGGCCTCGAGCTCCGTCACGAGTCGCTCGGCGAGCCCACGATCGAGGTCGCGAAACCGAAAAAAACCATGTCCCTCCCGGCGGGCCCGCCACAGTCCGGGAGCCATGCCCGCAGCGATCGTGGCGGCCTCGATCACGAACGTGCCCGACCCGCACATGGGATCCAGGAGTGGCTCTCCGGAGGTGAGTTGATCGAGTGCTTCCCCCGGCCGCCACCAGCCGGCGATCGCGAGGATCCCGGCCGCGAGAACCTCCGACAGTGGTGCCTCAACCTCACCCGTTCGCCAGCCCCGCTGATGGAGTGAGCGGCCGGCGGCATCGCGAAACAGGGTCGCGACGTCTCCCACCAGATGCAGGGCCAGCCGGAGCGTCGCCCCTCGCAGGCTCACCCCGGGCCGCTTGCCGCTCGGCGTTCGCAACTGGTCCACCACGGCATCCTTGACCACCTGCGCTGCATAGAGTGAATGGGTGAGGAAGGTGTCGTGCACGGCCGCGTCGACCCGGAGCGTGTCGCTCGTTCGCAGTTGTTCCCGCCAGTCGATGTCCGCGACGGCCTGGTAGAGCGACTCGGGCGATGTCACCTGGAATCGCCCCAGTGGCTCGAGCACCCTGATCGCCGTCCGAGACTCGAGCACAGCCCGGTAGAGCGTTTCGCGTTCCCGGCCTGGCGGGGCCGAACACTCGACCGTCCGCCGACCAACTCGAAGGTCGACGGCCCCGATCGCCTCGAGTTCCCGCGCCAAAACCCATTCGAGGCCACCGAGCGTGCGGGCGGTGAGACGGGGAGGATCGGCCAGGCTCGGAGCGGGCAGCGGGCGAGGATCGGGCGGAACGTCGGGAAAGGCAACTGGGGGCATGGCCCGGCGACTGTACCTCCCTTGCCCCTACCTGGCCATCGCACCGCTCGAGGATGCTTGCGGAAACCGGCCGGCGGCGGGTATCACCGCGTCCGGCGCCAGGCGATTTCGCCCAGCCCGACCCATCGGCCTCGTCGGCATGCCACGATTCTTTGCCCCGCGCCGTCGCCCGAGCCTGCTGGTGCCCCGGCAGTTCTACCGCGACGACGTGATCTTCATTCATGTGCCCAAGTGTGCCGGCTCGGCCTTTCTCGACGCCTACCTCGGCTACCAGACCGGGCATGTCACGGCGGCGGACTACCACGATGCCGATCCCGACCTGTTTGGGCGGGCTTTTGTGTTCAGCTTCGTTCGCGATCCGATCGCCCGATTTGTATCCGCCTACGACCATGTGCAGACCGACGACCTGTGGGACTACCTTCCGGAGGTTCGCCGGGTGATCGACCGCCATGGCTCCTCGCTTGCCGAGGTAGCCGAACGGCTTCAGCCGGGCTCGGAATTGCTCTCCCTGCCCTGGTTTTCGCCACAGCACACGTTCCTCGAAATCCGGGGGCGACTGGCGGTGAACAGGGTTTTCAAGACCGAGTCGTTTGCCGCTGACCTGGAAGTCGTGCGAGCAGAAACCGATCTCCAACTTCGACCGCTCGCTCCCGTAAACCGACGGGGGGATCCGACGGCCGCCCCGCAAGACCGGCTTGGGCCGGCAGCAGCTGCGAATCTGCGACGCATCTACGCCCGCGACTCCACGCTCTTTGGCTATTATTGAGGGCTGGGGAAACACCCATTGCTTGCGGAAACGGAAAAAAACCGTTTCATGACAAGGATGCGAGGCTTGAAGCCGGGCTTTCCATTGACAATGGCGAGGAAAAGCGTAGCCTAGCTCTAATGAGACTGGGTATCAACAAGCAGGTGCGGGTTCGACCTGGAGTTCTTCGGGCGAGTGCGTGTTCGGCTCGTGGAGGCATGACACTCGTCGAACTTCTCGTCGTGATCTCGATCATCGCCACCCTGATCGGACTGCTTCTCCCGGCTGTCCAAATGACCCGCGAGCGGGCGCGTCAGACCCACTGCATGAACAGCCTCCGACAGATCGGGCTCTCGACCCAGATGTATTGGAATGCCAAGCGGCACTATCCCCACGCCCTGATCACCGGCAACTACGGCTACCGTATGCAACCCGGGATGAAGACCCCCAACGACCCCGCTGCGCTCCCCGAGGTCTATGGGCTTCAGGCCGTGCTCACCAATGACCGTTGGATCGAAGACAACCCGGCGGGGTGGCGGTGTCCCTCACAGACCCCGGACATGCTGGCATACGGCAACACCTACGCCTTCAGCGTGGCGTCGATCCTCAAGCACAAGAACGTCGAGCTGCCGGCAGAGAAGCTCTGGGTATGGGACAATTTCAGCATGTATCCAGGCTTGAGCGGCTTTCGCGGTCCCTTCTCCGGCTACGCGATCCCGACGAAGAGGCGGGTCTACCCGCACGGCAATCACATGCCCGGCTATTCGGCCCTCTGGCTCGACGGCCACGTCGATTTTCTCGCCTTTTGATCTGATCGGCCTCCCAGGGAGTTCACCATGCCTGCCCCCCGCTCCGCCTTGCTCTCGCGGCTCGTGCTCGCCTCGCTTGCCGCCGTCGCCGCCCCCACGCTGGGGCAGGTCGATTCGGTCACGATGGTGCTCGACCCGGGTGTCGGCATCGGCACCAAGGCGCTCGCTGCGTTCGGCTACGATCCGGTCAACGACTCGATCTATGTCACCACCTATGGCGCCAGTCCGTCCGCTCCCAACAACGGTGCGATGGTGCGGTTTGACAGCATCGCCTCAGGCTCACCGACGTTCACGACGTTGATGAGCGAGACCCAGCTGCAGCTCTATTATCGAGACGGCAACCCGGATCGAGGCGTGAGCACGCCCACCCAGGGCGGATTCCTCCTCAACCCGCGCCCGGTGGGCGACAGGCCTGCCTACAGCTTCGCGATGATCGCCGACGCGGGCACCACCCGGTTGCCCGGCAGCACCACGGTGGACCCCGCCGCCACGAAGCGAGTCTACGCCTACTCGCTCGAGCCTCTGGCTCCGACCCAGGACGGCCGCGACGTGTTCACGACGCGGGTCACGCTCGCCGACATGAAGGCGATCACGGGGACCACCAGCACCTCGAGCAATACCGGCCGGCAATTCGCCTGGAGCGGCGACGGCCAGAGCATCTATTTCGTCGACTCAAGCACCGCCTACGACGGCCTCTGGACGGTGGGAGCCGTCGCCGGCAGCGTGGAGCGGCTGCTCGCCGACGACATGGACACCGCCGAGCCGGCGGTTTCGTCGGCGAACGGAATCGACACGATCTACTTCGGTGGCGGCGGCGTCTCGGGCAATGCCGGTGGCATCGACATGGTGACCTACGACGGCGCGACCGTGTCCGGCCGGCAGGTCGCCCTCTCGGCCGCAAAAATTCGGGACTTCCACGAGACCACGGCCGATCCGAACGTCGTGGCGATCGCCACCGACGCCGACGGCAACCTCTATTACACAAACACCACCAACGCCAGCAGTTCGTCGGGCACGCCCACGCAGCGGGGCATCTTCCGCTACGACACCGAAGGACGAATCTCGAAGGTCGTGGGCTACAGCGAGCGGAAGGCCGTGTTCGGGGATCGCGGCAGCGTCAACGCCAATTCATTCCGCCTGCAGCCGCGCACCGTCACGTATGCCGGTGGCGACGGCGACTTCGAGGTCGTGCAACTCCTCTACGCCGAGCCGAGCGCGGTAAACGCGATCGGCGGCGCCTTCGCGTTCAAGCCGGGTGACTTCAATCGCGACAACAGCGTGGATGCCGACGATGCGGCCCTATTCGCCCAGCAGGTGACGCTCGGCGGCGTGGTCAAGACCGACCCGGCCGTGCTGAAATACGACTTCAACGCCAACGACGTCGTGGATTGGAAGGACGTGCAGATCTTTCAAGAGTTCCTCGACTACGGCTCGCCGACGAGGCCCGACCCTGGGCTGCGGCTGTTCGCCGACGCCGACTTCAACGGCGTGGTCGATTTCGCCGACTTCCGCACGATGCGGGACAACATGGGCCAGTCGGGCAAGACCTTCCTCGCCGGTGACTTCGACGGCAACGAGGTCGTCGACTTCGCCGACGCTCAACTCCTCGACCGCGGCTACGGGGCGGTGTCACCGCTGATCGGCGCTGGCGTGACGCCGACTCCGTTCGATCAGGCCGAGTGGGACGCCTTCGCGGCCTCGGTGCAGATCGGGCTGGAGACGGCGACGGGCGTGGCAACCCAGGCCGAACTCAACTATCCCCGGATCACGGTCGCCGCTGCGGTCACCAAGACGGGCGCTGGCGAATTGCTGTTCACCGCCGCCAACACCTACGCCGGCCCCACCACAGTCGCCGCAGGCACGCTCCGGCTCATGACGGCCGAAGCGGCCGTGAACTCGGCGGTGACGGTCGAGGGCGGGGCCACGCTCTCCGCCGGCCCTGCCGTCCGAGCTGAAGTGGCCGGGCTCAACCTGGATCCGGCCGGTCTCGTCGACCTGACCACGGGCCGGCTGATTGTCGGGGGCGGCGTTGATCCGGGAGCTCTGCGGACGGCGATTCAGGCCGGCCGCAACGGCGGCAACTGGGATGGCGCCGCCGGGATCACCTCAACCGCGGTCGGGGCCTCCGGCACCCGTGCGGTCGGCTACACGCTCGGGGCTGACGGTTCGGCGGTCGTCTCGTTCGCTGCGCCGGGCGACATAGATCTCAATGGCGAGCTCAACGCCTTCGATCTGGTGGGAATCAACGCCTCGGCCACCTTCGGCAACGGCCAGCCTTCGATCTGGAGCCAGGGTGATTTCAACTACGACGGCGTCACGAACGTGTTGGATCTCGTGGCGATCAACACCTCGGGCGAGTATGGTCGTGGACGGTATCTCCCGCTCGCGAACTACGTCCCGCTGGGCACGGTGACCGCGGTCAGCGCCGTGCCGGAGCCTGGTTCGATCGCCCTGCTGCTATCGGCGGCGGCCCTGGCCAGCGGCTCTGTCCGGCGCCGGGCTTCGCCGCAGCGTGCTTGATCTCCGGTGGTCCGTGGAACCCTCATCGATGATTCAACGCGTGCTCATCGCTGCCTGCCTCATGGTCCTCGCGTCGTCAGGCCGGGGCGATGTATCGGTGTCGCTCGATCTCGTTTCGGCCGGTGAGCCGCCGCCGGGTGTCGGGGCCCCACCCGCCTCCCGGACTGCTCTTCCTACGGCACCAGCGCCACGGCCCTCGGCCGAGAGGCCCGGCATGTCGGAGGAGCAGCGGGCCGAATGGGCGGCCAGGCTGCGCGGGCTCTACTCACGGCCGCCGGCTGAATGGCCGACCCCCGACGTGGACAGCAGCGTGGCATGGGTCGAAATCGGCCTGCTCCCCGAACCACCCCATCCGGCCAACAACCCGTTCTCGAAGGAGAAGGCTGACCTGGGAAGGTTGCTCTTCTTCGATCCGCGGCTCTCCCAGGGAGGCCAGATGGCCTGCGCCTCCTGCCACGATCCGGATCTCGGCTGGGCCGACGGCCGCACAACCTCCTTCGGCCTCAACCGCCAGCCCCTCACCCGGAACGCCCCGACGGTGCTGAACGCCGCCTTCCAGAAGCAGTTCTTCTGGGATGGGCGGGCCGAGAGCCTCGAAGTGCAGGCTCGGCATGTGATGCTCAACCCGGCCGAGATGGCCGGCACCGAGGAGCGGGTGGTCGCCACCCTCTCTGAACTTCCTGCCTACCGTCGGGCCTTCGCCGATGCCTTCGGCTGCGAAGACATCACCTTCGATCTCGTGAGCAAGGCTCTGGCCACCTACGAGCGGACGCTCGTCGGGGGCCACAGCCGCTTCGACACCTTTCTCCGTGGCCGCCCCGACTCGCTCGATGACCGGCAGATCATCGGCCTGCACCTCTATCGCACCCAGGCCCGTTGCATGAACTGCCACCACGGTCCTGCCTTCTCCGACGGCAACCTCCACAACCTCGGCCTGAGCTACTACGGCCGCACGTTCGAGGATCTCGGCGCCTACAAGACGACCGGAAAGGCGGAGGACGTGGGCAAGTTTCGCACCCCGACCCTCCGCAACATCGCCAACACCGGCCCCTACATGCACAACGGCCTGTTCGAGCTGCCCGGCGTGATCAACATGTACAACGCCGGCATGCCCACGCTCCGTCGCAAGGAGCACCAGGCCGAGGATCCCCTGTTTCCCACCAAGAGCCCACTCCTGAAGCCGCTGAGCCTCTCGAAGCAGGACATGAGCGACCTCCTCGCTTTCCTTGACGCGCTCAGCGAGCCCCCCCGCCGCATCCGGCCGCCCGAACTACCGTAACGGACCAGAGCACGCCGTCGCAGCAGGACGAGGCTCGGGACAATCCGACCCTGAGCGACGGGTCGTTCCCGCATCGGGCAGGCTGCAAGCCTGCCACAACGGGCCAACTGGAACACGGGCCTCCAGGAAGACGTCACCTGAACCAACGGCACCTGAACCAACGGCACCGAGACCGGGTCAAAAGGCCGGGGTTGCCCATGCGTGGTCGCCGGCCTAGAGAACGAGCGCAGCCCGGAGGGCGAAGCGAAGTTATCTCGGAGTGAGCGGAGGCCAAGGAAGGCCGAAGCGAACGTCCGGCGACCACGCAGGGGCAACCCCGGCCCCACAGCCAACGCCGCCTCCGCCCCTCCAGACGCCAGCCGTTGCTTACGTCGGATGCGGCTCGGGAAAGCGGTCCTGGATCGGCTGCACGTCGAGCGGCTTCGTCCGCATGCCCTCCATGGCCCGCACGCAGGCCTCCGCCGCCGGAAGCGTCGTGATGCAGGGCA